>CAVPEL010000006.1:0-1060143 GCA_963703505.1 uncultured Actinomycetota bacterium | reverse complement strand
TCGCGTCCCGACCGAAGTAGCCCGCCACCTCCGCCGCCGTGGCGTAGCGGTTCGCGCCGGCCGGGACGTTGACGACCTTGATGCCGTCGCCGACCGGGGTAAGATCGGATCAAAGCGATACGAGGCCGTGTGGGCGATCTCATCCCGGACCCTCTGGCTGACGGAGGCGGCAGCGCCCACCACATAGACCTTGTAGATCCCGGACACCCGAAGCTGGTCGAGCGCCGCCTTCGGCAGCGTGTTCGGGTCGGTGAGCAGCACGCCGGTGTGCAGCTGGCCCGCCAGGTAGCTGGCCGCCATCGCGTCCGCGAAGCTGTCGCCGCGGGCGAGGACCGCCACGTTGTTGTTGTTGTTGCACCCGCCGACCGTCTCGGCGTAGGCCATCGCGGCCGTCGTAGCGGTCGACGCCGCCGAGGCGCTTCGTCGCCATCGCCACCCCGATCACCCGGCCGGAGTCGTAGGTGGTCGTCACCGACGTCGGCTGACCGTCGGTCGTGGTCGTGGTGGTCCCGGTGACGGCGACGGTGACCGCACCCGGCTGGCTGGCCACGACGCGCGCCCCGGAGAGCGTGTAGGTGGCGGGAGCGGCATGCGAGGTGCTTGCGGCTTGCCGCGTTCACCACGGTGTCGCTGGCGAACGTCACCCAGGCGACCTCAGCCTGTCCGCCGGCCGCCGTCATCTCTGGCAGCTCAGCCCTGTCCCAGATCGTCCCAGCCGACGTCAGAGTGAAGGTGAGGTCGAGATCGGCGATCGCGTCAGGCGTCGACTCCTTGATGGTCAGCGGACTCACTGGCTGCGCACCGTCGCCGATCACCACAGCGAGGGCGGAACGTTCGCCGTGATCGTGTAGCCGGTCACCGCAGCGCGAGCATGGCGCTCTCCGGTAGCGAGGACGGCGCCGCTCAGGGCGATCGCTGCAGCCCATCCGATAGCGAGGCTCCGACGGATCGGCGCCTGGCCGACTATTGCCCGCATCCCGGTACCCCTCGTCGCTGTCGTCTCCGCCGCCCACGCCAGGGCGCTCAGCGAAGGCTACCCGCCGCTCCGACGGGCGACCACCGCGACAGACCGCTTGTGAGCAGGGTTAGTGGCCGAAACGTCCACCGCCCTCGGGAGCGCGGTGGTAGTCGTGTCCGCGCGGGCGTCAGCCTCGCCGACCGCCTGCGCGTAGGACTTCAGGTGATCCTGCGCGCTGTGCTCCCAGGTGAACTCCCGGGACCGCATCTGCGCCGCCGCGCCGAGGTAGGCGCGCCGCGGCTCGTCCGCCAGCAGCTCCGCCAGCGCGGTCGCGATCGAGTCCGGGTCGGTGCCGGCGTAGGCGACCGCGTCCCCGCCGACCTCGGGCAGCGACGAGGTGGACGTCGTCAGCACCGCGGCTCCGCACGCCATCGCCTCGAGCACCGGCAGGCCGAACCCCTCACCGAACGTCGGGTAGGCGACGACAACCGCACCACCGAGGAAGCCCGCGAGGTCCCCCGCCCGCAGGTAGCCGGGACGGATCACCTGCAGGTGGGCCGGCACCTCGCCGATCGCCGTGTCGACCTCGTCGTCCCAGCCGCTCGCCCCCGCGATCACCAGCGCGGGCGGGGCGGGCAGGTCGGCGACCGCCGCCGCCCATCCGCGCACCAGGCTCGCCGCGTTGCGCGAGGCTCGGTCTCCCCAGGAAGGCGACGTAGGGCTGACCGTGCAGGCCCAGGCGCTCGGACACCTTGCGCGACTCGTCGTCGCTCGGCGGGTGGAAGAACGTGCCATCCACACCGTGGTGGACGACGTCGACCTTCTCCGGGTTCGCGTCGAGCAGGCGCACCAGCTCGTCGCGGGTCGCCTGGGACGGCACGATGACCCGGGTAGGCCCGGTGGACGGCCGTCTTGGTCGCCGACCTGATGAACGTGCCCCGCACGTTGGAGTAGTGCGACGGGCTGGTGAACACCGTCGCGTCGTGCACGGTGACGACGACAGGCCGCCCGGCCCGCAACGGCATCGTGTAGTACGGGGAGTGGATCACCGCGGCCCCGACATGCTGGGCCACCAGGGGTAGGCCGGTCTGCTCCCAGGCCAGCCGGGTGGGGCGGTGGGCTATCGCCGTGGGGCCCGGAACGACCTGAGACTCGGGCGCCATCCGGCCATACCGTTCGGCGTCAGCGCGCTGGCAGACGATGGCGACGTCGGCGCCCATCGCCCCGAACGCACCGAGCAAGCCATCGACGTACCGACCAACACCACCACGATCCGCTGGCACGGTGGTGGCGTCGACAAGAACCCGGGGCGCCACGCTGCGCACTCCTTCTGGTGTCTCAACCCGCTCGACTACTCAGTGTTAGGTATTGCCTTCGTACCTGACTTCGTACCTGACTTCGTACCGTTCACGTGCCTTCGCACGTAAGCGGCCCCTCGCCCACCTGAGGCGCGCCGACCGCTCACCCAGCAGCGTACGCCGTTCAGCCGCCCCGTTACCGTGATCGCGTGCATACCTCTTCCGATGCGCGTGTCACGATCATCGTGGTCGCCTGGAACGGCGTGGCACTGCTGCCGGACTGCCTCGACGCGGTGCTGGCTCAGGTGGCCCCGTTCGGGGCGCGGGTCATGGTCGTCGACAACGCATCGACCGACGGAACGGCCGAGCTGGTCGCGTCCCGCTGGCCGTCGGTGGACCTGGTTCGCAGCCCGGTGAACCTCGGATTCGCCGGCGGCGCCGCGCTGGGGCTGGACCGGGTGAAGACTCCGTTCGCGGTGCTGCTCAACCAGGACGCGCGGCCGGCGGCCGGCTGGCTGGTCGCGTTGCTCGCGCCGCTGGCGGATGCGGCGGTGGCCGCCGTCACGTCCAAGGTCCTGTTCTCCGACGGTGGCTTGGTGAACAACACCGGGGTCGTCGTGCGAGCCGACGGCTACGGCTACGACCGGGGCTTCGAGGCGGCGGACGACGGGGCCTTCGACGCTCCGTGCGACGTCTTCGCCTTCTCCGGTACCGCGTGCGCGCTGCGGATGGATGCCGTGCGTGCGGTCGGTGGGATGGACGCCTCCTTCTTCCTCTATTACGAGGACACCGACCTGTCCTGGCGGCTGCGCCTGGCGGGGTGGCGGATTCGGTACGCGCCGCAGGCGGTCGTCAGCCACCTGCATGGCGCTTCGACCTCGGTCGGCTCTGCGCTGTTCGCGTTCCACAACGAACGGAACCGACTGCTGATGCTGGCGAAGAACGCGCCGCTGGGGCTGTTCGTGGTGCAGGTTCTGCGGTTCATCGCGACGACTGTGTTGCTGCCCGTGCGGCGGCTGCGCGGGGTGGAGGTGCCAGCGGGGCCGCAGTTCACGGTGCGGCTGCGGGTGCGGGTGCTTGGGTCGCTGGTGCGGTTGCTGCCTTCCTCGTTGGCCGCGCGCCGCCGGATGCGGCCGCTGGTGCGGGTGCCTCGGCGCGTGGTGGTGCGCGAGCTCGAAGGGGCTTGACGGGTTCGGCCGGGCGGTATCGAGGGGTTCAGCCCGGCGGGGTGAGGGGTCGGCCCGCTAAGGGATGGGTGGTCCCGGAGGCTCAGCTCCGGTGGCTTGAGGCCCCTGTGGAAATCCCAAAAACTGTCAGCAGTTCCACGTATCATCGAACACATGTTCGAGTCAGCAATCACGGTAGCCCACCCTCGGGGTCCGGCGCTTGCTGCCCGGAACCAATCTCGGGCGTCGCTGGCCGATCTGCTTCCGGGCCCCGACCTGGCAGCCCGGTTGGCAGAGATGGGCGGCCAGCCGCGAGGCGCCGCCAGCCTCTCCTGTGACCACTGCGACCCCTCGCAGGACCACAGCCCGTCACTGGGTCAAAGCCCGTCCGCGGACCGCGACCCGCGCTTGGACCGCGAGCCCTCCTTGGACCGCGCCCCTCCGGGGACCGCGAGTCGCGCCCCTGGACCGCGAGCCCGCCTTGGACCGCGAGCCCTCGTTGGATCGCCGCCCCTCTGGGGACCGCGCCCTGGCCAATGTCGATGAGGCCGATCTGATCGACCTGATCGCGGCGAGTGAGCGGCTTGTTTCGTGGGCGACCTCTCATCAGCTCGCGGCGATCCGTGAGCTCGACCGGCGCCGACGCAACGAAGGCTCCCGCACCGAGTTCACCGTGGACGAAGTCTCCGCCGCCCTGACGGTCAGTCGCGTCGCTGCAGGCATTCGCATGCATCTGGCCTTGGCGTTGGCACATCTCCCACAGGTCGATGACGCCCTCACGACCGGTCGCATCGATGTTACGAAGGCCCGAACGATCGCGGACGCGACCGGCGTGTTACCTCCAGACCTTGCGACGCAGGTCGCCGATCGAGTCATGCCGCGCGCGCCCGGCCAGACGCCAGGGCTGTTGAAGGCGTCCCTCGCTCGCGCGGTGATCGCAGTCAGCCCGCAAGCTGCAGAGATCAAGAGAGTCGCGGCTATCGCGGATCGCCGGGTGGTCATCACACCGGTCAGCGATGGGATGGCTGAGCTGTGGGCATTCCTGCCCGCCGAGGGCGCGATGGCCATCAGGACGGCTCTCGACCGCTCGGCCCGCGCCCGTCGAGGTGGCGGCGACATGCCGGTGCGCGATGGGCGGACCGCCGACCAGCGTCGAGCCGATGCCCTCGTCGGGTGGGCGGTAACGGCGCTCGACGTCCGCCCCGGCAACCGCGTTTCCGGCGCAGGCGCGTTCGGCCACTCCTGCAGGCGAAGGGAGCGCGCTAACCTCCGACACGGTCTCGGGTGTGCGCGCTACCGAAGGCTCAGGCGCCACCCTGGCAAAGCCGATGACGAGGTCGCTCAGTCCGCGCGACCCACGGACCCACCCGCGGCGGTTCGTGCCCACGTCTTTGTCACCGTCCCCGCGTCCACCTTGCTCGGTATCAGCGACGAGCCCGGCTATCTGGCCGGCTATGGCCCGATCACTCCCGAGACCGCCCGCCTCCTCGCCGCGGACGGTCGGTGGCAACGGCTCCTCACTGATCCAGTGAGCGGCGCCTTGCTCGATCACGGGCGCACCACCTACGCGCCACCCAAGGCACTGGCCGATCACGTCATCGCGCGCGACGTCACCTGTGTGATGCCCGGCTGTCGGCGCCCCGCCTACCAATGCGATCTCGATCACACCAAGTGCTTTCCCGAAGGCGCCACCTGCCACGACAACCTGGGCCCGCTGTGCCGTACGCATCACCTGCTCAAGCACCACACCGACTGGATACTGGAACAACCGACGCCCGGCACCTTCGTATGGACCTCCCCCACCGGGCACACCTACGTCCGCCTGCCACCGCAATTAGCGCCGCCGATCAGCGAAGAACTGCGACGGCAATTCGTCGAGCCCATGGCTGGCAAGCCCATAAATGGGGCGAGGCGCAAACGACCCGACGGTCGGGCCACGCCGAAATCCCGAACCGGGAGCTCCGCCCCACCGACCAAGCAACTACTGGCTCGCAAGCGCGGATTCGGCTGCAGCGTCTAGAACTCCGAGCCGACCACCGACCGACGCTCGAGCCATAAGCCACTCAGCCCATCGGCCGCTGAACGTCGAGGAGCGTCAACCCGCATCGGCGTAGCACGCGAACTTGCCGGTCATCACCCTCTGATCCGTCGGGATTCGAGCTTTGCCAGGTCTGTGCTGATCCGATGAGCTTGAACGCCGTCGCGACCACCGACGGCATGGACGCCGGGGCCCTTGGTGAAGGCGGCGAAGCCTCAGCCGGCGAGGAGGTCACTCAACCCAGGCCAATCAACCCGCCGCTGAACGTCGCACCACAGAGTCATTGGACTGCTAAGCCCATGGCCGCTGAACGTCGACGAATAGTCAAGACCCGCGAATCGCCCTGTCCTGACGCTCAGAGCGTCGAGGATCTCACCGCGCTGCTGACCTCGGCGGGAAGCGCTGAGGTCGAGACAGTTACCGCTCCCGGACTGCGTAGGTCAGGTGGGTCACCCGCTGCGTCGGCTCCGCGCGAACCGGCTCCAGGGCCACGCGGCCCGCGTCCACGCCCTCGAACAGGCGGATTCCGGAACCGAACAGCACGGGTGAGAGCGCGATCGAGAACTCGTCGATCAGGCCGGCGTTCACGTACTCCAGGATCGTTGCGCCGCCGCCCGCGATGCGGACGTCTCGGTCGCCGGCGGCCTCGCGGGCCTGGTCGAGCGCGGTCTCGATGCCGTCGTTGACGAAGTGGAAGGTGGTCCCACCAGGACGCTCCCAGGGGTCACGCTTCTCGTGCGTCACGACGAACACCGGCGTGTGGAACGGTGCCTCCTCCGGCCACGCCTGCTCGCCGGCGTCGAACATGCGCTTGCCCATCACGCTCGCGCCGGTGCGCTCGAACGTCTCCCGCACGATGTCGTTGTCGCGCCCCTCCTCGCCGCCCTCGCCAAGCTTCAGGTTCTCCCGGAAGAACCGCTGCGGGAATACCCACTGCTGCAGTTCCATCCACTGCTGCCCCATCAAGTCCTCGAGGGACTCGGGCGCGATGAAACCGTCCAGCGACATCGACACGCTGAAGAACACCTTCCCGGCCATCAGCCCTCAACTCCCTTCCGAACGTTCTCGGTGACGTAGGCAGCCAGGTTGCTCAGGGTCTGCTGGCCGCCCTCGATCGCGTGGTACTTCTCGACCGCCTCATCGCGCAGCTCCTTGGTGGGGAACACCGTGCGCATCTCGATCCGGGTCGCCGCCCCGTCGGGCTCGAATGTCAGGACTGACTCGAAGGCGTTGGGGTCGCCGCGGTACTCACCGTGCAGCATCGCGATCCGCTCCGGCGCGGTGAGCTCGGTCCAGGTGATCCACTCCTGGTAGTCCGTCCCGTCCGGTCCGTGCATCACGAAGTCCCACTCTTCGCCGACGCGGAACTCGAACGACTTCGTGGTCGTGGTGAACCCCTCCGGTCCCCACCACCGCGACAGGTGCCGCACCTGGGTGAACGCCTCGAACACCAGCTCCCGTGGGGCGTCGATGACCCGGGAGATGACGATCTCGCGGTCGGCCGTCGCGGACTGCGCCGGCGCTCCTCGTCCCGTCTCGCTCATCAGCTACTCCTCTTGCCGTTCCTGCTTGAGTTCCTGCACATACGTGTCCAGCCGGTCGAAGCTCTCGTTCCAGAACCGCTCGAACCCGCCGGTCCACTCGTGAACCGGTCGCAGCCCGCGGGCGTCGAGGCCGTACAGGCGCTGCTTGCCTGCCTTGCGGTCCCGCACCAGCCCGACCTCCCGGAGCACCCGCAGGTGTTTGGACGCCCCCGGCTGGGTCATCCCCAGTTCCTGGGCCAACTCGGTCACCGGCCGCTCACCCGCCCGCAGCAGTACCAGGATCTCCCGGCGTTGCGGCTCGGCGATCGCGTTGAAGACGTCCGACGTCGTCGCTGCTCGGGCCATGGCTCCATCGTATGCCGATATCGGCATGCGTCAAGTGGTCAGTCATCAACCGCACCGACTCATAGTTGGCGGTGTGTTCCGCCGGTACCGTTCATGCCTGTGACCCTGGCCCAACGACTGCGCGGGTGTTTCGCATTGCGCCGAACCGGCCGTACGTTCCTTGCCGTGCACTGGCCCCCTTGAGTGAGGCCGAGCTCGAGGCGCACCGAGCTGCCGTCGGGACGCTGGTCAATGTGCAGCGCGGCCCGGAAGGCGGCCCGTTTGCCTGCCCATGCTGCGCCTCACTGACGCTGCCGATGCGGGGTTGGTACGAGCTGTGCCCGGTGTGCTTCTGGGAGGATGACGGCCAGGACGACCACGATGCCGACCTGGTTCGACTCGGCCCCAACGAACCCCTGTCGTTGACGCAGGCGCGGGCCAACTACGCCGCTTTCGGCGCCTGTGACCGCACGTACCTCCGCCGCGTCAGGTCGCCCAAACGCCGGGAGAGGCCGGCCGAGTAGCTGCCGCGACGATGCCGCGGACCACGAACACCGGGCAGAGGCGCGACGCCGGCAAGCGCGCCAGCCCGAGGGTCAGCCAGTGACCGTGATGTTCCGGCACGCCAGCTGCGGATTGGTGGTGCCGGCACCGACGTTGATCGCGTAGGCGCACACCTTGTGCGCTCCCGGAGCGAGCTTCGCCAGGGCGATCGAGTAGCCGTGGTTAGGCCCGTATGCCGGGTACACCTTGGCAACGTCCGCCCGCACCGCGTTGGCGGTGGACGCCGCCGCCCAGGTGCCGTCCACGTAGATGTGCACCGAGATCGGCTCGCCGGTGTCCGGGTCGATCGACCAACCGTTCGCCACCACCTGGTCGCCCGCGACCGTCACGCTGTCGAGGCTGCCGAAAGGATTGCCCGACGCCACAGTCACGGAGCGACACCCCACCGAGGGGTTGCTGGTGCCCGGGCCGACGTTGATCGCGTACACGCAGACGTCGTGCTTTCCGCCAGAAGCCGTCAGCTTCACCGAGTAGCCGTGCTTGCTCCCGTACGCCGGGTAGACGGCGCCGACATCGTTGCGTATCCCGTCCGCCGTCGTGACTCCAGCAAACTTGCCGTCCACGTAGACGTGCATCCGGATCGGGTCGACAACGTCAGGGTCGATGGCCCAGCCAGCGACCTGAAACCCGCCGGGGCTAGCCGTCGCGGTGTTCACGTCACCGTACGGATTACCCGACATGCCGACGACCGTGCGGCAGCCGAGCTGAGTGTTGGATGCCCCTGGCCCGACGTTGATGCCGTAGACGCAAACCTGGTGCGCGCCCGCGCCCACCTTCACAAATGCGTCGAACCCGTGGTTGTCGCCGAACAGCCCGTACGTGGCCGCGACGTCCCGCCGCGTCGCATTCGCGGTGAACGCACCGCTGAACACTCCGTCGACATAGACGTGCACGCCGATCGGGTCGGAGGTGTTCGCGTCGATCGCCCAGCCGCTCACCCGGGCACCGCCGGGAGCCGGGGAGGAACCGTCGAAGCTGCCGAACGGTGTCGTGCCGTACGCCTGGTTGCGCAACACGCCCCAGATCCCCGGGTCCTCGGTGCCCAGCGACCAGATCGCGACACCCGCGAGGCCGTGCTTGCCGACCAGCGGCAGCCGTGCCTGCAGCGCCTGGGCGTCGTTGTACCAGACGACGTGCTTCGCGCCCGTCTCGTCCGTGTAGGTGAACGTCGGCGCACCGTTGTCGACCGACCACTGGCGGGCCGCGTTGTACTTGGTCATCAGCGCCTGCGCCTGGCTCATGGTCACCGTGGACGCCTTGCCGCCGCCCTGCTTCCAGTCGTACCCGTAGATCGGAACGCCCATCTGGATCTTGGCGGCGGGAACCTGGCTCGTGGCGAACGTCAGGACAGCGTCGGTCCACTTGACGCTGGACACCGGACCGCCCGGGTAGGCGGTCCCCGAGTAGTTCTGGTCGTAGGTCATGATCCGCATCCGGTCGACCACCGCGCCGATCGCCGCGTAGTTCTGCGACTGGCTCGCCGGGCTGGTCCCCTCCACCGTCTTGGCGATGACCGCCACGGTGAGCATCTTGCCGCGGGCGCGCAGCTGAGCGCCGAGCTCGCCCAGCAGTGCCGGAAAGCCGGTGCGCACGAGCTGCGCCGACGCCGCGTCCGCACTGAACGACATCGTCTCGTAGTCCAGGTCCAGGCCGTCGAGCTCGTAGGTGGTCACCAGGTTCATCAGCGCGGCCACGTGCTGAGCGCGGGCGGCGGGGTCCTTGAGCATCGCGGCGGTCGCGCCGGCACTCATCGCGTCGGTGACCGAGGGCACCACCTTGATGCCCTTGGCCCGCAGCGCGGACGTCATGGTGCGCAGCCCCGCCGCCGTCGCACCGGACTTGATGTTGATCGTGCCCACGCCCCCGGCCTCGAACCAGAAGGGTGACGCCTCGTTGAACAGGTCGTAGTTCGCGGTGACCGACTGCGTCGACGTGCTGGCCGCGTACCACGGCAGCCACCCCGTCACGATCTTCGGCTGGGGCGCGGCCTGCGCCGTGCTCGCCGGCAGCACCACTGCGACGACTGCCGCCCCTGCCGCGACCGCGAATGCGACGACCGCTCGAGTGGCCCGGGTCAGCTTGTGGCGCGGGGCGACTCGGCTGGCCGTGAAGGCCGCTGGCGCCGCCATAGCCGAACGGGTACGTACCTGGGCAAACCGTGGGCGCACGAGCACTCCTGCCGAGCGAGGGGTTACGAGGGTCGGGTCGTGTTACGAGGGTCGGGTCGTGTTACGAGGTTCGGGTCGTCACGTCGAGGCCAAGATCAGACCTTGACTGCGCGGCATCCTAGCGGGGAGTTCGTCCCACCTGCTGATGAATTGACGGCAATTGCGCAGATTTGTCGAGTGCCCGCCGATACGGGCACGACCGCCGAATAGCCGTGGTTCGCGCCGAATGCGGGGTAAACAGCGCCGACATCGGGTCGACTGTTGGCCGCCGTCACCGTCGGCGTTCGTCTTGCCGTCAACGGTGATGGCCACCTGGATCGCGTCGGTGGTCTTCAGGTCGATCGCCCAGCCCGAGACCGTCACTGCCCCCTTGCTCGCCACCGCGTTGTCGAGCGAGCCGAGCGGGCTCCCGTCGCCCGGCACCCGCACACACCCGAGCGACGGGTTGGTCGTGCCGGGGCCGACGTTGATCGCGTAGATGCACACGTTGTTGGTCCCCGCACTCACCTTGACGGTGAGATCGAACCCATGAGCACTACCGAGGCTTGGATACTTGGCCCCGATCTCCGGTCGGTCCGTGTTGGCATCCCCCGCGATCACGAACGTGCCGTTGGAGTAGGCGTGAACCCGTAGCGGGTCGGTGGTGTCCGGGTCGAGGGCCCAGCCGGTGACCCGGGCCATGCCACCGGCGTATCCGGCCAGCGTGACGCCGCCGATCGGGTTCTGGCTGGTCGTCACGGTCCGGCAGCCGATCAGCTTGTTGGCGCCGACACCGACGTTGATCCCATAGACGCAGAACTCGTGCTTGCCCGCCCGGGACCGACAACGTCAGGTCGAAGCCGTGCGCGTCGCCGTATCCGGCGTACACCCTGCCGACGTCCGCGCGCGTGCCGGACGCCACCGACGCCCCGCCCCACTTGCCGTCCACGTACACGTGCACCGAGATCGGGCTGGCGGTGTCGGGGTCGAGCGCCCAGCCGTTCACCCGCACGGTGCCGCCGAGGCCGCTCGCGCCCTCAAAGTTGCCGACGGGACTACCGCTGGGCAGGGTCACCGACCGGCACCCCAGCGACGGGTTCTTCACGCCGTCGATCCCGTACGCGCAGACCGTGTGGGCGCCGCCGCCGGACACGTCCAGCGTGGCGGCGTAACCGTGCTTGGCGCCAGCCTTCGGGTAGGCCGCCCCAACGTCCGCACGGGCGGCGTTGGCGATGAGCCGTGTCGCAGCCTTGCCGTCGACAAAGACGTCGACGTAGCCGACCCGGTCCATCGCGGCCTCGTTGAACGACCAGCCGGAGATCGTGACCGTCCCCGGGGCCCGCCCTGACGCTGTCGAGGCTGCCGATCGAGCGGCCCGACCTCAAGATGATGGGCGTGTCGATCCGCGTCGCCGGCCGTCCAGTAGTTGGACTTCATGCCGAACCTGGGGTTGGTCACCCGCTTGGTGCCGGCGGTGCCGACGACCTCCGCCGCAGTGACCCGGCCACCCCAGTCGCCATAGCCATCCCGGCTGACCACGCGCAGGCCGACGATGTCGCCGACCTCTGGGTACGTGGCCTTCAGCCACGACGCGGTGAGCTGAAAGGTCCAGTCGCGGTGCGGGTCGTCGGTCTTCGTCGAGTAGGGGTCCGCCTGTCCGACGAGGTAGGGCTTGCTGCCGCGGGTGCTCCATCCGCCGTTGGACGAGGCGTACTGGGCGAACGCGGCGCCGCCACCTGACTCGAGCAGGGTGACGCCGGCGGTGGCATCGATCGCCGCGTTGGAGGCGACGAACTCCTTGGTGGTCACCGCTCCGGCGGCGGTCTTCCACTGGGTGCCGACGTACATCTGGCAGGCGTCGGTGTCGCACAGGTCCCAGTTGGCGTTCGAGCCCTTCACGGACAGCGCGTACGAGCGGGCCGCCACGGACTGAGCCTTGACCGCCTCAACCGGCCACGACGCGGACACCTCGTACGGCACGCTCGCGTACAGGTAGTGCTGCATGTCGACGTCGTTGACTGCCTGGACGACGGTCGGGCTGGAGCCGAGGACCCGGATCGTGCCGAAGTACTTGCGCGCCGACCCGTCGGCGGCGTAGACCCACACCCCGTTCGGCGCACTGAACACCACCTGCCCGGCGGTGGTCGGCGTACCGAGCGGGTAGTCCTGCCAGTTGGCGCCAGAGTTGTCGCCGCGCTGCACCCGCAGCGCGCCGGCGTTGATGACCACCCGGAACCGGCCATCGGTCTCGGTCGCGGTAGCCGTCGGGTTGCCGGAGTCGGTCACCGTCAGCGCGCCGCCTGGGTCAGGGCCGACCTGGACCGAGGAGCCGCTGAATCCGGTGAGCTGCACGCGGACCGTCGGGTTGCCCTTGTCGCCGCGGGTCGTGCCCGGATAGTAGAAGTCGACGATCTGCGCATAGGTGAGTCCCTGGCGAGCAGCGCCCAGCGCGCCGTACTGCGGCCATGCCAAGGCCGTGACCGTTGCCGTGGCCCGTGATCTTGAAGATGCCGTCGTCGGGAACCGGCACGTACTCCTCGGCCGACGCCGGGGCCGCCATGCCGGCGACGACCGCCACCAGGGAGCTGAGGACGAGGGACAAGGCCGCGAGGGCGGCACGCAGGATGGGCGGGCGGCCCGGTCGGCGGGCGACGAACGGGAGTGGCCGGCGACGGACGGGAGCAGGCGGGCGGCTGGCGAGCTGTGAGCGGGCGTGGAGAGCTGTGGGCGGGGCGTACCGAGGGTGAAACGCGGCGCATGGGGGGCAACTCCGATGTCCGGGCGGGGTCGGTCCCCCAGCCAGCTGTCACGTCCTTGACCACTGGCCACACTAACCTCTTGCGTCACAGAAATCGGGCATTCCGACAAGTCGGTGGGTCCCCAGGGGCTCCCCAGCCGAACGTCCTGCGCCTCGTCGCCCGCCTGCGGAGCAAGCGGCGCTACCTCGTCTTGGCCCGCTAGCGCAGGACGAGCGCGGGGTTGATCGACGGGCGAAGGCGCCTGGGCAGCCGTGCCTGGACCTTCAACAGCCGGTGGAACAGCTCCGGGTGATCAAGCAGAGCGAACTCCAGAGCACGACGTCGACCACCGGGCACATGGGCGCCGAGCCGGGCGGCCGTCTGCCCGATCACTCTGGCCAGCTCGAAGTCGCCGACGATGAGCGCAGTCCGGTACTCCGACAGGGTCGCCTGAAACAACCGGGGAAAGAGCAGGTCCCTGATGTAGTAGCGGTTGTGCCGGGTGTCATCAGGGATGTCGACGATCAGCTTCTCGAAGAACGTGACGCGGCTGGCCAGGAACCGCGTACTCGCCGACGCACTGTGCTGGTGCACGCGGAACTTCGTCAACGAGGCACCAACGAACTCGCTGTCCCAGCCGGCTCGGAACATGCGGATGAACAGGTCGTCATCCTCGTAGCCGCACAGATCACGGTCGAACCCGCCCACCGCGTGCAGCGCCTCCGCACGCATCACGGTGGCCGACGGAAGGATCATCAGGTCGGACGCGATGAAACTGGCCAAGGTGTTTCGTGGGTGCTCGATCGCGTGCTGCGCGATGAAGCGTCTGGTGACCGTGCGGGACTGTTCGTCGATCTCGTCGAAGTCGCTGTACGCCCAGCCGAGGTCGCTGCGGCCGGCGAATGGGCTGACCAGCGCCCGCAGGTGATGCGGATGCCACAGGTCGTCCTGATCGATGAAGGCGAGCAGTTCTCCGGAGGCGACCGAGGCACCTTCGTTGCGGGCAGCGGACTGTCCCTGGTTCGGTTGCTCGACAACCTTGATCGGTATGTCGCACTCCACGCCACTGACGATCTCGACGGAGCGATCCGTCGAGCCGTCGTCCACGATGATGATCTCCGCCGGGGGGTACTCCTGGTCGATGACGGACCGTAGGGTCTGCTCGCAGTACGCCTGACCGTTGTACAGCGGCATGATCACGGTGACCGTGGGTTGCTGCGTCATCGTCCGGGCTCCTGGAGATCGACGACGATCCCGGACACCGGGTATCGCCTCGCCAGCTCCGCCCCGGACCGCTCTTGGTAGGGCCACCGGATGTCGTCATACCGGTCGGCGACCTTTCGCGCGACGATCCACGAGCTGGCCGCCGACGACGTCGTCCCCATCTTCAGGGCATCGCCTCGCCAGGCGGGCAGCGGATGCACGATCACGCCACCGACCTGGCCCATCGCGACCACTTCGAAGCCGGCGGCCGGGCCGAACAGCTGGGCGAGCCCCTCTGCGGAGAAGCGCCAGAAGTCGTTCGGTTCCGCGTGAGTCGGAAACACCCACGGCGCCACGTGGCATCGCGAGGCCACCGGGCCGGAGCACCCGGGCCAGCTCGGCAGCCACCAACCACGGTGCGGCGACGTGCTCGAGCAGGCTGGCCGATGCGGCGACGGCGAAATGGTCATGGGCCAGGAACCGGGAAAGGCGGTGCGCATCACCGACCACGTCAACGCCCAGCCCCGGATGGATGTCGACGTTGACCACCCTGCGCCCCCGGAAAGGCGCCATCCTCGCGTCCAGGATCGACGGCGACGACGACCGCATGCCGACCGTCACGACCGGCCCCTCTGGCGCCAGCTCCACGAAGTCCCGCATCTCCTGCCATTCTGCGGACTCACCGAAGGGCTCGACGTCGGGCACCGGACCAGCCGGAAGGGCTAGCTCGATGCGGTGATCGCCAACGGCCGTGTGCAGGATGAGCGCCGCGGCGCCATGCGGAGAGCCCTCGACGTACGCACTGAAACCGCTCGACGTGACTTCAGGAATGCCCGGCCAAAAGCTGGCCAGGTCCGGGCGTGGCCTGACGGCAACGGTTTGACGCTGATCCCCGACCTCGACAGTGATCCGGTCGAGTCGATGGCTCTCGGCGTGCGCCCAACCCTCGATGAACGTTCCGCTTGCGTCGCACCAGTACACGTCGATTCCGTGGTGGACACGCACCTGCTCACTCGTGACGCGCGCAGCTCTCGACTCCGGCAGGTCGGCCAGGTTCGTCGCCGCCAGGTCGGCATGCTCCCTCGCCACGACCGCCAAGTTGGCCGCATGCCCATCGGACTCGGGCCGGACCGCGCACAGCCGAGCGCACGCATCGAACCAGCCGAACGCGTCAGCGTGATCGCCGCGGACCAGCGCCACGATCCCCAGGGAGTACATCCCATCCAGGCCGGCCAACCGAGCCGCCTCCTCGGACGAGGCCGCGAGCTCCTCCACCTCGGACGAGGCGATCCCCTCAAGCTTGGCGGCCTCGTCGTAATGGCCGCGTGCGACCAGCTCGACGAAGACGCGACATTGACAGAGGGCAACCTGCACCGTGCGGTGCCCGCCCTCCCCATCGACGAACGACCTCAACCCGATCGCGGCATCGGCGGCCGCCGCCGGCTCGACCTGGGCCAGCGCCAGCGCCCGGTGGACTGGCGCCTGGAAACGCAAGTCTTCGGTATCGAGGTCCGCGATCTCCGCCGAACGCAGCCACAGGTCGATCGATGTGGTGGCGAGCTCGAAATAGCTCGCTGCCCTGGCGGGCACGCCGTGGTGCAGCAGGTCGCACATGCCAAGCGCGAACGCGACGCCACCTAGGTTCCATGGCGCGACCTGCCGTGCCCGGAGGGCGCGTATGGCGGCAACCGGATCGGCCAGGTCCAGGTCGTGTCGACCGGCGAACGCGTCCTGCACACGCTGGATGCTGGGCGCCACGTCATCGAACTGACCTCGGCTGACCAGGGCGCGCAGGTGCCTCGTGGCCATCCCGCTGGCCAGCGCCGATCCCGGTTCGGCGGAGTCGGCCCGCGAGTCGAAGTACGCCACGAGCCGGTCGGCTCCGACTCCTCGACTCTCGTCCCAGCCCACCGCGGCATTCGCCCCGAGGCTCGCCGCAGCACGCAGCGAACCGCCCCGCCGCACGACCTGCACGGACTGGAATCCCGCTGAGCGCAGCAAGCCTTCAAGGCCCGCACAGCTCGCGAGGAACACGTGAAAGCCCGGGCTCAAGGCCACGAGCGCCTCGCCCAGCACCGAGTCCGGACTGACGATCTCCGCCGCTGGCGTGGTGAGGACGATCGTCCCCGAGGGCCGCAAGCGCCGGGCGAGCAGGCGCAGGAACTCGAGGGGCTCGGTCACATGCTCAAGGACCTCGCTGGCCAGGATCAGGTCGAACTCGCCGACGTCGGAGCCATCGGTGAGGTATTCGCTGCGGATGTCCAGGCCGAGCTCGGTGCGGCCGCGGCTGCCCGCGAGGGATGGCTCGACGCCGACCGTCTCCCAGTCGAAGAGAAAGCGACCGAGGTCCAGCGCGAACCCGTAGTTGCAGCCGACGTCCAAGAACCTGCGGACTGCCGCCGGATCGACCGCAGCCAGCCCTTCGGCGATCGTGTCGATGCCCGCACCTGCCTCGACGTAGCCGTCGATGGAGGCGTCGTCGGGACTGCTCTCTCGCGGGCTTGCGGTGATCTCCAGCGAACCGCACCCGTGGCACTTCACCACGGGGAGGTTCGTCATCCCGAGCGCATTGACCTCCGCGAGGAGGGTGCCGACCTCCGACCGCCCGCACACGCGGCACTGCACCGGTCGTGGCATGGCCTGCCCTGGACGCTGGGCCAACCACGTGATCGGTTCGGGCATCTCGACACCTTCGAATCAGGCCCACTCAGGGCAAGCTGTGAGCCCTTGAGGCCTAGTCCGAAGGCGGGGTCCGTGATCACCGCCTCATCCGTGGGCTGAGGCTACCGGGAGGGCGGTCGCTCGCGGTAGTACCGTTCGCCGACCTCGCCTGGCTTCACAGCCGCTGCCCCACGATTCAGGGGTGGAGACCAGGCAGGCGACCACCGAGGCGCCGCGCGATGTGGCGCGCCGTCTCCGCCGCGCCGCGTTCGGCCGCGAGTCGCCGGATCCCGGCGAGGCGACGGGGCAGCGATCGGCGCGGCCCGCCGCCGGCCCGGGCCCAGATCTCGCGCCGCAGCACGGGATCCGCCAGGTCAGGGGCGCGGCGAGGAGCGGCGCAGAACGCGACCAGCGGCGCGCACACCGACGGCCAGGTCAGCCCCGCCGCCACACCGCCGGCTCGCCTGCCGGCACGCCGCCTGCAGGTCCGCATCCCCGAGCAGCTTGCTCAGCGCGGCCGCGAGCGCCTCCACGTCGCCAGCCGGCACCTCGATCCCGGCCCCCGACTCGGTGACCACTGCCGCGAGCGCGTCCCCGCCCGTCGTCACCACCGGCAGGCCCGCCCAGAAGTAGTCGAGCACCCGGGTACGGAAGGAGAACTGCGGTCTCCACGTGGTCGTGGTGGGTGCTCACCCCGATGTCCGCCTCGAGCAGGTACGCCCTGCCGCTCGGCGTACGGCACCCAGCCCGTCGGAGAAGAACACGTGCACGCCGAGCAGGCCGAGCTCGTCGGCCAGCCGGTACGCCTGCGCCGCCGCCCGCATCCGCGGCACCGTCGGGTTGGGGTGCGCCACTCCCAGGAACAGCAACCGCAGCTTCGGACGAGAGCTCCGCAGCAGCCCCACCGCGCGGACAAGTGTCTCGGGGTCGAACCAGTTGTAGATTCCGCCGCCCCACAGCACCAGCTCGTCGTCGACGCCGATGCCCGCGATGACGCCCTTGGCCACCTGCTCGACATGCACGGCGGGCTCGCTCGGCACGCCGAACGGGACCACGCGCAGCAGCGAGCCCAGCGACGGGTCGTCGTCGTAGGTGACCGGGTTGACGCGCCCGGCCAGGCGCGAGATGGCCGAGCCAGAAGTCGCGTTGCCGGTCCGATGCGCACAAGAAGACGTCGCCCAGCGCGAGCTCGGTGCGCAAGCGCGTCGACCGCACCGAACACCATCTCGCGTCGACGCTCCTCGCCCAGGTCGCGCGCCTGCTCGAGCTGCTCCAGGTGGAACGGGTCGTACAGGTCGACGACCAGAGCCGCGCGCCCGTCGGCCAAGCGCGGGTAGCGCGCGCCAGCACATCGCCGCCCAGCACCAGCACGTCGCAGCTGCGCGACGAGCGCACAGCAGCCCGTCGTCGTCCACCGCCCGGCTGCGGCACCGGGACCTCGGCCGCGACACAGGTCGCGGTCGTCGCCACCGTCACCTCGCACGTCGGCGCGAGGACCCGCGCCATCTCCACGGCCCGGATCGCCGGACCAGCCAGCGCTGCCGCCAACGGCTCGGTGGTCACGACCGCCACCCGGCGCCGGCCGCCACCGCTACCGCCGACGGCGGGGACCATGGGTCAGCGACCCTCGGGGTCGCACAGGTAGTCGTAGATGTCGCCGAACGCCGCGTCCCAGCTGCCGTGCGCGGCCGCGATGTCGGCCACCGCCTGCTTGCTGCAGCCGGTTCGCGCAGCTCGACGTCGACGCACGAGGCGGTCCAGCTTGTCGATCAGGCTCGGCACCGTCCGCTTGGCCAGCAGACAGTTCTCCTCGTCCTTGAGGATCCAGTGGCCCCACGGGTTGTCGAACGCGACGACCGGCACGCCGCACGCCATCAGCTCGAGCGGCAGGTACGACGGGTGCTTCGGACACGGTCAGCGCCAGTCCGACGTCGCAGCTGCGGTACAGCTCGCCGGTGGCCCGGTAGTTCGAGCAGCCCGAGGCTGCTTGATGCGTCCCGTCCTCCGCCGCACCCTTCGCCCACGAGCCGGCGGTGACGATGCGCACCCGGTCGCCGAGCCGCGCCTTCAGCTCCTCCAGCGCGAGCGAAGCCATCTCCCAGCAGTTGCGCCAGTGGCCCGGCCGCGCGTAGACGAACACGGTCACCGGTGCGTCCGGCGGTGCGCTGCTTGCGGTCCTTGGCGTGGAACACCGTCGGGTCGATCGCCGGGCGTGAACGACATCCCCTTGCCGCGCGTAGTCGTCGGCGTAGATCTGGCGCAGGTTGTCGGTGTTGCACAGGCCGTACAGGCCGAGCCGGTAGGTCTCCTCGGTGAGCGCGTACAGCGTGCTCGCCGGGTAGAACATCGGCTCGAAGTCCTGCACCAGGTAGAACTTGCGCTTCGTGTTCTGCGCCTTGCGCGACGGCGTACGCGGTCACCCACAGCGTGGCGATCGACGCGTCCGCCGCCGGCACCTGTTCCAGACGAGGCGCCGGCCGCGCCGTCGTAGAAGCAGATCTGCGCATCGGCGAGCGACGGGAACGCCGCCGTGATCGCCGACCGGACGAAGTGGTCCGGGCGCGATGCCCCAGACCACGAACCGGTTCTCCACGCCGTGGTGACGCTGTCAGGTAGTCGGCGATCCGCAGCGCGGTGTTGATGCCGCCGTAGAACGGCGAGTCGATGTCGGGGATGAACCAGTTGATGGTGCGCACGTCGAAGGGCAGCGCGTTGGCCGCGTGCAGCGCCTCCACCGCCGCGACGTCCAGCTCGGTGGCCCGGCAGATGTCGGCGAGCATCCGCGCCTCGGCGGCGTCGTTGGTCTGCCGGAACGCCGGCGAGGTTGCGGCCGAGCGGGCCGGCGATCCGCTGCGCCGGCGTCGGCTCGGTCAGCGCGCGCAGCTTGGGCTTGCGGCTGACCGAGCGACAGGTTCGGCGAGAAGTACGGGTCCCCGCCGAACAGCCAGGTGTTGTACGCCCAGTAGCTCGTGAAGAAGTCCTCCGTCGGCACGTTGGTGCCGCGGGTCGCCGACTCGAGGTGGCGCACGCCGCCGAACGGCGAGCAGACGTTGCGCAGGCCCGTTCAGGTGCGCCGTCGAGCCCGAGCGCGACGTCGCTGCCGCACGAGGATGAACCGCTCGTCGAAGCCGCCGATCTCGCTCGAACACCTCGCGACGGATCGCCATGCAGGCCGCCGGTCACCGCGAGCACGTTGCGGTACCAGTCGGTCGGGCCGAACATCGAGTCCGACCCGGGCCGCATGCCCTCGAAGACGTGGTCGGCGAACCCGCCCATGCCGACGATCGCCCCGGCGTGCTGGATCGCGCCGTCCGGACCGATGAGCTGCAGGCCCGCGATGCCGATCTCCGGCTGCGACGCCCAGCCGACGAGCTCGCGCATCCACTGCGGGTCGACGCATCTCGGTGTCGTCGTTGAGGAAGACGCAGCACCTCGCCGGAGCCGCCGCGCGCGCAGGCGTTGTTGACCCGCGAGTAGTTGAACGGCGTCTCGGTCCACCACTGCACGTTCAGGTTCGAGCCCGTTGTCGTTGGCCGCGTACCAGCGCTCGTTGTCCTCGACTGTGCCCGCCGTTGTCGATGATGCCGACGTCGAACGACGGGTAGTCGGTGCGGGCCAGGCTGGGCAGCAACCGGCGTCAGCATCGTCGCGGTTGTGCCGGGTCGGGATGACGACCGTGACCGTCGGCCACACTCGGCAGGTCCCAGCGCACCCGCACGCAGGAGGTCGCCCAGCTCGGCGCTGGCCGGCAGGCCCCGGCCCTCCAGGTGCTCCTCGATCATCCGCACGCTGGCCGCGTCGACGCCGGTCCTTGCGGCGCTTCAGGTGCCCGAGAACCCGGGGTACGCGCGCGACCCGCTCGCCGTCGAGCTCGCAGCGCAGCAGGAGGTCCCACGGCATCGCGTCGCCGTACCCGTTGCGCAGGCCCCCGGCGAGCACAGCCCGAGCCCGCCGCATGGCGAACGACTGCCCGAGGTAGTTCGCGCCGAGCAGCTGCTCCGGCGACCACGACGGCCGGAACCGCGGGTGGTGCCGGCGCCCGCTGCCAGCGAGCAGGTCGTCGTCCCAGGTCACCAGGTCGACGAGCGGGTCCTGCCAGCCCTGAAGCGTGACCTCGTACAGGCAGTCCGGGGCGAGCGGTGTCGCCCTCGTCGAGGAACACGACGAAGTCGGCGTCGGAGTCGGCCATCGCGTAGTGCGCCGCCGTGACCGTCGTGTCCTCGCGGCGCAGCGACACCCGAGAGTCCTGCGTCGGTGCCGTCGTACCGGCCGGACCACAGACCACGGCGGTCCAGTGACCCCAGCTCTGCGCGGACAAGCTCGTCAACGACTCAGCGATCGAACGGGAGTCGGGAAGCCCGTGAACCAGGACGCAGACCAGGACGGTGAGCGGCTTGCGGGCCGCGGCGGAGCGGTCGCGCTGGGCCTGAAGGTCGGCCGGTGAGGCGTCGTTGTCCTTGCACCAGGCGTGGTAGCTCGGCTCGGAGGGCTCGAGCGCGCCGGTGGCAGTGAAGTTCCGGCGCGTCCGGCGGGTCAGCTCGACGCTGTCCCGGTAGGTGAGCAGGCCCGCCTTGGCGAGCGCCCGCTTCTTCGACCCGTACGGCAGCCGGCGCTGGCCCTCGTAGCGGATCCGCGCCTTGAGCCCCTTCGGCGCCGGACCAGTCACCGCGACGCCGGGTCCCGGCGGGCCTACCGGCGCGTGCACCCGGATCGCCCCAGCCGGCGGGCGCGTCCGCCGCGGCGGGAGCCGGCGCCTGAGGGACCTGGCTCTCGGCGGCGACGCGCCGGTCGTACTCGCGGATCAGCTGCGTCCGCAGGTGCTCCACCCGGTCCAGCAGCAGGGCCTCGGGGTGGTCGGCAACGCGGTCGTGCTGGCCGCTGCGGTGGCGCGGGCCGCCTCCATCGCCTCGTCGAGCTCGACCAGCTCGGGCGTACGGGCTGCCGCGTCGGCGTACAGCTGCGCCTCGTCGAGCGGCTGGCCGCCGGCCGCAGCCTTCACGCCGCACTGCCAGCGCGACTCCGGGCCGTCCTTCCAGTAGACCGGGTCCCAGGTCAGCGGGTCGATCTCCTCGATGTCGGTGAAACCGGCGCGGCGGAACAGCTCGGTCAGCGACGCCTCGTCGTAGCACCACACGTGCGGTGACGGCTGCACGTAGGAGTAGATGAACGACGCGTTCAGCTGGTCATTGTCGATCTCGCCGGCCTTGTAGGCCTCGAAGATCGCCGGCCATGTCCGGCGTCACCGCGGACACGACCGCACCCGGGCGCAGCCGCTCGTTGAGCAGCCGAAGCAGTGGTCAGCGCGTAGCCGGGCATCAGGTGCTCGATGACGTGGCCCATGTAGACCTCGTCGACCTGGTCGCCGTACTGCCGCACGAACTCGGCGACGTCCAGGTGGATGTCGGCCTTGACGTCGGGGCTGGCGTCGACGTTGACCCAGCCCTCCATGTATGCCTGGCCGCATCCGAGATTGACCCGCACTACACGGACTCCGTTCCGCTCGAGGTGGCCAGGCGCTCGCTGGCCTTGGTGGGCTCAGGGCCCGGTGTTGCTCTGCGCGTCGGGTCGGCGCCGACCAGCGACCGGGCAGCGTCACGACGCCGTTGCGGTCCTGGGCGCTTACCCGGCTGGACGAGCATCGCGAACGCCCGGTCCCGGTAGTCGAACACGTGCACCAACGAGATGGTCGGTGATCGCCGCGGACACGACGTAGGCGCCGGGCGTGAGTGGCAGCTCGTCGAAGCGGTAGTCGACGTAACCGTCGCCGCTCGATGCGTGCCGGTGTGGATGCCGCCGAACTGCGTGTTGGGGCCGGCGACGTGCACGCCGCCCTCGGTGTAGAAGGCCAGCCCGAACACGGGGTTCTCGACCGGTTGGTCGACGCGGTAGGAGATGCGGACCGTCAGCTTCGCTCGCCGCTGGTCACCACCGTCGGGCCTCGCCGGCGGAGTCGACGAACTGCAACGCCGGTCACCGTTGGCCTCGCCGGTGCCGCGCCGACCCTGCTCGTCGTCCGTCGAGCCCGGCCGTGCGCCCTCGGCCTCGAGCCGCTCCTGCTCGGCCTTGTTGACCGTCGCCACGTACTCGTCGACGACCTCGCAGCGCCGGTCCCTCGGCGCGCAGCTTGCCCGTGGTCGAGCCAGGCCACCCGGTCGCACAGCGTCTGCACCAGCGGCAGGCTGTGCGAGACGAAGACGATCGTCACGCCGCGCTTGCGCAGCTCGTACAGGTGGTCGAAGCAGCGGCGCTGGAACTCCTCGTCGCCGACCGCGATGATCTCGTCGATGATGAGGATCTCGGGGTCGAGGTTGACCGCGATGGAGAAGCCGAGCCGCACGTACATGCCGCTGGAGTAGACCTTCACCGGCGTGTCGATGAACTCGCTCGAGCCCGCTGAACTCGACGATCTCGTCGATCGCGGCGTCGATCTGCTTGCGGCGACATGCCGAGGATCGAGCCGTTGAGGTAGATGTTGTCGCGGCCGGACAGCTCGGGGTGGAAGCCGGCGCCGAGCTCGAGCAGCGCCGAGATCCGGCCGGCGTGGGTGATCGTGCCGGTGGTCGGGCGGTGGATGTCCGGCCATCAGCTTGAGCAGCGTCGACTTGCCCGAGCCGTTGTGGCCGATCAGCCCGTAGGTCGATGCCCTGCGGGATCTCCAGGGAGACGTCGCGCAGCGCCCAGAAGTCGTCGTACCGGCTGCCCTGCCGGCGGATGAACCGCTCCTTCAAGCTGGTGCGGCGGTCGTTGAACAGCCGGAACTTCTTCGACACGCCCTGGACGGAGATCGCCGAGCCGCCAGCCGAGCCGCGACCGCTCCGGGCGTCACCAACGTCACAGCTCCTCGCTCACGTCGCGCGCGCCGCGCTGGAAGATGTTCCAGCCGATCAGGAAGACCACCACCGAGACGATCGACCAGGAACGCCATCTGCGCCAGGCTCGGCAGCGGCAGGTCGTACAGGATCGTCCGGAACGCGTCCACGAACTGCGTCATCGGGTTGAGCTTCGAGCAGGGCGCGGATCGGGATGCCGCTCGACGTCTCGACGGGGATGAGCGACGGCGGGTAGATGATCGGCGTCGCGTAGAACAGCAGCTGGAGCACGATGCCGACGATGTAGCTGACGTCGCGGTAGCGGACGTTGACCAACGACAGCAGCAGCCCGATGCCGAGGGTGAACATGCCCAGCAGCACGAGCAGCACCGGCACCAGGATCCAGGTCCACGACACGTTGGCGACCGACGATCAGCACGACCAGAGCACCGCCGGACTCGATCGCCGTCTGGGTGAGCACCGAGATCGCGTTGCCGATCACCGGGGCGAACGGCGGGAAGTAGATCTTCTTCAGCAGCGGTCCGGCGCCGATGAGCGAGGCCATCGACGCTGCAGGATCGCCGTTGAAGAAGTTCCACACCACCAGCGCGGTGAACAGGTAGATCGTGTAGTTCTGCAGGTGCCGTTGCCGGCGACCGGCGGCTGCGACCGGAAGATCGTCGAGAAGACCAGGGTGTAGATCGACCAGGGTGGCGGCCGGGTTGATCAGCGACCAGGTCCAGCCCAGCACGCTGCGCTTGTACTTCGACTTCAGCTCGCGCTGGGCGAAGTTGCCGACCAGGCCGCGATAGCGCCAGATCTCGGCAAGCTGGGTCATCGGGAGATGTGCTCTCTTCCACACTCGGCGCGACCGTGCCGCGAAACTGTCGCCATGCTACGGCACTGAGCCGCCCCGGCGGCGCGGCCGACATGCGTGGCACGCGCTGACCACTGGGCTGCGCACTTGTCCGGTGTGCGAGCATGCGGCCGTGCGAGTAGCCCTGGATGCCACCCCGCTGCTTGGGCAGCGGACCGGTATCGGACACTACGTGGCCCAGCTCGTGAGCGCACTTTCGGGGCTCCCGGAAGCGCCGGAGGTGACGCTGACCGCGTTCACCTGGCGCGGGCAGCGGGAGCTGGTGGCGTCGGCGGCCTGCGGCGGCGTCGGCCGGCTCCCCCACCGTCCGATCGCGGCGGGTGCCCGCGCGGCTGCTGCGGGCGGCCTGGTCCCGATGGGATGCCCCACCCGTGGAGTGGCTCAGTGGACCCGCCGACGTCTTCCACGGCACCAACTTCGTGCTCCCGCCGACCCGCCGGGCCGCGGGCGTCGTCACCGTGCACGACGTCGCCTACCTGCGCCACGCCGCCACGGTCGACGCACGCCTCGGCGGCCTACCGCGCGCTGGTGCCGCGGGCGCTGGCGCGGGCGGGCGCCGTGGTGACGCCGTCGGCGGCTGCCGCGGCCGACCTCCTGGACGCCTACGACCTGGACCCCGGCCGCGTGGTGGTGACCCCGCTCGGCGTCGATCCGTCCTGGGCCGACAACCGCGGTGCCCGAGCCGGCCTGGCTGGCCGCCCGCGGCCTCCCCGAGCGGTACGTGCTGTTCGTCGGGACGCGGGAGCCGCGCAAGAACCTGCCGGTGCTGCTCGCCGCGCACCGGCAGCTGTGCGCGGACGACCCGAGCACGCCGCCGTTGGTCCTGGCGGGGCCCGCCGGTTGGGGCGAAGACCTTCCCGTGATCACGAAAGATCGCCCGGGCTATAGCCCGGGTGAACGGCGACGCGACGCGACGGCGCCGGCGTCATCCGGACCGGCTACCTGGCCGGCGACGAGCTGCGCAGCATCGTCGCCGGGGCCGCCGCCCTGGTGCTGCCGTCCAGGTACGAGGGATTCGGGCTGCCCGCGCTGGAGGCGCTGGCCTGCGGGACGCCAGTCGTCGTCAGCGACATCCCGGTGCTGCGTGAGGTGACCGGCGTCGCACGCCCGGCACGTCCCGGTCGGTGACGCCGAGGCGCTCGCCGCCGCCCTCGCTGCCACCCTTGCCGTCACCGAGGCGGACGACGGCGGATCGGCCGCCCGGGCCGGCCCGGCGCGCCTGGGCCGCCGGCTGGACCTGGGAGCGATGCGCGACGGAGACGCTGCGCGCCTACCGGCTGGCTCTCGCGAACCGCTGACGCGCCGCCCCCCACCGCGCACCGCCCCACAACCGGTGATCACGAAGATTCACACGGGCCATAGCCCGGGCGAACCTTCGTGATCACCTCGAGTGACGCGAGGACGCCGGGACGCGGGAAGCGAGGCCTACGGCATCGTCACCGTGCGACAGGCGCCGATGACCGGGTTGGTGCCCGCCCCGGTGTTGATGCCGTACACGCACACCTGGTGCTTGCCGGTCGCCACGCCCGGGACCGTCACGTCGAACCCGTGGTTGGCGCCGTACGCCGGGTACACGGCGCCGACGTCCTTACGCTCGCTGTTCGCGGTGAACACTCCGGCGATCTTGCCGTCGATGTAGACGTGCACCCTGATCGGCTCGACGGTCTTGGGGTCGATGGCCCAGCCGGTCAGCCGCAGCTCCCCCTTCTGGCCCGCCACCGGCTGCGCGGAGTCGAGCGAGCCGTGCGGGTTGCCGGTGGGCAGCGTCACCGTCCGGCAGCCGCCGATCACCGGGTTCGGGTACTTGCCGCCCGCGCTGATGGCGTACACGCACACCTGGTGCGCGCCACCAGACAGGCCGGTCAGCTTGACGGTGTACCCGTGGTTGTTCCCGTACATCGGGTACGCGCCACCGACGTCCTTGCGCTCGGCGTCGGCCTTCAGCGAGGTGGTGAACTTGCCGTCGACGTAGACGTGCACGCCAACCGCGTCCACCGTCCCCGGGTCGATGACCCAACCGGACAGCTGCACCGTGCCTGGTCCAACCACGACGCTGTCGAGCGAACCGTGCGGCGGCCCGGTGGGCAGCGTGACGGTGCGGCAGCCGCCGACCGCCGGGTTGGCGTTGCCGGAGCCGACGTTGATGCCGTTGACGCACACCTGGTGCGTTCCGCCGGAGAGCGCGAGGGTCCGGTCGAAGCCGTGGTTCGGTCCGAATCCGGCGAACGCGGCCGCCACATCGTTGCGCACGCCGTTCGCGGTCAGCGCCGTCGACATCTTGCCGTCGACGTAGACGTGGACGTCGATGGGGCCCTTGGTGTCCGGGTCGATGGCCCAGCCGGCGATGCGCACCTCGCCGGGCTTGGTGACCACCGCCTGGTCGATGGAGCCGTGCGGGTTCGACGCCGGATCGGCGGCGGACCGCGCGGGGCCGGGGACGACGAGTGTCTGGCAGCCCAATCCGGTACCCGAGGCACCTGCCGTGATGCCGTTCACGCACAGACCGGTGCGATCCCGGCGACGCGGCGACGGTGACGTCGTATCCGTGGGTGGTCCCCCACGCCGGATACTTGCCGAGCCGAGATCGCTCCGCTGCACGTTGGCGGTGAACGTGTAGGCCGAACCGTCGTCGATCATGACCTGCACCCGGACCGGCTCGGTGCCGCCGTCGCGCATGCGCCCATCCGGTCAGGTTGATCCGACCCGGCGCTCGCGGACTCGCCGTCGTCAGCTCTGCCGAAGCTCTTGCCGAGCTCGATCTTCGTCGACCACGGGTCGGCGTCCTCGCCGTTCTGCTGGCTGGTCAGCACCAGTCGGTACGGCCCGTCTGGGACGGGGCGACCGGCGGAGTCCGTGCGGTCCCACGAAGCCTGGACGTCGGAGCCGCTGCCGGACAGGGTGCGCACGGTGGCGTTGGACCCGTTGAGCACGGCGAGCTGCCACGTGCCCGGCCACGACATGCCGGCTGTCACCGTCACCGGGCTGGCGCCGGTCGACGGCAGCCCGGTGACCGTCGGGACTCAGCAGCGCGGCGCCCATGTACTTCTTCACCATGGTCCGGATGGTCGGAAGCTGGCTGTACACCGTGTTGCCCGGGCAGTCGGTGGCGCCGGTGTCGCGGTGCCCGGAGATGACGTTGAGCGGCACGACCTTGCCCGCGGGGTAGGTGGCGTTGGTGCCGCCGGTGCCGGCGGAGGTGAGGGTCGTGGTGCCGAGCGGGTCAAGTCCGTACAGGGAAAGCTTCCAGGCGAACAGCCGCTCCAGTGAGTCGAGCATGACGCCGGTGGCGTCGTGCCGTTCGACGTCTCGGTCTCGAAGTTGCCGATGAGGGCGGTGCCGAAGCTGTTCGAGTTGAACCCGGCGGTGTGCGCGCCGAGAACTGCGCGGTCGACCCCGCCGGCCCGCCCTTCCCAGATCCGCCCGAACTTGTCGACGAGGAAGTTGTACGCGATGTCGCACCAGCCACGGTTGTTGACGTCGTTGGAGTAGATCGCCCGCAACAGCGCCGGTACCTCCTCCGCCGTGTAGTTGTTGGCGTTGGTGCCGTGGGCGGTGTGGTGGACGAAGCCGACCTTGATGGTGGAGCTGTAGTCGATCGTCTTGCAGTTCTTGGTGCGCAGGCTCTCGTCCGCTCCCCAGTCGCCGCGGGTCAGGATCTGCGGGCGGGGGCTTGCCGCGAACGCCGATGAGGCTGGGACCGAGGCGGCTCCTGGGTTGGCGTCAGCCGCGGACTTCCCTGGGTCGATGAGGGTCAGCTCCAGACCCGACGGCTGCGTCCCGCCCACCACTCGCGTCTGCACCGCGTCGGCTGGCGCGTCGAGCCACACCGGCTCGGAGGTGTCGCGCGCGCCCACCTGCTCGGCCGCCAGCGCATCAGGCGAGCCGGCATCGGGTCCGACGTCGGTTTGCTCGAGGTCGGTCCAGTCCGACCATGCGTCCCCGGCCTTCGTGCGGATCTGCACGGTCGCGCCGGTGCCGAGCGTGCCCGGGTCCCAGTTGGCACTGACCAGCCTGAACGCGTCGGTGCTCGCCGGCGCGCCGTTCGGTACGACGTCGAGAGTCTGCACGTCGGGGCGCACAGGCTTCGCGCCCGAGTGCGGCATCGTCACGACGGGCGCGACCACCATGGCGACGGGGAGGGCGAGGGCGACGCTCAGGCGGGTGATGACAAAGCGCATACGGACGTTCTCCCGGGTGACGAGTCGCGCAAGGCGGGGGACGGCGGAGTGTCCACCTAAGCATGATTCGCCCGGTTGATCATGTAATGCGTTGCGTGTGTTGCAAGATGCCATCAATTCCGGCATCGACGTCGGCATCAACTGCGACGAGTTGTTCGCCCAGGCGCCGCCCGGACCGCCACTGCAACGCCGCCGCGGCCAGCACGGCCCCAGCCGCCACCACGGCGATCACCCCGAAAGCACGCAGCCGCACCGGGCTCCACGAGGACATCGCACCGACGCGGGCCACGAACCCATCGCCGGAGTAGAAGTGCCCGATGCCGACGGCGAGCCCTCCGAACGCGGCGGCAATCACCACGATCGGGACCGCGGCCGCCCAGCGCGACCCCGGTGCGGGCTCAGTCGATGCGGGCTCAGTCGGTGCGGGCTCAGTCGATGACCGGGCTCCTCGTCGAAGCGTTGGGTGCGCGGAGCCAGCGCGACGGCCACCGTCGCCACCAACGCCACGACCCCACCGAACAGGTACCGCCCCTGCGACCCGCGCAGGGCGCCTTCGGCCATCGAGGCGCGCAGCGACTGCTGGAAGATCGTCCCCAGCAGGGTGAGCCAGCTCAGCTGCGCGAGCAGGACGATCGGGCGCAGCCGACCCGCCCGCACCACGGCGACCACCACCAACGCGAGCACTCGCCACGCTCAGCGCCCCGTAGAGCACGGGCGGCGGTTTGAGCTCCAGCCAGCCGAAGTCGAACCAGAACGAGCGCGCCATGAGGTCGAAGTAGCCCGCCATCCACGTGGTGAACGACAGGTCGACGTCCTTCGGCGGGAAAAGGTCCAGGTACTCACGGGAGTACCCGGTCGGCTGCAGGACACCGAACTCCACCACGTTGCGCGCCCACCACAGGACGCCGACGAGGCTGACCGCAGCCGTTGCGACAGCCGGCCGGACCACCGTGCTCCAGCTGTCCCGGCGCCAGGCGAGCAGGTACGCCCCGATCGGCAGCGTGGCCAGCGGCAGCGCCAGCCCCTTCGTCAACAGCGCCGCGGCGAAGGTCACGCCGAGCCAGACTCCGCGGCGTACGGTCGCCCCGCGTCTGGCAATTCGCACCGACTGCACGGTGAGCAGCGCGGCCAGGACGATGATCAGCGAGTCGCTGTTCACCGCCGCGCCGATATGAGTGAGCTGTGGGATGGCAAGCGGACCGAAGGAGCTGATCGCCGCGACACCGTCGCGGACGCCGAACTCCTTCGCCAGCCGGAAGACCAGGTAGGGCAGCGGCAGCAGCAGAGCCGCTGACATCAGGCGAAGCGCGAGCAGGGCGTCGCGCGGCGTCTGGCCCTGCAGGTCCAACACGCGGGTCGGGATCGCCATCAGCGCGTAGTAGCCGGGCGGATGCTGGGTTATCTGGTCGAAGTCGTACTCGGTCGGCAGTGCCGCCGTCTTGGCCAGCTCGCGCATCGACTCCGTCCCGCGCGGGTGGTCGGTGGTGTCCGCCAACGGGGCGGTACCAACGCTGTTCAGCCACATCCCGCTGAAGCCGAGCTGCGGGTAGGACGCTTTGACGGCCGGGAAGATGCGGGCATCGCCCGGGTCCGGGTAGGTGTGGTCGTAGGCGAGCCGGAACACGGTCGACATGTGCTGCGGCTCGTCGGGCGCTCGGAACCCCGGGGTCACCGCTGCCCACAGCGCGAGCACCGCGTACAGCGCGACCGTGGCGAGCGCCACGATCGCGGCCGGACCCTGGAGCGAGAATCGGCGACGGGCATGAGCGGACCCGCGTACCCGGCGCTTTGGCGTGGCTCGCGCGTGCCGGCTCACCCGTGGGCCTGGCTGCTGGTGGCGGTGGCGCCGTCGGCGCTCGCCGCGCACGCGGCACAGACCACGGATGCGGGCCTCACCTGACCGCGGGCGACCACCTCGCCGCAGTCGCAGACCCAGCCGACCCGACGCGCCGGGTTGCCGACCACGAGCTCGTGGTCCCCCACCGGGTGGGTCACCACCGAACCCGCGCCGACCATGGCGCCCTCGCCGATCTCGTTGCCCGCCACGATGGTCGCGTTCGCCCCGATCGACGCACCACGGCGCACCAGCGTTGGGGTGATCATCCAGTCCGCGTTCTGCGCGCGGGGGCGGAAGTCGTTGGTGAAGACCGCGCTGGGTCCGACGAACACGCCGTCCTCAAGGGTCACACCCGCATAGACCGAGACGTTGTTCTGCACCTTGACGTGGTCACCGATGTGCACGCCGGCATCGACGTAGACGTTGCGTCCCAGGTTGCAGCCGGCCCCGATCACCGCGCCCGCCCGGATGTGCGCCACGTGCCAGACCCTGGTGCCCGCCCCGATCACCGCGCCAGGCTCGATGTCGGCGCTAGCGTGCGCGAAGAAGTCTGCTGCCCCGACGTCGCCCATCCGAACCTGCCTCACCGCCTGCGGGCCTCCGAAAGGGCCCAGTCGCCGAACCTGACGCAGCGTACCGCCCGGTCCGCGCCTGGGCCGCCGTCTGGTCGCTGGCAACCCGGGACACGGAATGGCCCCGATGCGGGGAGCCACGGGCTCCCCACATCGGGGCCGATCTTCCGCGTCAGCTGTTCCGAGCCAGCTGTTTCGCGTCAGCGGTTGTGCGTCAGCTGTTCCGTGCGTCAGCCAGTGAACGTCGGCTGAGCCACGACCGGCGCGGCCGCCTCGGCCTCGGGCGTGGTCGCCTCGGGGGTGGTCGCGGCGGCGACCAGCGTCAGCGTCGCGACGTCCTCGTTCACCGTTTCGGTCTCGCTGACCATGCAGCCGGCCCAGACCGTGGCCTCGCCCGTCACGATGTCTGCGGGAACCGTGAAGGTGCCGACCATCTCGCCGTCTTCGTTCACGGTCGAGGTCGCTCTCGTCGAGCTCGACGTTCGGGTCGTCCGCGTCCAGGTCGGCACCCACCGCGTAGAGCCCGACGGAGAGCACGTCAGCGTCCGTGCAACCGGCGAGCGTAATGGTCACGTCCTCGCCGACGGTGACGGTGGTGCGGTCCAGCGTGAGGTCGCCCTCGTCGGCCGACGCCGGGCTGGCGATCATGGCGGCGGCGAGGACAAGCGCCCCGGCCGACAGCAGTGCAGTGGTGCGTCGCATTGATCCACCCAAGAAGAGAAGTAAATGGTCTTTTGACCGGGCGAGATCATAGCGTTAGGGATATCTTGATCACGTTAGTACCTACTTGATCACATTCGATTGATCTTGATCATGTTAGAGATCTTTTGATCTAATTGGGGTCTTTGTCGGCTTTCTGCACGAAACGCCCTACGATCTGCGGGTGCACTCATCACCCACGGCTGCCTCGACCGCACCACGCCCGCACTCCAGGCACCGCCTGCTGGCCGTCGCCGCCGCTGCAGCTCTAGCGCTGTCAGCGGGATGCGCGTCCCGCCACGCTGCCCCGCAGACCTCGCCCGAGACGCCCCGGCCACCCGCGTCGGCGACCGCGACGCCGACGCCGACACATTCGGCGACCGCGACGTTCCCGGCCTACTCGGCGACCGCCCGCGTCGCCGCCGTGCAGGTGCACGCAACAGCGGACGGACCGGTGACCACCGAGCTGGCCAACCCACAGCAGTCAGGCGCCCCGCTCACGTTCCTCGTCGACGGACCGGCCGGACCGCCGCCGACTGGCGCATGGGTGAAGGTGCTCCTACCCGTCCGCCCCAACGGCAGCACCGGTTGGGTGCGCGCCACTGACGTGGAGATCGCCGGGTTGCCGTACCGCCTCGACGTGTCGATCGGCGGTCACCGGCTGGACTTGTTCGCGAACGGGACGCTGCGTAAGAGCTATTCCATCGGGGTCGGCCGCACGAACACCCCAACCCCAGGCGGCACCTTCTACCTCAAGGAACTGCTGCAGCCGCCGAACCCGTCAGGGGCCTACGGCCCTTACGCCTACGGGCTTTCCGGCTTCTCGACGACCCTGAAGGAGTTCAACGGCGGCGACGCGGTCATCGGCATCCACGGCACCGACGACCCGTCGAGCATCGGCCGTGACGTGAGCCACGGCTGCATTCGGATGACCAACGCCGACATCACCGAGCTGGCCCACCTGCTGCCGCTGGGGACGCCCGTGCGCATCCTGCCCTGAGCCACGGGGCCGGCCCAGCCCGCCCCGCCATCGTCCACGATCTTGATGCAATTCGGCGGTGATAGTGGCCGCTCTGCATCAAGATCCGCTGAAGGCGGGTACCGCTCCGCGGATCTTGATGCGAAACGGCGCCCCCCACCCCCACAACGCCTCATGATCGCGCGGAAGGCGAGGCGGGTTGGGTCAGTTGGCCGTCAGCTCGTCGCCTGCTGCGGCGAAAGCCGCCTTCAGCGCCTCGCGCCAGTGCGGCATCGGCGGTCAGGCCGGCCTCGCGCCAGCGCCGGTCGCCGAGCACGGTGTAGGCGGGCCGCGGCGCCGGGCGCGGGAACGCGTCGGTCGTGGTCGGCGTGACCCGCTCCGGGTCGGCGCCCAGCTCGGCGAAGATCGCCTGGGTGAAGCCGAACCACGTCGTCTCGCCGGCGTTGGTGCAGTGGTAGATGCCCGGCCGGCGCGCCGGAGGTCGGCCAGCGCGACCAGCCCGCTCGCCAGGTGCCGGGACCAGGTCGGGCTGCCCGCGCTGGTCGTCGACGACCGACACGGTCTCGCGGTGCGACGCTCGAGCCGGGCCATCGTCTTCACGAAGTTGCCGCCGGTCGCGCCGTAGACCCAGGCGGTGCGCACGACGTAGGCGCGCGCGCCGGAAGCCAGCACCGCCTGCTCGCCGGCCAGCTTGGTCGCGCCGTACGCCGACTGCGCGGCCCGGTCGGCGCGTCCTCGTCGTACGGCGCGGCCGCGGTGCCGTCGAACACGTAGTCGGTCGAGACGTGCACCAGCCGCGCACCGGCGTCCGTGGCAGGCGCGCGCCAGGATGGCCGGGCCGGTCGCGTTGACCGCGGTAGGCGTCGCCTCGATCGGTCTCGGCGGCGTCGACCGCGGTGTAGGCCGCCGCGTTGACGACGACGTCGGGCCAGCCGCGCGACCGCGTCGACGCACCGCGGCGCGCGTCGGTCGATGTCGAGCGTCGGCCCGGGTGAGCCCGACGACGTCGTCGCCCGTCGAGCACCCGCAGCAGGTCGGTGCCGAGCTGGCCGCGCGGCGCCCGGTCGACCAGCCAGCGGCGTCATCGCGCAGCGCCGCCTTCTCCTTGAGCGGCGCGCCACCACGACTCGTTGTCGCGGTACCACTGCACGGTCGCGGCCAGGCCGTCCTCGAAGGTGGTCTGCGGCGCGTAGCCCATGCGCGCGCAGCTTGCGCGTCGTCCAGCGAGTAGCGCCGGTCGTGACCCTTGCGGTCCTCGACGTAGTACCACGCGTCCCAGTCGGCGCCGCACGCGTCGAGCAGCCGCTCGGTCAGCTCCTTGTTGGTCAGCTCGATGCCGCCGCCGATGTTGTAGATCTCGCCGGCGCGCCCTTCTCCAGCACCAGCTGGATGCCGCGGCAGTGGTCGTCGACGTGCAGCCAGTCGCGGACGTTGAGCCCGTCGCCGTACAGCGGCACCGTTCTTGCCGTCGAGCAGGTTGGTGACGAACAGCGGGATGACCTTCTCCGGGAACTGGTACGGCCCGTAGTTGTTGGTGCAGCGGGTGACCGAGACGTTCAGCCCGTAGGTGCGCGCGTAGGAGCGGGCGATCAGGTCGGCGCCGGCCTTGGCCGCGCGAGTACGGCGAGTTGGGCTCGAGGAGGTGCTCCTCGGTCCACGAGCCTTCGGGGATCGTGCCGTAGACCTCGTCGGTCGACACGTGCACGACGCGCGGGATGTCCGTGCGCAGCGCAGGCGTCGAACAGCGTCTGCGCGCCGAGCACGTTGGTGACGACGAAGTCGGCGGCGCCGGTGATCGAGCGGTCGACGTGGGTCTCGGCGGCGAAGTTGACGACCGACGTCGTGGCCCGGCAGCACCTCGGCGAGCAGGTCGCGCGTCGCAGATGTCGCCCTGGACGAACCGGTAGCGCGGGTTGTCGGCGACCGGCGCGAGGTTGTCCAGGTTGCCGGCGTAGGTGAGCTTGTCGAAGACGGTGACCTCGGCGTCCTCGAAGCCCGGGTAGCCGCCGGACAGCAGCGTGCGGACGTAGTGGGAGCCGATGAAGCCGGCGGCGCCGGTGACGAACACTCGCATGTCAGCCCGTTTCGTCGAGGGGGCGTGCTGGCTCGGACATTCTTCCTCATCGGGTGGCCGGGTAGCCCAACCAGAGGTCGAAGGTGAGCCGGCCGAGCTTGTCGGGACGGCTGACGAGGGTGCGTTCGTCCTCGTGGGTGTCGAGCTGGACCGCGGGCGCGCCCCAGTCCAGCCCGACCAGTGCCAGGTCGGCTCGGGCGGCCGCGAGGACCACCGCGCGGCCGCCCGCCGCTGCGACCTTGTCGGCGACCCGGGCCACCGTGGCCGCCTCGTCGCCGTTCACCACCTGAGCGGTCGGCACCGGGCACATCACCCGCAGCGTGCCGGTGAGCTCGGCCCGCGCTCGGTCGCCGAGGGTCAGCACGACGTCCCCAGGCGCGAGGTTCGCGCAGATCTGGCGGACCATCGCCACCTCGCCCTGCTCGGTCCGGGCCCCGGCCAACGGTGCGCTGGCGAGGGCGGCGGGCACCAGCACGATGGCGGCGACGGCCAGCACGAGCAGCCCCTGGACTGCGCGGGAGCCGGCAGCCGCGCGGGAGCCGGCAGGCCTCCGGGAGCCAGCCCCGGCACCGACGCGCTGCGTCCACAAGCGCAGCCGTTCCAGAGCGAGACCACCGGCCGCGACCGCGAAGAGAACCACTGCCGGGATGACCGCGGGAACGAGCCGTCGGTCGGCCCACGGGTGGTCCGGCGTGATGCTCGGTCGCCACAGCACGAGAGCGCTGGCGCCGAGCAGAACCAGCAGCACCGGTGGCCAGCCGCGGGCAGCCGGCGAGGTGTGCGAACCCTGCACCGCACGCCACACGAGCCAGGCGGCGCCGACGACGGCAAGCGCGAGCGCGCCCCAACCGACGTACCAGGAGACCCAGCGCAGGCTCTCCTCGTAGTAGTTCCGGCTCCCGTCGATGTCCAGACCGAGCTCGGCCTGCGCCTGCGCGACGACCTGCGCACCGCCCGAGGCGGGGTTGGTCCGCGTGGTCTGGAGCAGCGGCCGGACCGCGAAGGCGAGCCCGCCGGCAACCACGGCGCAGGCCGCGACCGGCGCCGGCCACCGCCCGAACACCAGCGGGCGGCGCGGCAGGACCCGCACCGCGACGATCGACGCGGCGATGACGAGCGCGGCCCCGCCGACCGCCTCCGCCAGGCTGCCGGCGATGGCGGCCAGGTAGTGGCGGCTCAGCACGAGCCCGTCCAGGGCCGCGAACGCCACCCCGACACCGACGCCGAGGGCCAGCGGGCGGGCCAGCGTCGACCGGCGGTAGGCCAGCCACGCCACGAAGGGCACCAGGGGCACGAGCTGGGACAGCGCATCGATCCGCACCAGCATCACCGCGCCGAGCACCATGCCTGCCAACGCGACGGCCCGGCGGTGGGCGGGTGTCACGACGGGCGCGTCACCCGGAGCCACGCCCACCACCCGATCGGCGGCCGCCAACGCGTCGACCAGGAGCACCAGGCCGCCGATCAGCACCAGCTGCGCGGCCGGCTCGCTGAATGCCGCCCGTGCGGCGTGCAGCTGCGGTCCGGTCAGTGCGAGGCCGAGCGCGCCGAGCGGAGCCCATCGCGGCCCCACGAGACGGGCCACGAGTCCGGCGAAGGCCAGCACCGCCAGGCCGCCCAGCACGGCGCCCATGTGCAGCACGCCCGCTATGCCCGCCAGCCAGCCGCCGATCGCCAAGGTCGCCGGGAACCCGGACATGAACTGCGGCACCACCGCGCCGTCGCCGGTGTAGAAGCCCTGGGTGGCGAACCGCAGACCCGGGTCCGTCCCACCGAAGGCCGATGCGTGCACGTCGATGGGCAGCTGCCCGTGCCCGGACAGCCAGGTGGCGATGACCGAATACGTCTGGGGATCCCGGCGGACGACCACTCCGTCGGCGCTGGTGAAGAACTCCAGCACCACGAAGGCGACGACGACGGCGAGGACCGCGACGACGACCCAGATCGGGACGACGCCCCAGCTCGCCGCGCGGTCCCGCAGCGCGCCTAGGGCCACTCGCACACCGGCCACCGCGATGACGGCGAACAGCGCCACCGCAGGCAACGGACGGAAGGCACCGAGGAGCAGCAGCGGCAGTGAGGCCACCATCCAGGCGGCGAGCAGCACGGCCGGCACCGCGGTGCCGTAGGCCAGCACCCTCGCGCACCGCGTGCCGCCCGCCGCCGCGCCTGACGGCGAGCGGACCGCGCTACCGGTGCCAGACATCGAATCCGCCACCGGAGAACACCAGTTGGTAGCCAAGGGCTGGCAGCTGCGCCACCTGGGCCTGCGCAGCGGCGACGGTGGGGAGGGGGAACGAGGTGCGGGCGGCGTCGACGACGACCCACGGCGCGCCACGCGGGGTCGCGTCGAAGAGCATGACCTGTGCCCGGTCGGACAGGTGCGGCGCAAGGTAGTTCGACGCCTCGACGACAGCGCCGGACGGGATGTGGGCGATCGCCGCGGCGGCGGCCCTGTCGTGTGCGGTGGTCTCCCACTCCGAAGCGCGCAGCACCCGCCGGAACGGGAAGTGCAGCGCCGACAGCGCCACCGCCAGCACCAGCACCGCAGTCGCCCAACCGAGGACCAGCCGGTGGAACCGCACCGGGTCGAGCAGCCAGCCAGTCCGGGGGGCGAGCCCGGCGGGCGAGGCGAGCGAGCCGGGTCGAGCACCGAGGGGCTGACTCCCCCGTCGGGCGAGCCAGCGGTGAACCCGCAGGAATCCGTCGACCGCTGCAATGAAGAAGATCGGCATGAGCATCGCGTTGTAGTGGAACAGCGTCGACCAGTGGTTGGCGTTGGCCGAGAACAGCCGCTCAGCGAGCAACGGCACGGCGAGCAGCGTGTACGGCGAGAACAGCGGCAGGAACAGCAACGTCCCGAACAGGCAGAGCAGCAGCAGCCATTTCGCCCCCGGGGTGATCAGGACGTGCAGCGTGTCCAGTGGGTGGGCGACCACGTGCCGCAGCGCCTGGCCCGGACCGGAGCCGAGCCAGCCGTAGTCCTCTCGCCAGTAGTAGCCGGACTTCCCGCCGAATGCCGGGATCGCAACCTTGATCGCCACAGCTGTCGCCAGCAGGCCGCCGACGAAGAGCCCGCCTGTCACGATCCACCGCGGGCGCCCGGCGGGCAGGCGGGTCCGCAGCCGCGGGTCGATCAGCACGACGACGGCGAGCGCCGCGACGACCAGCCCCATGTCCTCCTTGACCGCCAGCAGTGCCAGCGCGGCCCACGCCGCGTGCTTCACCCGGCCCGCGGTCAGCCGCTCGAGCACCAGCGCGACCAGCGGCACCCCGAAGGCGATCTCGTGGAAGCCCACGGCGACGGCGCCCTGCAGGCCCCAGGAGATGGCGTACGCGATGGTCACCACCCAGGCGACGCGCTCGCCAACCAGCCGGCGCACCGCCACCCACACCAGCGGCACCGCCAGGGCGAACAGCACCGCCTGGCCGACGATCAGCGTCGTCGGGTGCGGCCACAGCCGGTAGAACGGCGCCATGAGCGCGATGATCGGTGAGAAGTGGTCGCCGAGGACCGAGAAGTCCGGTCCGAAGTTGTCGTGGACGCCTTTGATCATCGACGTCGGCGCGGACAGGTGAGCGTAGCCGCGGATCGCCTGGTCGAAGATGGCGAGGTCGTAGCCGCCGATGCGGAAATGACGGAACTCGGCCAGCCCGAACGCCGCGTAGAGCGCGGCGGCCAGGGCGGTGAGCGCAGCCAACCACAGACAGCTCGATCGCGAGGGTGCCCCGCGCCGGCCGATCAGGCCAGCGACACCCTGCTGTGGTCGCCGAGCATCAGCCGGTGGGCGCGTGGCTGCGCGGTCGACGGCGATACCTCGACCTCCTTGCCGATGAGCGAGTCCTCGATGCGAGCAGACGCCGGTGATCGTCGTCGACTCCAGCACGATCGAGTGCTCGATCTCGGTGTCCTCGATCACGCAGTCGTGGTAGATCGACGTGAACGGTCCGACGTAGGTGTCGATGATCCGGGTGCCTCGTCCGATGATGGCCGGGCCGCGCACGGTCGAGCGCACGACCGAGGCGCCTTCTTCGATGACGACCCGGCCGATGACGCGGCTCTCGTCGTCGACCGTGCCGTGCACCACAGGCTCGACGGCCTCGAGCACCTTGCGGTTGCACTCGAGCATGTCCTCGAGCCGGCCGGTGTCCTTCCAGTAGCCGGTGACCAGGTGCGGCTGCACGTCGCGGCCGTTGTCGACCAGCCACTGGATGGCGTCGGTGATCTCGAGCTCGCCGCGAGGGCTCGGCGTGATCGACGCCACCGCCTCGTGGATGGCGGGCGTGAACATGTAGACGCCGACCAGGGCCAGGTCGCTCTTGGGCTCCTTGGGCTTCTCGACCAGGCGCACGACGCGGCCGTCGTCGCCGAGCTCGGCGACACCGAACTGCGAGCGGGTTGTCGACCCGGGTCAGCAGGATCTGCGCGTCGTGCCCGCCGCGCTTGAACTCGTCGACCAGCTCGGTGATGCCACCGATGATGAAGTTGTCGCCGAGGTACATGACGAAGTCGTCGTCGCCGAGGAAGTCGCGCGCGATCAGCACGCAGTGCGCGAGGCCCAGCGGTGCGTCCTGGGGGATGTAGGTCGCCTTGATGCCCGAGGGCGGAGCCGTCGCCGACGGCGGCCTCGATCTCCGCGCGGGTGTCGCCGACGATGATCCCGACGTCGGTGACGCCCGCGTCGCGGATCGCCTCGAGCCCGTAGAACAGGACCGGCTTGTTGGCGACCGGTACGAGCTGCTTGGCCGAGGTGTGCGTGATCGGCCGCAGCCGGGTCCCCGCACCGCCGGACAGGACGAGTGCCTTCATGCCACGGAGGCTAACAGCGAGCGAGATGCCCGACGAAGCGGCGCCGCCAACGTACGCTCGACGACATGACGTCAGCCAACCGTCTCCCGCCGCACCTCAACCCGCGCGGTTCCGGCCATTCCGCACTGCGGCCGGCCGAGAGTCGGCACGGTCGTGGCGCTGGCTGAAGGTGCTCGCCACGGTGGTCTCGGCCTGCGTGCTGCTGAGCACAGGCGTGGCGTACGGCTTCTACAAGCATTTCGACAGCCAGATCACCCGGCTGCACGACATCCTGCCGAGCGGCGGCGCGAAGGCCACCAACGGCGCGGAGAACATCCTGCTCGTCGGCTCGGACTCGCGCACCGGCTCGAACGACGTCTTCCAAGCGGGCGCCGGACAGGTCCAGGTGACGGGCCAGCGCTCCGACACGGTGATCCTCGCGCACCTGGCACCGGGCAACGCCAAGGCCATCCTGGTGTCGCTGCCCCGCGACTCCCTGGGTCACGATCCCCGCCTACACCGACGCCAAGGGCGTGGCGCACCCGGCACAGCAGAACAAGCTCAACGCCGCCTACGCCCTGGGCGGCCCCAAACTTCTCATCGCCACCGTCCAGGAGCTGTCCGGCCTGCACGTCGACCACTACGCCGAGATCGACTTCGAAGGCTTCCAGAAGATGGTCAACGCCCTCGGCGGCATCAACGTCTGCCTTACCCACGCAGCCAGCGACAAGCTGTCCGGCGCCAACTTCCCGGCCGGCGAGAACCACCTCGACGGCGCGCAGGCGCTCGCCTTCGTCCGCCAGCGCTACAACCTGCCCAACGGTGACCTGGACCGGGTCAAGCGCCAGCAGCAGTTCATCGGCGCGGTCGTGCGCAAGGTGATCAGCGCGGGCACCCTGCTCAACCCGGTCAAGCTCACCGGCTTCCTCGACGCGGTCACCAGCTCGGTGTCCGTCGACTCCGGCCTGGATGTCAAGAGCCTTGCGCTGCGCCTGCGCAACCTCGACGCGAATCACGTCGAGTTCGCCACCCTGCCGTTCGAGAAGTTCGCCGTCATCAACGGACAGGACGTCAACCTCATCGACGCGGCCAAGACCACCGAGCTGTTCGCCTCGCTCAACGAGGGGAACGGGGTGCCGACGAACACCCAGCCGAGTGCACCGGCCGGCACCACCCTCACGGTCCCGCCCTCCCAGGTGAGCGTCGCGGTGTACAACGGCGCAGGCATCAACGGCCTCGGCAAGCGGGTTGCCGCCGAGCTCACCAGCGTGGGCTTCGTCATCTCGGGAACCCCCGGGAACCGCAACACCGGCGCGAAGAAGACCGAGATCCACTACGCACCATCGAAGATCAACGCCGCCAACACGCTGGCCGCGTCGGTCGCCGGGGCTGTGCTGGTACCGGACTCGAAGCTCGGCGACACCCTCGAACTGGTCGTCGGCTCCTCGTACACCACCGCCAAGGCCGTCCAGATGGGCGCGCCCGTCCCCTCGCCCACCGCAGCGTCGACGGTGCCCGGTTCCACGACCGCCAACGACGCGCGTCTGCACCAGGTAAGCAGTCAGCGCCGCTACTCTGGGCCCGGACAGAATTCTCGCCACGTCGGTTCGCCCGGGCATCGATCAGTCCTGGCGCGTGGCAACCTCGGCGCCGCCCACGGCGTCTGACTACCTGAGACCCGTACCGGTACACCGACCTGCCCCCCACGCTGAGGAGCGCCACCGCATGGCCGAGCGACACTCCCACCGGATGCGTCGCATCCTGGCCCGGGTCGGGATCAGCCTGCTCGCTCTTGCGGTACTCGCCACCGGCGGGGTCTACACGCTGTACCACCACTACCTGGGCAACGTGAAGCACGTCGACGTCTTCGCGCCGGACCGGCCGGACTCGCCGACCAAGGCGAGAGTCCGCCGGCAAGGCGATGAACATCCTGCTCATCGGCTCCGACGACCGCACCCAGGGCGACAACGCGCAGTACCAGGCCGGCAAGGGCCTAGAGCAGCAGACCCAGCACGAGTCGGACACGATGATCCTCGCCCACATCTCGGCCGACGCGAAGCACGGCGTGTTCGTCAGCATCCCGCGCGACTCCGTGGTCGAGATGCCCAGCTGCCCGCTGCCGAACGGCAAGCAGACCACCGCCAAGCTCCGCATGATCAACGAGGCGTTCAACCTGGGCGGTCCGACCTGCTCGGTCAAGACGGTGGAGGCCCTGACCAACATCCGGATCGACCACTACGTCGAGGTCGACTTCTCCGGCTTCAAGAAGATGACCGAGGCGCTCGACGGGATCCCGGTCAACCTCTGCAAGAACCTGAAGGACGGTGACGCCGGGCTGAACCTCAAGGCCGGCGAACAGCGGGTCAAGGGCGACCAGGCGCTCGCCCTGGTCCGGGCCCGCAAGCAGCATCGGTGGCGGCAGCGACCTGGAGCGGATCACCCGCCAGCAGCAGTTCCTGTCGGCCGTGGTCCGCGAGGCCACCGACACCGGCCTGCTGCTGCGCCCCGACAAGCTGCTGCCGTTCCTGGAGGCGGCCACCAACTCGGTGACGGTCGACACCGATCTGGCCAAGGGCGACAGCATGCTCAACCTCGCCAAGCGGCTGAAGAACTTGAAGCCGGAGAACGTCGCCTTTCTGACGATCCCCAACAAGCCGTCTCCGGCCGACGCCAACCGGGTGGTCTGGACGGACGCCGCGACCGGGGTGTGGGAGGCGTTGCGCAACGACACGGCGCTGCCCGGGGCGACGCCCTCCCCCGGTAGCTCGCCGGCTCCCTCGGCGACGCCGCTCACCGTGGACGCGTCGAAGATCACCGTTGAGGTGCTCAACGGCACGTCGACCCAGGGACTCGCGCGCGCCACGGGTGAGGCGCTCACCGCCGCCGGCTTCAACGTGGCCAGCGTGGCTACCGCACCGGACCCCTCGGCCACCACGGTCGTGCGCTACGGCCCGGACAAGGCCGACTCCGCGCGCACGCTCGCCGCGGTGGGCCCGGCCGGCACCCAGCTGGTGCTCGACCCGTCGCTCGGCTCCACGCTCACCTTGATCCTCGGCCCGGACTGGACCGGCGCGCAGCCACTGCCGTCCGCTCCCCCCGCACCGGTGAAGACGCTCAGTGCCGGCGACAGCACCTGCATCTGATCCATCGGCCCGGCTCGGGCGCGACGGCTGCTCGCCCATTAGGCTCGGCGCACGCCCACCGCCTCGTCGAAGGAGCATGCGCGCATGGACAAGGTGCTTGCCAGCGCCGCCGAGGCCGTCGCTGACATCCCGGATGGGGCCACGCTGGCCGTCGGCGGCTTCGGCCTGTGCGGCATCCCGCAGGTGCTCATCGAAGCTCTGCTCGCGGCGGGAACCAAGGATCTGGGCGTCGTCTCGAACAACTGCGGGGTCGACGACTGGGGACTGGGCCTGCTGCTCTCCGCCAGGAGGATCTCGCGGATGACCTCGTCCTACGTGGGCGAGAACAAGGAGTTCGCCCGGCAGTTCCTGGCCGGGGAGCTGGAGGTCGAGCTCACCCCGCAGGGCACCCTGGCCGAGCGGCTGCGCGCCGGCGGCACCGGCATTCCCGCGTTCTACACGGCGACCGGAGTCGGCACCCAGGTGGCCGAGGGCGGGCTGCCGTGGCGCTACGCGGCGGACGGCTCGATCGCTGTCGGCTCACCGCGCAAGGACACCCGCACCTTCGACGGTCGCGAGTACGTCCTGGAAGAGGCGATCACCTGCGACTTCGCACTGGTCCGCGCCGCCCGCGGCGACCGCCTCGGCAACCTGGTCTTCAACTCCAGCGCCCGCAACTTCAACCCGCTCGCCGCGATGGCCGGCAAGGTCACCATCGCCGAGGTCGAAGAGCTCGTCGAGCCCGGCGAGCTGGACCCGGATGCGATCCACCTGCCCGGCATCTTCGTGCAGCACCTCGTCGTCGTGCCGCCCGGCGGCGAGAAGCGGATCGAACGTCGCACCACCCGGCCAAGGGAGTCCTGATGACACTGACCCGCGAGCAGATGGCGGCCCGGGCCGCGCTGGAGCTGGCCGACGGTGCCTACGTGAACCTCGGCATCGGACTTCCCACCTTGGTGCCCAACTACCTGCTGCCCGGCGTCCACGTGACGCTGCAGTCGGAGAACGGCATCCTCGGCGTCGGGCCGTACCCGTTCGACGGCGAGGAAGACCCCGACCTCATCAACGCCGGCAAGGAGACCGTCACCCTGCTGCCGGGTGCGGTGTTCTTCGACTCGGCGCTGTCCTTCGGCATGATCCGCGGCGGGCACATCGACGCGGCGATCCTGGGTGCCATGCAGGTGTCGGCCACCGGGGACCTCGCCAACTGGATGATTCCCGGAAAGATGATCAAGGGCATGGGCGGGGCGATGGACCTCGTGCATGGCGCCAAGAAGGTCATCGTCCTCATGGAGCACGTGGCCAAGGACGGCACCCACAAGATCGTCGAGTCCTGCTCCCTGCCGCTGACCGGCCGCGGCGTGGTCGAGCGCATCATCACCGACCTGGCCGTCGTCGACGTGACGCCGACCGGGCTGGTGCTGCGCGAGGTCGCGCCCGGCGTCAGCGTGGACGAGGTCCGTGCGGCCACCGGCCCAGAGCTCGCCGTGCCGACCGCCCCGATCGAGATGCCGCTCGGAGCGCTCGCTTCGGTGTAGCGCTCGTGGATGGCAAGCCCTGGCCCGCCCCGCAACGCCCACGGGCGGTCGCGCGAGCCCCTCATCGGGCTGTGATTGGCCCATCGATCGACGCCTTGTTACACGCATTGGTCGCTGTTAACCGATTCTTGGCCTCACGTCGCCAACTTAGGGTTGTCGGCACCGCGATTGAGCCACTTGAGGGGTTTCTTAACAAAATCATTGACGTGCTGTTTCCGATGGCTACACACTTCGTGTCCGGTTAAGTCCATGGCGCTGATCTTCCGGGCGCAGCTGAGAGGCTGCTAGACCCGGTCGCACCGCGCACGACAGGTGGGCGAAGGGAACAGGATGGGCACAAAGATTCAGGGGTGGCGGAGACTCCGCGCCCCGATCGCGGCCGCGGGCGCCATCACCATCGCGTTCGCGGTGCTGCCAGGCGGAGCGTGGGCCGCGACGTCGGAAACCGCGACCACGAGTGCGCCGCAGCTGGTACGGGCCGTGCAGGCGAACGGCCCGCTGATGAGTTACGCGATCAACACCGCGGCCACCCGCGCCGCGGTCAGGGACGCCGAAACAGCAGTGAACGCCGCCGGCGGCACCGTCAAGGTGTCCTACCCGCAGATCGGCGTCTTGATCGCCCACTCCACCGACACCGAGTTCCTTGCCAACATCAAGGCCCTCGATCCGGACATCCAGTCGGCCGGCCCGACCAGGACCGCGGCGTTCACGGAGCCGGCGCCCGGCAATCCGTTCGTCCCGGCGCCACCCGCCACTACCACCGCGAACGGCGTCTATGGCGCGGACATGACGGTCATCGGCGTGGACCAGGCCCACCAGGTGACCAAGGGGAGCAGCAGCGTCATCGTCGGCGTCCTCGACGACGGCGTGGACGACACCCACTCTGCCCTTAAGCCGACCTTCGATGCCGCAGACTCGGTCAGCTGCATCAACAACGGTGGCAAGGTCGACACGACCCCGAACTCCTGGCGTCCATGGGTCAGCTCGAAGAACGTGACCGACTCGCACGGAACTCACGTCGCTGGAGCGATCGCAGCCAACGACATCGGCCAGAACATGATCGGTATCGCGCCCAATACGCGCATCGCCTCCGTCAAGGTGGTCAACCCCGATGGGTTCATCTACCCCGAGTACGCGATCTGCGGTTTCGTGTGGGCGGCCGAGCACGGCTTCTCGGTGACCAACAACAGCTACAACGTGGACCCGTGGTTCTTCTGGTGCCCCGACCAGGCGAACCAGGCGCCCGCCATGGAAGCCGTCAAGCGTGCGGTCGACTACTCGGCCCGTCGCGGGGTGCTCAACGTCGCGGCCGCCGGCAACGACAACTACGACCTGGCCAACCTCAAGACCGAGTCGAACAGCCCGAACGACACGACCGCGACAAAGAACAGGCCGGTCGTCGGCTGCCTCGATGTCCCGGGCCAGCTGCCCGGCGTCGTCAACGTGTCCGCGACGACCAACACCAAGGCCAAGGCCTCGTTCTCCAGCTATGGCCTTGGGGTCATCAACGTCGCGGCCCCCGGTAGCTCCACCAGATCAACGGTGCCGGGAGGCGGCTATGGGAACAAGTCCGGTACGTCGATGGCTTCTCCGCACGTGGCGGGGGTAGCAGCGCTGCTGAAGGCCACGCACCCGCAGGCCACACCCGCGCAGCTGACGCAGATGCTGCACGCACAGGCTGAAGCGCTTGCCTGCCCGAGCACAGCCACCACCTGCCAGGCACCCGCGGGCAAGGACCGGCTGATTCCCGGCTACAACGGCTACTTCGGCTACGGGCTCGTCAACGCGTACCAGGCAGTGACCGCCGCCTACGACCCCGGGCCGGGCAGCGGCTTCGAGGTCATCACGGCGGACATCAAGGGCGCACCGCTGGCCCTGACCGTGCCCGCCGGTAGCACGATCACCCTCCCGCAGACGACGCTGACCGGATTCGATCTCGTCATCTCGGGCACCCTCCACCCCGTCACCGTGGTCGACCCGCGTGGCACCAGCGCTGGCTGGAACCTCGTCGGGCAGGCCAGTGACCTGGTCGGCCCGAACGGGCTGATCGTGGCCGACAACGTCGGTTGGAACCCCACCGCACAGGTGGTGTCCGGCACCCTGCCGGCCGCTCCTGGTGAAGCCACCGAGGTCACCGCCGGCGCGCCGGCAGTCCCCGGCTCCGGCACCGGTCTGGCCAACGCGCGCAACCTGTGCAGTTCCGCTGCCGGCGTGAGTGGTGGAGCGTTCACCTGCGGTGGCGACCTGAAGCTCGGCATCCCGGGCAGCACCAGGGTCGGCACCTACACCGGCGTCCTCACCCTCACGCTCATCTAGGCGGAGGTCGGACCCACGATGTGGGGAGGGAGCGCATCGCTCCCTCCCCACATCCATGTCTGGTCAGATGCGCCCCGCTGCGCACCGGACGAGGCAGCGCGGGTCGAGGTCAGTCAGACGCGACGGGAGTCCGCGATCGCCTCGCGGCGGTCCAACCGCGTGCCGCGACGGATCTCCGCCTCGCGGTAGCGCCGCTGGTCGTTGTCGGCCTCCATCAGCACCTGCGGGATCGCCCGCGGCCTGCCCTCGGCGTCGATGCCGACGAACACCAGATACGCCGTGGCCACGTGCCGAGGGGTCGTGCCGGCCTCGTCCCACGGTTCGGCGGTCACCCGGACCCCCACCTCGCAGGAGGTACGCCCAGTCCAGTTGATCTGCGACCGGCAGGTCACGATGTCGCCGACGTGGACCGGGACGAGGAACTGCATCTCATCGACCACGGCGGTCACCGCCAGACCACCGGTGTGGCGTGAGGCCACGATTCCGGCGGTCTCGTCCACCATGCGCATGATGGTGCCACCGTGCACGTTGCCGTGCAGGTTGGCGTCCAGCAAGGACATGATGCGGCTGAGCTCGATGCGGGAAGCCTCGACAGGAACAGGTGCACCCTCAGGCGCCCGACCGGCCACCGACGCGCCCTCCCCCGCCACCGTTGCCGTCACAGGCTGACCTGGCAGGCCGGCGCAGGGCTACGCCCACGGGTGTGTGTGATCTGCATGCCCTCAGTATGCCGGTGCCGCACGCGCCGCTCGCGTCGGCCGCGCCGCCGCCGTGGCCGCCGCGACAGTGCTCGTCCCATCACGTCCGTTGGCACTGCCGGACTCCGTCGACCGCCCAATGAAAAGGGAGTGGAGGACGCCATGTCGGCGTCCTCCACTCCCTTTTCGGGATGAGCGAGCTAGATCAGGGTCAGCGTGAGAACCCCTGTGTAGGTACCCAGGGACGTGGCGCCCGGGATACCCAGGTTGAGCGAGCCACCGCACTGGAACGCTCCGGCGCTCGCGCCGGAGCGAGAGGTGCACAGCGACTTGGCGTCAGCCAGACCGGTGCCTGTGCCGGGCGTCGTCACCGGGCCCGCCGTGACGACGGACTCGACGTTCGACGTGGTCGGCAGTGCGCCGGTCACGCTCTGTGCGGTCGGACCCCAGCCGAGGTTGTCCGCCAGGATCAGACCGTTCGGCCCGACGAAGTCGCTCACCTGGCCGGTCAGGCTCCAGCCCGCCGACGTCCCGCGACCGTCCGCGACGGTCACCTGGTTCAGCGCACCGGTGACGAACTGGTCATATCCGGTGAGCGTGACGGAGGGAAGCGTCACCAGCGCGTTGGGCACCGACAGGGCCAGCTGACCCGGCTGCACATCCGCCGTGATGGTCTGGAACCCGGTGCCTTCCGGCAGCCACTGGCTGACCGGGTAGCCGACGATCGGCAGCGTCACGCTGCTCGACGCCAGGTCGACCGTGAAGGTCGGCGTCGGCGTGATGTTGGTGACGTAACTGCTGTCGTTGCCACCGATGATGACACCGATCCGGTGACCCGCCTTGATGGTGTAGTCCTGCGGCATACTGGCCCAGCTGACCTGGGTCGGCGTGTCGACGGGCATCGCCGTCTGCGAGGTCAGCGAGTCGCGGTGCTGGACGTTGAACCAGCCGCGAGCCAGGATCGAGCTCGCGGCCGTCGTCGTCGCCGGCACGGTCTCGAAGTAGCACGCCGAGTCGGTCGCGGTGGAGTCGCCGATGCACGACTTGCTGACGTGAGCTGGGTGAGACCGCCGAGGCTGTTGCTCCAGTTGATCCGCGCCTCGGAACCGTAGTCGACGACCATGAAGGTCAGGTTGCCGTCGGCCTGGGTGGACGAGATGTTGAGGTCGATCTTCGCGTTGCCGCTCATCCGCACGTCCTTGTCCAGCACCGGCGACAGGAACGCCAGACGGCGTGGTCGACGCGTTGGTCGGGTTGGCGACCATGTTCGCCTCGGTCTGGCTGGTGCCAGTGAACGACAGCGTCCCGCCGGGCGTGGTGGAGGTGAGGTCACCGGTGTTGCTGGTGGTGCCCGCGCGTGAACTTCAGCATCGACGTCGTGCGCGTTCGGGATCGGCCAGTTGGTCGCCTTCTCGAACGTGTTGATCCCGGTCTGGATGGTGGCCATCGGCTCGTTCATGATGCCGTTCTGGACATCGTTCAGCCAGTAGTCGTACCAGCGGTGCAGCGTGGTCATCCACTCGGTCCGCGAGATGTCGAACGGGTCCGTGTGCGCGTACTGGTGGACCCAGATCTGGCGGGGGACGTTGTTGGCGGCCAGCGCGTCCCACCAGCGGTCCATGTTCATCGGCTTGACGTTGAGGTCGTTCAGCCGTGGATGAGCAGCACGCTCGCCTTCACCTTGTCCGCGTTCTTGGTGTAGTCGCGCGCGTCCCAGAACGGGGTGAAGTCACCGCTCGTGGAGTTGCCGGCGGTGAGCTCGGCGTTGACCGCGGTGCAGGACGCGCCCTTGTAGCCGTTGTAGCGCCATCCGGCGCGGACCGTGTTGGCGAGGCAGGCGGGCAGCGACGTGCCCGTCGTGCGCGCGCCGTTCATCCGGTAGTAGTTGTACCAGCTGTCGATCGCGCTGATCGGCACGATGGTCTTCAGGCCCTCGACGCCGGTCGCCGCCACGCCGTTGGCGAGCGTGCCGTCGTAGGACTTGCCGATCATGCCGACCTTGCCGTTCGACCAGTCCGCGCTGACGGGGTCGCCGGTGCCATCGACGTTGGAGTAGGCCTGTGCGCGCCCGTTCATCCAGTCGATGACGGCGACGATGCCGCCGATGTCCTCGGGGCCGCCGATGTCCACGCAGCCGGTCGACCCGGCGGTGCCCGCCATGTCCGGCTGGACGATCGCGTAGCCGCGGGGCACGAAGTAGTTGTCGAAGGCGAGCGGGAAGCGGCTGACGGTGCCGTCGGCCGCGTAGGTCTTGAGCTGCGACTCGTTGCCGCGGCCCAGGCTGGTGTAGTACGGGCTCGCATCCATGATGGACGACACCTTGAGCGCGCCACCTTGGGACTCCGCGGGCCGGATGATGTCGACCCGGATCATGTCGGGGATGCCGTTGCCGTCGTTGTCCAGGTTGGTCTTGACCCAGACGAACTCGCGGATCGCGTCCGCGTACTTGAAGACGGGCTGAGTGAGGCCGTTCTCGACGACGATCGACGCGGGGGTGGCAGCCGCTGCGGGCAGTGCACTCACCACGCTCGCGCTCAGGACCGTCGATGTCGCGAGAGCGACAGCGAAACGCCAGGATCGCTTCATTTACACCTTTCCTAGGCAGATATGAACGGGGAATGGTCTCTCATGGCGAGACGTCGCCAATTCCTCGAGAATGCCGACTATCCGGCTTCGCGCGTGTGCGCTTGAAACCGGTGTCAATGCCCATCAAGGCGGTAAGCGATAGTCATCGCCATCGAGCGATGGCTCGCGGACACTATTGGGGCGCGATCATGACTGTCAAGACTTTTTGACCGACTGCTCCCGTTTTCCGCCCCGGACGAGTTTCCCGTTCCACAACGGGCCAAATAGTCCTCGAACGCAGTCACATTGTGCTGTCGCTTGACTACCCTGTGTTACCGGTCGAGGCGACCGTTTACGGGCCATCACTGGTCGCCACAATTCATTTGCACTGTGCCCATCGCGAGCCACCTTGTGGATCGCGGACGGATAATCCCCACGCGTGCCTGTGAGCGACTCAGTCGTCGGAGCTGACTGCGTCGGTCAGGTCGATGATTCGTCCGGCCTTCGGCTTCTTCCCCGTCAGATCGATGAACCGGTTAAGCGCGGTACCACCGGCGGCCCGCCCGGCGCTCCCCTGGGCGGGCTCGCCGACAGCGCCTGCGGCGACGCCACGGCCCCGCAGCCGCTTCTTGACGCGCTTCCACGCGACGACGAGCCCGATCACCAGGAGCCCGAGGACGGGGAGCCCCCATGGGTAGGTGCTGGTGGTCGTGGTGAAGGTGACCGCCTCGTCGAGCCCGACGATCTCCCCTTCGACCGTGTAGCGACCGTAGGCCGGCACCTCGAGCGTGACCGGGATCTCGAGCGTCTTCTCTTCGCCGGCCGCGATGCGGCCGATCGCGGGCGGATCGACGATGGTGGTCGCCGCGGCGCCCCTGCCCACCGCAAGCGACATCGACGGGTCGGTGACCGGGCCGCCCCCGCTGTTGCGCAGGGTCAGCACGAGGGTTCGCCGCCCGGACGCGCCGAGCAACGCGCTCCACCCGCTGTGTCCCGTGAGCTCCGCGCGGACGACGGTCAGCTTGCGCTCGAAGGTGGCCGCGCTCGGGCGCTCATCGGGCGTCAGCACGGGCACGCCGGTCACCACGAACGGCGTCGCTATGACGACAGACTGGGTCAGGTCGGAGACACGCACCACGCAGGGACAGCCGATCGGCGGCGCCTGGACCTTCAGGAGCGCGTGGCCGGTCCCGTCTTCAGCGGTGTACGACGTGATCGCCGAGCCGAGGTCGCAGTCCACCGAGCCACGCGCGCCCTCGTTCCCACATATCTCGATGTAGGTGTTACCCGCGGCCCAGCCGACGAAGCTGACGGCCACGGTCTCGCCGACTGCCGCTTCGGTGCGGTCGAGGTTGACAGCCGGTTGTCCGCCGACTGACGCGTGCCCAGGCACCGCGGTCACGATGGCGAGCGCACCGGCCGCCGCCACTACGGCCGTCAGCATGGTCCTCCTGCACTGCGGCAGGAGGGGGGTCATGAAACCCTCTCGGGCTTTTCTGGCGTCTTGGCCGATGCCGGTGCCGGTGTCGAAGCGGCGTCCGAGGACTCCGCGTCGGCTTCCGCAGGGGTGGAGGCCGGGGGCGCGCCGGCAGTCGACGCGCCGTTCTTGCGGCGGCGCACGCGGAAGACGACAAACGCGGCAACGAGCACCAGGGCGAGGAGCAGCAGCCACGGCATCGCCCACGCGGAGCCGGCGCGGTTGACGCTCTTCAAGGTGCCCGTCGAGCTGTCTCCGAGGTCGAACGGTGCCAGGCTGACCTCGGCGCTGATGCGGCCTGCGGCGATGACGTTCGGAATCGTCTCGGTCACTGTCACGGAGCTGCGCGGCAGCAGTTCGCGGATCTCGTTGGCCTTCGCGTTACCGAGCTTGATCCCGAAGGGACCGACCAACCGGACCTTCGCCGTCGCGGCCAGCCGCACGTTGCCGTCGTTGGTCACCTCGTAGGTGACCGTCGTGACACCAAGCGGACTCAGCGAGCTCAGCGAGCTCTTGTAGCCGACGTGGATCGACTTGATCTTCAGCGATGGCTGCGCGGGCCCGGCGACACGGAGGTAGATGCGGGCTCCGACACGGCGGTCGACGGTGAGCTGCTGGCTGCCGTCGCCCGAGGTCTCGGTCGCCGCCACGGCCGCGACGATCCCCCCGATGTGGTCACCAGGGGATGCGTCGAGCGGGACCTGCAGCCGGAACGGGATGTCCAGGCGCTTGCCGGCGGGCACGGTGTAGGTGCCAGCGTCGAAGCCGACCCACTGACCGACATCGGTCGGGGCCGAATCGCCGGCGAGCAGCGAGAAGGCGCCGTCCTGGGTGGTGAACGCGTCGGTCGCGTAGACCTTGAACTCGACGGGCTTGTCGCTCAGGTTCGAGATACCGACGTAGTCGATCATCTCCTGGCCCGGCGTCGCGCTGAGGATGAAGTAGTCCCGGCCGCCCGGGCCCTGCGGGCTCGAGGGCTGCACCGCCCAGGTGAAGTCGTCGCCGGCGGCCGAAGCCCGAGCGGCCGGGGCCGCAGCGGTTGAGCCCGACAGGGCCGAGGCCGGAATCGCGGTGGCGCCGAGCGTCAGCGCCGCGACGCCCAGGAGCGCGGCGACGAGACCCTTGCGACGGAACCGAGCTGGCGTCTTCATCACTGTGCGCACTCCGCGATCATTAGCAACCGAGTCCAGCAGCCCCCGGCGCGGCGTTGCTAGATCCGCGGGCCGAGACAACAACGGGGCCGAAGGTTAAGGCCGATCACCATGTGGCGATCGGCCGGGGACGGACTTTTGGAACGGAAAGTCTCATGAATCGTCCCGGACGAGTATGTGGAACGTCAAGGTCTCGTATGTGCATGAACCGGACATTGCGCGTGCGTTAACGGACACGCTTGTCGCTCCTACCGACGACCCGGCCACTCCGGAGACCTCTACACCCTTCGTGCATCTATTGACACTTATCGAACCTTTGGTCAAGATTCGGCCATCGATGGCGGTGATCTCCACCCTCCGCATCGCGGATCGGTGGACCACCACGACGGCGGGAGCGCCGTCGGCACACTGCACGACGCCCACCGCTGACACACGGACGTGCGGTCGCGGGCACCGAACGGAGCGAAGTACAGCCCCATCGTCGGGACACCGTCAGGAGACCTTGCAGCATGTCAGCAACCCACACCCTGCGCCGCTTGGGCGCGAAGAGGCGCGCGCTCGCCTTCACCGCCTGCGCCGGCCTGGCAGCGAGCCTGCTGGTTCCGCTCGCGACGTCGGCGCAGGCCGCCGGCGCCACGGAACTGCCCAGCGGCCGGACCACCTACCGCGACCATCGCGGACTACAACAACGAGATGCTCGCGCTCAGCACGGCTCACCCCAACCTGGTGAAGTCAATCAAGCTGCCGCACCAGACCCGCCAGGGTCGCGACGTCTACGGCATCGAGATCACGCACGACGTCAACGCCTCCGACGGCAAGCCCGTCTTCTTCATGCAGGGCATCCACCACGGCAACGAGTGGCCCTCCGGTGAGCACGCCCTGGAGTTCGCCTACGACATCGTGAAGAACGACGGCGTCGACCCGGAGATCACCCGCCTTCTGAACGAGTCCCGCGTCATCATCGTGCCGGTCGTCAACGTGGACGGCTTCCTCATCAACCGCCGGACCAGCTGCGGCACGTCGCCGACGTGCGCCAGCAGCGCAGGGCGTCGACCTCAACCGCAACTACCCGTTCGGCTGGGGCAGCGGCGCGGGCGCCACCGCGGTGCAGCGCGGCCCGGCGCCCGGCTCGGAGCCCGAGGTCCAGAACATCATGGAGCTGACGCTCGGCCACCAGGTCACCGTGCTGGTCACCAACCACACCTCCGGCCACACCGTGCTCCGGCCGCCGCTGGAGGTCCGCGCGGGCAACACCCCGGACGAGGCGTCTACTCGGCCCTGTCCGACGCGATCACGGCGTCAACGGCTACACCGGCATGAAGTCGGGCTTCGACTACGAGACCACCGGTGAGACCCCGGACTGGTCCTACTACGCGACCCGTGGCCTCGCCTTCACGTTCGAGATCATGAAGACCCAGTCGACCAACAACACCTACCCCGAGGTCATCGAGGACTACCTCGGCACCGGCCGCTACGCGGGCAAGTCCAACCGGGACGCGTTCATGGTCGCCTGGAAGTACGCCGCCAACCCCGCGGGTCACTCGATCATCAAGGGCAACGCTCCGCGCGGCGCCGTGCTGAAGATCACGAAGGACTTCGACCTGTGGACCGTCGCCGGTCAAGGCCGCGACCGGCAACACGTTCGGCCCGGCCGAGCGGGTCCCCACCCACCTGGAGTCCTCGCTCGTCGTTTCGACCACCGGCACGTTCAACTGGCACGTGAACCCCTCGGTGCGGCCGCAGCCGGCCTACACCGAGAACGGCGTCGTGGCGACGTCAGAGGGCAAGTTCCTGCAGGAGAGCTGGACGCTCACCTGCTCGAACCCGAGCGGTGAGGTCCTGCAGACCGTCAACGTCCTCGTCGACATCAACCAGCAGGCGAACGTCAACCTGGCCGAGTGCTTCAGCAAGTTCGCGTGCCGGCCCGGGCGAGCGGCTACCAGGTCATCACGACGGACATCAGCGGTAGCCCGCTGACCATGAGCATCCCGGGCGGCTCGACCGTCACGATGCCCAACGTCACGCTGACCGGTCTCGACCAGGTCGTCAACGGCGCGCTCAACGACGTGACGGTCACCGACCCGCGTGGCACCAACGCGGGGTGGAACCTCACCGGCCAGGTGAGCGACTTCGTCGGGCCGAACGGGCTGATCCTGGCCAACAACCTCGGCTGGTCCCCGGCCGCGGTGAACATCACCGGCGCGCTGCCTGCCGACCCGGCGCACACGCCGGTCGTCACCCCCGGGGCGGTTGCCGTCGCCGGCGCCGGCCTCGGTGACGCTCGTGGCCTGTGCTCCGCACCGGCCGGTGCGAGCGGTGGCGCCTTCCAGTGCGGCGCGACCCTGATGCTCGGTGTCCCGGGCAGCACGGCGATCGGCACCTACACCGGCGTGCTCACCCTGACGCTGGTCTAAGTACCACCGCACCACCCGTACCACCCAAAAAGGAGTGGGGGCGCCACCACGGCGCCCCCACTCCTTTTATTTCTTGAGCAGACCCTTGACAGTAATGTATTACCTCCCTAGCGTGCGTGATCATCCTCCTTTCGTGAGGGCTGTCCATTTCTCGCACCCCGCTGAACGAATGTCGCAATTGCCGCACGTCTTCGGCGGCTTCATGGGTGCCTCGCTGGAAGGTTGTGCATGAAACGAACCTGGCGCCTCGGCGTCGCCCTGGCGACGACGACGGCACTCGCCGCAGGGATGCTGGGCACCCTGCAGCAGGCGCAGGCCGCGCCGGCAGCACCGTCGATCGTCGTGCACGACGGCGTGACGCAACCAGTCTTCTCATTCGCGGACGCGATCCGCGAACAGGTCTGGGTGCAGGCGCCTTTCGACGGCGACGGAGACGGCAAGCTCGACCTGATCGCCACCAACATCGTCCGACCGCGCGAGACCGAGCAGGGACTCAAGGTCCCGGTCATCATGGATCCGAGCCCCTACTACGGCTCACTGGGTCGGGGCAACGAGTCACAGGTGAAGACCTATGACGCCAACGGGAATCCGCTGCAGTTCCCGCTCTTCTACGACAACTACTTCGTGCCGCGCGGCTACGCCATCGTGCAGCCGGACATGGCTGGCACGAGCAAGTCGGACGGCTGCGTCGACATCGGTGGCCCCTACGACGTGGGGAGCATGAAGGCGGTCGTCGACTGGTTGAACGGCCGGGCCGTCGCCTACACCGCACAGACCGCCGCCCCCGGCACCGAGATCAGCGCGGGCTGGACCACCGGCAAGGTGGGCGCATTCGGGAAGTCCTACGACGGCGCGCTGGTGAACGGGCTCGCCGCGACCGGGGTCGACGGCTTGGCCACGATCATCCCGATCAGCGGCATCAGCAACGAGTACACCTGGTACCGGGCCAACGGACTGCGCTACTCCAACTGGCACGAGCCGCTGAGCCTCGCCGACGTCGTGTACTCCCCGCTGCAGAAGAACAAGTGTGCTGCCGCGCGAGCTGCGCTCACCGCAGGTGCGGCGGCCACCACCGGCAACTACAACGACTTCTGGGACGACCGCAACTTCCTCAAGGACGCCAGCAACGTGAAGGCCAGCGTCTTCATCGTGCACGGCCTCAACGACCTCAACGTCAAGATGGACAACGTCGACCACTGGTGGGACGCGCTGGCCAAGAACAACGTCCCGCGCAAGATCTGGCTGTCCCAGTACGGCCACGTCGACCCGTTCGACTACCGCCGCGCCGACTGGGTGGACACCGTGCACCGCTGGCTCGACTACTGGCTGCAGGGCATCGACAACGGCATCATGGACAAGCCGCAGGCCGACATCGAAGTTGGACCGGACCAGTGGGAGACCCAGCCCTCGTGGCCGCTGCCCGGCACGCACCAGCAGGTGCTGCGCCTCGGCCCGGCGAACGCCGACGGCCCCGGGACGCTGACGGTCTCCCCCGTGACTGGCACTCAGAAGTTCCTGGACGGGAACCAGACCGAGGCGACGATGACCGCCAACTTCACCTCGACGAGCGCTAACCGCCTCATGTTCCTGAGCCCCGTGCTGGACAAGCCGGTGCGGCTCAGCGGCACGCCGATCGCCAACATCCGCGCGATCGCCGATCAGACCGACACCAACCTCACCATGCTGGTCGTCGACTACGGCACCGACACCCGGGTCGACAACCTCGGCTCCGGTGAAGGCGTGCGGACCCTGACCACGAGCGACTGCTGGGGCGAGTCGACCGCGTACGACTCGGCTTGCTACAAGAAGGTCGAGACCGTCACGAAGACGGCGGCGAGCCAGGTCGTCTCGCGTGGCTGGATCAACGCCTCGCACCGGCAATCGCTGACGTCGCAGGTTCCGCTGGTCCGCGGCGAAGAGTTCAGCGTGAGCTGGGAGGCGCTGCCGCAGGACTACACCTTCAAGCCGGGACACCGGATCGGCATCGTGATCGCCGGCAACCAGAGCGGGCGCACCATCGCCACCACCACCCGCGCCAACGTGACCGTGCTGCTCGGCGAGAGCAGCGTGACGCTGCCGATCGTCGGCTACCCGGTGGACGCCTGGCTGCCGGCGAACAGCCAGGTGATCACGGCTGACGTGCAGCCGGGTCAGCTGGCGCTGTCGGTGTCCAGCTCGGCGGTCACCATGCCGCCGGTCACCCTCACCGGATTCGACCAGTTCGTCGACGGCGCCCTGAACAACGTCACCGTCGCCGACGGCCGCGGCACAGGGGCGGGCTGGAGCCTCACCGGCCAGACGAGCGACTTCGTCGGACCGAACGGGCTGATCCTCGCCGACAACCTCGGCTGGGGTCCGAACGCGCAGGTCACCTCCGGCACCTTGCCGACCATCCCGAGCCAGCGGTCGGCGGTGACCGCCGGCGCGGTGGCCATTCCGGGCACCGGCACCGGCCTCGCCAACAGCAAGACACTGTGCACCTCCGGCGCCGGCACCAGCGCAGGCGCCTTCACCTGCGGCGGCACGCTCAAGCTCGGTGTGCCCGGCAGCACCAAGGTCGGCACCTACACCGGCGTGCTCACCCTGACGCTGGTCTAGCACCACAGAGCACAACAGTGGGGGGCGCCCGATCCGGGCGCCCCCCACTTCACGTTTGTCAGGTGCTGTGCTGTCGAGGTGCTGACGCCTACCCGAGCACCTTGCGTGCCATCACGATGCGCTGGATCTGGTTGGTGCCCTCGTAGATCTGGGTGATCTTCGCGTCGCGCATCATCCGCTCGACCGGGTAGTCCTTGGTGTAGCCGTAGCCGCCGAGCAGCTGCACCGCGTCGGTGGTGACCTCCATCGCGACGTCGGAGGCGAAGCACTTCGCCGCCGCGCCGAGGAAGGTGAGGTCCGTCTCGCCGCGCTCGGACTTGGCAGCGGCGGCGCGTAGGTGAGCTGGCGGGCGGCCTCGAGCTTCATCGCCATGTCGGCGAGCATGAACTGCAGGCCCTGGAACTCGGCGATCGGCTTGCCGAACTGCTTGCGCTCCTTCATGTAGCCGCGTGGCGTAGTCGAGCGCGCCCTGGGCGATGCCGAGCGCCTGCGCGGCGATGGTCACCCGGGTGTGGTCGAGGGTGCGCAGCGCGGTCGTGAAGCCGGTGCCCTCCTCGCCGATCATCCGGTCGGCCGGGATGCGCACGTTGTCGAAGTAGAGCTCGGCGGTCGGCGAGCCCTTGATGCCGAGCTTCTTCTCCGGCGTGCCGACGCTGAAGCCCGGGTCGTCGGCCTCGACGACGAACGCCGAGATGCCGCGGGTGCCGTGCGTCGGGGTCGGTCACGGCCATCACCGTGTAGTAGCGTCGGAGACGCCGGCGTTGGTGATCCAGCGCTTCGTGCCGTTGAGCACCCAGCCGTCGCCGTCGCGCACCGCCCGGGTGCTTCATCGCCGCGGCGTCGCTGCCGGCCTCGGGCTCGGACAGCGCGTAGGAGAACATCGCCTCGCCCGCGCGCCAGCGGCGGCAGGTAGCGCTGCTTCGAGCTCCTCCGAGCCGGCGAGCAGGAGCGGCACGCGTGCCGAGCTTGTTGACCGCCGGGATCAGCGAGGACGACGCGCAGGCCCGGGCGACCTCCTCGATGACGATGCACGACGCGAGCGCGTCGGCGCCGGCGCCGCCGTACTGCCTCGGGCACGTGCGACGGCGTGCAGGTCCGGCCTTCGCCAGCGCCTCGTAGACGTCCCAGGGGAACTCGGCGGTCTCGTCGATCTCGGCGGCCCGCGGCGCGATCTTGTCGTCGGCGAGGGCGCGGACGCGTCTCGCGGAGCAGCTCGTGCTCCTCGGTGAGCCGGTACAGGTCGAAGTCGTCAAAGCTGTGCGGTCTCACGGTAGCCGCAGACCTGCGTACGGTCGTAGTACGGATCGCCGAGCTCGACGGCCGCGGTCGCCGACATCGATCGGGCACTAGGAGGCAGCTGACACGTGACAGCCTCGCCTCACGCGTGATCGGCACCGGCTACCTCGGCGCCACCCACGCCGCGTGCATGGCCGAGCTCGGCTATCGAGGTGCTCGGCCTGCGACGTCGACGCGGCCAAGATCGCCGCGCTTGCGCCGGGCGACGCTGCCGTTCTTCGAGCCCGGGCTGGCCGAGCTGCTCCGGCAAGCGGCATCGACGCCGGCCGGCTGCGCTTCACCACCGACGTCGCCGAGGTCGCCGCGTTCGGCGACGTCCACTTCGTCTGCGTCGGCACCCCGCAGAAGCGCGGACGGGTACGCCGCCGACCTGACCTACGTCGACGCGGTGGTCGACGCGCTCGCCGCTGCACCTGGACCGTGCGTGCCTCGTGGTCGGCAAGTCCACCGTGCCGGTCGGCACCGCCGACGCGGCTCGCGGCCCGGCTGGCCGAGCTGGCGCCGGCGGGCGCGGACGTCGAGCTCGCCTGGAACCCCGAGTTCCTGCGCGAGGGCTTCGCCGTCGAGGACACCCTGCACCCGGACCGGCTCGTCGTCGGGGCCGCGGTCGGTGCGGGCCGAGAAGATCCTGCGCGAGGTCTACGCGCCGCTGATCGACGACGGCGTGCCGTTCGTGGTCACCGACTTCGCCACCGCCGAGCTGGTCAAGGTCGCCGCCAACTCGTTCCTGGCCACCAAGATCTCCTTCATCAACGCGATGGCCGAGGTCTGCGAGGCCACCGGCGCCGACGTCACCGCGCTCTCCGAGGCGCTCTCGCACGACGACCCGCATCGGCGGCCGGTTCCTGCACGCCGGGCTCGGCTTCGGCGGCGGCTGCCTGCCCAAGGACATCCGCGCCTTCATGGCCCGCGCCGGCGAGCTCGGCGTCGACCAGGCGCTGTCGCTTCCTGCGCGAGGTCGACGCGATCAACCTGCGCCGCCGGGCGCGCATGGTCGAACTCGCGGCCGAGCAGTGCTGGACGGGTCGTTCGCCGGCAAGCGGGTCGCCGTGCTCGGCGCCGCGTTCAAGCCGAACTCCGACGACATCCGCGACTCCCCGGCCCTCGACGTCGGCCGACCAGATCCACGGCTGCAGGGCGCGACGGTGACGCGTCTACGACCCGCGGGCGATGGACAACGCGCGCCGGCTGCTCCCCGACGCTGACCTACGCTGCCTCCGTCGCTCGAGGCCTGCGCCGACGCGCGACGTCGTGCTGCACCTGACCGAGTGGCAGGAGTTCCGCGACCTCGACCCGGCCGCGTTGCGGCGCGATCGTCGAGGTGCCCCGGATCGTCGACGGCCGCAACGCGCTCGACCCGGAGCTCTGGCGCGACGCGGGCTGGACCTACCGCGCGCTCGGCCGGCCGGCGCCCGAACCGATCTCGATCACCCCGAGCGCGTGAGGATGTCGAACCATCTCTGACTACCGCCGTCCCGAGGTCATCACCCAGCTGCTCGCAGACGCCGGCACCTGGGCGATCGTCGGCCTCGGCGACAACCCATCCCGCCCCGCCTGGGAGCGTCGCCGACTTCCTGCAGCGCCACGGCAAACGGATCGTGCCGGTGCACCCGTCGGCGGCCACCGTGCTCGGCGAGCAGGGCTACGCCTCGCTCGCCGAGATCCCGTTCCCGTCGACGTCGTCGATGTGTTCCGGCGCTCGCAGGACGCCGGTGCGGTGGCTGACGAGGCGATCGCGATCGGTGCGGGCGCGGTCTGGTTCCAGCTCGGTGTCGTCGACGACGAGGCAGCTGCTCGGGTCGTGGCCGCCGGGCTGGACATGGTGATGGACACCTGTCCGGTGATCGAATGGCCGCAGCACGGACCTGCCGCGAGCTGACCGGGCCGCTACTCGATCCGGGTGGCGACGGGCGTGCCGATCTCAACGGTCCGGCCGACTGTGCACAGCTGGTCGTGGGACCTCTGCACTGCCTGGGGCAGCAACGCCCGCGCGTCGTCGCCTGCCTCGCCTGCGGGGAACGCGATCCGGAACGTCACCTCGATGTCGGTGAACCGGTTGCCGCCCTCACCGCGCACCTTGTTCGCATCGACGCGGATCTCGAAGGAGTCCGGTTCAGCGCGGCGCGCCGTCAGGATGTCGACGTCGATCGCCGTGCAGCCGCCGATCGCAACGAGGAGAAGCTCCGACGGGGTGAAGTCGGTATCGGTCCCTATGCCCATCGGGAGCTGGCCACCGCGGACGTTGGTGGCGACGAACCGGCCCTTGCCGGTGCGCTCGACGGACACCGTGCGTGGTTCTGAAGCATCTGTCATGGTCGGAGTCTGGCAGGTTCTGTCAGCCCCCGGCATTACCGTCGTCGGATGGTCACCACCGACGACGTCCGCCGGATCGCGCTGTCTCTGCCGCGGGCCTATGAGGCGCTGGTGCGGGACTGCGTCAAGTTCCGAGTGGGCCGGATCGTCTTCGTCTCGCTGTCCGCCGACGAGACGCTGATGGGGTTCGGCTTCCCGCGGGATGAGCGTGCGGCGCTCGTCGCGGCCGAGCCCGACACGTTCCTGATGCCGATTCGCGTCGGACGAGCGGTACCAGCTGGGTGCGGGTCAGGCTTGCCGCGATCGACGAGGCTCAGCTGCGCGAGCTGGTCACCGACGCGTGGCAGATGGCGGTGCCCAAGAGCGTCGCCGCCGCCTACCTCCGGCGACGCTGCGCCGACCGCCGCGCCGCTGTGAGGGACCGCCGCGGTCAGCCGGCAGCGGGCTCCAGCACGAACACCGGGATCTGCGCGGTCGGTCTTGGTCTGGTAGCCGGCGTAGTCGGGCCACGCTGCGACCGCGCGCTCCCACCACAGCGCCTTCTCCTCGCCTGCGAGCTCCCGCGCGATCATGTCGCGGCGGACGGGACCGTCCTGCAGCTCGACCGCGGATGGGCGACCAGGTTGAAGTACCAGGACGGGTGCTTGGGCGCCCCGCCCTGCGAGGCCACCACGGCATAGCGCGCCGTCGTGCTCCACCCTCATCAGCGGAGTCTTGCGCAGCTTGCCGGACGCGGCGCCGATGGTGGTCAGGATGACCACCGGCCTCCCGCGCATCGTGGTCCCCTCGGTCCCACCGGAGCCCTCGTACTGCTCCACCTGGTCGCGGACCCACTGCTGGGTGCTGGGCTCGTAGTCACCGATCAAAGGCATGGCACCAGTCAACACCACGGACGCCAGTGCCAAGGCCGGCGGGTTGGATCACCCGGTGAACCCGGTCGGCGCGCTCCGGCTGCGCCGCAGCGCCTCGCCCTTGGCCTTGGCCGCGTCGCCGAGTGACACCTGGAAGGCCGTCATCGTGGCGCGCAGCGCCTCGTCGGCGACCGACAGGATCCGCACGGCCAGCAGCCCGGCGTTGCGCGCACCGCCCACCGACACCGTCGCCACCGGCACGCCGGCCGGCATCTGCACGATCGACAGCAGCGAGTCCATGCCGTCCAGGTGCGCCAAGGGAACCGGCACGCCGATGACCGGCAGCGGCGTCACCGACGCGAGCATCCCGGGCAGGTGCGCGGCGCCGCCGGCACCGGCGATGATCACCCGCAGACCGCGACCCGCAGCCTGCTCGCCGTAGGCCAGCATCTCCCGCGGCATGCGGTGCGCGGAGACGACGTCGACCTCGAACGCAACGCCGAACTCCTCCAGCGCCTTTGCCGCGGCCTCCATCACCGGCCAGTCCGAGTCGCTGCCCATGACCACGCCGACCAGCGGAACGTCCGTGCTCATACGTACTCCCCGGTGCGCAGGTGGACCGCCGCGTGCCAGGCACGCCGGCGGAGGTCGTCGACGTCATCGCCCAGCACGGTCACGTGGCCGATCTTGCGGCCCGGCCGGACGTCCTTGCCGTACATGTGGAGCTTGACCCCCGGATCGTGGGCCATGATGTGCTCGTAGCGGCCGTAGACGTCCGGGTCCTCGCCGCCGATCACATTGACCATGACGGCAAACGGCGCATGCGGACGCACCGAGCCCAGCGGCAGGTCCAGCACCGCCCGCAGATGCTGCTCGAACTGCGACGTGGCCGAGCCATCGATCGTCCAGTGCCCGGAGTTGTGCGGGCGCATCGCCAGCTCGTTGATGACGACGCCGTCGTCGGTCTCGAACAGCTCGACTGCCAGCACGCCGACGACCCCGAGCTCGCCGGCGATCCGCAGCGCCAGCTCCTGCGCCGCCACGGCGCGCTCGTCGGACAGCCCAGGCGCCGGCGAGACAACCTCGACGCACATCCCGTCGCGCTGCACGGTCTCGACGACCGGCCAGGCCGCTGCCTGCCCGTGCGGCGAACGGGCGACCAGTGCGGCCAGCTCCCGGCGGAACGCCACCTTCTCCTCGGCGAGCAACGGGCCCGGCGCCGGCAGCTCGTCCGGGCCGTCCAGCATCCAGACGCCGCGACCGTCGTAGCCGCCGCGTACCGCCTTGACCACCACCGGCCAGCCGACCTCGTCGCCGAACGCGGCCAGCTCAGCGGCGTCGGCGACCATCCGCCAGCGCGGCACCGGCATCCCCAGCTCGGTCAGCCGGGCGCGCATCGCCGCCTTGTCCTGGGCGAAGTGCAGCGCCGCAGGTCCTGGGCGGACCGCGACCCCGTCCGCCTCCAACGCGCGCAGGATGTCGCCCGGCACGTGCTCGTGGTCGAAGGTGAGCACGTCGCAGCGGGCGGCGAAGGCACGAACCGCTTCGGCGGAGATGTGCGATCCGAGCTCGACGTCAGCGACGACCCGGGCGGCGCTGTCCTTCGCGCCTTCGGCCAGCACGGTGAACTCGATGCCGAGCGCGATCGCGGCCTGGTGCGTCATCTGGGCGAGCTGACCGCCGCCGACCATGCCGACTCGCGCGGGGGAAACGGGGGAACCAGCCGAAGAAGACGTCACGACCGGGCACTCTACCGAGGGCGCCAGCGCCACCGCGCCGACACATCTGGGCCAAATGAGTGACACGGCCCGCCATGATCGAGTCTGACCGGTTTCCTGCGCTACTCTCGGTCACGAATCGTGACCCCACGGTTCGGGGATGCGTTGATCCGCGGGCGTCACTGGTCGCACGGCCCTCGGGGAGCGACAGCGAAACCGGCCCCCGCACGTGCCCCACGAGGGCGGCCGGACGGCCACTCTCCTGACCCGGCCTCAGACTCTGTCGGCGGCCTCCGGAGCAACCTGCCCGTGCGACCTTCGCCAAAGCGCGCCGCCACCAGCGGGTCCGTGCTGCCCGTCGCCGCTGCGGGCCTTCTCGGCTTCGCCATCGCGTACCCGTCGCTGCTGTCGCCCACTGCCGCGCATGCAGCGGGCCACGCAGAGGTCTCCGTTCAGATCGAGCGGGTCGGCGCACTAGAAGCTGGACACGACGCGTCCTGGCGAGTCACCATCACCAACCACGGCGCGAGCGCCGCCGCCGACCTGCGCGCGGTCATCATGCTCCCGGACGGCCTGACTTTTGGGTCATCCACCAGTGACACCTGGAGCTGCGCGGCTGCGGCGATGGCGGTGACCTGTGACCGTCCCGGGGAGCTCGCCGCCGGCATCTCGTCCTCGGCGACGTTCTCCGCGGCGGTCCGCGCTGGGGCACCGCGCGTGCTGAAGGTGCCGGTCATCGTGACGGCGGCCAGTGACGCCTCGCTGCTCGCGAGCACCGAGGATGTCGGCGTCGTGACCGAGGTACTCGGGGCGCAGGACGAGGCGGACAGCGACGGCACCAAGGTCGTCGACGCGCCGACCCCGCTGCCGAGTTCGGTAACCGCGACAGCACGGGCATCCGCGACGCGTCAGGGAGCCCGCAGCTCCGCCGCCATGATCTGGGTCGGCGCGCTCGTCCTCGTTGCCCTCGCCTTCGCGGTCGGCACGACCCGCAAGGGCGTCTGGCGCATCGGCCGCTGAATCGACCGCCCTGGGCACCCACCGCCCCTCAAAAGTTGTCAGGGCGTCAGGTCGCCCTAACGACCCGACGCCCTGACAACTCGAAGCGCTGGCAACTCGAAGCGCTGACCTAGAGCCCGAGCTCGCGCGCGATGAGCATCCGCTGCACCTCGGACGTGCCCTCGCCGATCTCCAGGATCTTGGAGTCCCGCCAGAACCGGGCCACCGGGAACTCGTTCATGAACCCGTAGCCGCCGTGGATCTGCGTCGCCTCGCGGGCGTTGGTCACCGCGATCTCCGACGCGTACAGCTTGGCGATGGCCGCCTGCTTCTTGAACGGCTCGCCGGCGCAGCATCCGCGCGGCCGCGTCGTAGTAGGCCAGCCGGGCCGTGTGCGTGCGCATCTCCATGTCGGCGATCTTGAACTGGATCGCCTGGTACGCCCGATCGGCGCGCCGAACGCGTGCCGCTCCTTGGCGTACTTCAGCGACTCGTCGACGCAGCCCTGCGCCAGACCCGACCGCGAGCGCGGCGATCGCGATCCGGCCCTCGTCGAGGATCGACAGGAAGTTGGCGTAACCGCGGCCGCGCTCGCCGAGCAGGTTCGCCTCGGGCACCCGGCACCCGGAGAACGACATCTCCCGGGTGTCGGAGGCGTGCCAGCCGACCTTCGAGTACTTCGGCGCCACGCGTGAAGCCCGTCGCGCGGCACCGGCACCAGGATCGAGGAGATCTCCTTGCGGCCGTCGACCTCGCCGGTGACCGCGGTCACCGTGACCAGCTCGGTGATGTCGGTGCCCGGCGTTGGTGATGAAGCACTTGGTGCCGTCGATGACCCACTCGCCGTCGTCCAGACGCGCCCGGGTGCGGGTCGCACCGGCGTCGGTGCCGCCGCCCGGCTCGGTCAGCCCGAACGCGCCGAGCGCCTTGCCCGCCGCCAGCTGCGGCAGCCACTCGCGCTTCTGCTCCTCGGTACCGAACCGGTACACCGGCATCGCACCGAGGGACACGCCGGCCTCGAGGGTGATCGCCACCGACGAGTCGACCCGGGCGAGCTCCTCGAAGGCCAGGCAGAGCGCGAAGTAGTCGCCGCCCATGCCGTCGTACTCCTCGGGGAAGGGCAGGCCGAACAGCCCCATCTCGCCCATCTGCTCGACGATGTCGTACGGGAACTCCCCGGTCTCGTCCATCTCGGCGGCCCGCGGCGCCACCACGGTGCGGGCGAAGTCCTCCACGGTCTTGCGCAGGGCCTCGTGGTCGTCGTTGAGTCGGAAGTCCATGGGGGTCACCTCTTGGTCGGGCGTCTTCTGGGCCAGGCCGCATGTCGCTGGCCGGGGTCCATGGTCGCACGACCCCGACTACGCTTACCCGGTGAGTATCACCCGCATCGCTGTATGACCGCGCCATCGTCATCAGGGGTGAGCTCGCCCGCTTCGGCACCGTGGGCGCGATGGCCGCCGTCATCGACATCGGCGGCTTCAACCTGCTGCGGCTCGGCCCGCTGGACGACAAGGTCCTCACCGCCAAGGCGATCTCGGCGATCGCCGCCACGATCTTCGCCTACTTCGCCAACCGGCACTGGACCTGGGCTGATCGCGCCCGCTCCGGGCTCGGCCGCGAGCTCGGGCTGTTCTTCGCGTTCAACGCGATCGGGCTGGTGATCGCCGAGGGGTGCCTGTTCCTCTCGCACTACGCGCTGGACCTGCAGACCCACCTGGCCGACAACATCTCGGCCAACGTGATCGGGTTGGGACTCGGAACCGCCTTCCGGTTCTGGTCCTACCGTCGTTGGGTGTTCCCTGAGGTACCCGCGCCAGAGGTGACCGAGTCGGTGCCCGCGTCCGACTGAGTGCTCAGCTCCGGCGCTGCAGTGAGGAAGATGGCGAAGGTCGCCGGCCTGGGGCGCACCAGCTCGAGACGGCCGCCGTCTGACTCGATGACGTCGCGGGCCAGCGCCAAGCCCAGGCCCGTCCCGTCCCGTCCGCTGACCGAACGCTCGAAGACCCGCTGTCCGAGCTCCGGCGGCACGCCGACCCCCTCGTCACCGACCTCGATGACCACGTGCCCGCCGCTGTAGCGCGAACCCACGGTCACCGTGCCCGCACCGTGGACGAGAGCGTTGTCCAGGAGCGAGGACAGCACCTGCGACAGGCTCACCGGAGTGGCGAACGCACGCTGCCCAGGGGCGCCGACCGTCCGGATCCGACGCCCGGCCGCGCGGAACGCCGGGGTCCACTCGATCACCTGCTGCCGGATGATGGCCTCGACGTCGAGCAGGACGGCCGAGACCGCTCGCGAGGTACGGGCCTCGGTGAGCAGGGACTGCACGACGGCGGTCAACCGTTCCACCTGGGCGAGGGCGGCTGTCGCCTCTTCGTGGACCGCCGGCCGGTCGCTCACTTCCAAGATCTCTTCGAGCCTGATCGACAGAGCCGTCAGCGGCGTTCGGAGCTGGTGCGACGCGTCGGCCGCGAACTCCCGCTCCCTGCGCAGCATCCGGGCGATCCGCACCGCGCTGCGGTCGAGGATCTCGGCGATGTTGTCCAGCTCGCGCAGGCGGTAGCGAACACCGCGCGGTTTCGGATCAGTCGATCCGAGCAGGTCGGCCGTCTCCGCCAACTCCACGAGCGGTCGAACGATCCGACGGGCTTGCACTACCGCTAGCGCCGCGGCCACCACCATGGCCACCACGCCGAGCGCACCGACCAGCAGCCACACGTTGCGCGTCTGTTCGCTCACCTGGTCGTCCGGCGCGAAAACAGAGATCGTCGACGGAGTCCGACGCCCGGGCCGTTCCACGCAGCGCCGCGCCCTTGATCGGCGCGCCGGCGGTCAGCTCGAAGGCCACCGCTCTTCGTCATCACGACGTAACGGTCCGGCTGGGCTACCGCGGCGAGGCCGCGCGTGGTGACCGGCCTGTCGTTGGCGAGCAGGGCGTTCGCGACTGTCGCGATCTGCTGGGCCTCGCGAGGTCACCCGCTTGTTCGCGGAGTCGCGGACCACCCGGGCGCCAACCACCCCGAGTGGAACGCCGAACAACACCACCGCGACCAGCGTGACGAGGAGGGTCCAGACCAGCAGTCGCTTTCGCACCAGCGCGCCCCTGTCCCCTCAGTCCCTTTCGAAACGGAACCCGACGCCGCGAACGGTGGTGATGAACCGTGGCGAGGCGGCATCGTCGCCGAGCTTGCGACGCAACCACGACACGTGCATGTCGAGCGTCTTCGTCGAGCCCCACCAGTTGGTGTCCCACACCTCGCGCATCAGCTGCTCGCGGCTGACCACCTTGCCGGCTGCGCGACCAGGACGCGTAGCAGGTCGAACTCCTTCGTGGTCAGGGACATGACCTCGTCGTCCAGCCAGGCGCGGCGCGACTCCACGTTGATCCGCACACCGTTCACCTGGGTGGACTCGGTCGTGCCGCGGCGCAGCAGAGCGCGCACCCGGGCGAGCAGCTCGGCGAGCCGGAACGGCTTGGTCACGTAGTCGTCCGCGCCGGCGTCGAGCCCGACGACGGTGTCGACCTCGTCCGCTCGCGCGGTCAGCACCAGCACCGGCACGGCATGGCCGTCGGCGCGCATCCGGCGGCACACCTCGAGGCCGTCCATGGTCGGCAGCCCGAGGTCGAGCACGACCAGGTCGACACCACCTTCGAGGACCCGGTCGAGCGCGCCTTGCCCGTCGCTGGACACCTCGACGTCGTATCCCTCACGACGCAGGGCCCGGGCGAGCGGTTCGGCAATCGAGGCATCGTCCTCAGCGAGCAATACTGCGGTCATGCTCATGATGCTAAGAGGTGGCTCGGCTCCGTTGCGGATTCCGATCAACCTTGACCAATCCTTGACCGGCCAAGCAGAACCTGGCTAAACCGGGGTGACTCCGTGGCGACGGCGGGAGAACGTCCGGTCCTTGGTGCGGGCCGCCGCGTAGCGCCGCACCAGCTCGGCCCGCAGGTCGGCAGGCTCGACGATCGCGTCGACGACGAGCTCGCTGGCGAGGCGGACGATGTCGATGTCCTCCTCGTACTCGGCGCGGAGCTTCTCGACGAACGCCGCCCGCTCGTCGTCGTCGGCGATGGCCGCGATCTTGTTCGCGTACACCGCGTTGACGGCGGCTTCGGCGCCCATCACCGCGATCTTCGCGGTGGGCAGCGCGATCGTGGCGTCGGGCTCGAAGCCGGGGCCGGCCATCGCGTAGAGCCCGGCGCCGTAGGCCTTGCGCACCACGACGCAGATCTTCGGCACGGTCGCCTCGGACACGGCCGTGATCATCTTGGCGCCGTGCCGGATGATGCCCTGCTTCTCGACCGCGGTGCCGACCATGAAGCCCGGGCACGTCGGACAGGAACAGCAGCGGCACGTTGAACGCGTCGCACAGCTGAGATGAACCGCGTCGCCTTGTCGGCCGAGTCGACGAACAGCACGCCGCCCTTGAACATCGGGTTGTTCGCCACGATGCCGACGACCTCGCCGTTCAGCCGGGCGAACCCGACGATGAGCTCGCGCGCCCACAGGGCGTGGATCTCGAAGAACGAGTCCTCGTCGACCACGCCGCGGATGAACTTGCGCATGTCGAACGCGATGCGCTCGCTGACGGGCACGAGGGCCTTCAGGTCGGTCTTCTTGGGGTCCCGTGCCGGTGCGGACGGCGGCGCGGACTCCCAGTTGGTCGGCAGGTACGACAGGTAGTCGCGGACGATGCCGATCGCCTCGGGCTCGGTCTTGGCGAGGAAGTGCCCGACGCCGGACTCCTTGCAGTGCATGGCGGCGCCGCCCATCTCCTCCAGCGTCGTCTTCTCGCCGGTCACCATCTCGACCATGCGGTCCGAACCGAGGTACATCGAGGCGTTGCCCTCGACCATGACGACGATGTCGCAGAACGCCGGGATGTAGGCGCCACCGGCTGCGGACGGGCCGAACAGCGCGCACACCTGCGGGATCGAGCCGCTGGCCCGCACCTGGGTGTGGAAGATCTTCCCGGCGCCGCGCCGACCGGGGAACATCGCCACCTGGTCGGTGATCCGCGCGCCGGCCGAGTCGACGAGCTACACCATCGGCACGGCCGTGCGGTACGCGGTCTCGATGGCCCGGATGATCTTCTCGACGGTCCGGGCGCCCCAGGAGCCGGCCTTCACGGTCGAGTCGTTCGCCATGAGCATGACCGGGCGGCCGTCGATGGTCGCCGCCCCGGTGACGACGCCGTCGGCCGGCAGGTCCCCGGCGAGCACGTTCGCGAACAGGCCGTCCTCGACGAAGCTGCCCTCGTCCACCAGCAGCGCGATGCGCTCGCGGGCGAACAGCTTGCCCTTCGCGGCGTTGGCGTCGTGGTACTTGGGCGCACCGCCCGAGGATGCCTTCGCGCGCAGCGCGTCCAGGTGAGGGTGGCCTGGGGAGTCGTGGACCGGGTCGCCGGCCGGAATGTTGGAAGTCACGACCGGGAGGGTATCGGCCGTGGGGTCCACCGCGTCGCGTAGCCTCGCCGCACCATGGAACAGCTGGCCCTCGGCATCGCCCTCGGATTCGGGGCCGGCATCGCCCCAGGGCCGTTGATGGGCTTGGTGATCACCGGCACCTTGCGCCGCGGCTTTCGCACCGGCGCACGGATCTCGTTCGTGCCGGTGCTGTCGGATCTTCCGCTGGTGCTCCTGTGTCTGACCGTGGTCGCCGCCCTGCCGCACAGCGTCGTCACCTGGCTGACGCTCGCCGGCGGGCTGCTCCTGCTCGGCCTGGGCGCCCAGACTGCCCGCGAGGCGCGGACGGCGGATCTGTCCGCCGGGCTGACGCCTGAGGCGGGCGGGCACCTGCGGCGACGGCCGCCTGCTGCGGCAGGCGATCGCCGTCAACTACCTGAACCCGCACCCGTGGCTGTTCTGGATCGGGGTGGGCGGCCCGCTGCTGGTGTCGGCCTGGCGGTTGGCGCCGGTCCGCGGGGCAGCGTTCATCGTCGGCTTCTACGCCCTCATCGTCGGCACCAAGGTGGTGCTCGCCGCGCTGGTCGGGCTCAGCCGGGGGCGGCTGTCCACTAACGGCTACCGCAGGGTGCTGGTCGGTGCGGGCCTGCTGCTCGCCCTCGCTGGGGTGGCGCTCATCGTCGAGTTCGTGGGCCAGCTGCGCTAGCGGGCGCAGCGCTGGAGTGCAGGCGCTTTCGTGCCCAGCCGTCGTGGGCACACTGACGACGTGGCCCCCGTGCGTGGCCCGGCCGCTGCGCTGCTGGGCGCCGTCCTCCTTGCCGCGACGGCCTGCGGGAGCACCTCCACACCCAGGCCTACCCCGAGCGCCACGGCGACCGGTGTCCCGTCGCGGACCCCGCCTTCCACCCCGTCACAGACGGCTACTGCCACCCAGACTGCCGCGCCCACCGCACCAGCCAGCACCACCACGAACGCCAGCGCCACAGGCTGGCCGACCTACCACGGCAACGCGGCGCGCACCGGCGTCGCCCCGGACTACCCGACCGCCTCCACACTGCGTCTGGTTCGCCACTTCCAGCTCGACGGCGCGGTCTACGCCGAACCGCTCGTGGTCGGCGGGACCGTCATCGTCGCCACCGAAGGTGGTTCGCTCTACGGGATTCGCGGCGCCGCCGTCGCGTGGCGCGTGAACGTCGGTCCGCCGGTGCCGCAATCCGCGCTGCCCTGCGGCGACATCGACCCGACCGGGATCACCGGCACTCCCGTGTTCAACCCGACCACCGACACCGTCTATGCGGTCACCTTCACCTCGAACCCGCTGCGCCACGTCCTGGTCGCTGTCGACCCGGCGAGTGGAGCCGTGCGGTTCACCCGGGTCGTCGACCCGCCAGGAGCAGCCGTCGCCGTCGAGCAGCAGCGCGCCGCCCTCGCGCTGACCGGCGGCACGGTGTGGGTGGCCTACGGCGGGTTGTACGGCGACTGCGGGCCCTACCACGGCTACGTCGTCGGCGTGCCTTCGTCCGGCATGGGGCCCCTCGCCGTCTACCAGACACCGAGCCAGCGCGAGGCCGGGATCTGGGCGCCGTCCGGGCCGGCCGCCGACGGCTCCGGCCACCTGTACGTCTCCGTCGGGAACGGCGCCTCCACCGGCCCGCCGTACGACGGCAGCGACTCGGTGGTCGAGCTCGCGGGGGCACGTCCGGTGTCCTTCTTCGCGCCATCGTCCTGGGCGCAGGAGAACGCCGCCGACCTGGACCTCGGGTCGACCGGTCCGGTGCTGCTGCCCGGTGGTCTGCTCGCCGCCGCAGGCAAGGCGGGCACGATCTACCTGCTCCGTCAGGGCGCGCTCGGCGGCATCGGCCATCCGGTCGCCGCGGCGAGCGGATGCGCCTCCTTCGGCGGGATGGCCTACGCGGCAGGGGTGCTCTTCGTCCCCTGCACCAGTGGCGTGCGAGCGGTGTCGGTCGGTTCCACCACGCTCACGCCCGTCTGGCAGGCACCGGGGAACATCACCGGATCACCGGTGGTGGGCGGCACAGGCGTGTTCACGCTCGACCCCGCAGGCGGCCGGCTCTACGTGCTGGACGCCGCCTCCGGCGCGGTGCGGACAAGCGTCGACGTCGGCGTGACGTCACGGTTCGCCACGCCCACCTTGGACGCGGGCACCGTGCTGGTCGGCACGATGACCGGGCTCACCGAGCTGGTCAGCTCATGACGGGGACGTGGGTCGAGCGCACCAACGCCGCGGCGATCAACGCCCGCAGAACCGGTCCGACACCCTCGAGTGATGAGCTGAGCTCGTCGGCGTAGAACTCGACCAGCCACCCCGCCCCGTCGACCGTCCCACCAGCCGCGACCATGGCGATGTTGCCGCTGGCCAGCACAAGCACCTCCTCAGCGAGGTCGTTGCCTGGTCGGCCGACGACGAGCGAGAACGACCCACCGCGGATCGCCCGCTCGGTCGTGGGGTAGTCGTCAAGCGCGAACTCCGCACCAACCTCAAGCTGCGGCCGATGCCACGGCGACGCCTGGTCGGAGTACCGAGGCACCGAGTTGGCTACCGTCACGAGCGTGCGTGCGGTCAGGTCCGCCCGCGACACCCACCATCCCGAGGCGTCGACGCGGCGAGCTATCGCGTTGGCCACCGCCGTGAGGCACTCCACGACCATCGCGTCGCCCGAGGGGTGCCGCTGCGCCGACGAGACACCATCGAGCTCGATCAGACCCTCGGCGAGCGCGCTAGCGACATCGATCCCGCGCCGCCTCCGCGTGGCCCGACGGTCTGAGCCCACGCCGACGCCCGCCGATCCGGCCTCCAGATCGCCGTCCGCCTCACCCGCCATGGTTCGCCCGGCGACGACGGGAACCGTCGATGCGGCGCGCTTCGCCCGGTACTGCGCGGCATCGGCCAGCCGGAAGAGCTGGCCAGGCGTCCCTAGCTCGTACCGGCCACTGTCGTCAGTTGAGGCGACCCCGCAGGCGACACCGGCACCCCCGTGCAACCGCCGTGTCCGACGGCAGAGCTCCTCCGCGGCCTGGACAGCTGTGGCCAGGTCCGTTCCCACCATCAGCAGGCAGAACTCGTCGCCGCCGAGCCGACCGGCCACCACACCTGGCGCCGACGCGGCCGTCAGGCTCAACGCGTCGGCCACACTGACCAACAGCTGGTCACCCGCCGCGTGTCCCTGCTCGTCGTTCACCTCCTTGAGCCCGTTGACGTCGCAGACCACGAGGCTGACCGGGGTGCCCGTCGTGCGATGCAGCTCCATCGCCTTGTCCAGGTGGTCGTCGACCGAGCGGCGGTTGGCAAGGCCGGTGAGCGCGTCTTCGTAGGCCAGGCGGCTGACGCGCTCGAGGTGACGCACCTGACCCAGACCCGCGGCGATCAACGCGGCGATCGTGATCGCCAGCTCGCGCTCCATCTCGCCGAACTGGGCACGCCCCGGGCGGCGGGCCGCGTAGAGCTCACCCCAGGTCCGATCGAGCACCCGCACCGGAACTGCGACGGCGTGCTGCATCCCGTCCGCGCGAAGGATCTCAGCCTCCGACGGCTCGGTGCCCTCGTCATCCAGCGAGTCCAGGTGGCCACGGCCACCGGCCTCCAGTCCGGCCAGGAGCGGGTAGTCGCTCACCCGGTACAGCTCGTCGACGGGAAACTGCTGGCGGCCGGCCGGGAGCTGGCCGTCGTTCACCAGCATGCGCAGCAGCCCGGTCTCCCGCTCCCACACACCGATGGACAGAGCATCCGCGTCCAGCGCCCGCCTCGCGAGCGGGGCGCTGAGCTCGACGACTTCGCGAACCGTGCGGGCACCACCGGTAGCCGCCGCGATTTCGGCAAGGACGCCCAGCAGACCAAGCTCGGGCAGGGACAACACCCGACGTGTCGAACCCGCGCTCGTCCGCGCGCCGCTACCGGTCGCCATCGCTGACCCCGCCTCCTCTGACCGATCCCCTCGCAGGTGCTATCGGCACCGTCGAGCGGTCGCCTCAGGTCCAGAAGGCGCAAAGATTCGCGGTATTTGCCCTAGCGGGCCGTCACCGCCGATCTGCGATCGGTCAGCCGCAGGAAGGATCGACGGCAGAAATCGTCCTGGTTCGCGGACCAGCCCGCAGCACCTGCGACGGGAGTGTCCGACCGACCAGGCGCTCCGCCTCGCGCGCCGCCTCGATCATCGCCTCGAGATCGACCCCGGTCGCCACGCCCATGTCCTCCACCATGTGGATGAGCTCCTCGGTCGCGATGTTGCCGGTCGCCCCGGGTGCGTACGGACAACCGCCGAGGCCGCCGACGCTTGCGTCGAAGTCGCTCACCCCGAGCTGCAGCGCGGCCAGCACGTTGGCCAGGCCGGTGCCGCGGGTGTTGTGGAAGTGCAGGTTCAGCGGGCTGTCAGGTAGCGCCAGGCGGGTCTCGCCCACCAGAGCGGTCACCCGGGTCGGCGTCGCCATGCCGGTCGTGTCGCCGTAGGAGATCCCGTCCGCGCCGTCGGCGACCGCGCGCTTGGCCACGCCGACGACCCGCTCGATCGGCACCTCACCCTCATACGGGCAGCCCCACGCGGTGGAGACGATGACCTGGCACGTGGCACCGACCGCGTGGGCGGCGCTAAGGATCTGCGCGATGTCGTCGAGCGACTCCTCGGTGGAGCGGTTCACGTTCTTGCGGTTGTGGGTGTCCGAGGCGGACACCACGACCTCGATCTCGCGGAACCCGGCCGCCAGCGCGCGCTCGGCGCCCTTCAGGTTGGGTACCAGCGCCGAGTAGCGGACGTCGTCGCTGCGCAGGATCTGGTTCCAGACCTCGTCCGCGTCGGCCATCTGCGGGATCGCCTTGGGGTGGACGAAGCTCACCGCCTCGATCCGGCTCACGCCGGTCTTGCGACAGCGCGTCGATGAGGGCCACCTTCGCCTCGGTCGGCACCGGCGCCTCGTTCTGCAGCCCGTCGCGCGGGCCGACCTCGCGCAGGCTGATCGCCTTGGGCAGGTCGCTCATGTCAGACCCCCGGCCAGTTCGGGCGGCGCTTCTCGTTGAACGCGGCGACGCCTTCCTTGCGGTCACCGGAGAACGCGGTGGCGCGCCACGCGCCGTCCTCGATGTCCAGGCCCGCCTCCAGCGAGGTGCCCGCGCCGAGCACCAGCGCCCGCTTCGCGTTGCGCACGCCGACCGGCGAGTTGGCCGCGATCTGCTCGGCGAGCGCGAGCGCTGCGGTCCGGGCCTGTCCTGCCTCGACCCGGCGGTCGACCAGGCCGAGCCGTTCGGCCTCGTCGATGTCGACCTTGCGGCCGGTGAAGATCAGGTCAGCCGCGCGGGAGGCACCGATGCGCCGGCCGAGCAGCTGGGTGCCGCCACCACCGGGGAGGACCCCGACGGTGACCTCGGTGAGCCCGAACACCGCGGTGGACTCGGCGACGATGAGGTCGCAGGACAGCGCGAACTCGAAACCGCCGCCGAGGGCGAAGCCGTGCACCGCCGCGATCGTCGGCATCGGCAGCCGCAGCACCCCGCCGAACGCGGCGCGGAAGATCGGCCGCTGGCGCAGCAGGTCGGCGTCGCTGTAGGAGTTGCGCTCCTTCAGGTCGGCGCCGACGCAGAACGCCTTCTCACCGGCGGCGGACAGCACGACGGCGCGCACGTCGGCGTCGGCGGCGAGTGCCGTGGTGGCCTCCCCCAGCGCCTTCGCCATCGCGGTGGACAGGGCGTTGTGCCGCTCGGGCCGGTCCAGCACGATCTCGGCGACATGGCCGAAGCGGTGGACAGTGATGCCGTCGACGGAGGTGGACGCTGCGGTCGGCGCCGTGGTGTTCGTAGTCACCCGCCGAGGCTAGCGCGGCACGAGCGCCTCGGTGATCCGGGCCCTGCCGGTCGGGCGGCGACCTACTGCTCGGACAGCCTCGGAGTGTCGGGCGCGGCGTCATGGCGATGCTGCTCGTGTTCGTCCTGCGCCTCGACCATCCGGTACAGCTCCCGCTGCACGTGCTCGACCCGCGGCACCTGGGCGAGCGTGATCTGGCCACGCTCGCCGGCCGACTCGACGACGAGGCTTCCGCTGCGCAGCATCCGCTCCAGCAGGGTCTCGGAGAACGACACGTCGTTGATCCGGTTGAGCGGGACGTCGCGGCCATGCCGCGCGACGATGCCGGTCCGGATGATCAGGCGCTGCGTGGTCAGCACGTAGCGGGTCGTGAGCCACTTCAGGTACGGCGTGACCGTCCAGACGACGAGGACGAGGAGTGCAACAGCCAGCACAGCGAGGCGGCCGGCCCCCTGCCAGGAACCGCTCGGGATCTTGGCGGCAGCGAACGCCGCGACGGCTGCGGTGACCAGCAGCACGAGGACAGGGCGCACCAAGGTCACCCAGTGCGGATGGAGCCGCAGGACAACCGTCTCTTCATCGGACATCGGCAAGGTCATGCCCGGCATCGTGGCATGCCAGCCGTCGATCGCGTGTCATCTGACGTGAATGACATCCCCGGCCCCGACGCGCACCTGACCCGCCTCGGTCTCGACGACGAGCTGACCCGACTCCTCGACGCCCGTCGCCGTGCCCACCAGCTGACTCCCCGGCAGCTCGACGCGCACCTGCCGGCCCACGGTGTCGCACCGTTCGCGGTAGGCCGGTAGGAAGGTCGACTCAGGATCACCCTGGGCGTCGCACCAGACGAAGTAGCTGCGCTCGATCTCGCGCAGAGCCGCCCTCAGCAGCGTGTCGCGATCGGTGACCGAGGCACCAGCCAGGGCCAGCGACGTCGCGGTGGGCGTGGGCAGTTCGGCGGCCCGGGTCGTCACGTTGAGGCCGACGCCGACGACGACCGCCGGTCCGGCCGGCGAGTCGACCCGCTCGGCGAGGATCCCGGCGAGCTTGCCGCCGTCCACCAGCAGGTCGTTCGGCCACTTGAGGACCGCGTCGACCTCGGCGATCTGACGGACCGCATCGGCAACGGCAAGCCCCACCAGCAGCGGGAGCAGCGGCCAGCGCGACGCCGGGACATCCGTCGGTCGCAGCAGCATGGAGAAGGCGAGGCCCGAGCGGGGCGGTGCCGTCCAGGTCCGATCCAACCTGCCTCGGCCGGTGACCTGCTCCTCGGCGACGAGCACCGCGCCCTCAGCAGCGCCGTGGCGGGCCCGCGCGGCGAGGTCGGAGTTGGTCGAACCGGTCTGGTCCACGACGGTCACCTCGTTCCACAACGAGCCGTCGTAGACCAGCGCGTGACGCAACGCGCGCTCGACCAGTGGGGGGCGGTCCAGGTCGGCGTACGGCGAGTCGGGCACACCTGCACCCTAGATCCGGTCGCTCCAGCCACCGGAGTCGACGGTCAGCCGGTGTTCTGCAGACCGGCGGCGACCCCGTTGACGGTGAGCAGCAGCAGCCGCTCCGTGCGGGCCCGCTCCTGTGCGTCGTCGACTCCCGCGCGCAGCGCCGACAACGCCCGCAGCTGCAGGTGCGACAAGGCATCGACGTACGGGTTGCGCAGCTCGACCGCGTGGGAGAGCACGACGCGCTCCTCGAGCAGGCGGGTGTGGCCCATCACCTTCAGCACCCACTCGATGGTGAGATCGAGCTCGGCCAGGATCGTCGCGGCGAGGTCGGGCCGACCGCCCAGGTCGAAATGGCGATCAGCGATGTCGCGGTCGGCCTTGGCCAGGCTCATCTCGGCGTTGTCGAGCAAGGAGCCGAACAGCGGCCACGCCCGGTACGCCTCCCGCAGCAGCTCCACGTCCCCCACCGCCGCGAGACCCGAGCCAAGGCCGTACCAGCCCGGCAGCGTGCAGCGCGTCTGCGACCAGGCGAACACCCACGGGATCGCCCGCAGGTCCTCGATGCCGCGGGCGGCCGACCGGCGCGACGGGCGCGACCCGAGCCGCAGCGCCCCGATCTCCTCCAACGGGCTCACCGCCGACAGGAACTCGGCGAAGCCGTCGGTCCGCACCAAGGAGAGGTAGGCCGTGCGGGCCGCGTCGCTCACCGCGTCCGCCGTCGACGCGTAGCGCAGGGCGGCGGTATGGGCCCGCTCGGCGACCGCCGGCGTCGACGCGAGCAGCACCGCGCCTGCCACCTGGTCGAGGTGGCGGTGCGCGATGACCGGATGGCCGTAGCGGGCGAAGATGACCTCGCCCTGCTCGGTCACCTTGAACCGGCCGTCGACCGACCCGGGCGCCTGGCTGAGCACGGCCCGGTTGGCCGGACCGCCACCTCGGCCGAGCGCACCGCCGCGACCGTGGAACAAGGTCAGCACGATGCTGGTTGCGGCCTGGCCCACTGCGCCAGCGCCCCTGCGCGTCGTACTGGGCGAACGTCGCGGTGACCGGGCCGACGTCCTTGGCCGAGTCGGAGTAGCCGAGCATCACCTCCAGCCGCCGACCGGTCTGCGCGAGCCGGCGCTGCACCGCCGGCAGCGCCAGCACACCGTCGAGCACACCATCGGCAGCCGCCAGGTCTTCGCCGGTCTCGAAGAGCGGCACCACATCCAGGACCGGTGGGCGCCCGTCCGTCGCCACCTCCGCCAGCTCGTAGACCGCGGCGATGTCGGCCGCCGACCGGGTGAAGCTGACGACGTAGCGGCGGCACGCGTCGACGCCGAACCGCTGCTGCAGGACCGCCATCACCTGCAGCGTCGCCGAGAACCTCCTGCGTCGCTGCCGAGCGCGCACCACCGGCCCGTACCTCCTCGAGTGCGGTGGCGTGGACCGCGGAGTGCTGGCGCACCTCCAGCTCGGCGAGGTGGAAGCCGAACGTCTCGACCTGCCAGATGAGGTGCTGCAGCTCGCCGTAGGCGAGCCTCGGCGCGCCCGCCTCGGCGAGCGAGGCCTGCACCATCCGCAGGTCCGCGAGCAGCTCCGCTGGGCCGGGGTACCCGAGATCGGCATCGCGGCGCCTCGTGGCCACGAGCCGCTCCGCCGCGAGCAGCATCAACTGGCGGTGCGGCTCGTCGGGCGAGCGCAGCGCCAGCTCGGCCATCGGGCCGGGGTAGGTGACGGCCGCCTGGCTCGAGCGCGCCGCAGGTCGGCGCTCGGCGGGGTGGTCACCGTCGCCGCGGTGAGCGTGCGGCCGATCCGCGCCGTCGCCGCCTGCAGGGCGATCAGCACGTGGTCCGCCTGGATGGCCAGCGCCTCGTAGGTGACCGCCGCGGTCACGTGCGGGTTCCCGTCACGGTCGCCGCCGACCCAGCTGCCGAAGCGCAGGAACGGCGGGAACGACGGTCGCGCCGCCTCGTCGCCTGCCGGTCAGCGCCTGTTCGAGCGTGCGGTAGAGCGCTGGGCACGAGGCGGAACAGCGTCTTGTCGAACACCGCCATGGCGGTACGGACCTCGTCGAGCGGGTCGATCGAGGTCGACCGCAGGTGCGCGGTCCGCCACAGGATGTCGATCTCCTCCAACAGGCGGCGATGGGCGTCGGCCTGCTCGGCGTCACCGGCACGCGGGTCGTCGACGCGGTCGAGCTGCTCACCGACCCGACCGATCGCGGTCACCACCGCGCGCCGACGCGCCTCCGTCGGATGCGCGGTGAGCACCGGGTGCAGCTCCAGCTGGGCGAGGCTCGCCGCCAGGTGGGCGTCGCCCCGCAGACGGCGGAGCTCGGCGGCGGCTCCGGCCAGGGAGTCCGCCGGGTTGGTGCTCACCGCGCCGCGGGCGCGCAGCAGGCGGACCCGATGGCGCTCCTCGGCGAGGTTGGCAAGGTGGAAGTAGACGGTGAACGCCCGGGCCACCTCTTCGGCTCGTTCCAGGGTCCAGCTGTTGACCAGGGCCACGACGCTTTGCGGGTCGCGTTCGCTGGTGCGGACGCCGATCACCGCATGCCGGAGCTCTTCGGTGTCGTCGAGGAGTCCCTGCCCGCCGTACTCGCGGAGCACCTGGCCGAGCAGGTCGCCGAGCAGGCGCACATCGCGGCGCAGCGGCTCGGGCATGTCGCGCCGGGCACGCTCGCGCGTGTCGAGGGCTGCCATGCTCACCAGACTAGCGATCTGGTCGGCTTCTGAGATCTTGATCTCAAATACCGAGACATCAACTGCCGCGGCTACGCTACCCGCCATGGCAGCCACCGCTTCGGAGCCACCCGCCGACGTCCACACCACCGCGGGCAAGCTCGCCGACTTCACCCGCCGCAGCGACGAGGCCGTGCACGCCGCCTCCGCGCGCGCAGTCGACAAGCAGCACGCCAAGGGCAAGATGACCGCCCGCGAGCGGATCGACGCGCTGCTCGACGAGGGCTCGTTCGTCGAGCTCGACGCGTTCGCCCGGCACCGGTCGACCAGCTTCGGCCAGGAGAAGAAGCGGCCCTACGGCGACGGCGTCGTCACCGGCTACGGCACCGTCGACGGCCGGCCGATCGCCGTGTTCTCCCAGGACTTCACCGTCTTCGGCGGCTCCCTCGGCGAGGTCTTCGGCGAGAAGATCGTCAAGGTCATGGACTTCGCGCTGAAGACCGGCTGCCCGATGATCGGCATCAACGACTCGGGCGGCGCGCGCATCCAGGAAGGCGTCGTCGCCCTCGGGCTGTACGCCGAGATCTTCAAGCGCAACGTGCACGCCTCCGGGGTGATCCCGCAGATCTCGCTGGTGCTCGGGCCGTGCGCCGGCGGCGCCGTCTACTCCCCCGCCATCACCGACTTCATCGTCATGGTCGACCAGACGTCGCACATGTTCATCACCGGTCCGGACGTCATCAAGACGGTCACCGGCGAGGACGTCGGGCTTCGAGGAGCTCGGCGGCGCGCGCACCCACAACACCAAGTCGGGCGTCGCGCACTACCTGGCCACCGACGAGGACGACGCCATCGACTACGTCAAGGCGCTGCTGTCCTTCCTGCCGAGCAACAACATGTCCGAGCGCGCCGACCTTCGACGTCGACGCGCCGCTGGAGGTCGACGAGACCGACCTCGCGCTGGACACGCTCATCCCGGACTCGGCCAACCAGCCGTACGACATGCACACCGTCATCGCGCACGTGCTCGACGACGCCGACTTCCTCGAGGTGCAGGCGCTGTTCGCGCCGAACATCATCTGTGGGTTCGGCCGGGTCGAGGGCCGCTCCGGTCGGCGTCGTCGCCAACCAGCCGATGCAGCTGCGCCGGGTGTCTCGACATCGACGCATCCGAGAAGGCAGCGCGGTTCGTTCGCACCTGCGACGCGTTCGACATCCCGGTGCTCACCTTCGTCGACGTCCCGGGCTTCCTGCCCGGCACCGACCAGGAGTGGAACGGCATCATCCGGCGCGGCGCCAAGCTGCTGTTCGCCTACGCCGAGGCGACCGTGCCGCTGGTCACCGTCATCACCCGCAAGGCTTACGGCGGTGCGTACGACGTCATGGGCTCCAAGCACCTGGGCGCCGACGTCAACCTCGCGTGGCCGACCGCCCAGATCGCGGTCATGGGCGCGCAGGGTGCGGTCAACATCCTGTACCGAGGCGAGCTGCGCGAGGCGGCCGACCCGGTCCAGCGGCGGGCCGAGCTGATCGCCGACTACGAGGACACCCTGGCCAACCCGTACATCGCCGCCGAGCGTGGCTACGTGGACGCCGTCATCGCGCCGTCCACCACGCGCGTCCAGGTGGTGCGGGCGCTGCGGGCGCTGGCGAACAAGCGGGAGACGCTGCCGCCCAAGAAGCACGGGAACATCCCGCTGTGACAGCACGTGCCCCACTGATCGCCACCCGAGCGACTGCCGCCACGGCAGCGCCCACCCCATCCGCGATCTTGAGGCAAGGTGGTCGTGATCACAGCCAGTACGCCTCAAGATCGCGACGAGACAGCGGCGCGACCGGTGCTGCGGGTCGTCCGCGGAACCCCGGACGCCGCGAGCTGGCCGCCCTCGTGACGGTGCTGGCGGCACGCGGATCGGCACCAGTGACGGCTCCGCGCCAGCCTGTCCGGTCGAGCTGGCGCCCGCCGCTGCGGTCCGGCCCGCTTCGGCGCGGCGAAGGCGCCTGGCGGACCAGCGCGTGGCGGTGACGTTCCCGTGACGCACCGCCTCGTCCTCGCGTCGGCTTCCCCTGCCCGGCTCCAGGTCCTGCGCGCCGCGGGCCTGGACCCGCAGGTCCTGGTCAGCGGGGTCGACGAGACCGGGTTGGACCACCTCGCTCCCTTCGACGCCTGCTTGGCGCTCGCTGTGGCCAAGGCCCGCGCGGTGGCCGAGACGCTTGGCGGCGGCGACGCGACGGCGATCCGTGGCGACCACACGTCCGACACCGTCCTCGTCGTCGGCTGCGACTCGCTCCTCGACCTCGACGGGGTCGCCTTGGGCAAGCCGGCCGACGCAGCGGAGGCCACCACCCGGTGGCAGGCGATGCGTGGCCGCACCGGCGTCCTGCGGACCGGGCACTGCGTCATCGAGCTGCCGAGCGGCCGCGAGGTCAGCGCGGTGGCCTCGACCACCGTCCGCTTCGGGACGCCGGACGACGCCGAGATCGCGGCCTACGTGGCGACCGGGGAGCCGCTGTACGTGGCCGGCGCGTTCACCCTCGACGGGCTCTCGGCACCGTTCGTCGACGGGATCGACGGTGACCACGGCAACGTGCTGGGCCTGTCGATGCCCTTGCTGCGCCGCCTCCTCGGTGAGCTCGACGTCCGCGTCACCGATCTGTGGCGGACCACCGGCTGAGCTCGTCCGGCTCAGGTCACCCAGGTCGGTCTTTGCCGTCGGTTTGCCCGCGACTTCCTACCGTGCAGAAGTGTCAGTCGATCGACGAACAGTCCTCAAGGCAGCTGCGGTGCTGGGCGCCGCCGCGGCCTGCTCTCCGCACCACGTCGCCCCCTCCCCTCACCGTTCCGCCGTCGCGACCGAAAACACACCCACGGCGGGGGCGTCGCAACCCGCAGGGTCGGCCCCGCCTGGCACCCCGGTCGCCCAGGGCGCGCCAGCCGTCGAGGTGGACCGCGGCCCGACCACCACGAGATCAGTAGCGCTGACCTTCCACGGCGCGGGCGACCCCGCGCTCGCCACCCAGCTGCTGTCGGAGGCCGAGAACGTGGGCGCGCACCTCACCGTGCTGGCCGTGGGCACCTGGCTGGAGGCGAACCCGTCGATGGCGGCACGGATCCTCGACGGCGGGCACGAGCTCGGCAACCACACCTGGAGCCACCGTGCCATGCGCACCCTCGACGCCGAGGCGACGTTCGCGGAGATCCAGCGGTGCGCCGAACTCCTCCGACGGCTCACCGGCACCGCCGGGCGATGGTTCCGGCCGTCGGGCACCGCCCACGCCGACGCCACCATTCTCGCCGCCGCAGGGAGGGGCGGCTACCGCACGTCGTTGGGCTATGACGTCGACCCGCTCGACTACAACGATCCCGGCGCAGCCGCGATCTCCGACAGGGTGCTGGCCGCCGCGCGACCAGGTGCCGTAGTGAGCCTGCATCTCGGGCACGCGGGCACCGTCGCGGCCCTGCCCGTCATCCTCGACGGGCTGCGCTCCCGCGGGCTGGCGGCCGTGACCACGTCCACCCTGCTCGGGCCCACCCGGTGAAGGTCACGGTCGGGGTGCGGTCTGGAGCCCGCCGTGCGGTTGCCGCGACCGCGCTGGTGATGGTGGCCGCCTGCACCCAGACGAGCGGCACCGGGCAGCCCACCCCCAGCGCGATGCCGTCGATGACGATGGCGCCTGCCCCGTCCGCAACGCGGCAGGTGGCCACCGTCCCGGGCACCACCTCGGGCGCCCTGCCCGGGATGCCGCCGGTCGTCGACGCCCGCGACATCTATAGCTTCGACCGGCCGAACCTGCTGAGCCCGACGGTCCGCGGCTACCCGAACCTCGTCTACGTACCGAACAGCATGAGCAACACCGTCGACGTCATCGACCCAGCGACCGGCGCCGTCATCCGCTCCTTCCCGGTCCCCACCGAGCCGCAGCACGTGGTGCCGTCGTGGGACCTGAAGACGTTGTGGGTCAACAGCGACCTCGGCAATGCGCTCACCCCGATCGACCCAGCGACCGGCATGCCGGGCGCGCCGATCCCGATCGAGGACCCCTACAACCTGTACTTCACCCCCGACGGCAAGCATGCGGTGGTGATGGCCGAACGCCTGCAGCGTCTGGACTTTCGCGACCCGCACACGATGCAGCTGCAACGTTCGGTGCCCGTGCCGTGCAAAGGCGTCAACCATGCCGACTTCTCCATCGACGGGCGCTACTTCATCGTCAGCTGCGAGTTCGACGGACAGCTCCTCAAGGTCGACACAGCCACCGAACGGCTGGTCGGCACGCATGACCCTGGCGCCGGGCGCGATGCCGCAGGACGTGAAGACCTCACCGGACGGCTCGGTGTTCTACGTGGCGGACATGGCGAGCAACGGCGTGTGGCTCATCGACGGTGCCACCTTCACGAAGATCGGCTTCGTGCCGACGGGCAAAGGTGCGCACGGGCTGTACGTCAGCCGCGACTCCCGCACGCTGTTCGTCACCGACCGCGGTGAAGGCGCGATCAGCCTCATCGACCTGGCGACTCGCAAGGTCACCGCGACCTGGCACATCCCCGGCGGCGGCTCCCCCGACATGGGCGGCATCTCGGCGGACGGCACCGAGCTGTGGGTCTCCGGCCGGTACAACGGCGTCGTCTACGAGATCTCGACCGCAGACGGGCACCTGACCCGGAAGATCACCGTCGGGGCCGGGCCGCACGGCCTGTGCGTCTACCCGCAGCCCGGTCGGTACTCCCTGGGCCACACCGGCGTGTTCCGCTGAGCGAACGTCCGTGCTCCGGGTGCGGGACGGCCGGAACCGCCCCGCACCCGAGCCGGAGAGGTACTAGCTGGCGAGGAGGGTGCTGACTCGCATCATGACATTCCAGCTCACCGACGGCTCGCCACCGAGGACGAAGACACCCTGGGTCGATGCCTTGCCTGCGACGAGGTAGTCGGCAATGACCTTCGGCAGCGCGTTGGGTTCGGTCAGCAGCACCGGGCCACCGGCCAGCGCCATGAGCGGGCTGATGCTCAGCGCATCCGGGAAGTTCGTGCCGCTAGCGAGGGCCGCGCCCTCCGGGTCGGTGAAGAACTTCTCGGCGATCTTGACCGCCGTCTCGTACCGGTTCTCACCGGCGATGCGGTGGCCGTTGTCGACGGAGTACGCCGCGATCGCCTGCTTGCCGATCGCATAGACCTCCGCGTCGGCGCGGGACACGAGGTAGTCACGAACCGACTTCGGCAGCACCTCACCAGCAGTGAGCAGGACCGCCCCGTCATTGGCACCCGCGGCCGCACCGGCGGTGAGCGCGTCGGGGAAGTTGAGGCCGGTCGCCAGCATCAGCAGGCTTGGCGCAGTGCCGCCCTTGGCGATCTCCTTCGCGATGAGCACCGACGTCTCGAAGCGGTCGGCACCACCGAGGCGCACCGTCGCGTAGCCGAGGCCCTGCACCGCGGTCTCGACTGCGGCGGACAGCGAGGCGGTGCTCCCCAGCAGGTAGACCGTCTTACCCGCAGGCAGGATACGGCCGATCTCTCCGGCCACCGCGTCGTCGAGCCGGTTGGACGGGGTGAGCAGCAGCGGACCGCCCTTGGCAGCGGCCAGCGGACCCCCCGCCGCTGCGTCGGCAAACGTATCCGCGCGGGTCAGTACGACGGCGTCGGCGAAGTTGTCCGATCCGCTACCGCCTTCCTTGTCGTCAACGAACAGCATGGATGCCCCGACGGCGGTCAGGATCCGGTTTTCGCCTGCGATGCGGATGACCACACCCCCCTGCGTGGGGCTCTCTGCCATGGCGGGAGCCGCCACGGCAAGGCTGCCCACAGTGACGGCACCTGCGAGAAGCGTCGCAATAGTCCGGTTGCGCATCTTTGTCCCTTTCGGGCGCCGCGAGAACGGGCCAGCACCACTGAAACTGGTAGAAGTGGCTCCGAAACCGGTTCGCCGCAACAGAACGTAGTAGAAGGTCCGTCATAAGTGATCATCGACCAAATGAGCGGAACGCGATTGTTACTCATCGGCCTTCGTCCGTAGCAAGGCACGGCCTGACATCCCGCCGGGGCTACTTCGGCCCGCGCTCCGGGTGCGGGCCGGCCGCAGCCGCCCGCACCCGGAGCCGGATGGGTACTACTTGAGGACGTCCACGACCTGACCCTCGACCTTGGTGCTCACCGAAGGCGCGCCACCGGGGATGAACACGACCCCGATCGACGCCTTGTTCGCGGCGAGGTAGTCAGCGACGACCTGCGGCAGCGTGTTCGGGTCGGTCAGCAGAACCGGGCCGTCAGCGAAGCCCATGAGCGGGCTGATGCTGAGCGCGTCCGGGAAGTTCGTGCCGCTGGCCAGTGCCACGTACTCCGGGTTGGTGAAGAACGTCTGGGCGATCTTGACGGCCGTCTCGTACCGGTTCGCACCGGCGATGCGGTGGCTGTTCGCAACGGGGAACGCCGCGATGGCCGGGCCACCGATCGCGAAGACCTCAGCGTCGCCGCGGGAGACGAGGTAGTCGCGAACCGACTTGGTCAGCGTGTCGCCTGCGGTGAGCAGAACCGCGCCGCCCGTGGCACCCGCAGCCGCACCGGCGGTGAGCGCGTCCGGGAAGTTGAGGCCGGTCGCCAGCATCAGCGGGCTCGGCGCCTCGCCACCCTTGGCGATCTCCTTGGCGATGAGAACGGACGTCTCGAAGCGGTCGGCGCCACCGAGGCGCACCGTGGCGTAGCCGAGCTTCTTGACCGACGCCTCGACGGCGGCGGACACCGAGGACGTGCTACCCAGCAGGTAGACCGTCTTGCCTGCGGGCAGGATCCGCTCGATCTCGTCGGCCACCAGGTCGTCGAGCCGGTTGGACGCGGTGAGCAGCAACGAACCGTTCTTCGCCGCGGCCAGCGGGCCACCGGCGGCGGCGTCGGCGAAGGCATCGGAGCGGGTCAGAACGACGGCGTCGGCGAAGTCATCCTCCTCGGCCTGCTTCCTCAGCCGCACCAGCGAACGTGACCTCCGAGACCATGACGGACGTCTCGATCCGGTTCGCGCCGGGGAGGCGGACGATTTCCGCCGCCGCCGGCGGGATCCGTCGGGGCTGCCATGGCGGGGGCTGCCGTGGCGAGAGTGCCCGCAGCAAGAGCGCTCGCGAGGAGCGCCGAGATGGTGCGCTTGCGCATAAGGGTTGTTCCTTTCGGACGCCGCAGACACAGCGCGACGTCATCAGAACGGATAGGAGTGGCTGCGGGCCCGCGACGCCACAGCGAAATGTAGTGGAAGATCCGCTTTGACCGATCAACGGTTTATTCGACGAAATGCGATCGTTACGCACGAAATGATCACGAAGGAGGTGGCAGGCCTGCCCACGAGATGGGCAGCGTCACGGCCTTCGACGGACGACGCGCCAGCGCACCAGGCGGTCGCCTTCCGCACCGCCAGCCACCGATGATTGCGCCCAGGAGAAGCCAGGCCAAGAAGCCACCCACGCCCGCCAGGCTCCAGAGCGACCGAGAGGTCGCGCCGGTCGCCGCATCCGTCGACGGGGACGGCTCGGGCGTCTCGACCTGGGGACCATCACCGAATTCGATGGTCCCGTGCGGAGCATCGAGAGCCGGCGGATCGACGGTTCCACCGGGCGCACCTGCCGACGGCGAGCTGACCGCCGACCCAGGCGCGGGCGACGCCGCAGGGCCTCCCGCCGGTGAACCCGGAGCACCCGGAGCACCCGGACACCCGGCCTACCGGGGTCAGCGGGCGACGTCGGATCAGCGGGCGATGTCGGCTGCCCAGGCGTGCCACCGGTGCCGTCGGGATTGCCGCCGGGCGAGCCGGGCCCCGCACCCGGCAGCGTCGGCGCGCCCCCCGGGACTGTCGTCGGTGGCGTCGTACCCGGTGCGGCCAGCTGAACGGTGAACGGCGTGACGACCAGCTGCACCTGCCCGTCGGGCGCTGCACCACGGACCACCATCAGGTGAGTCCCGAGATCGAGGTCAGCCGGGATGGTGAGCACCTGGGCAACGTCTCCGGCGGTGCCGGCCACTGCCGTCGCCAGCGTCCTCCCGTCCAGCTCCACCACGACAGCGCTACCGCCGGCGAATCCAGTACCGACCGCCCGCCAGGCACCACCGGCCGTGGCCGGGCTCGACGGTGCGAGCTCGGGAGCCGGCCGCACGTCCACCCCAAAGGTCGCTGTCGTCGTGCGGTCAGCGTCGTCCGTCGCGCCGCACACCACCACGGTCCGACCGAGGACGAACGGCGAGCCAGGTGGCGCCGCACAGGCGGTGCGGACGGCCAGCCCGGGCGCCGATGTCACGATCGGAAGCTCGTACGGCACTGGCACCGCTCCGCCCCCGCTGGCGTCGGCGGCCTGGGCTGATGCTGGACGTGCTGCGAGGACCCGGACGGCACTGGGAGTGCCCAGCGTCGGAGCGACGCCTGGGGCTGGCCGCGTGCGGTCGATCGCCAGGGCGGTGATCGGGCCGGCCGTCGTGCAGTTGCCCGCCACATCGCACACCTGGCGGGTGTTGGTCGAGGCGGCGGCGTCGGCCTTGCCCGGCCCGACTGACGTCCGCAGCGTGAACGAGGCGTCGGCGGCATTCGCCAGCCCGCTGCCGTCATCGCTGGCCCGGCATTCGATGGTCACCTCGTGTGCGAACACGCCCACGCCTGGTGCGGCGCAGGTGACGTGCGGCAGCCGCCGGTCGACCTTGCCGGTGCCCACCGGTGGCGTCGCGGTGCAGTTCCCCACCTCGTCGCAGACCGGGCGGCCATCGATCGCCACCCGGTCGGAGAAGGTGCCGTTGGGAACGGTCCCGGACAGGGTGAACGCCGCGTTGGCCGCGCTCACCCCGGAACCGGCGTCGACGACGGCGCAGTCAGCGGTGGCCGCGTAACGCTGCCAGGCCTGGGATGTCGGCGCGCAGGTGACGCTCGGTGCCTTGTCGTCGAGCGCGATCCCGGTGAACGGCCCGGCGAGAAGGCAGTTGCCGGTCAGGTCGCACACCTGGCGGCTGTCGGTGGACACGTCGGCCGACTCGGTGCCCGCCGGGATCTGCGCGCGCAGCACGAAGGAGGCGTCTGCGGCGGCGGCCAACCCCGCCCCGCCGTCGGTGGCCGTGCAGCGCACCTCATATGCGCGCCCCTGCCGCCAGCCGGGCGCCGGCGGCTCGCAGTCCACCACGGGCGCCTGCCTGTCGACCTTGATGCCGGTGATCGGCCCCGCCGTCACGCAGTTGCCGACCAGGTCGCACACCTGGCGGCTGCCGGTGGCGGCGACCTCATCGACGCCGGCGTCACCCACCGAGGTGGTGAGCGTGAACTCTGCGGTGGCGGCGTCCGCCAAGCCCGCGCCGCGGTCGGTCGCGTGGCAGGTGACGGCGACGTCCGCGCCATGCCAGCCGGCGGGCGCGGCGTCGCAGACGACGTCTGGCGCTGTGCCGTCGATCGGCACCCCGGCTCGGTCCGGAACCGTGGAGCAGTTCCCGGCTTGGTCGCACACCTGCTGCGGGCCCACGAGGACGGCAGCGGCATCGGTCGTGCCAGTCGGTACCTGGGTTCGCAGCTCGAAGGTGGCCAGGGCGGGGTCGACCAGCCCGCTGCCTTCGTCGTGTGCCGTGCAGGCGAGGGACGCATTGCCCGCCAGCCAGCCCGCCGGCGCTGGTTCGCAGGTGACGACGGGACCCACGAGGTCGGCCCGCAAGCCGGTGACAGGTCCTGCGGTGGCGCAGTTGCCGGCGTTGTCACACACGGTCCGGGTGCCAGTGGCGGCCTGCTCGGTCACCGCACCGTCGGGAACCGAGGCGGTCAAGGTGAACGAGGCGTCTGCTGCCTCGCGCAGGCCCGAGCCGGCATCGGTGGCCGTGCACGGCACGTCGATCTCCGCCGCTGAGGCCCAACCCGACGGTGGGGTGCAGGTGATGGTGGGCGCGGTGACGTCGCGCGCGGTGACACCTACCGGGGTCAGCGTCAGCTCGAACCAGGTTTCGGGTCCGTCGACCTGCAGCAGCACCCGGGCGCCCGGTGCGCCAGACAGGGTGGCCGAGCCGGGCCCCAGGCTGCGCACCGGCACCAGCGCTGTCATCTCGATGTCGAGCGACTCTGGGTCCACCGACGCTGAGACCGTGTACACACCGAGCCGAATCTGGCCCGGCGACGCAACGACGGTCACGGTGCCGCCACCCGGCGGAGGGGTCCAGGCATACCAGAGCGAGTGCGCAGGCGAGCCCGGCTCACCCGCAGCCGCCGTGGCGCCAGCGGTGGTGCCGGTGACGGTCGCGACGCTCTGTCCTGCCGCCACGGTGTCGGCGACCACCTGGTCGAGGTCGATCGCGCCGTTCGGCTCGTCCGCGGCGGGACCGTCGGCCTCGGGCTGCCAGAGCCCCAACGTGAACGCCACTGGGTGACCCTGGGCGATGCGACCTGAATGGCATAGCGGGTGCCAGCCACCGCGGGGAACGCCGCGCTGGCGCCACCCACGGCATCCGGGTCACCGTCGGGCGCCTCGGTGACGTCGACACCGATGAGCTGCATCGAGCGTGGTGCCGGTGTACACGTGAAGGGCCGGCCGCACCGCACCCGGTGCGGCCACGTCGGTCGGCACCAGGTACACCCAGCCCGAGGCCGGTGCATCCCAGCTGAACCAGACGGTGTGCCCCGATGCGTCCACCGCAGGTTCACCTGGCTCGGCGGTGGCGCCGGACGTCGTGCCGGTCAGCACGGTGGTCCCTGGCTCGAGCACGACCCGATCCGCGAACGCATCCCCGTCGGCGGCAGTGGCCGTCGCCACCAGGCCGAGCCGAACCAGCACGGCGGAAGCGGTGCCGGTGCTGATGAGCAGAGCGGCACCGATCACCACCACTCCGAGCGTGACAGCAATGCCTCGACGTCGTGACATTCCGATCACGCCTGTCACGGACCTTTCCACCTTCACCCTGCCCACGCGGCTCATGTGACCGTCACCTTGACCCCGCCGTCATCAACCCGCGCGAGGATGTCCACCGGCCCGACCCCGAAGTTGCCCTGCACCCACCACGGGTCGTAGCCCACGGCCAGACCCGCTTTCAGCGAGGCGACTCCGCACCTGGCCGTGCCGTTGCCGGTACCGGCCAGGGTCACACCGTTCGCCGAGCTCACCTTCAGCACGTACTGCCACGCCGCGGTCACCGACCAGTCGCAGACGAACAGGCTGCCGGAGCGCTGGAAGTTCCCGAGCGTCGTGCTCTGCAACGCCCAGCCCGAGCTGCTTGCCGACCCGGACACGTTGAAGCCCCGGTAGCCGAACGTGGCGGTCAGCCCGCCGGGGTTGCAGAAGGTGCCGGTGCCGTTCAAGCCGATGACGGTGGCCGCGGCCTGCAGGCAGAACTCACCCCTGGTATCAAACGCGGCGCTCGCATTGAACCGCGCGAAGGGGGCGACGGTACCGACTGCGGTGATGGTGGCCTGCGTGCGGCCGGTGGTGTTCCCGATCTCCGCGGTGGCGGTCAGCGTGACACCCAGCACATCGAGGTTGGTCCGCCCGCTGAAGGCGTAGACGACCGTGCCGGTTGTCGTGCGCACCGTGCCGGTGAAGCTGGTGGACGACACCTTGCCGAGGTTGAGCCTCCCGGCCACCGCTGCGTAGCCGTCGCTGGACAGCTTCACGTTCGCATCGGCGACCCGGTAGCCGCCGAGGGTCAGCTGACCGAACCCGTCGAGCTGCCAGGTGAACGTGCCTGCGGTACGGGCGAACTGGCCCGCGACGTGGATGCTGGAGTCGAGCAAGGAGACGTGGCCCTCAGCCTGCACCCACTGCTGGCCGCCCACATGTCCCGCGTCGACCTCAGCATTCACCCCGAACCCGGCGAGCGGCAGCGTGAGCGCACCAGCCGAGGTGAGCCGGAAGTCGCCTGCCTTCACCTGCACCTGCGGGCGGACCCCGCTGACGACCGGTGCGCCGAAGTCCTTGACCCCAGCGAGCTTCTCGCCGAAGTAGAGCCGGCCGTTGACCTGCACCGACGCGGCGGACGTGAGCGCGAGCTGCCCGGCCAGGCGCAGACCTGTGCCGTCGAGCGTGCCGTCGAACTCGGCGGTCAGCCCCGAGACCGCGACGGACCCGCTGACGTCCACGGTGACCGGCGTTGCCGACAACAGGTTGAAGCCGACGCCGACGCACGGCCCAGTTGTCCCGAGGTCCGGTCGCAGCCGGCACCCCTTCCCCCCGATGGTCGCGGCGCCGACAGGGATCGGAGTGCTGGCCGCGTAGAGCTCACCGGCGGCGAGGCCCAGCCCTGGCACGAGCGTCACCGAGCCCGTCAGCACCGGCCGGGTCCCGAGCACGTTTGCGGTCGCGGTCGCCTTCAAGGACAGGCTCGGCACCATCTCCAACGTCCCGATCCCGCCGCTCGCCTCCAGCCGGAGGCTCTCCAGCCGGAACGCCGGGCCCAGGCCGATGTTGGTGCCCGCGGCGGCGACCTCGAAGTGCAGGCCCGACGTCGCGGTGGCGGTGACCGTGGCCTGTGCCTCGAGACTGGCGCCTCCGGGCATGTCCAGCCCGCCGGAGAAGGCCATCTCCATGCCGGTGGGACCGACGTCGAGGTCGAAGACCGTCTGCCGCAGCGCGAGCACCCCGGCGATGTCGATGGCGCCGACCTCCGCGTGCGCCGACAGGGACGGCGGGGAGACCGTTGCATCGGCCTGGACGGCTACCGACGTGCCGAGCACGTTCGCGTCGAACTGCAGGTGCAGCCCGGGTGAGTAGGTGAACGGGCCGACCGACCCGCCCATCGGCGCGATGACGAGGGACGCCACGTCGATGCCCAGACCCGGGCCGGGCTGCAGGAAGTTGTGCCCGTCGGCCACGCCCAGGGTCAGGTCGAAGATGGGGTTGCTCGCCGACAGGTTGACTACGAAGGTCATCGGCTCGTAGCCGCCACCTGCCAACGGCTGGATCTTCAAGGCGTCCGCGAAGCTGGCCGGCAGCGACGTGATGGTGGCACCGAAGCCGATGGTCGGGGTTGGCGGCGCGGTGAAGCTCACCCCGCCTTGGATGGCCAGGTTGCCCAGTCCAAGACCGGCGATACCGAAGGCGTCGTTCCAGACCGCACCGGTCTTGTACAGCGCGATGCTCGCCGACGGGGTGGCGCCGGCCAGGTTGAGCGAAAGCTCCGCACCGAGGGTGACGCACATCTTCGTGCTGCTGCCGTCAGCGCAGGAGGCCACGACCGCGGCGCCACCGGCGTCCGGCTGCTTCATGGTGAGCGTCGCCTCGCCGCCGATGCCGAACGAGCCATTCATCGAGATCCGCAGGTTCAGGCTGTTCAACGCCAACTGGGTCCCCGCCTGGGTGGTGAACAGCGTGATCCCGCCCGGACCGGCTGACAGCTTCCCCACGATGCTCGGGGTGTCCCCGAGGTCGACGCGAACCAGCAGCGACGAACCCTTGGGCAGGCCCAGCTTGTTCTCCAGGAAGACCGACAGACTGTCCGGCAGCCGGAAGTTGCTCAGACCGGTGAATCCTTCGGGTACCGACAGGCCGGCCAGCGAGGTGCCCAGCGACTCGCCCAGCGAGCCGGTACCGCTCGCCAGGCCGGGGATGGCCGCGAGGTTGGCTACGGGTTTGGTGCTGTAGATGAGGTGGCCCGTGGGCAGCGGCAGTCCGAGGTCGGCGAGGTCGGCGTTGGCGATCACCATGAAGCCGGTCGCGTCGGGCAGCATGACCAACCGCGCGCCCATCGCCGCACCGTACGCGCGCAGGTTTCCGCCGACCACCGCCGAAATGCCGGCACCCGTCTTGGACACCGTGAGTGCGACGTTCTCGATGGTCAGGTCGACACCGGAAAGCGGCTGGTAGTGCTGGAAGTTCCCCGTGGAGGTGACGACAAATTCTCCCGTGCCCGGCGCTATGCAGCCGGTGACGGCGAGACGAAGCGGCTTCGTGCGGGCGTCGCCGGGCAGGGCGAACGCTGCCGTACCGGAGACGGCCAGCCAAAGGTCGCCCTTCGGCACCGCCGGGCAGCTTCCCGGCGCCTCGGCGTTGGCGAAGCGTGCGGTCAGCCCGGTGATCGTCGTTCGCGTACCGGGGATCACCCATTCACCGCTGAGGCCAAGCTGGATGTCGACGTTCACCGTGCCCTTGACCGAAAAGACCGACCCGCCGAGCTGGGAGCCCGACGCGATGGACAGCCCCGCCGGCATCCAGACCGGGTCGGTTCGCATCGTCGCCGTAGCGGTGGCCGACCAGTTGTCCGAGTCCTCGTAGTCGCCCACCAGGTGCACGCCGAGCGCATCCTTGGCGGCGATCGCGTCACCGGAGAAATGCAGCCCGTCACCGTTCCAGGTCAGCTCACCGCCGGTCAGCGTCATGCCGGGCCCGAGTACGCGCTGACCGATGGTGGCCCGCACGTCGTAGGTGACACCTCGGGAGTCCCGGGTGATGGTGCCGGCGCCGTTCACCTGGGTCTTGAACACCGACAGCTTGTCGAGGATCACGGTCGCGGTGAGCGACGCCCCCGCCAGGGGCACCGTCGCCGTCACCGAAGCGTTGCCCCCCGCGACGTCTGCCTTGGCGTCCACCACGAGCTGCTCGGTGCCGAGCGTGATGGTGGTGAGCACATTGCTCGCCGAAGCGGGTACCGACAGCCAGGGCAGCTGGTTCTGCCAGCGCAGCGAGCCGGTGAGGGCGGCGCCGCTGCCGAAGCTGACCTTGATCGGCTCGGCACCGACCTGGATCGGCGCGAGCTTCCAGTCCTGCGGGAGCGACACCTCGCCCGCTACCAGCGTCAGGCCGTAGCGGTCGATCGAGCCTTCCAGGTTGGTCAGGGTGAGCGGCCCGAGGCTCGCGCTGGCGTCGGTGAACGCCACCGCGACGTTCACCTCGCAGCTCTGGCCGACAGCGGTGGGCAGCTGGCCGAGGTCGATGGTGAAGTTGCCCACCGTCAGCTGCGGCTTGCGGCCCTGCCCGAGCAGGGAGAACACGGTGCCGAGCGGCATCCGGCTGTCGCAGGCGTTGGCCGAGGCGCTGGTGTCGGTGGCCGCCGGCTTGGCACCCACTCGCACCGGAACCGCCTGGCTCACCGTCGTGCCGGCGCTGTCGGTGACGGTCACCGAGACGGTGGCGAGCGCATCGCCGGCCGGTGCCGTGTAGGTCGGCGTCGCCGTCTGAGCGTCAGCGAGCGACCCGCCGCCGGAAAGGATCCTCCATGCGTACGACAGGGTCCCGACGCCTGTTCCGGTCGCGGTCAGCTTCAGCTCGGCGCCTGGGGCGACCTGCAGGGACCCGAGATTGGCGACAACCAGACCTGGTGTCGGCGTCGCGGCGAGCGGCACGGTGAGGATCGCGGTGGCGACCGCGGCGGCCGACCCGACTCCCCGCCGGGCGGTCACCTCGAAGGTGGCGGTGTCGCCGATCCACCGGGGCGCCGGCCCCGTGAACGTGAGCTCCTGCCCGGTCCGGCCACCGGAGGCCAGACCCACACTCGGCCCCGCCAGCTGTGTCCAGCGGACCTCGAGCTCGTCGTTGCCGAAGGTGCCGTTCTCGACCTCGGCCACCACGGTGACCTGCGCACCGGCCACGGCCGGACCCGCCAGCGGCAGCACGCGAACGCCTAGGGGGGTCGCGTCCGGTCCGGCCACCGCGCTGACGTGACCGGCCAGCGGCCGACCCCGGGCGTCGTGGCGCCCGTTGGTCACCGTTGCGACCAGCGCGAGCTGGGTGACGCCGGTGGGCCAGCTGAAGCGGACGTCGGCACCGTCGCGCGAGCCGACGTCAGGGGTGAACGTGACGGGCACCTCGGCGGGTCGGGTCGCCGCCCAGGACCACTGCACCGGGTTGCCGTCCGCGTCGTGGGTGTACGGCGTGAGTGGGCCGACGATCATCGGGGTGCCGGGCGCCGGCGCCGGTGCGGACGGGTCCCAGCACGGGGTGTCTGCCACGGCGCCACCGGCGCTGAGGTCGCGGATGCACACCTGCGGAGGCCGCGGTGCGGCTGGCGCGCCCGGGCTCAGCGTGACCGTGGTGTCGGCGGTCCGCACGGCAGCCCCATCGGTGACGTACAGCCGGAAGCCGAGCGTGACCACGTCCGAACCGCTGGCGCGCAGGGTGAATGCCGGCCTCTCGCCCCATGCCTGCGGGGCGCCGCCGGCCGGGGCGAACGTGGTGGCTGCCGGGAAGTCGGGCAGCGCGCTGCCGGCGCCGGGCTGTGACCCGGCAGCCGCGCTCTCCCACCCCACCGCTGGACCCATGGTCTGGGTCCAGCCGTAGGTCAGATGCCGACCCTCGCCCTTGCTGGCGGAAGCGTCGAGCACCACCCGGGTCGGCACCAAAGTCCCGCCCTCGCCCGGGGTGAACGCGTCGAGTCGCTGGGCGGGTCCAGCGTCGGGGGTGAACCCACCGACCCGCACGAACGCCTCGCCCACATCGGCGAGAGCGCTGCGCCCCCGGTCCTTCAGCCGGTTGACGGCCTGGTCAAGACCGGCTTGACCGACCGCGCTCACCGCGAGGGTGCCGGTCACGAAAGGAACCTCGGAGGCGGCGGTGGCGGCGATCACCACCGACGCCTCGTGGCGGTACCCCATGTTGGCGGCGAGCCCCGGCGGTGTCAGGCAGACGAGTGCTGCCGGGCTGTCGACGCGGGTGCAGCTGAGCCCGGCCGGGTTGGCCGGCCCGATCGGTCGGGGGGTGGCCGTACCGCTCGACGGCATGGCGTACGGGCCGGTGCTGGTGCCGGAGGTGCCCGGAGCGAAGCTCACCCCCGCTGGCAGCAGGAAGACACCGACCGTGGGCCTGTCCGTTGCCTTGGTGCCGCGGTTGGCCAGCTGGAGGGTGGCCGAGGTGGTGCCGAGCCGCTGGAGCGGCGCCTGATCCGGAGTGACGGACACGTCGATGCGCGCACTGGGGGCCGGCGGGCCAACCAGGGACAGGCCGATGGTCCCGGTCGAGGAGTGCTCGGTCTCACCATCCGGGGTGTCCGCCGACGCGTGACCTCCGATGATGACCGTCCCGACGAAGCCAGTGAGCGGTGCCAGCACGATGGACACCGGCGGCGTCTGGGTGCCCGCCGCGAGGACCTGCGCGTCGCCGGGCCGGGTGCAGGTGAGCGCCACGCCCTGCTGTGCGCAGGCCCACCCAGCCCCGTCGCCCGCGATCATCGCGGTGAAGCCGAGCGGCAACATCTCGACGACCGTGAGCTCCGAACCGGCGGCGCCCTCACCCACGTTGCGCACGGCCAGGGTGTAGGCGACCTGCCCGTCCGGCTGCGCCTGGGCCGCGGTGCGCTGCACCTCGAGTCTCGCCTTGGTCACCCGGGGCAGCGTCACCACCTTCGCCGCGGTCCCAAGCTCGTCACCGGCGGTGGCGGTGGCGGTGGCGGTCAGCGTCACCGAAGTACCGGAACGGGCGGGCCGGCCCGCGAGGAAGACGATGACCGGCGGTCCGGCCTCACCTGGTGCAATCCGCTGGTCGGTGACGCACCGCAGGTCGGCGCCGTGGGTGCAGGTCCAACCGGTCGCCACTACCTCCGTGACACTCACGGTGGCTGGTATCGGCATCGACAGCTGCGTAGGGCCGGTCGTCGGGCCGGCGCCGTCGTTGACCGCCGCAATCGTGAAGGCGTCACCCGCCGTGCTCAGCGCTCCCGAACCGGTGATCTGCATGGCGAGATGCGGGCTGGCGGGCGCAGCGACCTTGAGCGAGTACGTCGGCAGGTGCGCGACGGTGGCCCCGTCCGCGCCGCGCACCTGGTAGGACAGCACCGCGGCGGCCGGCACGGCAGTCGCCGGCGCGCTGAGCGGGAAGGCGAGCGGCGGCAGGCTGCCGCCCGCCGGCACACCACTCGGGTGCACGCAGGTGGCGGCGGTGCGTCCACCAACTCGGAACTTCTCGCACGTCCAGCCAGTCCCGATGGGTTGCCCGGCAGCCAAGGAACGTCCCGCACCCTTGGCGACGGGGACCAGCAGCGTCGTCGTGATCGGCCCCGGGACATCGGTGTCGCCATCGTTGACCACGAGACCTTCGAACGGAGCGCTCTGCCCGGCTGGCAACGAGGCGGGTCCACCGAAGACGAGGTCGAGGCCACCCACACCTGCCGGCTGGCGGACTCGCGTCGGGTCGTAGGCGTCGTTGTTGTCCGGATCGACGTCGTGCTCGTCGTAGATGCGGGCGCTGGCCACACCCGCGACGGCGTCCGGTGCAATGGCGACGGTCAGGATCAGCGTGTACGTCCGTCCGACCTCGTACGCGGTGTGCGCGCCGGCGAGCGTGCACTCGTGGCGCTCGCCTGGGGTTGCCGGTAAAGATCGGCTTCCACACACAGGTGAAGTCGCCGCTGATCGCCTGGCCGAGGTGGCTGATCCCGGGCGGGAACGACAGGTCCAGCACGGCACCGGCGTCGGCGTCGGCGGTGCCGTTGTTCGCCACGGTCACGGTGTACGTGCCGGTCCGGCCCGCGGTGAACGGGTCGGAGTGAGTCATGGTGACCGCCAGGTCCGGCCCACTGCTGCCGATCACCTGCGTCAGGGGTGGTGAGTCGGCCACGAGGTAGCTGCCGTCGCCGAGGTACCGCGCGGTCACCTCGTGAGGTCCGGGCGCCAGATCCGCATAGAAGTAGATGGACGCCGACCCATCGGCGAGCGACACGTCGCCAACGTCGTCGTTCAGGACGCCGTCGATGAACAGCACGACCTGGCCGGTCGGCACGACGTCGGCCGCCCCGGTGCTCGCGTCGGCGCCCAACCCGGCGACGGTGACGGTGAAGGTGACATCTGAGCCCTCAGCGGCCGGATTCAGGTCCGACACGATTGCCACCTGCGGCGATCCTCGCGCACCCGTGACGGACAGGCTGCTGTGCCAGTCGATGCTGGAATGGGCGTTCGCCGCGGAGGCATAGCCAGAAATCGGCTCCGTCATCGGGACCGGGGGCGCTATCAAGGTGACTGTCGCTGCGATGGTGCCGCCGACCGGCAACGACTTCGCCCGGCAGACCAGGTCGCGCTTGAACCGCAGTCCGCGCCCGTCGCTGACGTCTCGCTTGCGTACCGTGCACGCGTCAAAGGCTTGACCTGAGCCGCCGGTCACCCCGCCGTACCCGATGGCGACGGGCAGTTCGAGGACGAACTCCACGTCGACGGCCCGCTGACCCGCGTGCTCGGCTTCGCCGCCGAGGTTGGTGACCTCGACGTCGTACTCGACCTGCGAGCGGGTTGCTACCTCGCCATCGGTGGGCCCGATCACCGTCAGCTTCAGCGCGGTGCTCGGGTGGCGCACGCCGATGCGGACCGTCGCCGTGCCACACGCGGGAAAGCCACCCTGGACGCATACCCGGTACGGAATCTCGACGACGCCCCCATCATCGGCACTGATCGTGTAGACGACCTCGGTGCCCGCGCCGATCCCCGTGACCTGCAGGTCACCCTCCAGCCCCGAGCCTTCGACCGTGACAATCCAGTCGCCCTTGGTGCTCGAGCCCGCCCCCAGGTCGTTGTCCAGGATCCGCACGCGGACGGTGTCGCCTGGTTCCCACTCGCCAGCCATGTCGTCCTGCGGCAACGGGCCCGGCGTGAATCCGCCGACCTGACCGCCGAGAGTCACCGCATCGGTTGCAATGGGCATCCGGTGCGGGAGCAGCTCACTGCCCGCGCCGATCGCGAACTGCCACAGCCCGCCCACTCCCTCGACGTGGGCTGCGGCAAGCACCGCGGAGTCGTCCCTAGCCCACTGAACGGGCCCCACGACGCCATTGCCGTTGTCCCTCAAGTTCGTGACAGCGGTGGTCTTCGCGCGACCCGGATAACCGGGGGCGTCGGCATCCCAGATGGCGATGTTGCCACGGGCCCACGGATCCCAACCGAAGTTGTCGCCTGAGGGTGTGCGAATGGATTGAAAGGCCACCAGCCGGCCGGTGGAGCTGAGGCGTGGGAATCCGGCGTCGTTGTAGGTCTCGGGCTGCCGCTGATGGCCAGGCACCGTGAACAACCCGACGTCGCCGGAATACCAGATGACCCCATCCGGCGCCTCGGCCGGCGCCTTGAGGTCCCCATGTGCAGTGATCCACTCGGGTGCCCCGCCGGGCGCCACGAGGTCGTACGTGTACAGCCCGTTGTTGTAGTCGAACAGCAGCCGCTTGCCGTCGCGGGAGAACGAGTAGCCAATCACCCGCCAGATTGGCCGGTCCAGCGAGGAGGTGACGTCGTACTCCTGGCCAGTGGCCAGGTCGAGCAGCCACAGCTCCGCTGCGTTCAGGTCCACCGGGTTGCCTCGCTTGAACGCCAGCCACTTCCCGTCGTCGGAGACGATCGGCCGGGCCCCGCGGGCGAGCTCCACCCGCGGCTGTCCCGGCAGCTCGGCGTAGATCGACCCCTCCTCGGCGGCGGTCTCCCCCGCAACGCCGTACACGATCGTCCCGTCGACCAGCGCCGCCGGATCGGTGGCGGTGGTCGTGTGCGAGGCAGCGTGGGCCACCGCTCCTGCCGGTAGGCCGGTCACCAGGAGGGCGAGCGCCAGGATGCGGATGACCGCGTGCTTCCATGCGGCGTGCAGCACCAGCGGGTCGCCCTCTCAGCCCAAGGAGCCGCCAGCGGCCGCTCCAGTCCTCAAGGACTGTGCCGGGAAGCGGCGCTCGCTGGACACCGGGGAAACCCTGAATTCCGCCTGCACGCGAAGTGCACGACGACCGGGGCCAGCACGGAGATGACGGCGACGATGGTCAGGCCCCACAGCGAAACCGTGAACACCGCACCAGCTCAGCCCGCTCGGCGCCTCGGAGACCCCTTCCCCAGCCTCGGGCCGTCACACGGTCAGGTCCTAGACTCCGGGCAGTCGAGAAGGGACCTGTCTGGTGCGCAAAGTGCTCATCGCCAACCGGGGCGAGATCGCCGTCCGGGTCGCACGAGCGTGCCGGGACGCTGGGATCGCCAGCGTCGCCGTGTACGCCGAGCCCGACCTGGACGCGCTGCACGTGCGCGCCGCGGACGAGGCGTACGCCCTCGGCGGCCAGACACCGGCCGACAGCTACCTCGACGCCACGAAGCTCCTCGACGTCGCCGCCCGGTGCGGCGCGGATGCCGTGCACCCCGGCTACGGGTTTCTCTCGGAGAACGCCGACTTCGCCCAGGCAGTCATGGACGCCGGCCTGATCTGGATCGGGCCGCCGCCTGCCGCCATCCGGTCGCTCGGTGACAAGGTTCAGGCCCGGCACATCGCCGCCAAGGTCGGCGCGCCGCTGGTCGCCGGCACGGCCGACCCGGTCGGCGGCGCCGACGAGGTCGTCGCCTTTGCCACCGAGCACGGTCTGCCGATCGCCATCAAGGCCGCCTACGGCGGTGGCGGGCGCGGACTGAAGGTGGCCCGGACGCTCGAGGAGATCCCTGAGCTGTTCGACTCGGCGGTCCGCGAGGCCGTCACCGCTTTCGGTCGCGGCGAGTGCTTCGTCGAGCGCTACCTGGACCGGCCCCGGCACGTAGAGACGCAGTGCCTGGCCGACGCCCACGGCAAGGTCGTGGTCGTCTCGACCCGTGACTGCTCCCTGCAGCGCCGGCACCAAAAGCTCGTCGAGGAAGCGCCGGCACCGTTCCTGTCCGAGCAGCAGATCGCCACGCTCTACTCGTCGAGCAAGGCGATCCTGCGTGAGGCGGGCTACATCGGCGCGGGCACCGTGGAGTTCCTCGTCGGACAGGACGGCACCATCTCCTTCCTGGAGGTCAACACCCGCCTGCAGGTCGAGCATCCGGTGACCGAGGAGGTCTCCGGCATCGACCTGGTCCGCGAGATGTTCCGGATCGCCGACGGCGAGGAGCTCGGCTACGACGACCCGTCGCCACGCGGGCACAGCTTCGAGTTCCGGATCAACGGCGAGGACGCTGGCCGCGGCTTCCTGCCCGCACCGGGCGCCGTCAGCACCTGGCGGCCGCCGTCCGGCCCGGGCGTCCGACTGGACTCCGGCGTCGAGCAGGGCTCCGTCATCGGCCAGGCGTTCGACTCGCTGCTCGCCAAGCTCATCGTGACCGGCGCGACCCGCGAGCAAGCTCTGGAGCGGTCCCGCCGGGCGCTGGCGGAGTTCGAGGTCGACGGTATGGCCACGGCGCTGCCGTTTCACCGGGCAGTCGTGAGCGACCCGGCCTTCACCGCGGACCCGTTCACCGTGCACACCCGGTGGATCGAGACGGAGTTCGTCAACACGATCGAGGCCTACACTGGCGCGCCGGCTGAGGTTGACGCATCCTCGCGCGAACGGGTGACCGTGGAGGTCGGTGGCAAGCGGCTGGAGGTCGTGCTACCGGCCGGGCTCGGCGCCGGGGCTGGCAGCACGGGCGCTGCCGGCAGCCGCGCCGCCCGGCGCACGCCGAAGAAGAAGGCCTCCGCCGCAGCGAGCGGGGACGCCCTCACCAGCCCGATGCAGGGCACGATCGTCAAGGTGGCCGTCGAGGACGGCCAGCGGGTCGCGGCGGGCGACCTGATCGTGGTGCTGGAAGCCATGAAGATGGAGCAGCCGATCACCGCCCACAAGGCCGGGACGGTGACCGCGCTCGCCGCCGAGGTGGGGCAGACCGTCACCGCCGGGACCGTGCTGGCCGAGCTCAAGGACTGAGGGTCGCTGCCGCGAGATGTTGCGTTTCAACGTCATCCGTCGCGGATGACGTTGAAACGTCCATGATCGCGTGGTGGGCGGCACCTGGCTCGACGGCCCTCAGTCGAGCGGCGGTTTCCCGCTCATCTTGCGAGTGTCGCGGGGCTCCAGGAACGGCTCCTCGTCCGCCGGATGGCCGGCCTCGATCTGACGGCCTCGAGCTAGCTCGGCGTTGAACTCCGCGCCGAGGAGCACCGCGATGTTCGAGATCCACAGCCAGACCAAGAAGGCGATGAGTCCGCCGAGGGTGCCGTAGGTCTTGTTGTACGAGGCGAAGTTCGCGACGTAGACGGCGAACGCGCCGGAGGCAATCAACCAGAGGACGACCGCGAGGACCCCGCCTGGCGTGATCCAACGGAAGCCGGGCTGCCGGACGTTGGGTGCGGCGTAGTACAGAATTGCCAGCATCACGCTCACCAGCAGGAGCAGCACCGGCCACTTCGCGATGTCCCACACCGTCACCGCGGTGCTGCCGACACCCAACAGATCGCCGGCGCGCTTGGCCAGGCCGCCGGTCACCACCACGGCGACTGCGCTGATGGCCAGCAGGACGACGAGCACGAACGTCACGCCGAGCCGCACGGGGGTCTTCTTCCAGATGGGGCGCCCTTCCTGGACGTCGTAGATCGCGTTCGAGGCGCGCATGAACGCCCCGACGTAGCCCGATGCCGACCACAAGGCGACGGCGAGCCCGACGACGAACGCTACGCCGGCAGCGCCGGTGTGCTTCTGGAGGTTCTGCAAGGCGGTGACGATGATGTCCTTGGCCGGCCCCGGTGCCACGTCGCTCAGGTTCTTGATCAAAGGCTGGATCGCCGACTTGCCGATTAGCCCCAGCACTGACACCAGCGCGAGGATGGCGGGGAAGATGGCGAGGAGGCCGTAGTAGGTGAGCGCCGCGGCCCAGTCTGTGATGTTGTCTTCCCTGAACTCGCGGACGGTCCGCTTGAGGACTGCTCGCCAAGCGCGTCCGTCCAGCTCTGTGGGTGTCTTTCGCACCCGGCGAGCCTTGTCATCGCCCGCCACGTGCTCGCCAGCCGCTCGCCGTCGCATCGCCTCTCCCTCGGTCGCTATCCCGACCTCGGTCGATGCCCGCTTTCCTTGGTCACCAAGCCACCCGGGCGCACTTAGCTGGGCGACAGCTCCATCAGCTGGCGACCCGCCTCGGTGATGCTGCCCGACAGCGACGGATAGACCGAGAACGTGTGGGCGATCTGGTCGACGGTGAGCCCGAGCTGGACGGCGATCGAGATCGGCAGGATGAGCTCGCTGGCGACCGGTGCCACCACCACGCCACCGAGCACGACACCGGTGCCGGGGCCGCAGAACAGCTTGACGAACCCGTCGGTGACGCCTTGCATCTTGGCGCGCGCGTTTCGAGCGAGCGGCAGCTTGACGATCCGGGCGCTCACCTCGCCGTCGGCGATCTGCCGCTCGGACACGCCCACGGCGGCGACCTCCGGGTCGGTGAACACGGTGGCCGCCACCGTCGACAGGCGCAACGGCTGCACGGCCTCGCCGAGGGCGTGCCACATCGCGATCCGGCCTTGCATCGCGGCAACTGAGGCGAGCATCAGCACGCCGGTGCAGTCGCCCGCCGCGTACACCCCGGGCACCGACGTCCGCGACACCCGGTCGACCTCGACGTAGCCACGGGAGTTCAGCGTGACCCCGATCTCCTCCAAGCCGATCCCGGCGGTGTTGGGGACCGAGCCGACGGCCATCAGGCAGTGCGTGCCTTCGACGACCCGGCCGTCCTCGAGCTGCACCCGCACGCCACCCGCGGTGCGCTCGACGCCTGCGGCCCGCGCCCGGCTCACCACCGTCATCCCGCGGCGACCGAAGACATCCTCGACCACGGCGGCGGCGTCAGCGTCCTCGCCGGGCAGCACGCGGTCGCGCGAGGACACGAGCGTCACGGACGAGCCCAGGGCCTGGTAGGCGCCGGCGAACTCCGCACCCGTCACGCCCGACCCGACCACGATGAGCCGTTCCGGCAGCTCCGCGAGGTCGTACAGCTGGTGCCACGACAAGATCCGCTCGCCGTCCGGCTGCGCGGTCGGGCATCACCCGAGGCCGCGCGCCGGTGGCGAGCAGCACGACGTCCGCCTCGACCTCGCGGTGGCCACCGCCGGGCAGCGTCACGTCCAGGTGCCTCGGCGAGGTGAATCGCGCCGTGCCGGCGACCAGCTCGACACCCTCCGCGGCGAGGCGGTCGCCGATGTCCTCGGACTGGGCCAGCGCCAGCGACTTCACCCGCTCGTCGACGGTGGCGAGGTCGGCTCGGGCGGGGGCGTGGCCTTCGCTGTAGCGGACCCCGAGCATCGGCGACGCGGCCAGGCCGGTCATCGCCCGGGCGGTGGCGATGAGCGTCTTGGACGGCACGCAGTCGGTGAGGACGCAGGCACCGCCGAGCCCGTCCCGGTCGACGACCGTGACCTCGGCGCCGAGCTGGGCGGCCACCAGCGCCGCCTCGTAGCCCCCTGGTCCACCACCGACTATCGCGATTCGTGTCACAGGGGCCATTCTTCCCTACTGATCTCCCTTAGCCTTCTCCCATGGGCCTGTACGCCGCGTATGCCAGCAACATGGACCCGCTCCAGATGGCGCTTCGCGCACCCCACTCACCCGAGCAGGGCTGGGGCTGGCTCATCGGCTGGCGGCTCACGTTCGGGGGCGAGGACCTCGGCTGGGAGGGCGCCCTGGCGACCCTCGTGGAGGACCCTGGCTCGCAGGTGTTCGTCGTGCTGTACGACGTCCCCGCAGGCGACCAGGAACAGCTGGACCGGTGGGAGGGCAGCGCACTCGTCGCTGTACCGCAAGATTCGCGTGCGGGTGCAGACGATGGACGGCGACGTCGTCGCCTGGCTGTACGTGCTCGACGGCTACGAAGGTGGGCTGCCGTCAGCCCGCTACCTGGGCATCATCGCCGACGCCGCCGAGGCCGCCGGTGCGCCCGCGGACTATGTCGCCGAGCTGCGATCGCGCCCCTGCCGCTCGATCGGCGACTAGCCTGCCGACCATGACGAATCACCCCCGAGACCGCCACCGTCGCGACCGCCGCCGCCACGCGCCTGTCCGAGCTCACCGGCTCCGGCGGCTTCGACGTCGCGCTGGTGATGGGCTCGGGCTGGGTACCGGCGGCCGACGTGCTCGGCGCCGCCGGAGGTCGAGCTGGAGGTCGCCGAGCTGCCCGGCTTCCTCCCGCCGGCGGTCGCCGGCCACGCGGGGCGCGTCCGGGTCGTCACCGTCGGGGCGACGAGGGCGCTGGTGTTCCTCGGCCGCACCCACCTGTACGAGGGCCACGGCGTCGCCTCGGTCGTGCACGGGGTGCGCACCGCGGTGGCCGCCGGGTGCCGGACGGTCGTCCTCACCAACGGCTGCGGCGGACTGCGAGCCGACCTACCGCGTCGGCGAGCCGGTCCTCATCAGCGACCACCTCAACCTGACGGCGACCTCGCCGCTCTCCGGTGCCACGTTCGTCGACCTCACCGACCTCTACGCCGCCCGGCTGCGCGCCCTGTGCCTGGACGTCGATCCCACGCTGGCCGAGGGCGTCTACGCCGCGCTCCCCGGTCCGCACTACGAGACGCCGGCCGAGATCCGGATGCTGCGCGGCGATGGGCGCCGACCTGGTCGGCATGTCGACCGCGCTGGAGGCGATCGCGGCCCGGGCGGCCGGGGCCGAGGTGCTCGGGCTCTCCCTGGTGACCAACCTCGCCGCGGGGATGACCGGCGAGCCGCTCAACCACGAAGAGGTGCTCGAGGCGGGTCGCGCGTCGGCGACGCGGATGGGCGAGCTGCTGGTGAAGGTGCTGGGGAGGCTGTGAGCTCGAATGAGGCAGCCCGGAGCGGCGCCGTGGCCGACGCGGACCTGCTAGCCCGAGCCCGAGCCTGGCTCGCCGAGGACCCGGACCCGGACACCCGCGCGGAGCTGGCGCGGTTGATCGCGGCTGCCGAAGTGGCCGACGCGAACGAGCCAGCCGACCTGGCTGACCTGGCCGACCGCTTCAGCGGCCGGCTGGAGTTCGGCACCGCCGGGCTGCGCGGCGAGCTGGGCGCCGGGCCGAACCGGATGAACCGGGTGACGGTCATCCGTGCGGCCGCCGGCCTCGCGGCCTACCTGAACGAGCGGGCTGCCGGCCGCGCTGAGCTGACGCCCGACCCTGGCCGGACCGTCGTCATCGGCTACGACGCCCGGCACAAGTCCGACGTGTTCGCGCGGGACACCGCCGCGGTCATGACCGGCGCCGGCCTACGCGCACTGCTCCTGCCGGGCCCGCTGCCGACCCCGCTGCTGGCGTTCGCGATCCGGCACCTCGGCGCGGCCGCCGGCGTCATGGTCACCGCCTCGCACAACCCGGCGCAGGACAACGGCTACAAGGTCTACCTGGGCGACGGTTCGCAGATCGTGCCACCCGCCGACGCGGACATCTCCGCCTGCATCGACGCCGTCGGCCCGCTGGCGACCGTACCGATGCCCGGCGGCTGGGAGGTGCTCGGCGACGAGGTGCTTGACCGCCTATCTCGCGCGCGTCGTCTCGCTGCCCGACCCGGGCGGTCCGCGGGACCTGCGCATCGTCACCACCGCGCTGCACGGCGTCGGCGGCGCGACGCTCCACGAGGCGCTGAGCCGGCGCCGGCTTCGACGACCTGCACGCGGTCCCGCAGCAGGCGCAGCCCGACCCGGACTTCCCCACCGTGCCGTTCCCCAACCCGGAAGAGCCGGGCGCGATCGACCTGGCCGTCGCGCTCGGCGCCGCGAGTCGGCGCGGACCTGGTCATCGCCAACGACCCGGACGCCGACCGGTGCGCCGTCGCGGTGCCAACCTCGGTGCCGAGCATGACGCCGCCGGCTGGCGGATGCTGCGCGGCGACGAGGTGGGCGCCCTGCTGGCCGCGCACCTGCTGCGCCGCGACCCGGCCACCCCCGGTGTGTTCGCGACGTCCATCGTGTCCTCGTCGCTGCTGGGCAAGATGGCGGCCGCGCACGGGTTGGACCACGTCGAGACACTCACCGGCTTCAAGTGGATCGGCCGGGTCCCGGGCTTGCGGTTCGGCTACGAGGAGGCGCTCGGCTACTGCGTCGACCCGCAGGCGGTGCGGGACAAGGACGGCATCTCCGCGGCGCTGCTCATCGCCGAGCTCGCGGCCACGTTGAAGGCCGAGGGTCGCACCCCGGGCGACGAGCTCGACGCCATCGCCGTGCGGTACGGGCTGCACGCCACCAGCCAGCTCTGCCGTCCGCTTTGCCGACGCCTCGCTGATCGGCGCCGCCTATGGCCGCCTCCATCGACCACCCGCCGACGCACCTGGGCGGTGTGCCGGTCACCAGCACCGAGGACCTCAGCCTGGGCGCCGACCGGGCTGCCGCCGACCGAGGGGCTGCGCTACCGGCTCGCGGACGGCTCGCGCGTCGTCGTGCGGCCGAGCGGCACCGAGCCCAAGCTGAAGTGCTACCTGGAGGTCGTGCTCGCGGTGGACGACTCCGTCGGGCAGGCGCGGTCGACGGCCGCGAGCCAGCTGGCGGCGATCGAGCGCGACCTCGCGGCGGCGCTCGGCCTCACCCCTTGACGTAGGGCTTGCCGTCCGCCGCCGGCGGCTGGGCCCGCCCCACCAGCCCGGCCACCGCGAAGATGGTCGCCACATAGGGCGCCATCAACAGGATGTTCGACGGGATCGGCGTCCCCAGGATCGACAGGATGTTCTGCAGTGCGTCGGCGAAGCCGAACAGCAGTGCGGCAGCGACGGCCCCGAGGGGTGTCCAGCGGCCGAAGATGAGCGCGGCCAGGGCGATGAACCCCTTGCCTGAGGAGATGTCCTTGCCGAACGATCCCACCGATCCGATCGTCAGGTAGGCGCCGCCGACTCCGGCGACCAGGCCACCCAGGACGGTGTTGCGGTACCGCGTCCACAGCACCTTGATGCCGACGGTGTCGGCGGCGGTCGGGTGCTCGCCGACCGCCCGGGTGCGCAGCCCCCACCGGGTGTGGAACAACCCGACCTGGATGACGATCAGCAGTGCGTAGGTGAGATACAGCAACGCGTTCGCGTCGAAGAAGATCGGCCCGATGATCGGGATGTCGCCCAGCACGGGGATCTTCACCACGGGGAACGTGTTCGGGCGAGTTGAGCGTGTTCTGGTTCGGGATCAGCAGCCGGTCGTAGAGAAATCCGGTGAGACCCAGCGCGAAGACGTTGAGGACGACACCGAGGATGACCTGGTTGACGAAGTAGCGGATCGCGAACACCGCCAGAACCAGGCCGATCAGGCCACCGGCCACTGCGGCCGAGATCACGCCGAGCCACAGGCTCGCGCTCGCGCTGCCGACGACCGCGCCGGCGAACGCGCCGACGAGGAACTGCCCTTCGATCGCGATGTTGATGACACCCGACCGTTCGCACAGCACCCCGGCCAGCGCGCCGAGCACGAGCGGGATGGCCCGCTGCACCGAGCTGGCGAACAGGCCGACCAGGCTCATCGACTGACCGGCCGCGGCCCAGGTGAGGAACGAGAAGACGAAGAGCGTGAGCACGATGCCGATCGCCCAGCCGGAGGCGCGATGGCCGAGCTTGCCGCTTGCCTGGGCGGCCGCGATCAGCAGGCAGACCGCGCCGAGCACGACGGACGTCACCCGGCACGGCACCGCGAGTTCGGGCACCTTGACGGACGCACGCGGCAAGCGACAGCCCGAAGTGCGCATCGACGCCGGGCGCACGACCCAAGCCGAACACGGTGACCATGAGCAGCCCGAGGCCGGCGAACACCACGCTCGTGACGATCCGGCGGGTGAGCGCGGCTGGCGGTCGGGTCACCGTGGCGGCGAGGGACATCGGCTACCACCCCTTCGCGAGCGACTGACCCTCGCCGCCCTTGTGCGCGCCGCGGAGCCGGAAGACGGCCCGGACGAGCGGCGGGGCGGCGATGAACAGCACGATGAGCGCTTGGATGACGGTGACCACGTCGATCGGCGTCGACGTCGCGGCCTGCATCTGCACGCCGCCGGCACGAAGCGCGCCGAACAGCAGCCCGGCGAGGACGGTGCCGAGCGGACTCGCCCGGCCGAGCAGCGCCACAGTGATCGCGTCGAAGCCGATGTTGCCTGCCAACCCGGGCGTCAACGTGAACTGGGTTCCCAGCGCCTCGCCGGCCCCGGCAAGACCGGCGAGCCCGCCGGCGATGAGCATGACGACGATGTACGCCCGTGGCACGTTCATGCCGGCGGTGCGTGCAGCCGTCCGGGTTGAAGCCGACGGCCCGCAGCTCGAAGCCGAGGGTGCTGCGGTTCAGCAGCCAGGCCACTCCCGCAGCCGCGGCCAGCGCGATGAGGAACGCCGCGTTGATCCGCAGCGACGGTCCGGCCAGGTGGGGCAGTCGCGCGGTCCCGTGGACCAACGGGCTGATCGGGTCCGTCCGCCCGGGGCGCTGCCAGTGCTTGGTCGTGAGCACGTAGAAGATCAGGTTCAACGCGATGTAGTTGAGCATGATCGTCGTGATCACCTCATGGGCACCGGTCTTCGCCTTCAGCCAGCCGGCGATCAGGCCCCACAGCGCGCCGCCGACGAACCCCGCCAGCACCGCGACCACGACGTGGATCACCGGGGGCAGCGAGATCGCGAAGCCGACGTAGCCCGCGAACATCGCGCCGAGGATCACCTGGCCCTGGGCGCCGATGTTGAACAGTCCGGCGCGAAAGGCCAGGGAGACCGACAGCCCCGCGAGGATCAGCGGCGTGCCGTTCACGACGGTCTCGGACAACGGCGCGAAGACCGACGAGATGGATCCGCCGCTGGACGGCCGCCGACACCGCCGACGGATCGACGATGGCGCCCTTGAACAGCGCGGAGTACGACGCGGCCACCGAGTGCCAGGTCGCCGCCACTGCGGCCCCAGGCGCGGTGAAGAAGCTGCCGAGCTTCGGCAGCACGACGGGGTCGGAGAAGGCGATCAGGATGGCGCTCACGACCAGTGCCAGCACGAGGGCGAGGATCGTCACGACGACCGAGTTGCCGACGATCACCGCCTGCCACATGGACCGTCCGAACCCTGGGAGGCCTCCGCCGCGCCGGGCTGGCCCGGTAGGTTCCGGGCGCGCGGGCGCGGTGGCTGGCGCGTCGCTCATGTCGGGTCTACCGTCGAGGGCGCGTCGGTTGAGGTGGCGCCGGCCATCATCAGACCGATCTGCTCCCGGGACGCCTCGTCCTGGCCGAGCGACTCCGACGATCCGGCCGTCGAACATCACCACGATCCGGTCGGCGAGCCCCAGCACCTCGTCCAGCTCGGCCGACACGATGAGCACGGCGGTGCCCTCGTCGCGCGCTTCGACGATGCGCCGGTGCACGAACTCCATCGACCCCACGTCCAAGCCGCGGGTCGGCTGCGAGGCGATGAGGAGTCGCAGCGGTCGGGACAGCTCCCGCGCCAGCACGACCTTCTGCTGGTTGCCACCGGACAGGGTGCCGGCCGCCGTGGAGGTCGAGGTCGGTCCGCACGTCGAACTCCGCCACGCGCGCCTGGTCGCGGCTTCCCGGATCGCTTGCGGTCGAAGCGCCAGGCCGGCACCGAACGGTGGGAACGCGTACGTGTCGAGCACGAGGTTGTCGGCGACGGAGAACTCGCTGACCAGCCCGTCGCGCTGCCGGTCCTCCGGGATGTAGCCCACGCCGGAGCGCAGCACGTCGCGTGGTGTGCTTCCGGCAAGGTCGACGCCGTCCACCTTGATGGAACCGCCGGCCGCGGGCCGCAGGCCCAACAGCGCCTCGGTGAGCTCGGTCTGACCGTTGCCCTGGACACCGGCGACGGCGAGGATCTCGCCCGCCCGCACGTCGAAGGAGACGTCGTCGACCGTCACCTGGTCGCGGTCGTCGATCACGGACAGGTGGTCGACGAGCAGGATCGGCTCTCCCGGCGTGGCAGGCGCCTTGTCCACCTCGAGCTTGACCGTGCGCCCCACCATCATCGACGCGAGCTTCGTGCTCGGCGGTCTGCGGCGCGGCGTCGCCGACCACCTTGCCCAGCCGGATGACGGTGATCCGGTCCGCGATCGCACGCACCTCCTTGAGCTTGTGGGTGATGAAGACGATCGAGCGCCCGCTCTCTCGGAGCGACCGCATGACGGCGATCAGGTCCTCGATCTCCTGCGGGGTGAGCACTGCGGTCGGTTCGTCCAGGATCAGCACCTGCGCCTGGCGCAGGAGAGCCTTGACGATCTCGACACGCTGCTGCACCCCGACCGGCAGGTTCTTCACCAGCTCGTCGGGGGGCGCGACCAACCCGTACCGCTTGGACAGGGTCTCGCACGTCCCGCCGGGCCCGGCGCCGGTCCAGCAGCCCGACCCACGGGTACGTGCGCTCGACCCCGAGCGTGACGTTCTCCGCGACGGAGAAGACCGGGATCAGCATGAAATGCTGGTGCACCATTCCGATGCCCGCGGCGATCGCATCGGCCGGCCCGCGGAAGTGGACGGGCTTGTCGTCGATGAGGATGGAGCCGTCGTCCGGCTGAAGCAGCCCGTACAACACGTTCATCAACGTGCTCTTGCCCGCGCCGTTCTCACCGAGCAGCGCGTGGATCTCGCCTGGCTCGACAGTCAGGTCGATGTGGTCGTTCGCGACCAGATCCCCGAAACGCTTGGTGATGCCGCGCAGCTCGAGCTTCAGTGGTCCTCCCTAGCTGCTCCCCTGCTCAGCCGGTCCGGCTAGCTGGTCGGCTGGCTCGGTGAGGTGACCTTGATCGCACCGGAGATGATCTGCGCCTTGATCTGGTCGAGCTCGGTCTTCAGGGTCTGCGGCACCTTGCTCGAGAAGTCGTGGTACGGCGAGATGCCGACGCCGTCGTTGGCGAGGGTTCCGATGTAGTCGCCGCCCTTGAAGGTCCCGCCCTGCGCGCCGGTGATCGCGCCCTTCACCGACACCGCGATGCCCTTCACCACGCTGGAGATGAACAGGCTGCAGTACTGCGGGGCGCTGATACAGCCATCCGTGTCGACCCACAGCAGGTGGGCCGCGCCGTTCGACTGCTGGGCAGCCTTGGCAGCGCCGAGGCCGACGTTGCCGGCCACCGGGAAGATGATGTCGGCGCCCTGCTGGATGAACGTCGTGGTGACCTGCTGGCCCTTGCCCTGGTCGGTGAAGTCACCGGTGAAGGTTCCGTTCTGCGTCTTGGAGTCCCAGCCGAGCACCTTGACCTTGGTGCCGTGCTTGGAGTTGTAGTAGGCGACGCCGTCGACGAAGCCGTCCATGTAGATCGTCACGGTCGGCAGCTTCTGCCCGCCGAACGTCGCGACCGTGCCGGTCTTGGTCATGCCGGCCGCCAGGTACCCGCCGAGGAAGCCGGCCTGGGCGGTGTTGAAGATCAGCGCGCGCACGTTCGACAGCGCCGGCGTGTAGTTGAAGTCGACGATCGCGAACTTCTGGCCCGGGTGCGCCTTGGCGGCGGCCTGGGTGGCGTCGCCCATGAGGAAGCCGACCGTCACGATGATGCCGCACTTCTGGGCGATGAAGGCGTTGATGTTCGGCACGTAGTCGCTGGTCGCGGTCGAGGACAGGAACTGGTCGGAGATCCCGAGAGCCGCCTTCGCCTCCTGCACGCCCTGCCAGGACGACGCGTTGAACGACCGGTCGTCGATGCCCCCGGTGTCGGTCACCATGCAGGCCTTGAAGCTCGCATTGGCGGCGGTGCTGCCGGTCGTGCTCGGTCGTGCTCGGCGTCGGCGTCGTCCCCGAGTTCGACTTGCTGGAGCTGCATGCGGCGGCGGCCAGCGCGAGCACCGCCACCACGGCCACGATCCGATGGTTCCTGCTCACGACCGCCTCCTGGCGTCCCGCCATGGACCGGGGCGCCACAGCACAAGGCAGGCACCCCTGTCCCCTATGCCCTCTATATCCCCTATAGGAGGGAACTAAGCATCATCGTCTCGCCGGCCGACCACCAGCCAGCGGGCTATCGTTGGGCAGTGACCCTCACCAGGACGTTGGCCGCGGACCTCGCCGGTTCTCCGTCGGCGCTGCGCCAGTTCCTCCATGGACTGCCCGGTGTCGACGAGGTCGGCGCGCAGGCGCGCGCCGCCGCGCTCAGTACCCGCTCGATCAAGACCGACGCCAAGCGCTGGGCGATCGACACGGCGATAGCCATGATCGACCTCACCACCTTGGAGGGCGCCGATACCACCGGCAAGGTGCGGGCGCTGTGCGCGAAGGCGGTCCGGCCCGACCCGACGGATCTGACGGCCCCGCGGGTGGCCGCGGTCTGCGTCTACCCCGACCTGGTGGCGGTGGCCGCCTCGGCGCTCGCCGGTACCGGAGTCAAGGTTGCCTCAGTGGCCACGTCGTTCCCGTCGGGACGGGCCAGCCTTGAGGTGAAGCTGGCGGACGTGAAGGATGCGGTCGCCGCCGGCGCCGACGAGATCGACATGGTCATCGATCGCGGTGCCTTCCTGTCGGGCCACTATGGCGCGGTGCGCGACGAGATCGTCGCCGTCAAGAGCGCCTGCGGTGCAGCCCACCTCAAGGTGATCCTGGAGACCGGCGAGCTGGTCACCTATGACAACGTCCGTCGGGCGTCCTGGCTGGCCATGCTCGCCGGCGCCGACTTCATCAAGACCTCCACCGGCAAGGTGGCACCGGCGGCGACCCTGCCGGTCACCCTCGTCATGCTGGAGGCCGTTCGCGACTTCCGCGACGCCACCGGGCGGCAGGTTGGCGTGAAGCCGGCCGGCGGCATCCGCACCAGCAAGGACGCCATCAAGTACCTGGTGCTCGTCAACGAGACGGCGGGCGACGACTGGCTGACACCCGAGTGGTTCCGGCTCGGTGCGTCCAGCCTGCTCAACGACCTGCTCATGCAGCGGACCAAGCTCGCCACCGGCCGCTACGGTGGCCCCGACTACGTCACCCTGGACTGACCTATGGGCCGCTTCGAGTACTCACCCGCACCCGAGTCCCGGGCGATCGTCGACATCGCCTCGAGCTACGGGCTCTTCATCGACGGCGCGTTCACCGAGCCGGTCGATGGCCAGCCGTTCAAGACGGTCAACCCGGCGACCGAGGAGGTGCTCGCCGAGGTCAGCAGCGCCGGGCCCGCTGACGTGGACCGCGCCGTGGCCGCCGCCCGCAAGGCGCACGAGACGACCTGGTCGACGATGCCAGGCGCCGAGCGAGCCAAGTACCTGTTCCGGATCGCCCGGCTGGTGCAGGAGCGCTCCCGCGAGCTCGCCGTCCTGGAGTCGCTCGACAACGGCAAGCCGATCCGCGAGTCGCGGGACGTCGACGTTCCGCTGGTCGCCGCACACTTCTTCTACTACGCAGGCTGGGCCGACAAGCTCGGCTACGCGGGACGCGGCCCAGACCCCCGCCCGCTCGGCGTCGCCGGCCAGATCATCCCGTGGAACTTCCCGCTGCTCATGCTCGCCTGGAAGCTCGCCCCGGCCCTGGCCGCTGGCAACACGTGCGTGCTGAAGCCTGCGGAGACCACCCCGTTGACCGCGCTGGCATTCGCGCAGATCTGCCAGCAGGCCGACCTGCCGCCCGGCGTGGTGAACATCCTCACCGGCGCCGGCGAGACCGGACGTGCGATCGTCGACCACCCGGGGATCGACAAGATCGCCTTCACCGGCTCCACCGACGTCGGCAAGGAGATTGCCCGCGCCGTCGCCGGCACGCCCAAGAAGGTGACGCTGGAGCTGGGCGGCAAGGCCGCCAACATCGTCTTCGACGACGCCCCGCTCGATCAGGCCGTCGAGGGCATCGTCAACGGCATCTTCTTCAACCAGGGCCACGTGTGCTGCGCGGGCTCCCGCCTGCTCGTCCAGGAGTCGGTGGCCGACGAGGTGCTGGAGCGCCTCAAGCGGCGCCTTGGCACCTTGCGCCTCGGCGACCCGCTGGACAAGAACACCGACATCGGTGCGATCAACTCACGTGAGCAGCTCGCCAAGATCCGCGAGCTGTCCGCGGTCGGCGACGCCGAGGGGGCCGAGCGCTGGTCGCCGCCGTGCGAGCTGCCTGACCGCGGTTTCTGGTTCCCGCCGACCCTGTTCACCGGCGTCACCCAGGCCCATCGGATCGCCCGCGAGGAGATCTTCGGACCGGTGTTGTCAGTCCTCACCTTCCGCACCCCCGCGGAGGCAGTCGAGAAGGCCAACAACACCCCCTACGGCCTGTCCGCCGGGGTGTGGACCGACAAGGGCTCACGGATCCTGTGGATGGCCGACAAGCTGCGCGCCGGTGTGGTGTGGGCCAACACGTTCAACCGCTTCGACCCGACCTCGCCGTTCGGCGGCTACAAGGAGTCCGGGTTCGGCCGCGAGGGCGGCCGGCACGGGCTGGAGGGCTACCTGCGATGAGTGCTGCGACTCCACCACCGCCGGCCCGACTGGCCGTCCGCAAGACCTACAAGCTCTACATCGGCGGAGCCTTTCCACGCAGCGAGTCCGGGAGGACGTACGTGGTCGACGGTGCCGACGGTGAGTTCCTCGCCAACGCGGCGATGGGCTCCCGCAAGGACGCCCGCGACGCGGTGGTCGCGGCGCGCAAGGCGTTTGCCGGGTGGTCGGGCGCCACCGCCTACAACCGGGGACAGGTGCTCTACCGGGTCGCCGAGCTGCTCGAGGGACGGCGCGAGCAGTTCATCGACGAGGTCCGCGCCGCCGAAGGCGTGTCCGTGGCCGAGGCCGGTCGCAGCGTGGACGCGGCGATCGACCGATGGGTCTGGTACGCCGGTTGGGCCGACAAGATCGGCCAGGTGGTCGGGGCCACCAACGCGGTCGCGGGCCCGTTCTTCAACTTCTCCGTGCCGGAGCCAACAGGCGTGGTCGCCGTCCTGGCCCCACAGGACTCCTCGCTTGCTGGGGCTGGTCAGCACTCTCGCGCCCGTGGTCGTCACCGGAAACACGGCCGTGCTGCTGGCCTCGCGGGACCGTCCGCTGCCGGCCGTGTCACTGGCCGAGGTGCTCGCCACCTCCGACGTGCCCGGCGGGGTGGTGAACGTCCTCACCGGGTCCACGGCCGAGGTCGCCCCGTGGCTCGCCTCGCACATGGACGTGAACGCCATCGACCTCACTGGCGCAGGCGATATCGCCACCGCGCTGGAACATGCGGCCGCCGACAACGTCAAGCGAGTACTGCGACCCGGCGCCGAGCCCGACTGGTTCGCCACCCCGGACCTGCACCGGCTCACGGCGTTCCTGGAGACCAAGACCGTCTGGCACCCGATCGGCATCTGAGCGCTCCAGCCCGACAGTGATCAAGGGGTCGCCCAGGCATCCGACCCGTCACATGGTGCTCGAGCCCCAAGGCGTGCGTTCGCCCGCCAGTAGCGCCACCTAATCGACGTGCATTGTGGCGTGCGCATGAACGTCGAACTAACAATGCCCGCTCTCGCTCCCATACACGACGGGCGGTCCGTTTGCGTGCGAATCCACGCCTTGACACCCATTTGGCCGTAACCCCATGATCGTGCTTCCTCCAACCACGAAACGGGTGAGATATGCCCCTGGCTTCCAACCGTCGTCGGCGACGAATAGCGATCGCGGCCGTGAGCCTCGCAAGCCTCGTCGCAACCGGCCTGCCGATCGCGCACGCGTCAGCAGGCCCGTCCGACAGCGTCGACATCACGCTGCATGAGCACGACGGACCTGCATGCCCACATCTACAACTGGGACTACTACACGAACGCGCCGGACACCGGTCGCGGTCTGGCCCGCATCTCGAGCCTGGTGGCGAAGGTCCGGGCGGACAAGGGCCGGGACCACACGTTGCTGATCGACAACGGTGACACGTTCCAGGGCACGCCGCTCGGCACGTACTACGCCAAGACCGAACCCATCACCTCCGGTGGCGTTCACCCGATGGCGGCCGCCATGAACGCCATGGGCTACGACGTGATGAACCTGGGCAACCACGAGTTCAACTACGGGATGGAGCACCTTCGGGCGTTCGAGAACCAGCTGAACTTCCCGATCGTCGGCGCCAACGTGCACGACGCCACCACGGACGAGTCGGCCTTCGCCCCGTACATCATCAAGACGATGAACATCCCAGGTCACGACCCGATCCGGGTCGGCATCCTCGGTCTGACGACGCCCGGCTCAGCGATCTGGGACAAGTCCAGCGTCCAGGGCAAAGTGACGTTCAACGGCATCGTCGAGGAAGCCAAGGTGCAAGTGCCTCGGCTACGGGCCGAGGGCGTCGACCTGGTCGTCGTGGCGAGCCACTCCGGCACCTCTGGTTCCTCGTACGGCAACCAGATTCCGTTCCCAGAGAACGTGTCCACCGCGCTGGCCCAGGAGGTCCCCGGCATCGACGTGGTGATCATGGGTCACTCGCACAGTGAGATCGCCCAGCAGATCGTCAAGAACAAGCAGACCGGCAAGGACGTGCTCACCTACATGGGTGGGTCTTGGGGGAAGGCGCTCGGCGTCGCCGACATCAACCTGACGAAGGACAGCGGCGGGGCGTGGATGGTCAACACCAAGTCCTCGAAGCTGCTGCAGGCGTCCACCGTGGCCGACGACCCGGCGATCCTCGCGCTGACCGCGAGCGCGCACCAGAAGGTCCTCAACTACGTCAACGGCGTCATCGGCACCTCGCTGGAGGCCATGCCGATGCGCGAGGCCACCTACAAGGACGTGCCCGCGCTGGACTTCGTCAACTACGTGCAGGCCGAGGTCGTCAAGAAGGGCATCGCAGGCACGGAGTACGCGAACCTGCCGGTCCTGTCGATCGCTGCGCCCTTCGACACCAAGGCCAACATCCCCAAGGGCGACGTGACCGTCCGCGACATGGCTGGCGTCTACATCTACGACAACACCCTCATCGCGGTGAAGCTGAACGGCGCCCAGCTCAAGGACTTCCTCGAGTGGTCGGCGAAGTACATGAAGACGGTCACCAGCGGCGGCCCGTTCAACCCGTCCAACGTCGGCGGCAACGGCCCGGCCTACAACTACGACGTGGTGCGTGGCCTGGGTTACGACATCGACATCTCGAAGTCCGCCGGGCAGCGGATCACCAACCTCACCTACCCGGGTCAGCCGCTGTCGCCGACCCAGGAGTTCGTGGTCGTCACCAACAACTACCGGCAGAACGGTGGCGGCAACGCACCGCACGTGCCGACCGCTGAGATCGTCTACAACCCGCTGACCGAGGTGCGGGACGAGATCATCAACTGGGTGCAGGAGACACAAGCTCATCGATCCGGCCGACGTTCGCCAGCGTCGACTGGCGTCTGGTCTACAAGGGTGCCCCGGTGCTCGTGCTGGACACCGTCCCGACCCTGACCCCCAGCACCACCAGCGTCAACTTCGGGGTGACCAAGCTGGGCACCACCAGCGCGGCCCAGACGGTGCAGTTCACCAACACCAGCCAGTCCACCGTCACGGTGAGCGCGGTCAACGCACCCGCCGGGTACGCGATCACCGCCAACACCTGCGCCGGGGCACTTGCCAAGGGCACCTCCTGCGCTGTCTCGCTGTCGTTCTCTCCGACCGCGAGCCAGAGCTACGCAGGGAACCTCGTCGTGACCAGCACTGCCACCAACAGCCCGACCGCGGTCGCGCTCACCGGCATCGGGTCGATCTTCGAAGGTGTCGTGATCACGAGCGAGATCACCGGTGCCGCCTTGACGATGGCGGTATCTGGCAATTCCGTCACCCTGAACCCGCTGGTGCTCAGCGGACGGGACCAGATCACCTCCGGACTCCTGAGCCCGGTGGAGGTCATCGACCCACGCGGCACCGCTGCCGGATGGAGCCTGACCGGCCAGGTCAGTGACTTCACCAGCGCGGGAGGGATCATCCTCGCCGACAACTTCGGCTGGGACCCGTACGCCTCCGTTCACACCGGGTCGCTACCCGTTCCGGCGGGCACGTCATCGATGGTGACCAGCGGCGCGCCCGCCTGGCCCGGTCACGGGCTCGGCGACGCCAAGGCACTATGCAGTGCCGGCGCGGGAGTGAGCGCAGGTGCCTTCAGCTGTGCCGCCTCCCTGTCGCTGGGCGTACCAGGGTCGGCGCGGTCAGGCGTCTACACCGGCGTGCTCACGTTGACCCTGGTCTAGCAGGGCCGCCGATCGGCTAGATAGGTCGAACGATCCGGCGCCGGTGGAGAGGTTCCTCTTCACCGGCGCCGGAGTCGTTAACGGAGCGACCTAGGCCCGCAGCAGGGCGGCGTAACCGGGCTTGATCACCCGGTTGATGAGTTCGAGCCGCTCGTCGAACGGGATGAACGCGGACTTCATCGCGTTCAGCGTGAACCACTGCATGTCGTCGACGCCGTAGCCGAATGCCTCGGCGAGGCCGGCGAACTCCTGGCTCAATGACGTCCCGCACATCAGCCGGTTGTCCGTGTTGACGGTGACCCGGAAGGTGAGTTCGCGCAGCAGGCCGATCGGGTGGGCGGCCATCGACGCGGCCGCCCCGGTCTGGATGTTCGACGTCGGGCACATCTCCAGCGGGATGCGCCGGTCGCGCACGTAGGCGGCCAGCCGGCCGAGCTCGGCATACCCGGACGGCGACAGCGTGATGTCGTCGACGATCCGGACCCCGTGGCCGAGCCGGTCGGCGCCGCACCACTGGATCGCCTGCCAGATCGACGGGAGGCCGAATCCCTCACCGGCATGGATGGTGAAGTGCGCGTTCTCCCGCTGCAGGTACTCGAATGCGTCGAGGTGCCGGGTGGGCGGGTAGCCCGCCTCGGCGCCGGCGATGTCGAAGCCGACGACGCCATGGTCGCGGTAGCGCACCGCGAGCTCGGCGATCTCCATCGAGCGGGCGGCGTGCCGCATCGCGGTGAGCAGGGTGCCCACCCGGATCGGCCGGTCCTGTGCGCCGAGGCGAAACCCTTCCAGCACTGCCTCGGTGACCTCCGCCAGGCTGAGACCCGCCTCCAGGTGCTGTTCCGGCGCGAACCGCACCTCGGCGTAGACGACCCCGTCGTCGGCCAGGTCGTGGGCGCACTCAGCCGCGACCCGCACCAACGCGTCCCGGGTCTGCATGACGGCGACCGTGTGCACGAAGGTATCGAGGAACCGTTCCAAAGAGCCCGAGCTCGCACTGGCTCGGAACCACCTGCCGAGCTCGTCCGGATCCGTGGTGGGGAGCGCGTCGTAGCCGATCTGGCGGGCGAGGTCGACGATGGTGGCCGGTCGCAGCCCACCATCCAGGTGGTCGTGCAGCAGCACCTTGGGCGCCCGCCGGATGAGCTCGCCGAGGGCCCCGTGCACGAGCGGGTCGCCCGCCGGCCCGCTCATTCGCCTTCCCGATGGGCCAGCTCGGGGGCGAACGCCGGGAGGCAGATGGCGATGTAGGAGGCGCCGGCCTCATGCGGTGTGGAGAAGCGCACGCGCTCCCCTGCTCTGGTCACCACCGCCTGGCCGTCGCGTCACGTCCACGGTCCCACCGTCGTGCTCGAGGCGGACCGTGCCGGACAGCACGAGCGTGATCTCGTCGAAGTCCGGGGCCTGGGCCGGTTCGGTCCAGCCGCCGGGGGCGTGCATCCAGGCGACGCTGACCGCCCGTCTCCCCGGTCGTCACCCGGCCCACGTACTCCTCGATGAGCTTGCCACCGGGGACGGGCACCTGGACGGGCGCGCTGATGAGCTCAGGCACGGCGGTCTCCCTGCTGATATCCGGTGATCACGGAGGATTACCCGTGCTACGACCCGGGTGATCTTTCGTGATCACGTGAGTTGGCGTCGATGCGGTCGATGACGAGTGGCAGCTGATCGGCGGGACCGTCGATCTCGATACCGCCCTCGAGCGCCTCGAGGGCGCGGGCGAACCGGTCGGCGTCGTCGGCGTGCAGGGTGAGCAGCGGCTCGCCGGCGCGCACGGCGTCGCCCGGCTTGGCATGCATGACGATGCCTGCACCGAAGGACACCGGGTCCTCCTTGCGGGCCCGCCCGGCACCGAGGCGCCACGCGGACACGCCGACCGCGTACGCGTCGAGCCTGGTCAACGTCCCGGTCGTCGGGGCGGTGACGACATGCGTCTCTCGGGATCGAGGCAACGGCGCATCCACGTCGCCGCCCTGCGCGGTGATCATCCGACGCCAGACGTCCATCGCCGAGCCGTCCCGCAGCGCGTCGGCCGGGTCCTTGCCGCCGGCCATCCCGCACGCGGCGAGCATCTCCCTCGCCAGGGTGACGGTGAGCTCGACGACGTCGGCCGGACCGCCGCCAGCCAGCACCTCCACCGACTCGGCGACCTCCAGCGCGTTGCCGGCGGTCAGCCCGAGCGGGGTGTCCATCGCCGTGAGCAGGGCCACGGTTCGCACGCCGTGCGCGCTGCCCAGCTCCACCATGGTCCGGGCCAGCTCGCGCGCATCGGCGACGTCCTTCATGAACGCGCCGGAGCCGACCTTCACGTCCAGCACCAGCGCCCCGGTGCCTTCGGCGATCTTCTTGCTCATGATCGAGCGAGGCGATGAGCGGGATCGACTCGACGGTGCCGGTGACATCGCGCAGCGCGTACAGCTTCTTGTCGGCCGGGGCGAGCGATTCGCCGGCCGCGCAGATGACGGCGCCGACCGAGCGCAGCTCGTCGAGCATGTCGGCGGCGGACAGCGACGCCCGCCAGCCGGGGATCGACTCCAGCTTGTCCAGCGTGCCGCCGGTGTGCCCGAGCCCGCGCCCGGACAGCTGCGGGACGGCGGCACCGCAAGCGGCGACGACCGGGGCGAGCGGAAGGGTGATCTTGTCCCCGACGCCGCCGGTGGAGTGCTTGTCAGTGGTCGGTCGATCGAGAGTGGAGAAGTCCATCCGGTCGCCGGAGGCGATCATCGCTGCCGTCCAGCGGGCCAGCTCGGCCGGCGTCATCCCGTTGAGCAGGATCGCCATCGCCAGGGCGGCCATCTGCTCCTCGGCCACCGCGCCACGCACGTAGGCGTCGATCACCCAGTCGATCTGGTCATCGGACAGGGCGCCGCCGTCTCGCTTGACCCTGATGACGTCAACGGCGTCCATCGTCGAGATCCTCCTTGCCGAACGCGCCCGGCAACAGCTCGCGCATGGTGAGGATCCCACTGGCATCGTCGACGAGCAGGTCGGGCCCCCCGTGCTCCCACAACAGCTGACGGCACCGTCCGCACGGCGTGAGCAGGTTGCCCTTGCCGTCGACACAGCTGAACGCCACCAGCCGTCCACCGCCGGTGGCATGAAGGGCGGAGACCAGGCCGCACTCCGCGCACAACGTCAGGCCGTAGGAGGCGTTCTCCACGTTGGTGCCGACCACGACCCGACCGTCGTCGACCAGCGCGGCCGCGCCGACGGGGAACGAGGAGTAGGGCGCGTAGGCGTGCCCCATCGCTTCGCGAGCGGCGGCCCTCAGCGCGGGCCAGTCCACGCCCGCGCCCGTATCCGCGGTCACGACTTCACGTACGGTTCACCGTCGGCCTTGGGCGGCCGGACCATGCCGACCAGGCCGGCCACCGCGAGCAGCGTGGCGAGGTAGGGAGCCATGAGCAGGAAGTTCGACGGGATGGGCGTCTGCAGGATCTGCAGGATGTTCTGGAGCGCGTCCGCGAAGCCGAACAGCAGCGCCGCCCCCAGCGCCCCCATCGGACTCCACCGGCCGAAGATCACCGCAGCCAGCGCGATGAACCCCTTGCCGGACGAGACGCTCTTGCCGAAGCCGCCCACCGAGCCGATCGACAGGTACGCGCCACCGATGCCTGCGATCAGGCCCGCCATCACCACGTTGCGGTAGCGCGTGGCCAGCACCTTGATGCCGACCGTGTCGGCCGCCGCGGGATGCTCGCCGACCGCCCGGGTGCGCAGCCCCCAGCGGGTGTGGAACAGGCCGACATGGACACCGATGAGCGCCACGATCGCAATGTAGACGATGGCGTTGGACTGGAAGAGCGCCTCCCCCAGGATGGGGATCTCGCTGAGAATCGGCACCTTGACCGCATGGAACGTCGGAGGCTGGTTCAGCGTGTTCAGGTGCGGGATCAGCACCCGGTCGTACAGGAACCCGGTGAGCCCGAGCGCGAAGACGTTGAGCACCACACCGAGGATGACCTGGTTGACGAAGTACCTGATGGCGAAGACCGCCAGGATCAGCCCGAGCAGGGCGCCGGCCAGCGCGGCTGAGATCAGGCCGAGCCAGACGCTCGCGAACGCGGAGGCAACCACCGCACCGGCGAACGCGCCGAACAAGAACTGTCCCTCGATCGCGATGTTGATGACACCGGAACGCTCGCAGAGCACGCCAGCCAACGCGCCGAGCACCAGCGGTGTCGCCCGGGCCACCGAGCTGCCGGCCAGCCCGACGAGGCTCATCGACTGCCCAGCCGCCGCCCAGCACAGGAACGAGAAGACGAAGAGCACAAGGACGATCGCGATCATCCAGTTCTGCGTGCGCCGGGAGAAGGTACGAGACCCCTGGACGACGGCGAACGCGAGGCAGGCGAGCCCGAGAACCATCGAGGTCCCCGCGGCCGGCACCACCAGGTCGGGCACCTTGAACCAGGTCGAGCCGTGTGACAGGCCGAACCTGGAGTCGTGTCCGCTCGCCCGCCCGGAGGCGAACACGAACACCATCAGGAGCCCGAGTGCGGCAAAGACCAGGCTCGTGCCGATGCGCCGGCTGAAGGTGACCGGTGCCCGGACTGCCATGGCGACGGTGGACATCGGCTACCAGCCCTTCGCGAGCATCTGGCCCCCGCCACCGGACCGCGCTTCGCGCAGCCGGAAGAAGGCCCGGACAAGAGGTGGTGCCGCGATGAACAGCACCATGACCGCCTGGATGACGATGACCACGTCGATCGGCGTGGCGGTCGCCGCCTGCATGTGGACGCCACCGGCTCGCAGTGCGCCGACGAGCAGTCCGGCCAAGACCGTGCCCCACGGGGTCGCGCGGCCCAGCAGCGCCACGGTGATCGCATCGAACCCGAGGCTCGCAGAGATGAACGGCGACAGGTACAGCTGGGTGCCGAGCACCTGGTTGGCACCGGCCAGCCCGGCGAGGCCACCGGCCAGCAGCATCACCAGTACGTACGACCGACCGACGCTGATGCCGGCGGTGCGCGCCGCGTCGGCGTTGGCCCCCACGGCCCGGAACTCGAACCCCGTCGTGCTGCGGTTGAGCAACCAGGCCACCGCCGCGGCGGCCGCCAGGGCGACGAGGAACCCCGCGTGCACCCGCAGACCCGGACCCGCCAGGTGCGGCAGCCGTGCGGAGGCGTCGACCATCGGGCTGATCGGGTCGCTCCGGCCCGGCCGCTGCAAGGCCTTGGTGGACAGCAGGTAGAAGAGCAGGTTCAGCGCGATGTAGTTGAGCATGATCGTCGAGATGACCTCGTGCGCACCGGTGCGCGCTTTGAGCCACCCGGCGATGCCGCCCCACAGCGCGCCACCGGCGAAGCCCGCCGCGACCGCCACCGTGATGTGCAGAACCGGCGGCAGGTGCAGCTTGAAGCCGACCAGGCCGGCGAACAGCGCGCCGACCACGACCTGGCCCTCGCCACCGATGTTGAACAACCCGGCGCGGAACGCGAGCGAGACGGAGAGCCCCGCGAAGATGAGCGGGGTGCCGAAGACGATGGTCTCCGAGATCGGCCCGAACACCTTCGCGGACGGGTCGTAGATCGCACCGCGGAACATCGCGGTGTAGGCCGAGGCGATCGAATGCCACGTCCCGGACAGCGCGTCGGACGGCTCCGAGAAGAAGTACCCCCACTTGGGGCCCACCGACGGGTCGGACAACGCGATGAGCAGTCCACCGATGACTAGCGCCAGGACGATCGCCAACGCCGTGACGACGACGGTGTTGCCGGTGATGACCGCCTCGAACAGACTGCGGCCGGCCGGAGAGCGTCGGCGCTCGGTCGGAGTCGAAGGGTCCGCCGCCGGCGCGGCCAGGCCCTGGCCACCACCGGCGCCCATCGTGTCCGGCAGATCGGGCGCGTCGGTCATACCGGCTCTCCTGTGGCGTCCTCGACGAACGGGGTCTCGGCCGCGACCTGGGCTGCCGCGGCCTGGGTGGGCGCGGCTCCGGCCATCAGCAGCCCGATCTCCTCACGAGTGGCGCCCGCCTCGAGGATGCCGCTCACCTTGCCTCGGTACATGACGGCGATGCGGTCGGCCAGGCCGAGCACCTCATCTAGCTCGGAGGAGATGATGACGACCGCCGTGCCCTGGTCACGCTCGTGGACGATCCGGCGGTGGACGAACTCGATCGAGCCGACGTCCAAGCCGCGGGTGGGCTGCGCCGCGACGAAGAGCCGCAACGGACGGGACAGCTCGCGGGCCAGCACGACCTTCTGCTGGTTGCCGCCGGACAGCGTGCCCGCCGGTGTCGCGGACGACGAGGTCCGGACGTCGAACTCGGCGATCCTGGCCTCGCGCCGAAGAGCGGACGACGCCCGGCTTCATGGCGATGCCCGAGGCGAACGGCTCGCGGTCGTAGCGGTCCAGGATGAGGTTCTCGGCGACCGAGAAGTCCTTGATCAGTCCGTCCTTCTGCCGGTCCTCGGGGACGTAGCCGACACCTGCGTTCAGCACGTCCTTCGTCGAGCGTCCGGCGATGTGTTCGCCGTCCAGGGTGATCGATCCGGCCACGGGCGGGCGCAGGCCGATGAGGGCCTCGGTGAGCTCGGTCTGCCCATTGCCCTGGACGCCGGCGATGGCGAGGATCTCGCCCCCGCGGACCGAGAAGGACACCCCGTCGACGGCGAGCAGGCCCGAGTCGTCTGCCACCACGAGGTCCTCGACGCGGAGGATCTCCTCACCGGGGTCGGCCGGATCCTTGGAGATCTCGAGCTGGACGGTGCGCCCCACCATCAACGAGGCGAGCTCGGCCTCGGTGGCGTTCGGCGTGGTCGTGCCGACGACGGCTCCGCGACGGATGACGGTGATCCGGTCCGCGATCGCCTGAACTTCCTTGAGCTTGTGGGTGATGAACACGATCGAACGGCCGGTCTCCTTCAAGGACCGCATGACCGCGAACAGGTCGTCGATCTCCTGCGGAGTGAGCACGGCCGTCGGCTCGTCGAGGATGAGCACCTGCGCCTCGCGGAGCAGCGCCTTGATGATCTCGACCCGCTGCTGGACGCCGACGGGGAGATGCTCGACGAGGGAGTCCGGCGGTACGTCGAGTCCGTACCGCTCCGAGAGCTCCTGCACCGAGCGGCGAGCCCGCGCCTGGTCGAGAAACCCGAACTGCTTCGTTGCCTCGACGCCGAGCATGACGTTTTCTGTCACGGTGAAGACCGGGACCAACATGAAGTGCTGGTGGACCATGCCGATGCCCGCGGCGATCGCATCCGACGGGCTCCGGAACGTCATCGGCACGTCGTCGACGACGATCTCGCCGGAGTCGGCCTGAAGGAGGCCGTACAACACATTCATCAGCGTCGACTTGCCTGCGCCGTTCTCACCGAGCAGCGCGTGGATCTCGCCCGGTTCGATGACGAGGTCGATGTGATCGTTGGCGACCAGGTCCCCGAACCGTCGCGTAATCCCCCGGAGCTCGAGCTTCACTCAGGGCCTCTCTCCAGACAGCACCAGTTGGTGAAGCCGGTCCGGGGAGGGCGGCAACGTGCGCCACCCTCCCCGGACCGGTTCATGCAGTTCTTCAGCCAGTCGGCTGGCTGGGCGATGTCACCTTGACGGTGCCGGCGATGATATCCGCCTTGACCGTCTCAATCTCGCTCTTGAGGTCGGTCGGAATCTTGTCCGCCCACGTCTTGCCGAGAGTGAGGTCAACGCCGCTGTTCTTCAGGGTGCCGACGTAGTTGCCGCCCGTCGAACGACCCGTCCTTCGCCTCGCCTGTCGCCGTCTTCACCGCAACCGCGATGCCCTTGACGACGCTGCCGAGGAACACGTCGCAGTACTGCTCGGCGCTGACGCAGCCGTCGGTGTCGACCCAGATCACGTTGAGCTTGCCGCCGGAGTCCTTCGCGGCCTTGGCTGAACCGAGCCCGACATTGCCGGCCACCGGGAACACGATGTCCGCGCCCTGCTGAACGAATGCCTGCGTGGTCTGCTGGCCCTTGCCCTGGTCGGTGAAGTCACCGGTGAACGTGCCGTCCTGCTTGGCGACGTTCCAGCCGAGGACCTGGACCTTGGTGTTGTGCTTGGTGTTGTAGTACGCGACGCCGTCGGCGTAACCGTCCATGAAGATCGTGACGGTCGGGAGCTTCATACCGCCGTAGGTCGCGACCTTGCCGGTCTTCGTCATGCCCGCGGCCAGGTAGCCGCCGAGGAAGCCCGCCTCAGCGGTGTTGAAGGTGAGGCCGAGCACGTTCGGCAGCGCCGGGTCGTAGCTGTAGTCGACAATCGCGAACTTCTGGTCCGTGTGGGTCTTGGCCGCAGTCTCGGTCGCGTCGCCCATGAGGAAGCCGACGGTGACGATGATGCCGCACTTCTGCTGGACAAAGGCGTTGATGTTCGGGACGTAGTCGTTCTCCGACGCCGATGCCGCGTACTGGTCGGTGATACCCAGCGCGGTCTTCGCTTCCTCGAGGCCCTGCCATGACGAGGCGTTGAACGAGCGGTCGTCGATACCGCCGGTGTCGGTAACCATGCAGCCGTTGAAGGCGCTCGCGTTGTCGGCCGGCGTGGTCGGCGAGTCCGTCGCCGATGCGTCCGCCGGAGGCGTCGCCGCAGTGTCCGTCTTGGCCTTGGTGCCACACGCCGTGGCTACGAGCACGAGGGCCGCGACCCCCGCGACGAGCTTCGCGGTTTTCTTCATTGTGCCTCCTGGGCAGCGCATGAGCTGACTCATGCCGGGATCAAACGCCAATTGTGAAAGTGGAACCCCACGCTGGCCCGCTGAACCGTAATCCGACGAGAGCATGTTTCGCCGAAATTACGGCAGTTCGACTGGTAATTCAGCACAAAACGCAGGCCGAGACGAAACTGTGACCAAGAGTGACGGAGCTCGTTTCGTTCCCCGCTCAGCGCTCCTCGACCGCAGGGCGACCGGTCGGAATGCTACGCCCGCGGCTCGTAGGTGCCCCAGACACCCCGCAGCGCGTTGCACACCTCACCGACGGTCGCCCGCGCGCGCAGGGCGTCACGCATCGGGTAGAGCACGTTGTCGGTGCCCGCCGCCGCCTCTCGCAGCTCGGCCAGTGCCGCGGTGACCGCCTCGTTGTCCCGGGCTGCGCGAAGGCTCGCGAGCCGCTCAGCCTGCTCCCGCCCGATAGCGGGGTTCAGCCGCAACGGTTCGTACGGCTCCTCGTCCTCGATCGTGAAGCGGTTCACGCCCACGACGACCCGTTCTCCGCTGTCGATCTCCAGCGCGATCCGGTAGGCGGCCGACTCGATCTCGTCCTTCTGGAAGCCGCGTTCGATCGCCGCCACCGCTCCGCCCATGGCCTCGACCTTGTTCATCAGCTCGCGCGCCGCAGCCTCGAGCTCGTCGGTCATCGCCTCGACGACGTACGACCCGGCGAACGGGTCCGCCGTGGCGGTGACGTCCGTCTCGTAGGCGAGCACCTGCTGGGTCCGCAGTGCCAGCCGGGCAGCCTTCTCCGTCGGCAGCGCGATCGCTTCGTCGAAGGAGTTGGTGTGCAGCGACTGGGTGCCGCCCAGCACCGCCGCCAGGCCCTGGACCGCCACCCGCACCAGGTTGACCTCAGGCTGCTGGGCGGTGAGCTGCACGCCGGCGGTCTGGGTGTGGAACCGCAGCATGAGCGACTTGGGGTTCTTCGCGCCGAACTCCTCGCGCATCACGTGCGCCCAGATCCGCCGGGCGGCACGGAACTTCGCCACCTCCTCCAGCAGCGTCGTGCGGGAGACGAAGAAGAACGCCAGCCGGGGCGCGAACTCGTCCACGTCCTGGCCGGAGGCGACCGCCGCCCGCACGTACTCGATGCCGTCGGCCAACGTGAAGGCGATCTCCTGCGCGGGCGTCGCCCCCGCCTCGGCCATGTGATAGCCGGAGATCGAGATCGTGTTCCATTTCGGCAGCTCTGCCTTGCAGTAGCTGAAGATGTCGGTGATCAGCCGCAGCGACGCCTTGGGCGGATAGATGTAGGTGCCGCGAGCGATGTACTCCTTGAGCACGTCATTCTGGATCGTGCCGGTGAGCGCCGAGCCGGGCACGCCCTGCTCCTCGGCCACGAGTTGGTAGAGGAGCAGAAGCAGCGCGGCAGGGGCGTTGATCGTCATCGACGTCGAGACCTTGTCCAGCTCGATGCCGTCGAACAGCAGCCTCATGTCGTCGATGGAGTCGATCGCTACGCCGACCTTGCCCACCTCGCCGGCCGCGATCGGGTCGTCGGAGTCGTAGCCCATCTGGGTCGGCAGGTCGAAGGCCACCGACAGACCGGTCGTCCCGGCACCGATGAGCTGGTGGTAGCGGCGGTTGGACTCCACCGCGGTGCCGAAGCCGGCGTACTGCCGCATCGTCCACGGACGACCGGCGTACATCGAGGCGTAGACGCCCCGCGTGTAGGGGAAATCGCCGGGTGCGCCGAGCTGGGTGGCCGGGTCCCATCCCTGAAGGTCCTCCGGCCCGTAGACGCCCTTGATGGGCAGGCCTGACTCGGTCGCGCGTGACATATGTTCCTCCGTCGTCCCACCTGGTTGCCTCGCGATCGTACGGCGATTGCCGGGCAGGACCGCCGTGTCCTTCGTCACATGGAGTGCGCCCAGCCGCTCAGGAGGGCGGCAGCGGCATCGCCGCGAGCACGCAGGGCACGCCACCCGACCGTGCCGAGCACGCCGGCGACAGCCAGGTTGACGACGATCAGCACGGTGTGCGCGACGTAATAGCCCGTCGGGCGGTCGGTGGTGTTCGCGAGATTGCGGATGAACGTGACGTACGTGACGACGTTCCAAGCCGCGACAGCAAGGAGGAAACCGGCGAATCTGGGTGACACCTTCATGCGGCCAGTATCGCCTGTCCACGCTGGTGACCATGCCCGGATAGGGTGGCCCGACCATGCGCTTTCTCACACGACAGGCCGTGCTGGCCCTCGCCGTCGGATCCACCTGTGCCCTGCTCGCGCCGAGCGCAGTGTCGGCCGCCCCGGGCGAGCCGCTCGGCGGCGAACACATGGCAAGCAAGGGCATCGTCGTCGACACGAGCCCCGGCGTGCCCGCCCTGCCCGCGGTGAGCGCCGCATCGTTCGTCGTCGCCGATGTGGACAGCGGCGCCGTCTACGCGGCCAAGGACCCGCACGGCCCCTACGCGCCGGCGAGCACCTTGAAGACGCTGACCGCGGCAACCCTGGTGCCGCTCTTGGACCCCGACGCGACGGTCGTCGCGACGCGGGCGGCGGCGGACGCGGACGGCACCCGGGTCGGCGTCGTGGCGGGCACCAGCTACCGCGTGGGTGACCTGCTCACCGCGATGCTCATCATGTCCGGCAACGACGCGGCTGTCGCACTGGCGGATGCGAACGGAGGCCTGGAGACCACCCTGGTGCAGATGAACGCCGAGGCTGCACGGCTTCAGGCGCTCGACACCGTCGCCAAGACCCCCAACGGGCTCGACGCGGCCGGTCAGGTCTCCTCGGCGTACGACCTCGCGCTCATCAACCGCTACGCGCTCTCCCTGCCGGCGTTCCGCGACTATGTCGCGACCAAGCGGGCGCCGTTCCCCAAGCCCGACGGCACCACCTTCGAGATCGCGACCCACAACAAGCTCCTGCTGAACTACGACGGTGCGATCGGGATCAAGAACGGGTACACCACGTCGGCTCGGGCGAGCTTCGTCGGTGCTGCGACCCGAGGCGGACGCACCCTGATCGTGACGTTGCTGCGCGCGGACCCGACGGTCTGGAAGGAGGCGGCCACGCTGCTCGACTGGGGCTTCGCCGCAGCTGCGAGCGCGCGCCCGGTGGGCACTCTGGTCGACCCGGTGCCACCGCCGTCGAAGCCCACGCCCAGCAGCGAAGCGACCCTCGTAGCCCAGCAGACCGCGGCCGCTCACATCGAGGCGACGTCGACAAAACCGCGGGCGCACGGCAGCTCGGGCAGTGTCCTGGCGCCGGTGGTGTCAGTCCTGTTCATCCTCGGCGCTGGCGTGCTGGCGCTGCGTGTCCGCGTGGTGCGGCGTCAACGAGCGCGGCGCCACCGTCGTTACCTGTCGTCGTTGACCCGGTTCTAGAGCAGACGATCAGGCGCCGAAGGCGAACGCCTCGCGTGGTCGCCACATGCCGTCCAAGCCGTGCTCATACAGGCTGAACCCGTGGACCGTGAACTGGGCCGTGTACGACGACAGCTCGTCGAAGGCCCGGTCCAGCACCGCCTCGGGCACGTCGTGGGCCACCGTCACGTGCGGGTGGTAGTTGAAGTGCAGCGGCCGGTCGAGCGGCCCGGAGCGAACCGCCAGCTCCAGTCGTTCGCAGTCGCTGATCCCACGAGCTAGCTGGACGAAGACGACGGGCGACACCGGTCGAAAGCTGCCCGATCCTCGCAGCTGCATCTCGAACGACTGCTCGTGCGCGGCCACCTGCACCAGGTGACGCTCGATCTTCTCCATCTCGCTGTCGTCGACCTCGGTGGGCCCGAGCAACGTCACGTGCGTCGGGATCGCCCGTGCCAACGGGTCGCCGAGCCGCTCGCGCCAGGCCTGTAGCTGCGGGCCGTAGGGGTCCGGGATCGCTACCGCTACGCCGATGGTTCGAGGGCTCATCCGGCCACCGCCATGCGGCTATTCCTTGGCTCGGACGAAACCGACACGGTCGCGGACCTCTTCCATCGTCGTGCGGGCCACCGAACGCGCCCGGCGGGCACCGTCCGCGAGGATGATGTCGAGGCCGTCGGTGTCGGCGAGGATCTTGGCAAAGCGCTCCTGCACGGGGCCGACGAACTCCACGACGGCGTCGGCGACGTCCTTCTTGAAGTCACCGTAACCCTTGCCCGCGTACGCCGCCTCAAGGTCGGCCACCGACCGTCCGGTGATCGCGGAGAAGATGGTGAGCAGGTTGGTGACGCCCGGCTTGTTCTCGTCGGCGCGCACCACGGCTTCGGTGTCGGTGACCGCCCGCATGACCTTCTTGCGCAGCTGGGCCGGATCGTCGAGCAGGTCCAAGATGCCCGCGTCGGTCGAGGCGGACTTGCTCATCTTCGCCGTCGGCTCCTGCAGGTCGCAGATCTTCGCCGTCTCCTTGACGATGTGCGGCTCCGGCAGCGTGAACGTCGGTCCGAACCGGTGGTTGAACCGCTGGCCCAGCACCCGGGTCAGCTCCAGGTGCTGACGCTGGTCCTCACCCACCGGTACCCGGTCCGCCTGGTAGAGCAGGACATCCGCGGCCATCAGCACCGGGTAGGTGAACAGGCCGACGGTGGTGGTCTCCTGCTTGGCCGACTTGTCCTTGAACTGGGTCATCCGGCTGGCCTCGCCGAAGCCGGTGATGCAGCCCAGCACCCACGCCAGCTCGGAGTGCTCGGGCACGTGGCTCTGCACGAACAGCGTGCAACGCTCCGGGTCGAGCCCGACCGCGAGCAGCTGGGCGGCGGCAACCCTGGTCCGGCGCCGAAGCACCTCCGGGCGTGTGCTCGACGGTGATCGCGTGCAGGTCGACCACGCAGTAGAAGGCGTCGTAGTCGTCCTGCAGGCCCACCCACTGCCGAACCGCGCCCAGGTAGTTGCCGAAGTGGAACGAGTCAGCCGTCGGCTGGATACCGGACAGCACACGGGGGCGACGGGCGGGCTGCGACATGACGACCATTGTCCACGGTCAGGCGGACGAAGTGGACCCGCCCTGGGGCGTGTCCGCCTCATTGGGCGTGTTGGGCACCGCGGTCACCCGGACCCTGGCCACCCGACGCCCGTCGAGCTCGGTCACGGTCAGCCGCACGCCGTCCTCGGTCAGCACCGACTCGCCCACCTCGGGCACGTGACCGAGGAGCGCCATCATGTAGCCGCCCACCGTCTCGTAGGGCCCATCGGGCAGCTGAACGCCGGTCTCCTCGGTGAAGTCGTCGAGGTTCAACAGGCCGTCCACGTCGACGTCCCCACCGAGCAACCGGCGCGTCGACGGCGAGGCGGCGTCGTACTCGTCGGAGATGTCGCCGACGACCTCCTCCACCAGGTCCTCCAGCGTGACGATGCCGGCCGTGCCCCCGTACTCATCGACGACGATCGCGAGGTGCGCTCGGTCGCGGCGCATCTCCGACAGGGCGATCAGCACCTTCTTGCTGTCCGGCAGCATCGTCACCGGTCGGGCCACGTCCCCGACCCGCACGGCTCGCGCGCCATGCACCGTCACCACCAGGTCCCGGATGTGGACGAAACCGACGACGTCGTCGTGCGAGCCCCGGTAGACCGGGTAGCGCGAGTGCGGGCCTGATGCGACCGACGCCAACGCGGCGGCAGCGGGCATGGCGGCGTCGAGGAACTCCACCTCCGTGCGCGGCACCAGCACCTCCCTCAGCTGGCGCTCGCCCGCGGTGAAGACCTCGCCGATCAGCTGCCGCTCGTGAACTCCCAGCGTGCCGTGGGAGGCAACCAGGCCGCGGAGCTCCTCCTCGCTGATCGCCGTCCGGGCGGCGTCCGGATCGCCGCCGGTGAGCCGGATCACGGCGTCGGTGCAGAACGACAGCAGCGCGATGAGCGGCCGGGAGAGGCCGGCGAGCCGATCGAGCGTGGGCGCCATGGCCATCGCGACGCCCTCAGCCCGCTGCAGCGCCAGCCGCTTGGGCACCAGCTCACCGAGGACCAGGGAGACGAAGGAGATGACGAGGGTGACCAGCACGAGCGCGAGGATCTTGGCCACGCCGGCGGACAGCCCCCAGTCGCGCAGGACCGGGGCGAGCCGGCTCGCCAGCGTCTCGGCGCCGAACGCCGCGGACAAGAACCCGGCGAGGGTCACACCGAGCTGCACCGAGGCGAGGAAGCGGTTGGGGTTGCTCGCGAGCTTGGCGACCCGCGCGCCTCGCGGGCCGCGCGACTCGAGCCGGGTCACCTGGCTCTCGCGCAGCGACACCAGTGCGGTCTCACTGCCGGAGAACAGGCCTCCGACGCAGATGAGCACCAGCACCAGCACGATGGACCAGATCGTCCCGCTCACGATGCACCCCGCGAGTGGGACACAGGTCTACAGCCACCGTCCATGCCCGACAGGCTAGAGGATGCGGCGCCTTCACCCCAGCGGGTAGCCACCGCGACCGCGCACGATCGCCAGCAGAACGAGACTGGCCGGAACAGCAGCTCCTGCGAGCACCAGCACGGGCACGTACATGGAGATCCTCCCGAGGCGCTGCGGCCGACCTGGCCCTGACCTTGGTCATCGGCACCACGGCGGATTTCTGAACTGCGACGGCGCCGAGGAACAGCAGAAGGGGCGGAGGGTGCTGTGCACCCTCCGCCCCTTCGTTCACCTGTGTGCGTTGTTCACTGCTCCTGGCTCGTTAGACGAGCGTCAGGGTCAGGACTCCGACGTACGTGCCGAGCCGGGTGCTTCCCGGGATCCCCAGCTTCAGCCCCGCGTTGCACTGGAAGGCTCCAGCGCTGTTGCCCGCGGGCGAGGTGCACAGGGTCCGCGAGCTGGCGAGCCCGTTCGACAACGAGCCACCCGCGACCGAGGAGCCGGCCGAGACCGCCGCGTTGTTGCCCGGCAGGGTCGGCAGGACGTTGCCCGGCAGCACGTGCGCAGCCGGCGTCCAGCCGAGGTTGTCGGCCACGATGACACCGTTCGGACCGACGAAGTCGCTCACCTGACCGGTCATCGACCAGCCACCGGAGGTACCCCGACCGTCCTGGACCGTCACGGAGTTGAGCGCCCCGTTGATGATCTGGTCGTAACCGGTGAGCGTGGTCGCCGGCATGGTCACCGTCGAGCCAGCCGACGACATGGCCAGCAGACCGGCCTTCATGTCGGCGGTGATCGTCTGCTCGATGTCGTGCCCGAGGCCCACCGAGACGATCTGGTGCCGGTAGTTGGTACCGGTACCCGTCGGTGCGTAACCGTTCTCGACGAGACCGGCGATGTCGACCGAGAACCACTTGACCTCCACGGCCGGGCCATTGCTGGCGTCGATCGTGATGGTCTGCGGGCCTTCGCGCATGCCCGCCAGGTTCAGCTTGGGCGAGTCGAAGGTCGGCCGGCTGCCGTCGAGCGTGTAGTACACGTTCGCCGGGCCGCTGGTCTCGAACGTGAACGTGGTCGTGTCAGCGGTACGGTCCTTGACCACGATCTTCGAGCGCGGCGCGTCGGTGTTGGCCGTGGCCGCAGCCGCGACCTCGAGGATGCCGATCCAGCCGTTGGAGAACTCCATCGCCTCGTCGTGCGCCTCGGCCCAGGCCGGCTGGAAGCCGACGCCGGTGGTGCCGCCGGTGGCCGGGTTGACCCTGTCGGCGCCGACCTCGAAGTCCCAGCCGATGATGCCGTTGTTGTACCAGAACTCGTCCGCCGAGTTACCGGCTGCCGAGTACAGCACGTCGACGACCGGACCGGTGCGACCCGGGATGATCGCCGTGCCACGGTAGGACTGGACCGCGGACAGGATGTGCCGCGAGGACTCCCAGAAGAACTCCTCGGTGGCCTTGTCGATGCGCGGCAGGACCTCACGGCCAGCGGTCTTGTAGGCACCGGGCGGCCACATGAAGTACCCGCCGTAGGAGTGCGTGTTCATCGCGAACTTGATGTTCGGGTACTTGTTGATGAGCCACACCTCGTTCTTCGCCTCGGGCTCCGAGAGCGTCGAGGGACCAGCGAACGTGTCACTCGTGCAGCTGTTCGACGCGCCGCTGTAACCCTCGACCGATGGTGCCGACCGAGAAGTTGCGGTTGAGGTCGACGCCCCAGCTGTTACGGCTGGCCGGCGCGGCGGAGGCACCGGTGCAGTGGTTGGTCATGTTCCGGCGCTGGCTGTTGAAGTCGTAGACGCTGTAGTGCGCGCCGTCCGGGTTGATCGACGGGACGATGAAGATGTCCAGGTTGTCGATCAGCGAGGTGATGTTCGGGTCCTGCCCGTAGTTGCGGAGCAGGCGCTCGGCCGACTCCATCGCCACGAGCGGGGTGACCCACTCACGCGCGTGCTCCTGGGAGTACATGAAGACACCCGGCTTGGAGCCGTCACGGACCTTGCCGATCCGCAGGATCTTCACCTGGAACGGGTCCCGGGAAACCTCGCCGGCGCCTTGAGGTTGTCGGTCAGCGCGGTGGCACCGGCCACCGCGACAACGGACGCACCGGTGCCGTTCAGCGTCGCGGTGATCAGCGCGCTGATTTCCGGATTGGCGTTGATCGCCGCGACGACCTGCGCAGCGGTCGACGTGATGGTCGTGTTGTCGGCGGCGATCGCGAGGCGAACAAGGATGTTGTTGCCGGTCACCGACGTGGTCAGCGGCCCGCGAGAAGCTCGGCTTCTCGATGGCGAGCTTGAGGTTGTTGCCGCCCTCGTGGCCGTACACCTTCGAGGTGACGAAGAAGCCCGCGTTGCCCGAACCGAACTGAGCCTGCGCCGCGCGGCGGTAGCCGTTCGTCTTGTAGGGCAGGTCGACGATCTCGGAGATGCCGGGGAACTCAGCCGCCAGCGCCGTCAGATCGGCTGTAGGCCTGCGGTCGGGGTCATCGGGTACTGCGCCTGGGTGATGAAGTCCGACACGTACTGAGCACTCGGGGCGGGACGGGGCGCGCCCAGCCACTGGGTGACCGGCACCGTGATGGAGGCACCCTTGCTGCTGGTCAGCGTGACCTCGGTGGGCGGCGTCGCCAAGCCGGTGATCACCACGGGCGTGGTGATGCGGTGGTACATGTACACACCGGCGTCGGTGAAGCGCGAGAGCGTCAACGGGCTGCCGGTGCGCCCTGCCCAGGTCGCCGTGATGTTGGTGTTGCTGGCGGTGTCGTTGGACTTGACCTCGATCGCCAGGTAGCGCTGGGTCGAACCGTCTGTGGTGCTGCTGGAGTTGAACCACTCCACGCGCAGCGGGGTGAGCTTGTCGGTGTCAGCGGCCGCCATGAGCGCCTCGGCCCGAAGCGCCCTGGCCCGCCCGTCGAGGATGGTGGTGAGCTCGTCCTCTTCGTAGATGCTGCCGCGGACGTCGTAGCCGAGCGCGGTCACCTGCGCGGCGTCAGCCTCGGTGAGACCCATCTGGATCTCGAACCCGCCGTTGACGGGCTTGGAGTACTCGGCGACGTCGAAGCCAAGGTTGATCAGCAGGTCGATGTCCGCCTGCGTGGGGACGACCACCCGGGTCAGCGCGACCCCGTTGGGCAGGCCCTCCGACTGACGATCAGGGATCGGCTGGACCGCCGGCGGGTCACCCGCAGTTCCGGTGAGCGCACTCGCGGGCACCGTTCCGACGACCAAGGCGATGGGCAGCGCAAGGAGTGCGAGCTTTCGCCACTTCCTTGCGCGAAGGGCACGAATGTGCATGAGGAGCCTTTCGTGTGGGGGACAGCCATAACTGCCATCGCCGTCGGATCTTGGGCTATTGGCTAGTTAGATGTACTCGCTGCAGGAAAAGGCGTCAATACTTTGTTAGCGCATTGGAATGTGAAGAAACGTCGAAACGTCGCAAGCGGACGCACTAATTCATCTGCAAATAGGGCAGATGCTGGTATTTCGGGCAGCCGGTGCGCAACGCCCCAGAGCACAAAAAGACCCCGGGAGGCGAACCTCCCGGGGTCTTTGCTGCTCGTTGAGCGGCCGCGCTAGCTCGCCAGCCTGGCGCGCAGGTTCTCGCTGATCGCCGCGAGGAACTCCTCGGTGGTCAGCCACGGTGCGTCCGCGCTGATGAGCAGGGCCAGGTCCTTGGTCATCTGGCCACCCTCGACCGTAGACACGCACACCTCTTCGAGCGCGCGCGCGAACTCGACGACCGCCGGCGTGCCGTCGAGCTTGCCCCGGTGCTCCAGGCCCCGGGTCCAGGCGAAGATCGATGCGATCGGGTTGGTGGAAGTCGCCTTGCCCTGCTGGTGCTGGCGGTAGTGCCGGGTCACCGTGCCGTGCGCCGCCTCGGCCTCGACGGTACGGCCGTCGGGCGTCATGAGCACGGACGTCATCAGACCCAGCGAGCCGAAGCCCTGGGCCACGGTGTCCGACTGCACGTCGCCGTCGTAGTTCTTGCAGGCCCAGACGTAGCCGCCCTCCCACTTCAGGGCGGAGGCGACCATGTCGTCGATCAGCCGGTGCTCGTAGGTGATCCCGGCAGCCTCGAAGTCCGCCTTGAACTCGGACTCGAAAACCTCGGCGAACAGGTCCTTGAACCGGCCGTCGTAGGCCTTGAGGATCGTGTTCTTCGTCGACAGGTAGACGGGGAACCCGCGCTCGAGCCCGTAACGCATCGACGCGCGGGCGAAGTCGCGGATCGAGGCGTCCAGGTTGTACATCGCCATCGCGACCCCGCCACCGGGGAAGTCGAAGACGTTGAACTCCATCGGCTGCGAGCCGTCCTTGGGCGTGAACGTCATCGTCAGCGTGCCCTCGCCGGGCACCACGAAGTCCGTCGCCTTGTACTGGTCGCCGAACGCGTGACGGCCGATGACGATCGGCTTGGTCCAGCTCGGGACGAGCCGCGGCACGTTGTCCATGACGATCGGCTCGCGGAAGATCACGCCACCAAGGATGTTGCGGATCGTGCCGTTGGGCGACTTCCACATCTGCTTGAGGCCGAACTCGGCGACCCGCGCCTCGTCCGGCGTGATCGTCGCGCACTTCACACCGACGCCGTGCCGGGCGATCGCGTGCGCGGCGTCGATCGTGACCTGGTCGTCGGTCGCGTCGCGGTGGGCGATCCCGAGGTCGTAGTACTCGAGGTTGACGTCCAGGTACGGCAGGATCAGCTGGTCCTTGATGAACTGCCAGATGATGCGGGTCATCTCGTCGCCGTCGAGCTCGACGACCGTTCCCTCAACCTTGATCTTGCTCATGTGCGTGGTCCTCTCGGGCCGTCTGGACTTGTCAGAGCCTGCGGCTGCCGGGGCGACCGCTGGCTATGGCAGGACTGGTCTACAGGCTGGCGACGTCGGCCTGCTTGGCCCGCACGGCCTCAGCGGCCTCGCGCAGCCCAGCGAGCTCGACGTCCGACAGGTCGCGCTCGACCACGCGGCGAACACCGCCCGCACCGATCTCCGCCTCGACGCCGAGGTAGACGCCGCTGATCCCGTACTGACCGTCCACCCAGGCACAGACCGGCATGACCGCACCGGAGTCGTCGATGACCGCACGGGCCATCCGGGCCGCAGCCGCCGACGGCGCGTAGTACGCGGAACCGGTCTTGAGCAGCGCGACCACCTCGGCGCCACCGTTACGGGTGCGGGTGACCAGCGCGTCGATGTCTTCCGCCGACAGCAGCTCGCTGAGCGGCTTGCCGTCGACCGTGCAGGCCGAGGGAACGGGGACCATGGTGTCGCCGTGCGAGCCCAGCGTCAGCGTCCGGACCGAGCCGACCGGCACACCCAGCTTCTCGGCGACCGAGTTGGTGAAGCGCGCGGTGTCGAGCATCCCGGCCTGGCCGAGGACGCGCTCCGCCGGGAACCCGGTGACCCGGGCAACCAGCGCGGTCATCTCATCCAGCGGGTTGGACACGTTGATGACGACGGCGTCGGGCGCGTGCCGCGCGACGTTCTCCGCCACCTGACGCACGATCTTGGCGTTGACCTCGAGCAGGTCCATCCGGCTCATGCCGGGCTTGCGGGCCAGCCCCGCGGTGATAACCACGACGTCGGAGCCGGCGATGGCCTCGTAGCCCGAGCCGTCCATACCCGTCGTCTGGCCGACCACCAGGGTCTCGAAGCCCTCGATCGGACGCGACTGGTTGAGGTCCAGGGCGAGACCCTCAGGCTTGCCCTCGATGATGTCGGTCAGCACGACGGTGGAGAAGACGTCGTACTCGGCCAGCCGCTGAGCGGTTGTCGAACCGTAGAAGCCGGCGCCGACAACGGCGACCTTGCCCTTGCGTGCCATGGGATCGCACCTTCCGGAAGCCGTCACAGATAAGGCAAACGGTAGCAGTACGCGCGTCACGCTAGGGCCGGAGGTGGTGGGCCCCGCGCAGGGCGCGACACCGGGTGCCGACGGTGGCGTCAGCGCGGGACTGCGAGTGCGAGCGCCAGGAGCGCGGTCCCCAGCACAGCCAGGGTGGTCACGTCCAGGACGCGCCCCCGGATGACGAGCAGGCCGGCTCGGCGTGCCGGCAGCACCAGCCGAAATACGGCAGCACCGAGCACCGCGAACGCCACGAGCAGGCTTCCCACCCGGAAATGGTGGTAGGCCACGACGATCAACCCCACTCCGACCACGGCCAGGACGAGAGCGAGCGGCAGCTCCCCCACGCCCCAGCGGGGGCGAGCGGGGCGAGCGCTGTTCACCGGGGCCGGCGTCATGGCGAGGCTCAGCGCTCCCCGATAGGTACCCAGTGCTGGTCGCGGGCACCGATGTACTCGCTGTCCGGACGGATCAACCGGTTGTCGGCGTGCTGCTCCATGACGTGCGCGGTCCAGCCGGCCATCCGGGAGATCGAGAACACCGGGGTGAACAGGTCGGTGGGGATACCCAGGGCGTGGTAGACGCTGGCCGCGAAGAAGTCCACGTTGGGGAAGAGCTTCTTCCGGTCGAGGACGACCTCTTCCATCCGCTTCGACATCCGGTACAGGCGGTCGTCGCCGGAGAGCTCACCGAGCTCGGCGGACATCCGGCGCAGGTGCGTGGCGCGCGGGTCTTCGGTCTTGTAGACGCGGTGGCCGAAGCCGGCCAGCTTCACGCCGCGGGCGAACTCGTCGTCGACGTAGGCCTCGACGCCGTCCACGTCGGCGATCTCGGACAGGTTGCGCATGACCGCCTCGTTCGCCCCGCCGTGCAGGGGGCCCTTGAGGGTGCCGATGGCCGCGACGATCGCCGAGTGCATGTCCGACAGCGTCGCTGCGCAGACCCGCGCCGCGAAGGTCGAGGCGTTCATGGTGTGGTCCGCATGCAGGACCAGGCACTCATCGAAGATCTCGGCCGCGCGCGGCTCGGGGCGCTTGCCGGTGATCTGCAGCAGGAAGTTGCCGGCGATGCTGAGCCCCGCGTCGGGCTCAGGTACCGCTGCCCCGGTGCGTGCCGCGTGGTAGCTGGCGACCAGCACCGGCATCTGCGCGACCAGGCGCACCGCCTTGCGGGCATTGGCGTCGGGAGCGTTGGACTCGCTGTCGGGATCGTCACAGCTGCTGGCGGAGACCAGCGTGCGCAGTGCCTCCATCGGGCCGGCCTTGCGACGCCATCTCGGCCACGAGATTGCTGGCCGTCGGCCCGACCGTGCGCGCGCCGGCGAGCTCCGCAGTGAGGGCGTCGAGCTGCTCACGGGTCGGCAACGTACCGCGCTGGAGGAGGTGCACACACTCCTCGAAGGAGATATGTCCCCCCAGATCGTGGATGTCGTAACCCCGGTACGACAGGCGCCCAACCAGCCCGTCGATGTCGGAGAGTGCGGTCGAGGCCGCTACTACGTCAGCGAGTCCGCGGGCGGGAGCGTCTGCCATGTCCGTGGTCCTCCTACTTGTGTCCGTCGTTCGAAGTCTAGGCGGCTGGGCTGGCTCCGCCCACCGCGAGGCTCCCGCGAGCGGGGCCAGCCCGCCTTACGCGAGCCTGGTGGCCAATCCCCTTAGCGAGCCGCCCGCTCGGCCGCTTCGACCACGTTGGACAACAACATCGCGCGGGTCATCGGGCCCACGCCACCTGGCATGGGCGCCACCCAGGAAGCGACCTCGGCGACATCGGCGGCGACGTCTCCGACCAGGCCGGCGGGCGTGCGGGTGATACCGACGTCGAGCACGACCGCACCGGGCTTGACCATGTCCGCGGTGATGATCCCGGGCACGCCGGCTGCGGCGACCACGATGTCGGCGCCGCGCGTGTGCGCAGCCAGATCCCGGGTGCCGGTGTGGCACAGGGTCACGGTGGCGTTCTCGCTGCGACGGGTCAGGAGCAGCCCGAGCGGCCGGCCGACCGTCACGCCACGCCCGATCACCGTCACGTCGGCGCCCGCTGTGGCCACGCCGTGCCGGCGGAGCAGCTCGACGATCCCCCGGGGGGTGCAGGGCAGCGGTGCGGGGCGGCCGAGCACGAGGCGGCCGAGGTTGACCGGGTGCAGGCCGTCGGCGTCCTTGCCCGGATCCATCAGCTCGAGGACGGCGTTCGCGTCCAGCCCGGCGGGCAGCGGGAGCTGGACGATGTAGCCGGTGCACGCAGGGTCGGCGTTCAGCTCGGCGACAACCGTCTCGACGTCGGCCTGGGTCGCGGTCGCCGGCAGGTCCCGGCGGATGCTGGCCACACCAACCTCGGCGCAGTCGCGGTGCTTGCCGGCCACGTAGGACCGGCTGCCCGGGTCGTCGCCGACCATCACGGTGCCCAGCCCGGGGACGATGCCCCGCGCCGCCAGTGCGGCGACTCGGACCGCCAGCTCCGCCTTGATCGTCGCCGCTGTCGCCTTGCCGTCGAGAATCTGTGCTGTCACGGGGCGCAGTCTTTCACGCCTCGCCCGGGGCTTCCGCCGGTCCCGCCTCTGTCTCCCGCCCCAACCTCCGGTGATCACGAAGATTCACACGGGTCCTGACCCGGGCGATCTTTCGTGATCACCGGGAGGGCCGGCCTAGTGGAAGAAGTGCCGGGTACCCGTGAGATAGAGAGTCACGCCGGCAGCCTGGGCCGCGGCCACCACCTCGTCGTCGCGCACCGACCCACCCGGCTGCACGACCGCCCGCACTCCGGCGTCCAGCAGCACCTGGAGCCCGTCGGCGAACGGGAAGAACGCGTCGGATGCGGCCACCGCGCCGGCGGCCCGCTCCCCCGCCCGCGCCACGGCGAGCCGCGCGGAGTCGACCCGGTTGACCTGCCCCATGCCGACGCCAACCGTCGCCCCACCGGATGCCAGCACGATCGCGTTGGACTTCACTGCTCGTACCGCGCGCCAGGCGAAGACGAGGTCGCGCAGCGTCGCGGCGTCGACCGCCTCGCCAGTCGCGAGCGTCCAGGCGGCAGGGTCGTCGCCCGGTGCCGCGATGTCGTCCGCCGACTGCAGGAGCAGCCCGCCGGAGATCGGCCGCAGCTCGACACCGCCACCTTCGTGCGGCGCGGCACAACGGAGCAGCCGAATGTTCTTCTTGGCGGCGAGCAGCTCGATGGCGCCCGGCTCGTAGTCCGGGGCGCACACGACCTCGGTGAACACCTCGGCCACCTGCCGCGCCATCTCCACCGACACCGGCCGGTTGGTGGCGATCACGCCGCCGAACGCGGAGACCGGGTCGCACGCGTGCGCGAGCCGGTGCGCCTGCGCGATGTCGTCGCCGACCGCAATCCCGCACGGGTTGGCGTGCTTGATGATCGCGACGCACGGCTCGGCCATGTCGTACGCGGCCCGGCGGGCGGCGTCGGTGTCGACGTAGTTGTTGTAGGACATCTCCTTGCCGTGCAGCTGCTCCGCCTGGGCAAGGCCGGCCTGCCCGTCCCCCCTGGTGTACAGCGCGGCACGCTGATGCGGGTTCTCGCCGTAGCGCAGCACCGCCGCGCGGTCCCAGGTACCGCCCACCCACGCCGGGAAGCCAGTTCCACCGTCGGTCGGCGCGACGACGCTGCCCAGCCAGGACGCAACCGCGACGTCGTAGCTCGCCGTGTGCACAAAAGCGTCGACAGCGAGCGCCTGCCGCTGCTCCAGGGTGAAGCCGCCGTCCGCCACGGCCGCGAGCACATCGGCATATCTCGACGGCGAGACAACCACCGCGACCGAGGCGTGGTTCTTGGCCGCACCGCGCACCATCGACGGCCCACCGATGTCGATCTGCTCGACACACTCGTCGGGCGTCGCGCCTGAGGCGACGGTCGCGGTGAACGGGTACAGGTTCGACACCAGCAGGTCGAAGGCCGCGATCCCGAGCTCGTCGAGCTGAGCCAGGTGATCGGGGTTGCGGGTGTCGGCGAGCAGCCCCGCGTGGACCTTCGGGTGCAAGGTCTTCACCCGGCCGTCCAGGCACTCGGGGAATCCGGTCACCTCTTCGATGCCGACGACCGGCACGCCGGCCTCGCGCAGGCGCGCCGCGGTGGAACCAGTGGAGACGATCTCCACACCTTGCGCGGCGAGGCCACGCCCGAGGGATTCCAGGCCCGTCTTGTCATAGACGCTGACCAGGGCGCGACGGATCGGACGCTTGCTCATGGGACGTACACCTGTCTTCCTTCGACGCGGAAGCCCTCACGGGCCATCCGTCCAACGGTGTCGACGAGCAGTGCCCGTTCGACGTTCTTGATCCGTTCGTGCAACAGCGCCTCGTTGTCGCCCGCCAAGACCGGCACCGCCTGTTGGGCGATGATCGGACCGGTGTCGACGCCGGCGTCGGCGATGTGGACGGTGACCCCGGTGACCTTCGCCCCGTAGGCGAGCGCGTCACGTACCCCGTGCGCGCCGGGAAACGCCGGTAGCAACGCCGGGTGGGTATTGACGCACCGGTCGGGGAAACGCTCGAGGAACGCTGGGCCGACGATCTTCATGAAGCCGGCCAGGATCACCAGGTCAGGTTGATAGGCGCCCACGGCCTCGGCCAGCGCGGCATCCCATTCGGCGCGTGAACCGAACGCTGTCAGCGGGACCACGAAGGTGGGGATGGCGGCGCACCCGGCGCGGGTCAACCCCTCGATGCCATCCCGGTCCGCACCGACCGCGACCACGGTGGCCCCGAAACCCGGGTCGGCGCACGCATCGATCAGCGCCTGCAGGTTGGTGCCCGCACCGGAGACGAGGGCGACGATGCGGGATGTCAGGGAGGGCTCCTCAGTGGGCGGCGCCAGCACCAGGGACGGCCCGATTGGCCGCGGCGCGGATCGTGAGCAACGATATCTGCAAGGAGCACCCGCCCGGAGAAAGGCTGCATCTTGTGACAAAGGGGCGACGCGCGCCAGAAGATCCCTGGCTGCCGCCTCCCACGAACGACCCGTTCGACCCGGACACATGGCGCGCGGCCGGCCGTGACCGTCGAGCAGGTCGCGCGGCGGAGCAGGCTCGCCCTCGTCCTCGGGCTCGCCAGCCTGCCGGTCACGGTGGTGTTCTTTCCGGTGGGCATCGCTTTGAGCGTCGCCGCCCTGATCCTCGGCATTCGCGCCCGCCGGGCCGCGAGGCGTTCTGGCCTGCCCAGGCGCCCTGCCACGATCGGGGTGGTGGCAGGCAGCATCTCCCTTGCCCTCGGCGTACTGGTGGCCGTGGTGGTCATCACCTTCTGGTCGGAGCTGCGCGCCTACGAGAGCTGCATCTCCGGCGCCAACACCCACCAGTCGACGAGTGAGTGCACCAAGCAGCTGAGCGACTCGTTGGACCGGCGGTTCGGGATCGGCTGATCGGCGCACAAGGGGTGTTGACCCTGTCACCCCCCTCCTGGATAGTGGTCCGGCGCGCAGCGGGCGCGACGCTCGACGTCGGCCTGATCGGCGGACGACCACCGATCGGTACGAGGGGTCACATGTCGGAAGCACCAGGCGGGTTTGATCCACAGTCGCCTTACCTGCCACCTTCCCAGCCGGTGGCTCCACCGCCGGCGGACCCGCAGCAGCAGGCACCAGCAGCGCCCACGTATCCGCCACCTGCCTACGGGAGCAGTGCGGTCCCTGCGGGTTTCGCTGCGCCCGGTGGCTACCAGGCGCCTCCGGCCTATCCCGCTCCCGGCGGTTATCCGCGCCCGGCGGTTACCCGCGCCCGGCGTTACCCCGCGCCCGGCTTCTACTCGCCGCCTGCCCGGACCGACAACAACGGGCTCGGGACGGCCGGCATGGTCTGCGGGATCCTGTCGGTCGCGCTCTGCTGGACAGGCTTCGTCGCCATGGTGCTCGGCATCTTGGGACTGATCTTCGGCTTCATCGGTCGGGCACGGGCAAAGCGCGGTGAGGCGACGAACGGTGGCAAGGCCCTCGCCGGGATCATCACCGGGTTCGTCGGGATCATCGCCGCCATCGTGATTGTGGTGGCCATCGTGGCGAGCAGCCTGGATCAATTCGGCACCGTCTGAGCTCCTAGGTACACACCCCTTCTCCTGCTGCCGCGGCATCCGCACGCGTCTGATCGACGGTTGCCCGGCCGCGCCACCACGACCCAGCCAGCGCCACCAAGGTGCCCACCACACCCACCTCCGCCGCCACGACGACAGCGACCCGCCAAGGCGACGGGCCCAGTGTCGCGAGTCGCCCGGGGCCGAGCGGGCCGCCGGCCAGCCACGCTGCCACACCGGACAGCACGCCGGCGCACAGGCCCGCGGACGCCTGCCAGCAGGACCGCCACTGACGGCCTTGAGGCGACGGGCACAGCTTCACGACGCCCAGCGCGGAGGACCATCGCACCGGCTGCCACCCCCGCCAGCATCGGCCCGAGGAGCGCGAACAACAGCACGTGCGGCGCGTCCCCTGATGCCGGTAGCGCCGCCAGCAGCGGGAACGCCGGTACTTCGGCGAGGTGCACGCCACCGAGCGCGACCGATGTCCCTGACCCGACAGCGAAACCCGGCCCCGTCGCCACCGACGCTGACCACACGACCGCATTCGGCGCCAGGGCCCCACACAGCAGGACGACCAGCACCATGCCGACCGGGCCCGGCGCCAACGCTTCCGTCAGGTCGCCGATCCGTCCCGCATGGGCACCCAAGGATGCCGCGACCACCACCGTGCCAGTCGCCGCGAGCACGACAACGGCCAGCCCACCACCGGCGAGCACCGCGCGCACGGGTGCCGGCATCGCAGCGGATACCCGGCGCCGCAGGCCAGTCTCGGCTGCGATCCCGTAGCCCGCAGCGACCAGCGCGAGGACGGTCGCACCGACGAGTGCCTGCACCGTCATGGGCCGGACGGCGGCGGTGGCGGCCGGCCCGGTGACCAGGGCAGCGAAGACCCCGTACGGCAGGGCCACCGCGATCGTGGCGAGGACGGCGTCGCCCAGGCTGGCCACGCCGGACAGGCGCGCCACCGCGCGGCCCGCGCGCACCAGCAGCCACGCCGGTAGGGCTGTCAGGCCCAGCGGGACCAACGCTATGTGGCCCCCGGCCACGGCAAGTCCCGTGTGGTGGGCCAAAAGCCAGAGCTGGAGCGCGACGTCGATCGACGACCCCAGGCTCGCGTCCTGGTGGGGCGAGGTCGCCCACGCGACGAGGCACAGCAGGACGACGACGGCGAGGCCCAGCGTGGCGGCGGAGGCGGCAACCAACAGGCCGGCGACGGACGTCGGGCGAGGTCGGTCAGCGGCCTGGACCGCCGTGGTGGGGCTGGCGGTCGGGTTCATCGGGGCCGCACGCCGCGCCTTGGTGGCGCGATTGCGGTGGAGCAGCTGAGTCACGATGGTCCATGCTCCCAGGCCCCTTCCCCCACCCCGCGCATCACGGTCGGTCCGGGGTGTCGTGACCTTTAGACTCACCAGTCATGTCGATGACTCGATCAACGTCGCTCGCCCTGGTGCTGACCTCCGCACTCGCCGTCCCCACGCTGACGGCCTGCAGTTCACGCTCCGCGGCTCCCGGGGCGGCGCCGGTCGGCGCGACCTCGGCCACCGCGCCAGGCACAGCGCCGACGCCGACGGACGCGGGCACGCCTTCGGCGACGACCACCCCGAGCGGAACCAACGCATCGCCGACGGCGCTGCCCGCCGCCGACCCGGCCGACATTCCCGCCGATCGCAAGGACTTCGGGTTCATCCAGAAGATCTATGACAAGGACGGGACGACCTACATCTCGTTCGACCGTGCGACCTTCCTGACCGGAGACGCCGCCAACAAGGCCGCCGCCGAGCACGGCTACCCCACGCCGATCGACAACGACTACCTCATCGTCAACGACAACCCGAAGCTGCGCGAGCTGCCGCTGGCCGCGGCGGTCAAGGTGCTGGGATCGGGCGCACTCGGCGGCGGCCAGCCCAGCCCGACGCCGGTGACCCTCCAAGCCCTCATCGCGATGACCGCGAGCTCGATGGGCGGGAACGTTCCGTTCCACGTGTACTTCGATGGGAACGGCCAGGTGAACACCATCGAGGAGCAGTTCGTCCCGTAACGACGAAGCGCCCCGCCGGAGGAACCGGGGGGCGCTTCGTCGTGGTGCTAGAGTGCGAGTCGTACTAGGCCAGCGGCTCGCTGACCGACGGCCCGTCGGCGATGTCCGCTTCAGGTGCCGGCGGCGTCATCGGCTGAGCCGGTGCGGCGGGCGGCGCCGGCGGCGCGCCTGCTGCGCCCGCGGGCGCAACGGGCGCCCACTCGAACTTCTCCCCCGACGCCTTGAACGTGAGGAAAGAGAAGACCGCCTGGGCGGCGATACCGATGATCCCGAGGAAGATGCCGATCCGCGGGCCGTAGCTGAATCCGAAGCCTCCGCCGCCGCTCGGAATCGTCGCCAACCGGATGATGACGAGAAGCAGCGCCAGCCCAGACGCGGCGAGGTACACGACGGCGAGGCCCACCGGAAGCTGCGGAAGCTTGTAGACCTCCATGACCCGCAGGACGACGAGCACCGCCAGCGCGATGCTGAGCAGGATCGGGAACCAGGCGGTAAACCCAGCGCTCCAGCCCGACGTGCTGACGGAGCCGTACCCCCTCACCGACGCTCCCCACCAGGGCATGAAGCTCGCGATGAAGACGAGCGCTCCACCGCCCATGACGCCTAGGTCGTTCCGATCAACCTTCTTCAGGTCGAAACCGGCCATCAGGCCAACCCTCTCTATCGGTGATCACTGTTCGTGACCCAACATCGTGTTCGCTGGCAACGCCGTTGTCCAGTGTCCGAGCCGAGGGAACTCCGAACCCGCAAACGACGAGGCGCCCCGCCGGTCCTGCCGGCGGGGCGCCTCGTCGTCGAGAGAGAGCGGTCAGCCTGGCTGCCCTACTTGACCAGCCGCAGAGCGAACGGGTACCGGTACGCCTCGCCGCGGTTGGTGGCGACCGTGGCCATGATCATGAAGATCAACCCAACAATTGCCACGATCGGCAGCAGGATGGCGCCGATGATCACCACGAACAGGATGACCGAAGCAACCACGCCGTGGCACTCGAGCCTCGACTGGCCGCGACGACCACGACCAACACGACTATGGGCCGCCACCGACGAGGTCGGGGCGGCCCATGGTCATGAGCTGTGGTGCGAACCGGCGGACTAGCCCGCGGTGATGATCTCCCGCATGAGCCGGGCGGCCTCGGACGGGGTCTTGCCGACCTTGACGCCCACCTTCTCCAGCGCCTCCTGCTTGGCCGCCGCGGTACCCGAGGAGCCGGACACGATCGCGCCGGCGTGGCCCATCGTCTTGCCCTCCGGGGCGGTGAAGCCCGCGACGTAGCCGACGACCGGCTTGGTGACGTGCTCGGCGATGTAGGCCGCCGCGCGCTCCTCGGCGTCGCCGCCGATCTCACCGATCATCACGATCGCGTCGGTGTCCGGGTCGGCCTCGAACGCCGCCAGGCAGTCGATGTGCGTGGTGCCGATGACCGGGTCGCCGCCGATGCCGACGCAGGTGGAGAAACCGAGGTCACGCAGCTCGTACATCATCTGGTAGGTCAGCGTGCCCGACTTGGAGACCAGGCCGATACGGCCGGCCTTGGTGATGTCGGCCGGGATGATGCCCGCGTTGGACACCCCGGGGCTGATCAGGCCGGGGCAGTTCGGGCCGATGATCCGGGTCTTGTTGCCCTTCGCGGTGGCCTGCGCCCAGAAGTACGCCGTGTCGTGCACCGGGATGCCCTCGGTGATGACGACGGCGAGCGCGATCTCCGCGTCGATCGCCTCGAGCACGGCGCCCTTGGCGAACTTCGGCGGGACGAACACCACGGTGACGTCCGCACCGGTCGCCGCCATCGCCTCGCCGACGCTGTTGAACACCGGGATCGCGGTGCCGTCGAAGTCGACGCTCTGGCCGCCCTTGCCGGGCGTCACGCCGCCGACGATGTTCGTGCCGGAGGCGAGCATCCGGCGGGTGTGCTTGGTGCCCTCGGAGCCGGTCATGCCCTGGACGATGACCTTGCTGGACTCGGTGAGAAAGATCGCCATGGTTCAGGCCCCCAGTGCTGCGAGCTCGGCAGCGCGGTCTGCCGCGCCGTCCATCGTGTCGACCTGCTCGACCCCGGGCAGGGCCGCGTCGGCGAGGATCTGCCGGCCCTTCTCGGCGTTGTTGCCGTCGAGGCGGACGACGAGCGGCTTGTCGACCGTCTCGCCCTTGTCGGCCAGGAGCGCGAACGCCTGGACGATGCCGTCGGCGACCGCGTCGCAGGCGGTGATCCCGCCGAAGACGTTGACGAACACGCTGCGCACCGCCGGGTCGCCGAGGATGATCTCGAGGCCGTCGGCCATGACCTGGGCCGAGGCGCCGCCGCCGATGTCGAGGAAGTTGGCGGGCTTGACGCCGCCGTGCGCCTCACCGGCGTAGGCGACGACGTCGAGGGTCGACATGACCAGACCGGCGCCGTTGCCGATGATGCCGACCTCGCCGTCGAGCTTGACGTAGTTGAGGTGCTTGGCCTTGGCCAGCGCCTCGAGCGGGTCCGCGGACTCGGAGTCGGCGAGCGCCGGCGTGGCCCGGGTGCCGGAAGTCGGCGTTGTCGTCGAGGGTCACCTTGCCGTCGAGCGCGAGCACCCGACCGTCCGGGGTCTTCACCAGCGGGTTGACCTCGACCAGCGTGGCGTCCTCCTTGACGAAGACGTCCCACAGCTTGGTGATGATCGTCGACCGTCTGGTCGAGCACCTCGTCGGGGAAGCGGGCGGCGACGGCGATCTCGCGCGCCTTGGCCGCGTCCACGCCCTCGAGCGCGTCGACGGAGATCTTCGCGAGCGCCTCGGGGCGCTCCACCGCGAGCTGCTCGATCTCCATGCCGCCCTCACGGGAGGCCATGGCGAGGAAGGTGCGGTTCGAGCGGTCGAGCAGGAAGGAGAAGTAGTACTCCTCCGCGATGTCGCTGGCCTCGGTGACGAGCACCCGGTGGGTGATGTGGCCCTTGATGTCCAGGCCGAGGATCGCCTCGGCCTTGGCGCGGGCGTCGGCGGGGTCGTCGGCGAGCTTGACGCCGCCGGCCTTGCCGCGGCCGCCGGTCTTCACCTGGGCCTTGACGACGACCTGGGTGCCGAGGCGCTCGGCTGCCGCGCTGCGCCTCGTCGGGGGTGGTGGCGACGAAGCCGGGGGTCACCGGCACGCCATGGGCGGCGAAGAGATCCTTCGCCTGGTACTCGAACAGGTCCACGGTTGGTCCGTCCTCGTGAAGCGGAAATGGGCGCGCACGATGGCGTCGACCCCTACGGCGTGAGCCGACCGCTGACGCGGCAGGTCCGGTGTCTGAGCGTACCGAGGAATCGGCGGTGGCCCGAAATCGGGTCAATTGGCCGTCGAGCGGCGCCGCGTCGACGCGTCGGCGGATCGGCGGCCGGCGCAGCTACGCGGACGCGCGCTCGCCGATGTTCTCGCGGATCCAGCTCACGACATGCTGCGTCGTGGTGCCCGGGGTGAAGATCTGGGCCACGCCGAGAGCCTCGAGCTCGGGGATGTCGGCGTCGGGGATGATGCCGCCGCCGAAGACCACGATGTCGCGGGCGTCGCGCTCGGTCAGCAGCTCCAGAACCCGGGCGAACAGGGTCATGTGCGCCCCGGACAGCACGGACAGCCCGACGGCGTCCGCATCCTCCTGGATGGCGGTGGCGACGATCTGCTCAGGCGTCTGGTGCAGCCCGGTGTAGATGACCTCCATACCAGCGTCGCGGAGCGCGCGGGCGACGACCTTGGCGCCGCGATCGTGGCCGTCCAGGCCGGGCTTGGCGACCACGACACGAATCGGTCCACCCATGGCTGCTGCCTCCTCGTTCGGACCCCGCGCGGTGTCGCCGGGCCCGTGAACACTGTGTAGTGAGCGTAACCGAGCCGGCGCCGCGACCGCGACGCACGGTGGCGGTGGACCATTCACCGCCTCTGGCGACTTTGCCACGCACGCGCGACCGGGCTAGCCTTCGGCAAGTTGACCTTGGTGCGGAACTAGTTCGACGTCGTCGGACATCGTGCATCCACGCTTGCCGTACGCCCCGCGAAGGAGCCCCAGCCGTGCCGTTGGCGCGCCCGCACGCCTCCCGCAGAACCGGCGTCGCCGTCGTCGCCGTCGCCTTTGTTGCCACCGCGGCTCTGGCGACGACCGGCCCGGTCCAGGGCGCGACGGCCCACCTCGACGCGACCGCTTCACCCCGCCTCGACGTCGAGCCGTCGGCTAGCACCCCATCGACCGGGCAGGCTCCCCTGCGCAGCGTGCCGACTCGCGCTGACCGGCGGGCGCGCATCGCGCTGACCGGTAGCGAGTCGTCGTTGCCGACGCCCGATGCCGACACCGGCGAACTGCCCGACCTCACCCCTCCCGCGGACGACGAAACACCCGCGGATGACGACCCTTCCGCAGGTCGACCTCGCGCAGACGCCCGCGGCCGCGCCTGCGTGGGTGCGGCCGGGCACCGGCAGGTTCAGCTCGGGCTTCGCCAAGCGCTGGGGTCGTATGCACAAGGGCATCGACCTGGCCGCACCGATCGGGGCTCCCATCTACGCCGCAGCCGACGGCACGGTCACCTTCGCGGGACCGGCCAGCGGGTTCGGGCGCCTGGTCAAGGTGCGCCACGCCGACGGCGTGGAGACCTGGTACGGCCACATGTCGAAGATCCTGGTCGAGGTGGGACAGCGGGTGAAGGCAGGCGACCTCATCGCCAAGGTCGGCCGGGAAGGCAGATCGACCGGCCCGCACCTGCACTTCGAGATACATCGCGGCGGTAGCGCCATCGATCCGGTGCCGTTCCTCAAGGCGCGTGGCGTCCGATTCTGAACCGCTCAGGCGGTCGTGCCTTGGGCTCTGACGGCGGTCACAGCACGTAGAGTCGGACCCGCGCAGACCTGGCGATGCCTCCTGTAGACCCCCTGCACCTGCTGCCCACGTCAAGGGATCTCCCATCCGCCCCCTTACTCCGATCGACGGACGGCTCCACCCGAGCCGCCTTTCGGCATGGCCGCCAGGGCCATCGCAGACGGCCCCGGGGGCGTCGAAAAACTTCTCTCGAATCCGTGCAACCAAACGCCGGGCGCCGCGCGTACTCCCCATGAAGACGTTCCTCGGGTTCACGTCATGACCGAAGAGGAGTTCGACGCGTTCTACGCCGATGCGGCGCAGCGCCTCGTCGGGCAGCTCTACGGGATGACCGGCGACCTCGCCGAAGCCCAGGACGTCGTCCAAGACGCTTTTGTTCGCGCGTGGGATCGGCGCTCTTCCTTGAGCGCCGAACAGAATCCGGAGGCTTGGGTGCGCACGGTGGCCTGGAGGTTGGCGGTGAGCCGCTGGCGTCGTGCCCGCATGGCGACCCGCCTGCACCGCCAGCACCACACCACCGAGCACGCCCCGGCACCGGACGAGTCCACCGTCGCCATCGTCGCCGCGCTCAAGCAGATCCCCGAGGCGCAGCGCCGCGCGATCGTGCTGCACCACCTCGCCGACCTCACGGTCGAGCAGGTAGCCGCCGAGACCGGCGTACCCACCGGCACGGTCAAGGCCCGGCTGGTCCGCGGTCGTGCCGCACTGGCCAAGCTGCTCGCGGACAGCCCAGTCGCGGAGGCCTTCGGTGCCTGACATCGATCCGCTCGACGGGGCGCTGCGGCGCCTAGAGGAGCACGCGCGGGCTGCGGCCACCCTCCCGGCGAGCGCCCAGATCCGGGCACGGGCGACCCGTCGCCGACAGCGTCGTCACGCCGCGGTAGCCGGCCTGGGTGCGTTCGCCCTGCTGGCCGGCGTCAGCGTGACGTACGCCCTCCAGCCGCGCAGCGACCGCGACGACAGCCTGGTGACCGCGACGAACAGGCTCCCTCACGCATCGACCCCGGCCGCGGTACCAAGCACCACCGCCGGACCGGAATCCACCCCGAACCCGACCGGCACGCCGACCGACGCGCCCAGCCATGGCAGTAGCGGGCGGGGTCCATCCGCCGGTGCGAGCGCACTGACGGCCATCCCCACCACGACGGCCCCGGGCACGTTGCCGACCGACAGGTTCGGCGATCCTGCCGACTCGCGCGCGCGCGAGGTGACGCGCGTCAACCTCGTCGGGTGGTCCTCCCGCGGCGCCGACGAGACGTACCTGTGGGCATTGGTGAGCGACGCCTGCGGAGCGCTCGCCACCCTCGCTGACCAGGCGCAGCCCGCTGGCGGCGCGGGGAATGTCGTCATCCGGGACGGCTGCCTGCACCTCGGCGAGCACCCGGTGTACCTCAGGCTCAAGCTTTCCCCGCGCGGCCTGCTGGTGGTGACGGCGACAGAACACTCCCTTCTGTCACCCGACAATCCGCAGACGTTGCCGCTGACCGGCTTTCTCGCAGCGCTCAACAGCATGAAGCTGTTGGACCTCACACAGACCCAGCCCAAGTCCGGAGCCCCGTCGATCCCGGCTGACATCACCACGGACGCGCAGAACGTCATCGTGGCGATCAACGAGCTGCCCAGCTCGGCAGCCGGATCCAACCCGTCCTCGTCCCCGACCTCCACCACCCCATGAGCACCCTTCAGGCACCGAGCCGAGGCGCGCGAAGCGCGTCCGCGACGACGAGGCATACCCGGCGGATCCGGGCAGCCTCCTCGACCGCGGACGAGCAGAGCACCCTCGGCCGGCGAAGGGGTTAGTGGCTTGGCGTCCGGGTGTTCGCGTGTCCGAGCACGCGTTCACCCGGACGCCAGCCAAGTAATGGCGCTGGATTCCTTCGGCCGGGCGATGACACGGTCACCCTGCCTGCCAATGATCAAGGGCCCGTCGGGTTGTCGTAGCAACCCAACGGACCCTTGACGCTAGGCCTCTATCCCATGGCTGCGAGCGCCGGGAGCAGCTGCGCTGCGTTCGGCGTGCCGAGCCCGGTCACCGGGTCCCAGCCCTTGGTTGCCGGGAAGCCAGGGATGGTCGGGTCGGTCTGGTTCTGGCCGGTCGTGACGTCGAAGAAGTACGTGCTGTAGTTCGGCCCGTTGGCCAGCGCGTACAGCGACGGGTTGATCAGGCCGAGGTTGTGGCCGGCGATCTGAGCAGCGATGGCCGCAGCGCCACCGCATTGCCGCAAGATCGCCACTTACGACCAACTCGCAGCTAGAGCCGCGAGATCACCGTGCGAGCCAGGTCTTCCAGGCCTTGGCGATACGGCTCCGGCTCATCGAGCCGGACGAGGTGGATCGCGACCCACGTGTCGCCTTGGCGCGCGAAGATGGCGAACTCCTCGCTGTACGCCTCGTCACCGATGCCCTCGAGCGGCACCACGTCATGGCCCAAGGTGCGCTCGATGTCGAGGAACTTCAGCGCCCCGTCTCCGAGGTAGACCTCGACCTGCGCCAGCGGCCCGGTTGTCGGGCCGCCGAACGTGCAGCTCTTGTCCCCACCACCTTCGGACAGCACGCCAACCAACAGCGGTGTACCCGCGAGGGTTTCGGCCTCGCCCTGAGTGACCAGCTGGCAGGGGTCATAGTCCTTGGCCGCTGCGGGTCGGCGGCGAGTCCCTGCGAGGTCGACGGGGCGCTGGCCGACGGGGTGTCGGGCGCAGCAGCCGGCGGCGCCTTGTCGCTCGAGCCGCATCCGACGAGCATCGCCAGGAGAACCACTGGCGGCCCCCAGCGCAGCACGGCTGCCTGGCTCTTCCTCACGCGGTTCCGCCTTCCATTGTCCCTGCGCACAACGGCACGTCGGGAACGGTCTGCGCCCGGTGCACGACGTTCTTGCTGACCTCGATGCTGGTCTCGACCTTCGAGCCCTTCGGCAGGATGCGCTCCAGCGCCGTCTTGGCGATCTTTGAGACCGACACACCGACGCCGCCACCGACGGTGAGGTCCAAGGTGGCCCCGCGGCAGCGGGCGAGCGACGCACCGAGGGAAGACCCGTTGGTCAGGCCGAGCGACGCGGTCATCGTTCCATAGGGTCCAGCCATCGCCGTGTACGTGCCCACGCCGGCCATGAGCTCCATCTTCATCGCCATCACGATGCCGCTCGGGCCGAGCGTGATCCCGCCGAGGCTGTCGATGATGCTCTTGGAGACGCTGAACTCCGGGGCGGTGATGACACCGCCCGCGATGCCGAACGGCCCGTCCAGCTTGTACTCCCCGTTCGCCCACAGCGTGGCGTTCTCGCCGGTCAGCGCCGTCTCGATGATCGCCTTGTAGCGCACCCGCACGTTGAGCGGCAAGACCGCCTGTCGCGGGCGAGGGCGGGATCGGCGCATTGAGCTCGATCGGCGCCTCGATTCGAACTTTGGAGTTGTCCAGGGACCCGACTGCGGCACCGGCCGTCACGCTGACCTGCAGACCCTTGACGCCTTCGACCATGAACCCGGACTGGACCACCGTGCCCTTGCTGACGACCACCTTCGACGTGACGCGCAGGTGATCCACGAGGAAGGTCATGTCGAGACCGACCTTGAGGTCTTTCGGCCCCTTGTAGGAGATCCCGAGCCCCAGCTTGCCCGGTGAACCGTTGGGTGTGACGGTCCAGTCCCCCACGGGCACTGCGACGCTGCCCTTGAACGCCGGGGACAAGCTGGCCGCCCTGCGTCGAGCCACCATCAGGACCCGCGGCCACCAGGTGGACGACGGGGACGGTGATCGCTGCCGCACCGGACGAGGCCGCACCGCGGTTCCGACTTCGCCGGAGCCGGCCTCGTCCGACGGGTCGGACACTGCCCCCGGCAGATCGGGCACCACCTGGTACACCATGTCGGACAGGTCGAGGTCTTGCCCGAGGTCGATGGTTCCGTCCTGGATCACCTCGGTGAGATCGACCGGCGCCAGGGTCACCGATCGGGCGCCGCCGGAGTCGTGCATCTCGACTACCCGCCCGACCGCGCGGCTCGTTGCCAGCATCACGGCGCCCGCTCGCAGGTTTCCTACCCCCTTCGCCGAGCGGTCGAGGGTCCAGACGAGCCCGTTGGCACTGACCGAACGGATCGCGGCCGGTCCGTCCTCGATGACCACCACGTCTGGCTGGAACGTCACGGATCCGCTCGGTACTACCGGATGTCCGTAGGTGAGCACAGCATCCTGACCGACGATCGCGTGCCCGCCGTCCACCGAGTCGTCTCCCGCCGAGGGCGGAGCGGACGGGGAGCCGGTGCAGGCCGCGACGACCGTCGCGAGGCAGACGACCACCGCGAGGCGGCTGGACACCGGTCCCATCCATCGGCGGTTCGCACGGTGATGGCGCACGCTCATCGCCTCGGCCCCCTTGACTCATCGCCGATCTCACCGACCGTTATGGAGTCCGGCCAACGAGCAGAGCACCATCGTGATCGCCGCGCCGGTGGCGGAGATCGTGGCAGCGGTGGGCGGGGACCGTCAAGGTTGCGTCATTGCCCGGTGTGTCCGGGGCACGACCGACTTCCGTGTCGACCCCGGCTACAGCTTCTGGACCGGCGCGTACCGCAGCACGAGGCGCTTCTCCCCACGTCGGCGCCGAAGTCGATCGTCGCCTGGGCGTTGTCCCCGGCCCCCGAGGTGACCACCACCGTGCCGAGGCCGAACGTGTCGTGGGTGACCCGGTCCCCCGGCGACAGCGCGACGACCGGCCGATTGCCGACCCCGCTGGAGCGTCCCGACCCGAACGCCACGCCCTGTCGCGGCGCCGACGATGAGCCGGACCTCCAGGAGGACCCACCGCTCGAGCTCCCGGCCGGCGCGGCCGCGGACTCGGTCCGCTCCCAGCGCACCAGCGCATCCGGCACCTCGTCGAGGAAGCGCGACGGCGGGTTGTACGACGGCGAACCCCACGCGCTGCGTGACAGCGAACGGGACAGGTACAGCCGCTGCCGCGCGCGGGTGATCCCGACGTAGGCGAGCCGGCGCTCCTCCTCCAGCTCCTTCGGCTCGCCCAGCGAGCGCATGTGCGGGAAGATGCCGTCCTCCAGGCCGGTGAGGAACACCACCGGGAACTCCAGGCCCTTGGCGGTGTGCAGCGTCATCAGCGTGACCACGCCGCCGCCCGACGCGTCGGCGTCCGGGATCTGGTCGGAGTCGGCGACCAGCGCCACCTGCTCGAGGAAGTCGGCCAGCGTGCCTTCGGGGTTGGTCTCGGCGAACTCCCGGGCGACCGCCACGAGCTCCTGCAGGTTCTCGACCCGGGTCTCGTCCTGCGGGTCGGTGGAGGCCTGCAGCTCGGCGAGGTAGCCGGTCTTCTCCAGCACCGCCTCCAGCACGTCCGCGGGCTCGGCGCCGGAGGCGACGACCAGCGCCAGCTCGTCGAGCAGCGCGACGAACTCCTTGATCGCGTTCAGCGAGCGGGTGGCGATGCCGTAGGCCTCGTCGGCGCGGCGCAGCGCCTGGGAGAAGGAGATCCGCTCGCGCGAGGACAGCGCCTCGACGCAGGCCTCGGCCCGGTCGCCGATGCCGCGCTTGGGCACGTTGAGGATCCGCCGCAGCGACACGGTGTCCTCGGGGTTGGCGAGCACCCGCAGGTAGGCGAGCAGGTCGCGCACCTCCCGGCGCTCGTAGAACCGCACCCCGCCGACCACCTTGTACGGCAGGCCGACCCGGATGAACACCTCCTCGAAGACCCGCGACTGCGCGTTGGTCCGGTAGAACACCGCGACGTCGCCGTAGCTGGCGCAGCTCCTCGTCGTGCAGCCGGTCGACCTCGTCGGCGACGAACCGCGCCTCGTCGTGCTCGTTGTCGGCGACGTAGCCGACGATCTGCTCGCCCTCGCCGGCGTCGGACCACAGGTTCTTCGCCTTGCGGTCCGGGTTGCGGGCGATGACCGCGTTGGCCGCGGACAGGATCGTCTGGGTGGAGCGGTAGTTCTGCTCCAGCAGGATCGTGGTGGCGTCCGGGTAGTCGCGCTCGAACTCCAGGATGTTGCGGATCGTCGCGCCGCGGAACGCGTAGATCGACTGGTCCGCGTCGCCGACCACGCACAGCTCGGCCGGCGGGATGTCCGAGCCGGCCCGGACCAGGTCGCCGTCCACGGTGCGCTTCGCGGCGGTGCTCGCCGTGGTGCCGACCAGCTCGCGCACCAGCACGTACTGCGCGTGGTTGGTGTCCTGGTACTCGTCGACCAGCACGTGCCGGAACCGCCGCCGGTAGTGCTCGGCGACGTCGGGGAACGCCTGCAGCAGGTGGACCGTGGTCATGATCAGGTCGTCGAAGTCCAGCGCGTTGGCCTCGCGCAGCCGGCGCTGGTACGCGGCGTAGGCCTCGGCCAGCTTCTTCTCCACCGGCGTTGACGGCGCGCGCGGTGAAGCTCTCCTCGTCGATCAGCTCGTTCTTCAGGTTGGAGACCTGCGCGGAGAAGCAGCGCGGCGGGTACCGCTTCGGGTCGAGGTCCAGGTCGCGCAGCACCAGCGTCATCAGCCGCTGCGCGTCGGTCGAGTCGTAGATCGAGAAGCTGGTGGTGAAGCCCAGCCGCTTGGCGTTCTCCCGCAGGATCCGCACGCACGCCGAGTGGAAGGTGGACACCCACATGGCCTTGGCCCGGCCGCCGACCAGCGCGGCGACCCGCTCCTTCATCTCGCCGGCGGCCTTGTTGGTGAAGGTGATCGCCAGGATCTCGCCGGGCTGCGACGCCGCGCTCGGCGAGCAGGTAGGCGATGCGGCGGGTCAGCACCCGGGTCTTGCCGGAGCCGGCGCCGGCGACGATGAGCAGCGGGCCACCTGCGTGGACGACGGCAGCGCGCTGCTGAGGGTTCAAGCCCTCGAGGAGAGTGGACATCGCCTGTCGATTCTAGGTGCGGCGGGTGACACCGCGGCCCGGCCGCCAGCGACCCGTCCGCCACGCGCCCGCAGCTGGCGCGAAGCCTACGATGGACTCATGATCCCTGACACCGACGTCGAGCGCGTCCTCGTCGTCACCGCCCATCCCGACGACGTCGACTTCGGCGCCGCCGGAACGATCGCGACCTGGACCGACGCCGGGATCGAGGTCGTCTACTGCATCTGCACCGACGGCGACGCCGGCGGCTTCGACCCGGCGGTGCCCCGCTCGGAGATCGGCGGCATCCGCCAGGAGGAGCAGCGGGCAGCGGCCAAGGTCGTCGGTGTCACCGAGCTCCACTTCCTCGGCTACCCGGACGGCGAGCTGGTCGCGACGCTGGAGCTGCGCCGCGACATCAGCCGCGTCATCCGCCAGGTCCGCCCGCAGCGCGTCGTGTCATCGAGTCCGGAGCGCGACTACGAGCGGATCGGCCGCAGCCACCCCGACCACCGTGCCGCCGGCGACGCGACGCTGGACGCGGTCTACCCCGACGCGCGCAACCCGTTCGCGCACCCGGAGCTGCTCGAGGTGGAGGGGCTCGAGGCCTGGACGGTGCCGGAGGTGTGGATCGCCGGCGGGCACCGCGCGGACGCACTACGTCGACGTCACCGAGACCTTCGACCGCAAGATCGCCGCGCTGCGGGCGCACGAGAGCCAGACCGCGCACATGGACGACCTCGCCTCCTTCGTCGGTGGCTGGCTGTCCAAGACGGCCGCACTGGCGGGGCTGCCGGAGGGCTCCTACGCCGAGTCGTTCCACGTCATCGCGACCGCCTGATGCAGCCGTCGAGTTGTCAGAGTCTGGGGTGGCCATCGCGACCCCACGCTCTGACAACTCGCGTAGGCCGCTCACACCAGGCGGCGGTCGGCGGCCCAGCGGGACAGCTCGTGCCGGTTGGACAGCTGGAGCTTGCGCAGCACCGCAGACACGTGCGTCTCGATCGTCTTGACCGACAGCACCAGCTCGCGCGCCACCTCCTTGTAGGCGTAGCCCCGGGCGATCAGGCGTAGCACCTCCCGCTCGCGCGGGGTGAGCAGGTCGAGCTCGGGGTCCACCGACGGGGCATCGGTGCCGGCGAAGGCGTCCAGCACGAACCCGGCGAGCCGCGGGGAGAACACGGCATCCCCGTCGGCGACCCGGGCGATCGCATCGGCCAGCTCCGCGCCGGAGATCGACTTCGTGACGTAGCCGCGCGCGCCGGCCCGGATGGTGCCGATGACGTCCTCGGCGGCATCCGACACCGACAGGGCGAGGAAACGCACCTGCGGCGCGGCGGTGAGCACCTGCCGGAGCACCTCGACGCCGCCGCCGCCGGGCAGGTGAACGTCGAGCAGCACCACGTCCGGCGCGGTCCGGCGGATCGTCTCCACCGCCGACGCCACGTCCTCAGCCTCGCCGACAACCTCCACCGACATACCCAGCTCGGCGCGCACGCCGGACCGGAACAGCCGGTGGTCGTCGACCAGGACCACCCGCGGCCTCACGCCGCGCCCCGCGCCATCGACAGCCGCACGTCGGTCCCTTCGCCTGGCGCCGTGCGCACGGAGGCGGTGCCCCCGTGACGCTCCATCCGTCCGATGATGGACTCCCGGACGCCGTGCCGGTCCACCGGGACCTCCTCGGGAACGTAACCGGGACCTCGGTCGCGCACGAACGCCTCCACCGCAGCCTCGGAAACCTCGGCGTACACGGAGATCGGCGCGCCCGCCGCGTACTTGGCCGCGTTGACCATCGCCTCGCGGGCGGCCTGCAGCAACGCGTCGAGGTGAGGATCGAGCGGGCAGTCGCCCACGGCCACCACCTCGATCGTCACCCGGTGGGCGTCCTCGACTTCGCCGGCGACCGCCTCCAGGGCGGCGGCGAAGGTTTCCTCGGCGCGCTGGTTCGGCCGGTAGAGCCAGGTGCGCAGCTCGCGTTCCTGGCTGCGGGCGAGCCGGGCGACCTCGCGGGGGTCCTCCACGTGTCGTTGGATCAGGGTGAGCGTGTGGAGCACCGAGTCGTGCAGGTGCGCGGCCACCTCGGCGCGCTCCTGGCTGCGGATCCGCTCACGCCGTTCGTCCGACAGGTCGCGCACCGTCCGCAGCCACCACGGTCCGGTGATCAGCGCGAGACCCGCGACGACGACGATCGTGCCGAGCAGGCCGCCCCGCATCGCACGGAGCTGACCGTGGTAGGCGAGGAACACCGCCAGACCCGCCACGACGAGGACCGCGCCGACCACACTCCGCGCGATCGTCGAGGGCTTGCTGACATCGCTGGCCACCGCCCACCAACGGGCGCGCTGCGTCGCGTCGGCCTGGCGCCACAGCACCGCCACACCGAACGCGGTCAGCACCAACGGCCACAGCACCGTGCCGGAGATGCCCAGCCCCAACCACTGCACGGCGAGCTGGGCTCCGATGGTCAGCGCAACAAGCGCGGTGATCCGGCCAGCGCTCCACCCCTGGTTGACCTGGCGGTCCGCCGATACCGGATCGTCGTCGGCGGGGACGAAGAACCAGAACGCGGCGTAGAGCAAGATGCCGGCGCCGCCGATGAAGGTGAGTGCGACGAAGGCGATCCGGGTGACCAGCGGATCGACCCCGAGATGAATCGCCAGCCCTCGGGCGACACCCGCCACGTAGGAACCGCTGGAGGCCCGGTAGAGCCGCCGCGGCCGATCGACAGGCTCGGCGGTGGGCGCCACAGCGGCCGGACCGTGATCCACCGGCCCTAACGGCTCGGGTCGGCTCCGGACTCGATGACGCGCCGAGAGGCGAACGGGACTCAGGGCTGGGAACTGACACCCCACGATCGTCACACGTGCGGCGCCACCACACATCAGGTACGGCCCCTTCCGGGCGTTCGCGACCTCCCGGGGGCAGGCCAGGGTCGAGCCAGGGTCATACCCGATGGCAGCCGCCCCCAGGCCCGGACACGATGAGTGCCATGACAACCGAACCGACCTCAGGCACCGGCTTCTCCGCGGGACCGTCCGCGCCACCTCCGCCGCAGGCGCGCCGGGAGCTGCACCGCAGCACCAGCGACAAGGTGCTGGCCGGGGTCTGCGGCGGGCTCGGCCGCTACACCGGGATCGACCCGGTGGTCTTCCGGGTCACGCTCGGCGTGCTCGCGGTCTTCGCCGGCATGGGCATCGCCCTGTACGGACTGGCGTGGCTGCTCATCCCCGCCGAAGGGACGCACGAGTCCGAGGCGCAGCGGCTGCTGCACGGCCGAGGGTCGGCCGGCACGGTGATCGCGGTGATCGCCGCGATCGTCGGCGCGTCGCTGCTGATCGACGTCGTGCGAGACGGGGTCGGCCACAGCACCCAGCTGCTCCTGGTCCTGGCCGCCATCGTCGGCGTCGTCACGTTCCTCCGACGCGGCACTCACGCCGGAGCCGAGCCGGGCGCGGTCGTGGCCGACCCCGTCCGCCACGACGTGCCGCCTGCGCCTGCCGATCCGGCCTCGTACGTCGACCTGGCGGCGTTGGGCGCCACCGGTCAGAGCGTGGAGCAGGCCGACTACCCGACCGCGGACCTTCCAGCCCAGCCCGGCGCCACCGCCCTGTGGGCGGTCGAGCCCGACGCTCTCGAACCGCGTCCCCGCCACGTGCTCGCGCCGCTCACCGTGAGCGCCACCCTGGTCGTCGTCGGCGTCCTGCTCGGTCTGCAGGCATCCGGCAACCTGTCCATCCCGGTGGCGGCGGTCCTGGCGACCGCGCTGACGGTGGTCGGCGGCGGGTTGCTGGTGGGCGCGTGGTTGGGTCGCGGCCGCGGCCTGATCCCGATCGGCGCCCTGCTGGCAGGTGCGTTGATCCTCACCGCGACGCTCAGCGGCTTCCTGCGCGGCGTCCCGCTGACCGGCGGATGGGGCGAGCGCACCTGGTCGGCCTCGTCTACCTCAACGACGGACGCGCCCTACCGGCTGGCGGCGGGCAAGGCCACCCTTGATCTGTCAGACCTGGCGATCGGCAGCGGCTACCGAACCATCGATGCGAGCGTCGGGTTCGGACAGCTCGTGGTGACGGTTCCTCGCAATGTCGACGTCGTCGTGCAAGCGCATGCCGGTGCCGGTGCACTCAGCATCCTCGGCACCCAGGCCAACGGTACGGACGTCGATCGCACCGTGACGGTCCCTTCACCGTCGATTCCTACAGTCGGCACCGTGCACCTCGACCTGCGGGTCGGGCTGGGAGATGTGGAGGTCAACCATGCGAAGCCATGACACCGACTGGACGTCGCTGATCGCCGGCTTGACGTTCCTCGCGATCGGGGTGACCTACCTCATCGCCACGACGACCGACGGCACCATCGACAGCCGCTGGATGGTCGCCACCGCGCTGGTCGGGCTCGGCGCGGCGGGGCTCGGCGGCACGATCAGGCACGCACGGCGCCGGGACAGCTAGGCGCTGGCAGCGGGAACTGGGCTCAGGATTCCACGGCTGACCGGTGCAGGATCCGTGCCAGCTCGCGTGGCTGGGAGAACATCGGCCAGTGGCCGGTGTCCATCTCGACCAGCCGCCAGTGCTCGCTGGTCAGCAGCTCGGCCACGTCGTCGGTCGGCTCCGGGCCGTCGAGCAGGCACTTGATGTAGGTCGCCGGAAGCTCGCCGAGCGGGCGTGCCAGCACGGCCGGCTCGGTCAGCGTGGCGCCCGGGTGCGGCGTCGAGCCGCCCACGATCCGTGCGATCTGCTCGTCGGTGAGACCCTGGCCGTCGTAGTCGGCCGCGGTCAGCGGCGCCCAGAAGCCGTCGTTCTCGGCGAACGAGGCCTCCAGCATCGCCCGGCCCTCCTGTGACCAGCCGGAGGCGAACGACTCGCCGTCGGCCGGGACGTTGGAGTCGACGAAGACCACGCGGGCCAGCCGGTCGCCGATCCGCTCGGCGGCCTGACCGACCGGGATGCCCGAGTAGCTGTGCCCGACGAGGATCACGTCGCGAAGATCGTGGCGTTCCACCTCATCGACGATGTCCCGGACGTGGGTCTGCTGACCGGCCGGCACGCCCTGCTTGTCGGCGAGGCCGGACAGCGTCAACGGGTGGGTGCCGTGCCCGGCCGCACGCAGCTCCGGCACGACCTCGTCCCACGCCCACGCTCCGAGCCACGCGCCCGCCACCAGTACGAATTCCGCCACGGTGGCAACGTAACGCAGCGGTCCGACACACGCGCCCTACGGCCTCAACGGTCAGCGGCGTCGAAGAGCCGCAATCGGTGCGCCGTGGCCGCAGCGGCGTCCCGTCCGTCGACGTCGAGCTTGGCGAGGATGTTGGACACGTGGACGCTGGCGGTCTTGGCGGAGATGAACAGCTGTTCGGCGATCTGGCGGTTGCTCTGCCCGGCGGCGACCAGCCTCAGCACCTCGGTCTCCCGCGGCGTCAGCCCGAGCCGGTCACGCGCATCGAGTTGCGCCGAGGCCCCCGACGCAGGGCCCGCCTCGGTCAGCGAGATCCGCGCCCGGCGGGCGAGCATCGCAATCTCATCGCGAAGCGGAACCGCGCCGAGGCCGACCACGATCTCGTGCGCTCGACTCAACAACGGCACCGCGGCCTCGCGGGCCCCGTCTCGCATCGCGGCCTGCGCACCACGGACCAGGGCATACGCGAGCGGCAGCGGCTGGCCTGGCACCTCCCATGCCTCGATCGCCGCCTGCCAGGCGGCCCGGTCCAGCACGCCCTCGGCGCGACGGCACTCGGCCGCCATGGTCAGCGCGTGCGCCGGGCCCACCGAACCGATCGTCGTGAGCTCGCGGGCAAGCCGGCCCAGGCGCTCGGTGACCTCGGCGACCCGATCCAGTGCGGCACGATCGCGCAGCGGTCGGGCACGTTCGGCAAGATCGGCACTCGCGCGCGCTTCGAGTGACATCAGCGGCCACACGTAGCGCGGTGCGCTCACCCTCGTCGGTCGAGGCCAGGGCAGCGTCGATCACGTCGAGAGCCAGCTCTGGATGCCCTTCGTCGAGCAGGATGGCGGCCTCCAGCTGGACCTGTGGCAGCCCGTACTGGGGGGCGATGTCTGAGAAGTCCTCTGTGCTCTTGCGCGCCGCCGCGAGCTCCGCGACCGCCCGGTCACGGTCACCCCAGGCCAGGGCAATATCGCCGCGCAACAGGTGCATGTGGGCGCACACACCCGGCGGGTCGAGCTCGAGCGCCTGCGCGGTGAGGCGCTCGGCCTCGTCCCACCGGCCGAGCGAGAACAGCGACTCCGCGAGGTTGCCGACGATGAAGGCGCCGACGGTCCGCGCCAGGCCGAAGCTTTTCGCCTCCCGGATACCGCCGCGTGCGACGGCAACTGCTTCGTCGTGACGCCCCAGGCCCTCGAGCGCGTGGGAGTAGTTCGTGGCCAGTCGCATCGCTTGGTCGAGATCACCGAGGTCGATGCTGAGCGCGCGAGCCTGCTCGAACACACGGAGCCCCTCGTCGATCTCGCCCAGCTCGACGCGGTTCGTGGCGAGCGTGATGAGCGAGGACAGCTCGGCCTGCCGATCACCGACCACCTGGGCCACCTCGATCGCCTCCGTCGCGATCGTGCGGGACTCGTCGGTCAGCGAGAGGATCATGAGTGAGCAGGCGAGCACGCTCAGGACGGCGGCGCGCGCCGGGCTCGGGCCGGCCGGCAGCATCGCGCGGGCCGTGCGCAGCGACTCCACGCCGCCGCTGCGCCCAAGCCGTTCCAGCATGTGGCCGCGCCTGACCAGCAGCAGGACCGCTCGAACCGGCTCCCGGTCACGGTCCACCTCCTCGAGCGCCGCCCCGACAAGGGCGAGCCCGCGTTCGAAGTCCCCGGCGTACACCGCGACATCGATCGCCCGCTCGATCACGTGCAGGTGATCGACGCCGATCAGCTCGGCCGCATCGGGAACCGACCACCACAGCGCCAGGACACGTTCGAGCAGACGGAACTGCTCCGCGTACGCGAAGACCACTGCCGCGTCGTCCGCGGCACGATAGGAGGCGGCCAGCGCCCGCGGTCCGTTGTGCGCCGCCGACCAGTGGTGCGCCATCTCCGCAGGCGCACGCCCTGAGGGGACCAGCGCTGGGTCAGCCTCGAGTGCCTCGGCGTAGGCGCGGTGCAACCGTGTGCGCTCACCGGGCAGCAGGTCGTCGTGCAGCGCCTCGTGCAGCAGGGCGTGCCGGAATGCGTAGCCGACCGCCTCCTCGTCGGCCACCAGGACGTTGCCGTCCACGGCGGGGCGCAGCGCCTCGGTGAGCGCATCGTCGTCGGCACCGGTGACCGCAGCGATCAGCCCGTGGCCGAACCGCACGCCGCTGACCGCCGCCACCCGCAGCAGCCGCTGGGTCGCTTCGGGAAGCCGCTCCACGCGAACCAGCAGCAGGTCGCGCAGCGACCCTGGCAGCCTGGAGCCGTCCTCGACGCAGCTGGTGAGCTCCTCCACGAAGAAGGCGTTGCCCTCCGACCGGGCGGTGACCCGATCCACGAGGTTGGCGTCGGCGGGCGAGCCGAGGATGCCGGCAAGCTGCTCGGCGACCTCGCGGCGGGTGAAGCGGTGCAGCTCGACCCGCTCGACGGTGCGCAGCCGGTCCAGCTCGGCCAGGAAGGCCCGCAGCGGGTGGCCGCGGGGCGTCTCGTCGGAGCGGTAGGTCGCCACCAGGAGCACCGAGGCGCCACGGAGCGCCCGCAGCAGGAAGCCGAGCAGCTCGCGGGTGGACCGGTCGGCCCAGTGCAGGTCCTCGACGACGAGGACGAGCGGTCGCTGCTGCGCCAGCCGCTCGAGCAGACCCAGGAGGTGCTCGAACAGCCGTGACCGGCTGGTGTTGGAACCGACCAGGTCGGGTAGCGACGGGCCGAGCTCAGGGACCAGCCGGACGAGATCTGACTCGGCGCCGGCCGCGATGGCGGAGAAGTCGTCGGGGCCGAGCTCGCGCAGCGCCGCGCGCAGGGCTGCGGTGACCGGCGCGAACGGCAGACCCTCCGCGCCCAGCTCGACGCAGCCGCCGGTCAGCACCCGCGCGCCACTGTCGGTCGCTCGCCGGGCGAACTCCTCGACCAGGCGAGACTTCCCCACACCGGCCTCGCCGCCGATGAACAGCGCCGCCGGCTCACCGGCGCTGGCCCGAGCCAGTGCGTCGGTGAGCCGTTCCAGCTCGGCGGTTCGGCCGACGAAGACGGGGCAGGTGATACGAACCTGCATGATGCCGAGCATGCCACCGTCCGCCGACCGCGCAATCCCCATCGCCGCTCGCCGGTCAGGCCGTGCCATGCCGATGGCGCAGGCTACGCAGCCAGTGCCCGGCATGCGGCTCGTGCCGCTGCGGGGCGAGGCTGGGCGCACGCCCGTCCTGCGATTGCGCGTCCATGCCGGACGCCTTGTTCGCGCGGCGGGCCTGCGCGACGAGTCGGTGCTGTTCCGCCTGCTTGATCAGGTCGTTGCTGCGGGTCCGCGCCAATGCCAGTGCGATGTCGGGGTACATGACGTCTCCTCAAGGTGTGTGTCTGACACTTCGAGGTTCGGTCTAAGGCGCCGGTCAGCGGATCGGGCAAACGCCTCAGATCGAGGCGACGCGGTCCTTAGATTCGCGGGTGGCCGCCTCACCCGACCGTGAGGTCGGCCTTGGCGAAACGCACCGCCAGTTCGGCTCGAGACCGCAGGCCCAGCTTTCGATAAACGCTGCTCAGGTGGCTCTCGATGGTCTTGGTGCTGAGGAACAGCCCCGTTGCCGCCTCACGGTTGGTGGCCCCGCGAGCGATGATCCTGGCGACCTGGAGCTCCTGCGGACTCAGCTGGACGGCACGCCGGCCAACGCGAACGCGCCCTCCAGCGCCTGTCGTTGAACATCGGGCAGTCCGTGTCGCAACTCGAGGATGGGCGCGAGGACGTCGAACAGGCCGCCGAACGTCAGGTGCGTCTCGGCTTCGCTGCCGCAGGTGCGAAGGACGGTCATGTCGTCGGCACGGGCGGCGGCTTCGCCGAGCAGGGCGGACTTTCCGATCCCCGCCTCGCCGGTGACGACGAGGGCTTTCGCGCGCCCTTGTCTGGCCGCTTCGAGCACCGCCGTCAGCCGAATGACTTCCTGATCTCGGCCGTAGAGCATCCGGCGACCATAACGGCTCGCCGGGATGGGCCAGCGCCACCTTCCGCCGCCGCAGCCAAGTTAAGGGCTTTCTCGGTGTCGTGACGATCGCTTTTATGGCTACCTTGTTGATCCTGTGGCACCCGATACCGCTTGGAGAACGCCTTGTCCATCACCTCCGCTCGCCGAGCCCCGCGGCGCGGCCACGCCACAACACTCGCCTGCGGGCTCCTCGTACTGGGACTTGCGCTGAGCGCCTGCGGTGGCTCGAAGAAGTCCGACGACCGAGGGAAAGCCATCGACCTGGCGAACCAGATCGCCTCGGGCGCGCCCGTGGATGCCTCCGACCTGCCCCTCGCCGCCTCGTCGGCGCCCGCATCCGGCAACATCGACCCCACCAAGGGCAACCTCGGCGAGCAGACCTGCGACCTGGTGTCCCTCAGCGACGTGCGGCAGGCAACGCTTCAGATGGTCGCGGAGGCCAACCCGTTCGACAACGGTCCCTCGATCGGCAAGTGCGTCTACGTCATGGACTCCGACGCGCAGGCGCTCGAAGTCAGCGTGACCAGCCCGGCCCGGGACACGCTGAAGAACTGCCCGGCTCGCCAACGAGCAGCTGGTCAAGGGCGGGACGCTGTCCGAGGACTACGCCTTCGTCGACGTCGTCGGCTTCGGCGACGAAGCGGTCATCAGCACCGGTGGGCACAGCATGCTCGCCCAGAAGGGCGATGTGGCGATCGAGATCAGGTTGCTCACGGTAAAGGTGGACGACCGCCAGGGCGTGCTGAAGGACCTGATGGCTCGCGCGATGAGCAGGCTCTAGCGGGGTCGCTCAGCGCCCCGTCGCCCATGCCCGGATCTTGTCGATCCGGGCCTGCAGGTGCTCGGCGCCGGCCTGCGCCGTGGCTGGCCCGCCGCAGGTGCGACGCAGCTCGGCATGGATCGTCGCGTGCGGCTGGCCGGTGCGGTGGTGCCAGGCGCCGACCAGCCCGTTGAGCTCCTTGCGCAGCGCAGCGAGGGCCCTGTGCAGCGAAGCCGGCGCGACCGGCGCAGCCACCACAGCGGGCCGAGTCTTGAGCTGGTCGGCCTGTCGCTTGCGCAGCAGCATGGTTACCTGCTCGGGCTCGAGCAGGCCCGGCAGACCGAGGTAGTCCTGCTCCTCGTCGCTGCCGATCTGCGCGGTGGTGCCGAACTCGCCGCCGTCGAACAGCACCCGGTCGAAGGTCGCCGCCGACTCCAGCGCCTCGAACCCCAGCTGCTCAGGGTCAGGCGTCGTGTCGCCGGCGTTGGCCCGGGCGATCAGCGCGTCCTCGGCGTCGAACAGGCCCCCTTCGGACCGGTGCGGCTTGTCGAGGGCGTGGTCCCGTTCGACCTCCATCTCCGCGGCGTACTGCAGCAGCGACGGGATCGACGGCAAGAAGACCGACGCGGTCTCCCCGCGCCGCCGGGCCCGGACGAACCGGCCGACCGCCTGGGCGAAGTACAGCGGGGTGGACGTCGAGGTGGCATAGACACCGACGGCCAGGCGCGGGATGTCGACCCCTTCGGAGACCATCCGCACGGCCACCATCCAGCGGTCGTCCGATGCGGAGAACTCCTCGATCTTGCCGCTGGCCTTCGGGTCGTCGGAGAGCACGACGGTCGGCTTCGCGCCGGTGATCTGCTCCAGCAGCCGGGCGTACGCCTTGGCGCTGGCGTGGTCGGAGGCGATGACGAGGCCACCGGCGTCGCGCATCCCGCGGCGCACCTCGGTCAGCCGGGTGTTGGCGGCGGCGAGCACCGACGGGATCCAGTCGCCACTCGGGTCCAGCGCGGTGCGCCACGCATGCGCGGTCATGTCCTGGGTGAGCGGCTCGCCGAGGGTGGCAGTGACCTCGTCGCCGGCGCTGGTCCGCCAGCGCATCTGGCCGGAGTAGGCGAGGAAGATGACCGGCCGCACGACGCCGTCGCGGAGCGCATCGCCGTAGCCGTAGGTGTAGTCCGCGGCCGAGCGCATGACTCCGTCGGCGCCGCGCGCGTAGGACACGAACGGGATCGGGTTGACGTCGGAACGGAACGGCGTGCCGGTCAGCGACAGGCGGCGGGTGGCCGGCTCGAACGCCTCCCGCACGGCGTCACCCCAGGCGAGCGCGTCGCCGCCGTGGTGGACCTCGTCGAGGATCACCAGGGTGCGCCGGGCCTCGGTGCGGCGTCGGTGCAGCATCGGGTGGGCGGCGACCTGGGCATAGGTGACGGCGACACCGGTGTAGTCGCGCGCTGTCGTGCCGTCGGCGTTGCGGAACGCGGGGTCGAGCGACAACCCGATCCGGCTGGCCGCTTCGGCCCACTGGTTCTTGAGGTGCTCGGTGGGGGCGACGACGGTGAGCGCCTGAATCTGGCCGCTCTCCAGCAGATCGGCCGCGACCTTCAGGGCGAAGGTGGTCTTTCCGGCGCCGGGCGTCGCCACGGCGAGGAAGTCGCGGCTCGGTGCTCGTGCGGTAGCTCTGCAGGGCGGCTTGCTGCCAGGCGCGGAGGGCGTTGGCGGTGCCCCAGGGTGCGCGCTGCGGGAAGGCGGGCGAGAGGTGGGAAGCGGCTGTTGTCGTCATAGGCCTGGGCAGGGTAACCCGGTTCGCGTGATCGACATGCCGTGGTCCCGGATGCTCGATGAGGCGGGCGAGACCTGGTAAAGGGTCCGGCGCACCGCGCGCGGCCTCCCGGTGCCAGGATGAGCGTGATGGGTACCGACGTCGAGGCCGCGCTAGCGGACAAGCGGGCTCAGCTCGAGGCGGAGCTGGGCGAGCTGGCCGCGCGACCGGCCGACCACGACGCCGGGATCTCGTTCGGCAAACGGGTCGGCGAGGGCACCAGCCTGGCCGTGGAACGGCTCTCCCAGGTGGCCGCGCACGACCGGATGCGCGCGACGCTCGCCGACGTGCTGCGGGCCCAGGATCAAGCTCACCGAGGGCACCTACGGGATCTGCGACCCTGCGGTCAGCCGATCGCCGCCGGCCGGCTCGAGGCGCTGCCGTGGGCGACGTTGTGCATCGCCTGCGCGTCGCGGCGGTAGTCGGCTGTCGTCGAGGGCGCTACCGCCGGCCGAACAACCCGCCGAGCAGCTTGCCCAGAACACCGCCCGAGTCGGGTGCGGGTTGGGTCGATCCTGCGCTGGTACCGCCGAGCCCTTCGATGAGTCCGCCGACAGTGTCCGTAACCCCGCTCACCGTCGACCCCAGCGGGCCCCCGAGAAGGCCGTCAGCCGTGGACCCCACGCCGGTGACCAGGCCGCTCACCGCGCCGGTCGTCCCGCTCACCGCACCGGACACCCCGCCAATGACGCCGTCCACGAGCCCGTTCACCGGGGCCTGGGCCGCAGCCCACCGGTGCATCCACGGTGCCCGCCGAGGCCATCGCGGACATCCCTGCCGGAACCTGAGCCGGAATCTGAGTCGGCCCCGACGGCGCTCCCGTCCCGGATCGGTCCGGACTGGTCGCTCGTTCCGTCCCATCGGTAGCCACGGGTTGCGATGCCGTCGGCACCCCGGATTGGTCGGGCCAGCCGAGGGTCGCGGTTGGCCGGTCTGCGCTGGAGGTCGGGTCGCCATCGGAGGTTGGTCCCCCGTCCGGTGGCCAGTCGCCGACATATGCGGCAACGGTGTACGGGGGCATCGGTGCCGGTGCAGGCGGTCCGGCGGCCATCGGCGCCGCACTGACGACGACACCGGCGACTCCGCCGAGCACCGCCGTACCCGCTCCGCGGGCGAGCTGGGCCGCCACCTCGGGCAGCGCGCTCACGGGCGCCGTGCCGATGACCGGGACCTGGCCCAGCACGGACGCCGGACCGAGGGCCTTTCGTAGGCGGGGGGTGGACACATTCAGGAAGGCACGAACCAGCGCCGGGTCGAAGTGGCTGCCGCTGCAGCGCACCACCTCGGCCAGCGCGGTAGCGCGGGATGACGCTCGTTTGTACGGTCGCGCGGCGGTCATCACCTCGAACGCATCAGCCAGCGCGACGATGCGGGCACCGAGCGAGATTTGCAGTCCGACGAGCCCACGTGGATAGCCCGTGCCGTCAAAGCGCTCGTGGTGCTCGGCGACCACGTTGGCGTAGGGGCCGAGCCAGTCCGCCAGCGGGGCAGCGATGCGCGCACCGGCCTCGGGGTGGCCACGCAGGCTGATCCATTCGTCCTGAGTCGGCTTGCCCCTCTTGCGCAGCAGGGACGCCGGCACGTCGAGCTTGCCAATGTCATGGATGAGCGCAGCCCAGCGCAGCCGCTCCCGATCGGCCTGCGGAAGCCCGACCTCCTCGACGATGACGTCGGTGAAGACGCGCACGCGCTCGGAATGGCCCCGCGTGATCCGGTCGTGCCGGCTCAGCGATGCGACCAGCGCCAGGATCGTCGTGGCGGCACGCACCGGATCGTCGTCGGGGACGCCGTTCGCAATGATCTCCAGCTGCCTGATGCTTCCGGCCTGCCGGGCCACGGCGTACCGGGACGGCGCTCGGCCGGGAAACTGGATCGACAGCTCGAGCAGTGCGGCGAGCGGCAGGAGGCGACGGACGACGCTGCGGGCCGGCCAGCTCACCGCGGTGCAGACGCCGAGGACCAGTGCGAACCAGGCGACCCGGGTGCCTGGGGTCACCGGAGCGCTGACGGCGCGAGTCAGCACGTAGGCGGCGGCGATCGCGGCGCCGACGGGGGCGACGAACACGAAAGCGCGCAGCATCACCGCTGCGCCCCGCTTGGCATGCCACCTGTCGGCATCACCTCGTGGGGCGCCATCCGACGTCGACGCGACCCTGGTCATCTCACAGATATCGGCGCGAGGAGACAGCAACATTGAGCACGCCACCGCATCGGAGGACCGAGGCGTAGCGGTCACACCGGCGTGAGGACCGCCTCGGTGTGTCCTTCGAGCAGTGCGAAGAACGCCTCGTCCTCTTGCGCGAAATGCAGGCGCAGCACCGCATACAGCCCGTAGAGGGTCTGCTGCAGGTCGCGGACGTCGTCGGGCACCGTCCCGGCGACACCGACCTCGTCGAGCAGGCGACCGAGCCGGCGGACCAGGTGCCGGATCTCGCCGTGGGCGCGGCCCATCGCCGAGACCCCTTCGTGACCGAGAACCGGCGCCAGCGCCGGATACATCTCCTCGTGCTCGCCCTCCTCATGGGGCAGCAGGTCCTCGACGAGCCAGCGGTGCAGCTCGCGCAGGTGGTCGACGCTCGCTCCCGTGCCCGCGTCGCCGACCGCCCGTGCCGCGTCGCGCACCCGCTCGATGCTCGGCGCGAGGTGCCGGTGCTCGACAGCGAAACGGCGCAGTAGCTCGACGTCGACCGGGACGCAGCACGATCGCGGTGGACTTGCCGTCCTTCAAGGCCCGCAGGGCGTTTGTGATGGCGGCGACATCGATGACCTCCTGCAAGACTGCGCCAGCAGTAGGTGGTAGCCAACCGAAGGCGGCCGCCACCATGGCAAGCACCGACAGGCCCATGCCCATGACCACCGACTGGATCGCGATGGTGCGGGACCGCTGGGCGATCCGGATCGCGTCGGCAAGGCGGTCGAGCCGGTCGACGGTGAGGACGACGTCGGCCGCCTCGGACGAGGCCGTGGAGCCCCGAACGCCGATCGCCACGCCGACCCCCGCGCTGGCCAGTGCCGGAGCGTCGTTGATCCCATCTCCCACCATGATGGTGACGCCTTCGCGACTGGCCGCCCGGACGGCCTCGACCTTCTCCGCCGGGGAGCGCTCGGCGAGCACCTGGTCCACACCGATCGCGGCGCCCACACTCTCCGCGACCTCGTCGCGGTCGCCGGTCACCATGATGATTCGACCGATCCCGGACCGGCGTAGCTCGCGCATCGTCCGGGCCGCGTCCGGGCGGATCGGGTCGTCGAGCAGGATCGCGCCGACCAGGCATCCGTCGATCCCGACGAAGATGGTGAGCGCACCGTCGAGCGCGGCGCGGCGGCGCACTCCGGCCAGCCACTCCGGGTACCGCTGCGCCACCCAGGAGGCCTTGCCGACCGCGACGAACCGCCCGTCGATGCGGCCGTGGATCCCCTGACCCGGCACCTCTTCGACATCGGTGGGCAGGTCCAGGACCAGGCCGCGCTCATGGGCCGCGCCCACAACCGCTGCGGCGAGCACGTGCGGGGAGACCTGGTCGACGCAGGCGGCCAGCCGCAGCACCTCGTCGGGCCCGGGCGCGTCAGGGGCGACGATCTCGGTGACTGTGGGGCGACCAGCGGTGAGCGTGCCGGTCTTGTCCAGCAGAAGGATCTCGCCCTGACCCAGCTGTTCGAGCGCGCCGCCGCCCTTGATGACGACGCCGCGGCGGGCGGCGCGGGAGAGCCCGGAGACGACGGCGATGGGCACGGCGAGGAGCAACGGGCAGGGCGTCGCGACCACCAGGACGGCTACCGCCCGGACCGCGTCGCCGCTGAAGATCCACGCGCCTGCCGCGACGGCAAGGGTCAGTGGCAGGAAGAAGGCGGCGTACCGGTCGGCAATCCTGACCGACGGCGCGGAGTCGGCCTGGGCTTCGCTGACCAACCGCACGATCCCTGCGTAGGTGCTCTCGGCGGCGGTGGTCGTGGCTCGCAGGTCGAAGGGGGAGCCGGCGTTCACCACACCGCTGCGCACGACATCGCCGATCGCACGGGTCACCGGCAAGCGGCTCGCCGGTGAGCGCCGCCTCGTCGAGGATCGCCAGTCCGGCTTCGACCACGCCGTCGACGGGCACGACCTCTCCGGGCCGCACCAGGAGCAGGTCGCCGGGCACGACCTCGTCCAGCGGCGGCGTGGTGAGCTGGCCGCCTTCGTGCCGGTGGACGATCTGGGGGGCCCGGGCGAGCAGCGCATGCAGGTCGCGTTCGGCCCGGGCGCCCGCTCGAGCCTCCAACGCCTGGCCGGTGGCGAGCATGACGGCGATGATCGCTCCGGCGAGGTTCTCGCCGACGGCGAGCGTGCCAACGAGGGCGAGGATGGCGATGACGTCGACGCCGGCGTGACCCTTGCGCAGGTCCCTGACGACCCAGGCGATCGCTGGGCCGAGCGCGAGCACCGTGGTGGCGATCCAGATGAGGTCGGCCGACCCGCTGTGGCCAGCTAGTGCCGCGATCCCACCGGCAGCGAGGCCGAGGACGGTGGCGCCTAGCAGGAACAGGGTGCGGCGGTCGTGGCTCATGGACGCGCGCTCGACGAGATCCGACCTGTCAGAGCCCATGACGTCCAGTATGACGCTGCGACAAGTCGTGATCATTCGGACATTTGGCGCTCAAAGTACCTCGATGATGCATTCGGGTGACATTCCACCGATCTTGTTCGTTTCGTGGCTGTCGGGCGGTAGGCTCCGCGATCACGTTGTTCGTCACAAATAGCACTGTCTCAGCCTGATGCTCATAAGGGAGATCGAATGTCCGAGTCCGAGCGCCCTGGCACCGGCTCATCGCGCCGCCAGATCCTGAAGCGCGGCGCCGTCGCCACAGGGGCGCTCGTCTGGGCCGTGCCGACCGTCCAGACCGTGTCAAAGGCCGCCATGGCAGCCGTGGGCTCTCCCAAGCCCACGCCGGACCCGACTCCCGACCCCACGCCGACCCCGACGCCCGACCCCGGACCCGACTCCCGACCCCACGCCGGACCCGACGCCCGACCCCACGCCGGACCCGACCCCGGACCCCACGCCGAACCCCACCCCACCGCCGACCGGGAATCCCTGCGCGGGTATCTCCAGCCCGGGGTACTGGAAGAACTACAAGAACCACATGACCGATGCGCAGCTGTACGCCTTGCTCAAGGCCGCACCCGGCTTCGGCCCTTCATTCACCGCCCAGACTCAGGCCAACGCGATCACCACCGCGCTGGCGATCTGGAACCTGCCGGGCAACCGCAATGCGCGCTCCCTGCTGGCCGCGGCGGTGAACATCGCAAGGCTTCCGAGCATGGGTGTCGGCGTCATGCTCCCGTACAACATGACGGTCGCCGCTCTGTTCGCTCTCGCCTACGCCCACAATGGCGCCGGGAACGTCGCGCCCTACACCAACGGCGGCGCAGTCACGGCACAGGACAAGGATGTCCTCGACTACCTCGGGGCCGGCGGCGAGAACGACTCGGCGACGGCGTGCCGGGTGCGCTACGCGTAGCGGCCCCTCTCCCGTCCGTGATCACGCTCCGTCCGTGATCACGAAAGATCGTCCGGGTCAGGACCCAGGTAAGTCTTCGTGATCACCGAGTTGTGGCGCGCCTCGACTGCTAGGCGACCCACTCAGGGCATCCTTGAGTGACGATATGACGAATACGTCAATCCATGATGTACTCATATCCTCACTTGGAGGATCATGTCGTCACAACCCGCACGGGGCACCGCGCCGATCTACGTCCTGAAAGCCGAGCTGTTCAAGGCGCTCGCCCACCCGGCTCGGGTGCGCGTGTTGGAGCTGCTGGCCGAGGGCGAACGGCCGGTCAGTGAGCTGCTCGCTGACATCGGCCTGGAGGCCTCACACCTGTCCCAGCAGCTGGCCGTCCTGCGTCGGGCCGGCGTGGTCATTACCCGCCGCGAGGGCAACGCGGTCCATTACCGCTTGGCCGACCCCAGCGTCGTCGACCTGATCACCGCGGCGCGCACCTTCCTCATCACCTCGCTCACCCAGACCCGCGAGGTCCTGGAAGATCTCGAGGGCACCGCAGCGCTGTGACCTCCCTGGACACCGCTGGCCTCGTCAGCACTCGGCAGGCGCCGTGGCAACAGGTCCGGCGCAAGCTGCCGCAGCGCTCCGACTACGCAGGTCTGTCGACATCCTGGCGCGGCGACGTGCTCGCCGGGATCACCGTCGGCGTCGTGGCCCTCCCCCTGGCTTTGGCGTTCGGCCTGTCGACCGGAGTGGGCGCCACCGTCGGGCTGGTGACCGCGATCGTCGCCGGCCTGGTGGTGGCCGTCTTCGGAGGCTCGCACCTGCAGGTTTCCGGACCGACCGGGGCGATGACCGCGGTCCTCGTGCCGGTCGTCGCCCACCGCGGTCCTGGCGCGGTGACGACCGTCGCGGTGCTCGCCGGGATCCTCGTGCTGATCATGGGATTCGGCGGGTTCGGCCGAGCCCTGTCCTACATCCCATGGCCGGTCATCGAGGGATTCACCCTCGGCATCGCCGTCATCATCTTCCTCCAGCAGGTGCCGTTCGCCCTGGACGTGCCCAAGCCCGCGGGCACGTCCACCGCGGTCGTCGCCGGACGAGCGCTGCTCGCCGCGGACTGGGGCGCCGCTGCGCAGACCCTGGCCCTGGTGATCCTCGTGTCCGCGATCATGCTGGTCCTCCCCCGCTGGCGCCGGGCGCTGCCCGCGTCGCTCATCGCGGTTGCCGTGGTCACCCTCGTCGCCGAGCTCGGTCACCTGTCGGCCGCCCGGATCGGCCAGCTGCCGGCGTCGCTGCCGATGCCGGTGATGCCACCTCTCGACGTCGAGACAGTCGGGCGCACTGCTGCCCAGCGCACTCGCCGTGGCCGCGCTGGCCGCGATCGAGTCCCTGCTGTCCGCCCGCGTCGCCGACGGCATGTCCGAGCGGCCCGCTCACGACTCCGATCGCGAGCTGGTCGGGCAGGGGCTGGGCAGCTTCGCGTCGGGGCTGTTCGGCGGGATGCCCGCAACGGGGGCCATCGCCCGCACCGCAGTCGCTGTTCGGGCCGGCGCCCGCACCCGCCTGTCGGCGATCGTGCACGCGCTGCTGCTCATCGGGGTCGTCTACCTCGGGTCATCGCTCGTGGGCCGCATCCCGCTTGCCGCGCTCGCCGGCGTCCTCATGGTGACCGCGCTGCGAATGGTCGAGCGGCACAGCGCACTGTCGGTCCTGCGATCCACCCGCGGGGACGCGCTGGTGCTCGTGCTGACAGCCGGCGCCACCGTGGTGTTCGACCTCGTCGTGGCCGTCGAGGTCGGCATGGTGGTGGCCGTGTTGCTGGCCCTGCGCTCCATGGCGCGGTCCAGCCAGGTCGACACGGAGCCGATCCCCGATGGCGTGCACCTCGACGACGAGGGCGAGCACCGCCTGCTGCGCGAGCACATCGCCGTCTACCGGCTCAGCGGCGCGCTGTTCTTCGGCGCGGCCCAACGCTTCCTCGATGAGCTGACGTCGATCGCCGACGTCTCGGTGGTCATCCTCCGCCTGGGCGCGGTGCAGATCCACGATGCGACCGGGGCGAAAGCTCTCGGCGAGATCGTCGCCAACCTGCAGGCCCGCGGAATCACCGTGCTGCTGTGCGGGATCAATCCGGAAAAGACCCGGCTGCTCACCGTCGTCGGTGCACTACGTGAGCTCGCCCACTCCCAGCACGTGTTCACCTCGATGGATGCGGCGATCGCGCACGCCGGGGAGCACGCGCGGCTGGGCGTGCACTGACGCCACCGCTAGGAGCGCCCGCGCAACACGGTGACGCCGTCGCCTTCCAGGTCGTCGAGGGCCGCGTGACGTCCGGTCATCGCGAGCAGCAGCGCGATCGCCGGCCCGGAGACCTCGGGACCGGAGCCCGTCGACCACGCGACATCGGTGGCCCGCAGCGCGAGTCCAGCGATGCGCCTCTTGGCGCCCACGATGAGGTTCGAACCCTTGTAGAAGCTCGCGGCGCGGACAACCGCATCGACCGGGTAGGTGTGCGCTATCCCTAGCGGGCGGCGGATGTCCTCCGCGTGGACGATGATCTCGCCGAGCATGGCGTCGATCGGACCTGGCGGTCGTCTGGTCGCGGTCAGCTGGCTGCGGAACCGGGCGAGCGTGTCCGCCGGACCATCGCCGAGCTCGCGAACGACGTTCTTGTCCGCCATCTCGTTGAAGCGGAACCCCGAAGCGATGAACTGCGCGAAGAACGTCGGCGCTGTCATCCTGGCCGTAGCGGTCATGTGAGCGAGGAGCTCGCGCACCGACCATTCGGCGCACAGGGACGGCCTCGCCCACTCGGTGACGTCCAGGTCGTCCAGGTCGGCGGCGAGTGACTTCCGCTCGGCGTGGATGATCGGCCACGGGCTCGCTTTGGCCATAGTGCACACCCCTCGTCGTTGACGATCTTACGTGCCCCGCGGAGCACCCATCCACACCATGTGGGTGGTACGCTCTTCTCATGAGTGGGACTTACCCTGTCGTGATGGGTGATCGAGGCCGCCTAGTCGTGCCAGCCGAGCTACGTGAGCAGCTGCACCTGCAGCCCGGCACCCCGCTGATCCTGGTCGATACCCCGCAAGGCGTGATCATGGCGACGAGAGAGCAGGTCAAGCAGCTCGTCCGCAGCAGCTTGCAAGGCCTCAACCTCGTTGACGAGCTGCTCGCTGACAGGCGCAAGCACGCCGCGGCAGAAGACGCCGCGTGAACCTGTTCGACGCGTCCGCCCTGTTGTGTTTCCTACAGGGCGAGGAGGGTGCCGACGTCGTCGAACGTGAGCTCGTCGTCGGCGGAGCATGCTCCGCAGCCAACTGGTCCGAAACCGCGCAGAAGCTCATCGCCCACGGTCAAGACTGGGACCTGTCGCGCGGCCTGCTCCTCAGCTACGAGCTCAAGGTCGAACCGGTGGAGGCCATCGACGCCGAGCGAGCAGCACGATTGTGGGTCGCCGGGAGCGGCCTGTCGTTGGCCGACCGACTGTGCCTAGCGACGGCGCACCGACTCGAGGCAACGGTCTGGACAGCCGACACGGCTTGGGGTGCCTCCCAACAAGTACGTCAGATCCGCTGACGCCGAGGCGCCTGCCCTACTCCCACTCGATGGTGCCGGGCGGCTTGCTCGTGACGTCGAGCACGACCCGGTTGACCTCGCGCACCTCGTTGGTGATGCGGGTCGAGATCCGCGCCAGCACGTCGTACGGGCAGCCGCGACCAGTCGGCGGTCATCGCGTCCTCGGACGACACCGGGCGCAGCACGATCGGGTGGCCGTAGGTGCGGCCGTCGCCCTGCACGCCGACCGAGCGCACGTCGGCGAGCAGCACGACCGGGCACTGCCAGATGTCGCGGTCGAGCCCGGCCGCGGACAGCTCCTCGCGGGCGATCGCGTCGGCCTCGCGCAGCAGGTCGAGCCGCTCGCGGGTGACCTCGCCGATGATGCGGATCCCGAGGCCGGGCCCGGGGAACGGCTGGCGCCAGACGATCGCCTCGGGCAGCCCGAGCTCGAGGCCGACCGTGCGCACCTCGTCCTTGAACAGCGCGCGCAGCGGCTCGACCAGCGCGAACTGCAGGTCGTCCGGCAGGCCGCCGACGTTGTGGTGGCTCTTGATGTTCGCGGTGCCGGTCGCCGCCGCCGGACTCGACCACGTCCGGGTAGAGCGTGCCCTGCACGAGGAACTCGACCGGCTCGCCGTGCGCGCCGGCCTCGGCGACGACCTCGCGCGCGGCCTCCTCGAAGACCCGGATGAACTCGCGGCCGATCGACCTTGCGCTTCTCCTCCGGGTCGGTGACGCCGGCGAGCGCGTCGAGGAACCGCTTCGGCCGCGTCGACCACCTTGAGCTGGACGCCGGTGGCGGCGACGAAGTCGCGCTCGACCTGCTCGGCCTCGCCCTTGCGCAGCAGCCCGTGGTCGACGAACACGCAGGTGAGCTGGTCGCCGACCGCCCGCTGCACCAGCGCCGCCGCGACCGCGGAGTCGACGCCGCCGGACAGCCCGCAGATCGACCCGGCCCGTGCCGACCTGCGCGCGGATCGCGCGCGACCTGCTCGTCGACGATGTTGACCATCGTCCAGGTCGGCCGGCAGCCGGCGACGTCGTAGCAGGAAGTGCTCGAGCACGCTCTGGCCGTGCTCGGTGTGCAGGACCTCGGGGTGGAACTGCACGCCGGACAGCCCGCGCGCGACGTCCTCGAACGCGGCGACCGGCGCGCCGTCGGTGCGTCGCGGTCACCGAGAAGCCCTCGCGGCGCGGCGGACACCGAGTCGCCGTGCGACATCCAGACCGACTGCTCGCGCGGCAGCCCGGCGAACAGCGCGCCGCGTCGCCGATGACGGTCAGCGGCGTGCGGCCGAACTCGGCAGTGCCGGTGCTGCGCGACCGTGCCGCCGAGCGCCGCGGCCATCGCCTGGAAGCCGTAGCAGATGCCGAACGTCGGGCACGCCGGCCGTCGAACAGCGCCGGGTCGACCTGCGGCGCGCCCGTCGGCGTAGACCGACGACGGGCCGCCGGACAGGATGATCGCCGTCGGCGCGCTTGGCGAGCATCTCCGCGACCGGCATCGTGTGCGGCACGATCTCGCTGTAGACGTGCGCCTCGCGCACCCGGCGGGCGATCAGCTGCGCGTACTGCGCGCCGAAGTCGACGACGAGGACGGTGTCGATGCCGTCAGTGCTCACGGGGGCGCCTTTCGGGCTTGAGCAGCGGGAATGCGGTCATCCTATCGACGTCCGCACGCCCCGGCCGCGCCCGTGACGGGTCCGCCCGCGCCCGGAAACTCCATGGCCCGGCCCGCAGGCCACCCCGTAGCGTGGAATGACCTGCGCCCTTCCCGCTGAGCGATCCCGGGACCCCGGACCTCCGCTCGCCGGCGCGGTACCTGCTGGTGGATCGCCCGCGGCCAGCGGCGCACCCTGGCCGCCGGCGCGTTCTTCGGCGTCATCTGGATGAGCGGGCAGGCCGTTCGCCCCGCTCGTGCTGGGCGGCGATCGACGCCGGGGTCGCCGCCCGCGACACCGCGCCGCTGCTGATGTGGTCGGCGTCCTGCTGGGCGCTCGGCCTGATCCAGGCCGCCGCCGGCGTGCTGCGCCACCGGTTCGCCGTCGCCAACTGGCTCGTCGCGACGTTCCGCAGCGAGCAGGTCCTGATCCGGCACGGCTGTCCGCCTCGGCGGCGTCGCTGCCCGCGCGGATCGCCACCGGCGACGTGGTGAGCGCTGACCGCGACCGACGTCTTCCACATCGGCCGGGCGTCGACATCACGCGCCCGGGCCGCCGGCGCGGTCGTGTCCTTCCTCATCGTCGCGGTGATCCTGCTCACCGCTCGACACCGCTCGGCCTCGTCGTGCTGGTCGGCGTGCCCGTGCTCGTCGCTGTCGGTCGGCACCGCTGCTGCGGCCGCTGCACCGTCGCACCAGCCGAGCAGCGCCGCCTGGTCGGCGAGCTGACCACGCTCGGCGCCGACACGGTCGCCGGGCTTGCGGGTGCTGCGCGGGATCGGCGGCGAGGACACCTTCCTCGCGCGGTTACCGCGAGCAGTCGCAGGCGCGTCCGCGGGGCCGGGGTCCGGGTGGCCCGGGTGCAGTCGCTGCTCGACGCGGCCCAGGTGCTGCTGCCCGGGCATCTTCGTCGTCATCCGTCACCTGGCTCGGCGCGCGGCTGGCGGTCGAGGGCCAGATCACTCCGTCGGCCAGCTCGTCGCCTTCTACGGCTACGCCGCCTTCCTGGTCACCCCGCTGCGCACCGCGACCGAGGCCGCCGACAAGGATCACCCGCGGGCCTCGTCGCCGCCCGCCGGATGCTCGCGATCCTGCGGCTGCGAGCCGCTGCTCGCCGACGCCCGCGACCCGCGCGCCCGAGCCGCAGCGGCCGCGCCGAGCTGGCCGACCCCGCCACCGGGCTGGCCGTCGCCGCCGGCCGGCTCGTCGGCGTCGTCAGCGCGGCGCCCGAGGAGCGGCCGCGCTGGCCGACCGCCTCGGGCCGCTACGTCGACGCCGACGCCGAGGCGACGAGGTGACCCTCGGCGGCGTCGCCCTCGCCGGCCTGCCGCTCGACACGGGTCCGCGCGCACATCCTGGTCTCCGGCGACAAGGACCCGCGGCTGTTCACCGGGCTGCTGCGCGACGAGCTCGACCCGTGGCGCCCGCGCCGGCGACGACGCGCGCGCTGGCGGCCGCCCTGCACACCGCGGCCGCCGAGGACATCCTCGACGCGCTGCCCGGACGGCCTCGACGCCGAGGTCGAGGAGCGCGGCCGGTCGCTTCTCCGGCGGCCAGCGCCAGCGGCTCGTGCTCGCCCGCGCCCTGGTCGCCGACCCCGACGTCCTCGTCCTCGACGAGCCGACCAGCGCGGTCGACGCGCACACCGAGGCCCGGATCGCCGAGCGCCTGCGCGCCGCCCGCGCCGGCCGCACCACGGTCGTCATGACGACGAGCCCGCTGCTGCTCGAGCCGTGCGACGAGGTCGCGCTCCTGGTCGACGGCCGGGTCGTCGCGCCGGGCAGCCACCGCGAGCTGCTCGCCGCCCACCCGCGGCTACCGCGCGGTCGTCACCCGCGAGGGCGAGGAGCCGCGGACGCTCGGGGACGGCGACTCGACCGCCAGCGCATCCGCGGGGCGGCCGGCATGAGCCAGACCCGCTGCCCGTCGCCACCGGCCCCCAGACCCGGGCGTACGCCCGGCGCCTCGCCCGCCGCCACCCGCGCGCGCTCGCCGGCTGCTGGTGCTGCACGCCCTCGCCGCGATCGCCGGGCTGGCCGGCCCGCGGCTGCTCGGCGACCTCGTCGCAGGCGGTGCAGGACGGGACCACGACCACCCACGTCGACCAGGTCGCGCTCGCTCCTCGCCGGCTTCGTGATCGCGCAGACGGTGCTCACCCGGTTCGCCCGGTTCACGCTCGTTCGTCCTCGGCGAGCGGGTGCTCGCCGACCTGCGCGAGGACTTCCTCGACCGCGTGCTCGTCGCGCTGCCGCTGTCCACCGTGGAGCGGGCCGGCACCGGCGACCTGCTGACCCGGACGACCAGCGACGTCGACGCGCTGTCGCGCAGCGTGCGCTTCGCCGTGCCCGGAGACGATGATCGCCGCGGTCACCACCGTGCTGACGCTGGTCGCGGCGTTCCTGGTGGCGCCGCTGCTCGCGCTGCCCTGCCTGGTCGTCGTGCCGCTGCTGTTCGTCGCACCCGCTGGTACCTGCGCCGAGCCCCGCGCGGCTACCTGCCGAGAGCGAGCCGCCTACTCCGCCATGACCGCCAGCCTCACCGAGACCGTCGACGGCGGGCGCGACCGTCGAGGCGCTGCGGCTCGCCAGGCCCAGCGCGTCCGTCGCACCGACGACGACGTCGCGGCGGGCGTTCGCCGCCGAGCGCTACACGCTGTTCCTGCGCACCGTGTGGTTCCCCACCGTCGAGATCGCCTACGTCGTGCCGATCGTCGCGGTGCTCGTCGTCGGCGGGCTGCTCTACGCGCACGGCCACGCCACGCTCGGCCAGGTCACCGCCGTCACGCTGTACGTCCAGCAGCTCATCGACCCGCTCGACCGGCTGATCTCCTGGCTGGACGAGCTGCAGGTCGGCAGCGCCTCGCTGGCCCGGCTGATCGGCGTCGCGCACGTGCCGGCGGACCGCACCGCCACCGGCGCCGACACCGGACGGCGAGCACCTGCGACGTCGACGACGTCCGCTTCGCCTACAACGCCGGTCGCGACGTGCTGCACGGCATCAGCCTCGACGTCGTGCCCGGGGAGCGCCTCGCCATGGTCGGGCCGAGCGGCGCCGGCAAGTCCACCCTGGGCCGGCTGCTCGCCGGCATCCACGGGCCCCGCGCCGGCCGGGTCACGCTCGGCGGCGTCGACCTGGTCGACCTGGAGCTCGACGACTGCGCGGCCACGTCGCGCTGGTCACCCAGGAGCACCACGTCTTCGTCGGGACCATCGCGCACAACGTGCTGCTCGCCCGGCCCGACGCGAGCGCGGTCGACGTGCGCCGGGCGCTGGACGCCGTCGACGCCCTCGACTGGGTCGACGCGCTGCCCGACGGCATCGACACCGCGGTCGGCTCTGGCGGTCACGCCCTGTCCCCCGCGCAGGCGCAGCAGATCGCGCTGGCCCGGCTGGTCCTCGCCGACCCGCACACCCTGGTGCTCGACGAGGCGACCTCGCTGCTCGACCCGCGCGCCGCCCGGCACCTGGAGCGGTCGCTCGCCGCGGTGCTGGACGGCCGGACCGTCGTCGCGATCGCGCACCGGCTGCACACCGCGCACGACGCGGACCGGGTCGCGGTCGTCGAGGACGGGCTGGTCAGCGAGATCGGCACCCACGACGAGCTGGTCGCCGCCGGCGGCAGCTACGCCGCGCTGTGGCGCTCCTGGCAGGCCGATGGTGGGGTCGCCGGACCTGGCCGTCCGAGAGCTGATCAGCGATGTCTCATCATGTGGACGAGGTGGACGGCGCGCCTTCGCTCGTGCACACTGGCTGACGTGACCACCACGACGTACTTCTACTTTTATGGCTACCGGAGACCGGCAGCCGTCGAAGTCGTCTAGGCACGCACAGACACCGACGCCCCGGGCTCACCGCCCGGGGCGTTTCGCGTTTCCGGGCAAGGTCCGGGGCCCTTCGAAAGGGATCCCGTGAACAACACCACCACCCTCACGCACCTCGGCTGCCCGTGCCGCACCCCGGTCGCCGACGCTGACGCGGTCATCGCCGACCTGCGCGAGCAGCTCAACGCCGTCGACGCCGAGGTCATCGCGGCCGTGGCGCGGCGCGTCGAGCTGTCCCGCCAGATCCAGTCCGTGCGCATGAGCGCACGGCGGCCCGCGGCGCGAGCACTCCCGCGAGCTGAAGATCATGAACCGCTACAACGCGGGCCTCGGCGACGGCGGCAGCACGCTCGCGCTCACCTTGCTCGAGATGTGCCGCGGTCGGGCGTGAGGTCGGGCCGTCAGCGCGACCCGTCCGGAGCGCGCGAGGACTCAGTCGGCGGCGACGCAGTCGCGGCCGAGTGCGCGTCAAGGCACACCGCACCGGCGGCGAGCACCACGCCCGTCAGGAGCGAGCATCCCGCTGTCATCGGGATCCCGTGAACGGCACACAGGCAGCCGGCCTCCCGGCCGCGACGACCGCGGTCGGCGTCGGCGACGGCACGTGGACGCGGCACGGCGACGGCACGCTTGGGGGCGTGGGTGCGGGCGACGGGGGTGGTGACGTGTCTTCGTGCGTCACCGGCGGCGTCGGATCGTCGCTCGCCGCCGCGACGCGTCACCGTGAACTCGTGCCGCTCGCCTCACCGAGCAGCGTCGACAGCGACGACCGTGAACGCGAAAGTCCCCGGCTCGGTCGGCACACCCGACAGCTCCCCGCTTCTGGGTCCAGGGTCAACCCCGGCGGAAGGTCACCGACGACGTCGAAGGTCCCGGCCGGTGTTCCTGCCGCCGACGTGAACACGTGGTGGTAGGCGGCGCCGACCACCCCGTCCACCGGTAGCGGGCGACGGCACCTCCGGCGGCGCCCCCCAGCTGCCCGTCGTCGTCCAAGCCCCAGCAGCGCACGTGACCATCGGTGGTCACCCCGCAGCTGTGGAAGTCGCCCCCGCTCACCGACGTGAACGTCGTATCGCCCGGCACGCCCGACACCTGACCAAATAAGTCCCGGCCCCAGCACCGCACATGACCATCGGTGGTCACCCCGCAGCTGTGGAAGTCGGCCGCGCTCACCGACGTGAACGTCGTATCGCCCGGCACGCCCGACACCTGGCCGAATAAGTCCCGGCCCCAGCACCGCACCTGACCATCGGTGGTCACCCCGCAGCTGTGGTCGTCGCCCGCGCTCACCGACGTGAACGTCGCACCGCCCGGCACGCCCGACACCTGCCCGAATCGTCGTCGCCCCAGCACCGCACCTGACCATCGGTGGCCACCCCGCAGCTGTGGTACGCCGCCCGCGCTCACCGACGTGAACGTCACACCGGCCGGCACACCCGACACCTGGTGGCCGCCGTCGTAGCCCCAGCACTGCACCTGACCATCCGTGGTCACCCCGCAGCTGTGGTCACCGCCCGCGCTCACCGACGTGAACGTCACATCCGCCGGCGCGCCCGACACCTGGTGTGTCGTCATAGCCCCAGCACCGCACCTGACCATCGTGGTCACCCCGCAGCTGTGGAGGCCGCCCGCGCTCAGCGACGTGAACGTCACATCGGCCGGCGCATCCGACACCTGCTTGTAGAGGTCCGAGCCCCAGCACCACACACGACCATCCGTCGCCACCCCGCAGCTGTGGAAGTCCCCCGCGCTCACCGACGTGAACGTCACACCGGCCGGCGCATCCGACACCTGGTGGTAGAGGTCGTCGCCCCAGCACCGCACGTGACCATCCGTCGCCACCCCGCAGGTGAAGGCGCCCCCCGCGCTCACCGACGTGAACGTCACATCAGCCGGCGCATCCGACACCTCGTGGTCGTCGTCGTAGCCCCAGCACCGCACATGACCATCCGTCGCCACCCCACAGCTGTGGAAGTCCCCCGCGCTCACCGACGTGAACGTCACATCAGCCGGCGCATCCGACACCTGGTGGTAGCCGTCCCAACCCCAGCACCGCACATGACCATCCGTCGCCACCCCGCAGCTGTGGTAATAGCCCGCGCTCACCGACGTGAACGTCACATCAGCGGGCGCATCCGACACCTGGTGGTAGCCGTCCCAACCCCAGCACCGCACATGACCATGCGTAGCCACCCCGCAGGTGTGATCGCCGCCCGCACCGATAGAGCCGCCGACAACCCCCTCGGCCGATGACACCACCCCCGAACCCGCGGGCCACGACCCGACCGCCTGCGCCACCACCGGCTGTGCCACCAGCGCACCCACCGCCACCAGCGCACTAACGGCGACCGCTCCGACCAGACGCCGTACGCCCATGACGAGCTCCCCACGATGACCCACCGAAGATGATCATCATTGAACGTAACAGGCAGCACGCGACATCGAAGGGCGAATCCTGGAATCGCCTCCCAGCTGCCTCCAGGATCAGCGGACAGCGCCTCCGCCAGCCGTGATCGCGCATGCATGGTGATCAGCGATGAACGGCAGGTGGCACGACTCGAGGTAAGCATTCCGGGCATCTACCCGGCAGACCTCATCACCTGCCTATGGGCGTCAGCCGGTGACGACGACCTCGACGCGCTGGAACTCCTTGAGGTCGGAGTAGCCGGTGGTCGCCATCGCCCGGCGCAGCGCGCCGACCAGGTTCGTCGTGCCGTCGGGCGGGTCGAGGGGCCGAAGAGGATCTCGGACAGCGGGCCGGCGGTGCCGACGTGCATGCGCTGGCCGCGCGGCAGCTGGCCGTGGCTGGCCTCCGCGCCCCAGTGCCAGCCGCGGCCCGGCGCCTCGGCGGCGCGGGCGAGCGGCAGACCCATCATGACCGCGTCGGCGCCGCAGGCGATCGCCTTGGCGATGTCGCCGCCGGTGCGCATCGCGCCGTCGGCGATGACGTGCACGTAGCGGCCGCCGGACTCGTCCAGGTAGTCGCGGCGCGCGGCGGCGGCGTCGGAGACCGCGGTCGCCATCGGCACGCCGATCCCGAGCACCTGCCGCGTCGTGTGCGCGGCACCGCCGCCGACGCCGACGAGCACGCCGGCCGCGCCGGTGCGCATGAGGTGCAGCGCCGCCTGGTAGGTGGAGCAGCCGCCGACGATGACCGGCACGTCGAGCTCGTAGATGAACTGCTTCAGGTTCAGCGGCTCGGCCTGGGACGACACGTGCTCGGCGGACACCGTGGTGCCGCGGATGACGAACAGGTCGACGCCGGCCTCGAGCACCGCCTTGTGGTACTGCGCGGTGCGCTGCGGCGACAGCGCGGCGGCGGTGATCACGCCGGCCGTCGCGGATCTGCTTGATCCGCTCGCCGATCAGCTCTTCCTTGATCGGCGCGGCGTAGATCTCGCTGCATCCGGCGGGCGACGTCCGCCTCCGGCAGCGACGCGATCTCGTCGAGCAGCGGCTCGGGGTCGTCGTAGCGGGTCCACAGACCCTCGAGGTCGAGCACGCCGAGCCCGCCGAGCCGGCCGATCTCGATCGCGGTCGCCGGCGACACGACGCTGTCCATCGCGCTGGACAGGATGGGCATCTCGAACCGGTAGGCGTCGATCTGCCAGGCCGTCGACACGTCCTCGGCGTCGCGGGTGCGCCGCGACGGCACGATCGCGATGTCGTCGAAGCCGTAGGCGCGGCGGCCGCTCTTGCCCATGCCGATCTGGACCTCGGCCACGCAGATGCCCTTCAGCGGGAGGAGTAGTTGGGTGCCTCGACGGTCATCTGGATGTCGTGCGGGTGGCTCTCCTTCAGCCCCGCCGCGGTGATCCGGACGAGACGGCCGTGCTCCTGCAGCTCGGCGATGGTGGCGGCGCCGGCGTAGCCCATCGCCGCCCGCAGGCCGCCGACGAGCTGGTGGGCGACGGCCGCGAGCGGGCCGCGGTACGGGCACCTGGCCCTCGATGCCCTCGGGGACGAGCTTGTCGTCGGACAGCACGTCGTCCTGGAAGTAGCGGTCCTTGCTGTAGGAGCGCGCGGCCCCGCGGGACTGCATCGCGCCGAGCGAGCCCATGCCGCGGTAGGACTTGTACTGCTTGCCGTTGATGAAGATGAGCTCGCCGGGCGACTCCTCGACGCCGGCGAGCAGGCTGCCGAGCATGACCGTGTCGGCGCCGACCGCGATCGCCTTGGCGATGTCGCCGGAGTACTGCAGGCCGCCGTCGCCGATGACCGGGACGCCGGCCGCGCGCGCACGCCTGCGCCGCCTCGTAGATCGCGGTGACCTGCGGGCACGCCGACGCCGGCGACGACGCGCGTCGTGCAGATCGACCCGGGACCGACGCCGACCTTCACGCCGTCGGCGCCGGCGTCGATCAGCGCCTGCGCGCCCTCGCGGGTGGCGATGTTGCCGCCGACGATGTCGATCGAGGTCTCGCTTCTTGAGCCGCGCCGACCATCTCGAGCACGTCGCGGTGGTGGCCGTGCGCGGTGTCGACGACGACGAAGTCGACGCCGGCGTCGACGAGGGCGTGCGCGCGCTTGTACGCGTCCTCGCCGACGCCGACCGCGGCACCGACCACGAGCCGGCCGCTGGCGTCCTTGGTGGCGTGCGGGTACTGGTCGCGCTTGACGAAGTCCTTGACCGTGATCAGCCCGCGCAGCCGCCCGGCGTCGTCGACCAGCGGCAGCTTCTCGACCTTGTGCGCGCGCAGCAGCGCGAGCGCCTCGTCGCTGGAGACGCCGACCCGGCGCGGTGACCAGCGGCATCGGGGTCATGACGTCGCGCACCGGCCGCGAGTGGTCGGTCTCGAAGCGCATGTCGCGGTTGGTGACGATGCCGACCAGCACGCCGGTCGCGTCGACCACCGGGACGCCGGAGATCCGGTAGTGCCCGCAGAGCGCGTCGACATCGGCGAGCGTGTCGTCGGGCGCGCAGGTGACCGGGTTGGTGACCATGCCGGCCTCGGACCGCTTCACCAGGTCGACCTGCGCCGCCTGGTCCTCGATCGACAGGTTGCGGTGCAGCACGCCGACGCCGCCCTGGCGGGCCATGGCGATCGCCATCCGCGCCTCGGTGACGGTGTCCATCGCGCTGGACAGCAGCGGGATCCGCAGGCGAGATGTTGCGGGTCAGCCGCGTGGAGGTGTCGACCTCGCTCGGGATGACGTCGGAGGCCGCCGGCAGCAGCAGCACGTCGTCGTACGTGAGCCCGAGCATCGCGAACTTGGCGGGGAGCTGGTCCGACACCGTGGACACCATCCGGGACTGGGGGAAGCGGGGGCTTCATGGTACCCGGAGACGGCAGTTGGCCGTCGGCTCAGCGAACGAGACCGAGCCGGAACCCGAGTGCGACGGCCTGGGCCCGGTCGCTGACGCCGAGCTTGCGGAACAGCCGCCGGGCGTGGGTCTTGACCGTGTCCTCGGACAGGTAGAGCTCGCGGCCGATCTCGCCGTTGCTCTTGCCGCGGCTCATCCCGTCGAGCACCTGGTGCTCGCGCTCGGTGAGCGCGGGGAGTCTCGACCGGTACCGGCGCGTCGGTCAGCGCGTTGGCGACGGTGGCACACAGCTCCTCGCGGGAGACGTCCTTGGTGAGGAACCCGCGGGCACCCCCGTTGAGGGCGTCCTCGACAGCGCTCTCGTCGTCATCGTCGTCGGTGAGCATGACGACGTTGGCCCTGGGGTCCGACGCCACGAGCCGGCGGGTGGTCTCCAGACCGTCCAGCCCGGCCATGCCCACGGCCATCAGGACGAGCGCAGGCGGGTCCTGGGCGTAGCGCACCAGCGCTTCCTCGCCGCAGGCGGCCGTGTCGACCCGGTCGACACCGGGCACGGCGGCCACGGACCGGCGCAGGTGCTCGCGCACCCGGCGGTGGTCGTCGCAGATGAGAACCGTCGTCACGTCATGTCCGTCCAGCAGGCAGCAGGCCAGGGCCGCAAGAGCGGCCCACCTGTGAGGTATCGGCATGACAGCCGTTGACCTGGAGCCGGGAAACGGTGGCCGTCGACGACAGCGGTGCGCGCCCACGCGGACGCGGCGCCTCAGGACGTGGCGAGTACGCCCTCGACGTCCGGTCGAGCGAGCCATCCCGCCTGCAGGTCCGGTGGCAGCCCCGCCGCCAAGGTCTGCACCGCGGACCTGGCCAGCTGCAGGCTCTGTGCCGCGGCAGCCGGGTCGGTATCGGCCTGCAGGGCACCGAGCAGGGCCCGGGTCCGCCAGACCAGGGGCACCGCACCGAGCTGATCGGCGAGCATCGCGGCGCGCAGCAGAGTGCCGACCGCGTCACCTCCGGTGCCGATCTGCACCACACCGAGGTAGAGCAGGCCCTTCGCCAGGAAACGAGGGGCGCGGGCAGCCTCCGCCGCCTCGATCGCGCCATCGGCCAGGCGCGTCGCCAGCCGCGCGTCGTCGGCGGCCATGGCCAGCTCGATCCGGACCCAGTCCAGACGCACCCGCTGTCGCCACCAGTCGGCGCGGCCGAGCACCAGCGACGCGGCGGCCTGCAGCTCATGCCCAGCGGTCACCGGGTCGTCCAGTCCGAGCGCGTCCGCCGCCAGGCCGAGCCGGCAGTCGAACACGGCGTCGGCGAAGCCTTTGACCCCTTGCTGGTCGGCGACCACGGCCAGCCCGGACTCGTCATGGCCCCGAGCCGTCAGCGGCGACCCGACCTGCCGGTGGATGTCAGCGACCGCCGCTTCGGCCAGCGCCCGGAACAGCACCTGCTCGCCGCCACCTGCCCGCGGGCTGCAGCAGCGGGCTGAGCGCCTCCAGCGCGGCGCCGAACTGCCCGACCGCGGTATGTGCCACGCCCAGCAGCCAGCTCGCAGCACTCGCCTCGGCGTCGCTGCCCTCCGACCCGGCCACCGCCACCGCACGCCCCAGCGGCTCCAGCGCTGCCGACGGCGGCCCGTGGAAGACCGCGCGCTCGCCACGCTCCAGCAGCTCGGCCAGCGAGGCGCCATCGGTGGTCTTGGCCACGTCGCCCCTCCTCGCGCCCGCCGGACGTGATCCACGGTTCGGCGTGAGGCTAGCCGACCCACGACCGAGCCGGAGGCCAATGCGCAGAAGACACGGGTCCGGGGGCGGGCGGACGCAGAAATGGGGCGCGGACACCAGGTGTCCGCGCCCCATCCCCGGGTGGTTCTCGCTGTTCTACCTAGTGGCCGTGACCGTGCCCGTGGCCGGCGTCGGCCTCGGGCTCGTCGACCTTCTTCTCCACGACGAGCGTCTCGGTGGTGAGCAGCAGCCCCGCGATGGAGGCCGCGTTGGCGAGCGCCGAGCGGGTGACCTTGACCGGGTCGATGACGCCGGCCGCGATCAGGTCGACGTACTCACCGGTGGACGCGTTGAGGCCCTGACCGGCGCCGCAGCTCCGCGACCTTGGCGGTGACGACGTAGCCCTCGTGGCCGGCGTTCTCCGCGATCCAGCGCAGCGGCTCGACGAGCGCCTTGCGGACGATCGAGACGCCGGTGGCCTCGTCGCCGACCAGGCCGAGGTTGCCGTCCAGCACCGAGGCGACGTGGACGAGTGCGGCGCCGCCGCCGGCGACGATGCCCTCCTCGACCGCTGCGCGGGTCGCCGAGATGGCGTCCTCGAGGCGGTGCTTCTTCTCCTTGAGCTCGACCTCGGTGGCCGCACCCACGCGGATGACGCACACGCCGCCGGACAGCTTGGCGAGGCGCTCCTGCAGCTTCTCGCGGTCCCAGTCGGAGTCGGTGGTCTCGATCTCGGCGCGGAGCTGCCGGATCCGGTCCGCGACCGCGTCGGCGCTGCCGCCGCCGTCGACGATGGTGGTGGCGTCCTTGGTGATGGTGACCCGACGGGCGCTGCCGAGCACGTCGAGCCCGACGTCGTCGAGCTTGAGGCCGACCTCGGGCGCGATGAGCTGCGCACCGGTGAGCACGGCCATGTCCTGCAGCATCGCCTTGCGGCGGTCACCGAAGCCGGGAGCCTTGACGGCCACCGAGGTGAACGTGCCGCGGATCTTGTTGACGACCAGCGTCGACAGCGCCTCGCCGTCGACGTCCTCGGCGACGATCAGCAGCGACTTGACCGGCCTGGACGACCTTCTCCAGCAGCGGCAGCAGGTCCGAGACCGAGCTGATCTTGCCCTGGTTGATGAGGATGTAGGGGTTCTCGAGAACCGCCTCCATGCGCTCGGTGTCGGTCACCATGTAGGGCGAGATGTAGCCCTTGTCGAACTGCAGGCCCTCGGTGAACTCCAGCTCGAGGCCCATCGTGTTGGCCTCTTCGACGGTGATGACGCCGTCCTTGCCGACCTTGTCGATCGCCTCGGCGATGAGCTCGCCGACCTCGCGGTCCTGCGCCGAGATCGACGCGACGGAGGCGACGTCCTCGCGGGTCTCCACCTCGCGGGCAGTCTCGAGCAGCTTGTCCGACACCGCCTGGACGGCCGCGTCGATGCCGCGCTTGAGGGACGTCGGCGCCGCGCCGGCCGCGACGTTGCGCAGGCCCTCGTGGACCATCGCCTGGGCGAGCACGGTCGCGGTGGTCGTGCCGTCGCCGGCGACGTCGTTGGTCTTGGTGGCGACTTCCTTGGCCAGCTGCGCGCCGAGGTTCTCGTAGGCGTCGGTCAGCTCGACCTCACGGGCGATCGTGACGCCGTCGTTGGTGATCGTCGGTGCGCCGTACTTCTTGTCGATGACGACGTTGCGGCCCTTCGGGCCGAGCGTCACCTTGACGACGTCGGCGAGCGCGTCGACGCCGCGCTCCAGCGAGCGGCGGGCGCTCTCGTCGAACTGAAGAATCTTCGCCATGCGTGGTCCTCTCAAGGGTCTGTCACATGACCGCGCCCCGGGCCTTGGGCGGCTCCGGGGCGACGATCAGTCTGTGTGTGCTGCGTTTCTACTTCTCGATGACCGCGAGGACGTCGCGAGCGGAGAGCACGAGGTACTCCTCGCCGTTGTACTTGACCTCGGTGCCGCCGTACTTGCTGTAGAGGACGCGGTCGCCCTCCTTGACGTCGAGCGGCACGCGCTGCGCCATCCTCGAACCGGCCGGGGCCGACGGCGAGGACGACGCCCTCCTGCGGCTTCTCCTTGGCGGTGTCCGGGATCACGAGGCCGGACGCCGTGGTCTGCTCGGCGTCAACCGTCTGGACGACGATGCGGTCCTCGAGCGGCTTGATGGCAACCTTGGTGGCGGTCGTCACGATGTGACTCCCCCTCCTTCATCGGAGTGTGGCTGGATGATGCCGGCGCCATGGCCTGCCGTCGCGGGGTCAGACCGTGGTGCCGGATACGTCTGGTGTTGGCACACTCGCAAGGAGAGTGCCAAGCACGCACACTATGCTCCCCTTAGCACTCCGTCAACCCGAGTGCCAACGGCCCGCCAGGGCAGGCCGACGGCCGCCAGCGGCCTCGACTCGGAGGGAGCCCACGGTGGACCTGGAGGGCTTCAGGTCGCTGCTGACGCCTGCCGGGCAAGCCGTCCTCGCCGAGATCGCCGACTACGACGAGGCGAGCACGCTGGTCGTCGCCGAGCGGCTGCGCCGCCAGCACCCGGCCCCGCTGGTCGCCGCCGCGCTGACCCAGGCCCGGCTGCGGCAGCGGGCCGCGGCCAAGTTCGGCGGCGATGCCGCGCGGATGTACTTCACCCCCGACGGGCTCGAGCAGTCCACCCGCGCCGCGGTGGCCCAGCACCGGGCGGCGCGGTTCGCCGGTCGCGCACTGGTGGCCGACCTGTGCTGCGGTATCGGCGGAGACCTGCTCGCCCTCGCTTCGCGCGCGGGTTACGCGGTCGGTGTGGACCGCGACCCGCTGACGGTGGCGGTCGCCGCCGCGAACATCGAGGCCCTGGATGCGACGGCCACTGCGGAATGCCTCGACGTCGAGGCATATTCGCTGGACGAGGTCGACGCCGTCTTCATCGACCCGTCCCGCCGAAGTGCCGGACGACGGATCTTCGACCCGACCGCGTACTCACCGCCCTGGCCGTTCGTCCTGCAGGCGGCCGCCCGTGCCCCCGGCGGAGCCGTCAAGGTCGCACCCGGCATCGACCACGACCTGGTGCCCGCGGGCGCCGAGGTCGAATGGGTCTCGGACGGCAAAGGCGTGAAGGAAGCGGTCCTGTGGTTCGGCGACCTCGCCACGCCGGGGGTGCGCCGTCGAGCGACCGTGCTGCCGGCCGGTGCGACGCTGAGCGCCACCACCGCCACGCTCGCCCAGGACGCACCGCCGCCCGTGGGTCCACCGCGCCGCTACCTGTACGAGCCGGACGGGGCGGTGGTGCGCGCCCACCTGGTGGGCCAGGTCGTCGAGCTGACCGGCGGTGCGCTGCTCGACCCGACGACGGCGTACGTGACGAGCGACGAGCTGGTGCGCACCCCGTTCGCCCGGGCGCTGGAGGTGCTCGAGGTCATGCCGTTCTCCCTCAAGCGCCTGCGGTCAGCGCTTCGGGCGCGTGACATCGGCGCGGTGACGGTGATGAAGCGCGGCTCGGCCCTCGACGTCGACGCCCTGCGCAAGGACCTGCGGCTGAGCGGCAGCGGACAGGCCGTCGTCGTGCTCGCCCTGGTCGGCGGACGCCACCATGCCCTCATCGCCCGCGAGCTCCCGCCCGGGTCCGGTGATCACGAAGATTCACACGGGTCCTGACCCGGGCGATCTTTCGTGATCACCGAGGTCGCAGGCGGACGGCGCAGGCCTAGCCGCCGATGTAGTGCTCCAGATGGCCGACCGCGTACCCCTGGTCGTGGATGGTCGCCAGCAGCGCGTTCATGTTCGCCACGATGTCGGGCACGAAATGCATGAGAACGATGTCGCCTGGGGCGAACGTCGAGCCGTTGGCGTACTGCACCTTCGCGTCGTTGACGGTCTCGGACCAGTTGATGACCGCCTTCATGCCACACGCGGCAGCGGCCTGCTGCACCTGCTTGTCGGTGGCCCCGTACGGCGGGCGCAGCAGCACCGGCCGGCGGCCGAACACGTCCGCGTAGGTGTCAGCAGTGGAGCAGATCTGGTGCTTCTTCTCCGCGGTGTCGACCTTGGTCAGGTTCGGGTGGGACAGCGTGTGGTCCTCGATCACCGCACCGAGCGACTGCAGCTGCTTGAAGTAGTCGTAGTTCGAGCGAGCGGCGGTCTGGGTGAGGAACAACGTCAGCGGGATCTTGCGCTTGCGAACGAGGTCGACGAAGGCGGGGTCCTTCGTCCACCCGTCGTCGATGGTGATGAAGACGACCTTGTCTGTCGTCGGCACCCGGTGGTACACCGGCGCCAGCGGGCCCGCGGGGATGGCGACCTGCGACGGCGCGGCGGTCGATGTCGCGACGGGGGCGTCGGCGTCGCTGGGGGTCGTCGCAGGCGCCGGGGACGGCACATCGCTCGGTCTCGGCGTCGCTCGGCGTCGGGGTGAGGGACGACGAGCGCGGCAGGGGGTCACCGATGGAGCGACCCCGTGGCTGTCACCGACGGACCGGACGCCGCAGGCGGTGAGGGCCAGCGCAAGGGCGACGAGCACGCCAAAAAACGCCGTGCGACGAGCGGAGGGCACGAAGGAACTCCCGGTAGGACGAGCGGGGGGTCAGCCGTCGACCGGGAGTCGGCTCCGTATGCGTTCAGCCACGCTCGACAGAGGCGAGCATATCTGACATGCCGGGACAAAAAGCCCGGTCAGGGACGTCGACGCACCGCAGCACCTAGGACGACACGTCCACCGGCGTGAACTCCCAGGCAGACGCCGGCGCCTCCAGGTAGCGCTCGGCCCCGAGGTCGAACCACTCGCTCGCGTTCGCCATCGCCTCGGTGGCCGTCCAGCGCGTCACCACGACCGCCCGCTCGGCGCCACTGGGTGAGCGGTACACCTCACCACCCAGGAATCCGTCCGCCTCCTCCAGGTGGGGCCAGACCTCGTCCCGTGCCCAGGCGCAGAACGCGTCGAGCTCACCGGATCGGATCCGGGACTCCCACATGCGAGCGATCACAAGGTCACCTCAGTAATAGGCAAGGTCGAATCGGCAGGCATACCCCACGACGACGGCTTGACACCTCGGTCGAGCAGCCGGGCACCGAGCGCCGCCACCATCGCCCCGTTATCCGTGCACAGACCCGGCCGGGGCACGCGCAGCCTGACTCCCGCCGCCTCGCAGCGAGCCGTCGCCAACGCGCGCAGGCGTGAGTTCGCCGCCACCCCACCGCCGATCAGCAGGTCTTTCACGCCGTGCTCGCGGCAGGCCTGCAGCGCCTTGGCGGTCAGCACGTCGACCACCGCCTCCTGGAAGGACGCCGCGACGTCGGCCACCGGCACCGGCTCGCCGGCCCGTTCGCGCGCCTCCACCCATCGGGCGACCGCCGTCTTGAGCCCGGAGAAGGAGAAATCGAGGGTGCCGTCCCCGGCCTTGCCTCGGGGGAAGGTGGCGTAGGCCGGGTCCCCGCTCACCGCCGCCCGATCGATGTACGGACCACCGGGGAAGGGCAGCCCGAGGACCCGGGCCACCTTGTCGAACGCCTCGCCCGCGGCATCGTCCACCGTCGCTCCCAGCGGACGGACGTCGGTCGCGACGTCGGGCACGAGCAGCAGCGAGGAGTGGCCACCGGAGACGAGCAAGGCGATGCACGGCTCGGGCAGCGGTCCATGCTCGAGGCCGTCGACGGCGACGTGCGCCGCCAGGTGGTTGACGCCGTACAGCGGGACGCCCAGCGCGAGCGCGTACGCCTTCGCCGCCGCGACACCGACCAGCAGCGCACCGGCCAGCCCCGGCCCTGCGGTCACCGCCACCGCGTCGACGTCGGCGAGCGTGACACCCGCGTCCGCCAGCGCCCGCTGCACCGTCGGCACCATCGCGTCCAGGTGCGCGCGGCTGGCGACCTCGGGCACCACCCCACCGAAGCGAGCGTGCTCGTCGACGCTGGAAGCGATCGCGTCGGCCAGCAGCGTGTGGCCGCGGACCAGCCCGATCCCGGTCTCGTCGCAGGACGTCTCGATCCCGAGCACCAGCGGCTCGTCGGCGCTCACTGAACCCCCGCCCCCTCGCTCGTGCGGATCATGACGACTGCGTCGACGTTGCTGGGTTGGTAGTACCCGCGCCGCAGACCCACCGCTTCGAAGCCGAACCTCGCGTACAGCCGCTGCGCCACTTCGTTGTCGGCACGGACCTCCAGGCTCACCACGTGCTTGCCTCGCCTGGCCGCCTCGTCAAGCAGCACGGTGAGCAGGCGGGCACCGAGCCCGGCACGCTGGCAGCTGGGGTCGACCCCGATGGTCTGCACGAATGCCTCGTCCGGATACGCGCACAGGCCCGCGTAGGCGACCAGCTTCCCGTCCGTCTCGGCCACCACGTAGAACCGGGTGTCGTGCTGGGCTAGCTCGGACCAGAACAGCTCCGCCGACCACGACTCGTCGCCGAACAGCGTGTGCTCCAGTGGCAGCACCCGCTCGACGTCCCACCAGCGCATCGGGCGCAGCTCCACAGCAGCGGCCGGGCGAACGCCGGCGCTGGTCATGGTCCCGGTCATACCGGCATCGCCGGCTTGCGGGCGCCCGGCTCTACGGCATCGGGCCGCCGCAGGTACAGCGGGTCGGCGGCCAGCAGCGTGGCGCGGCCGGAGGCGACGAGCTCGGCCAGCACGGCCGCGTCCGGCAGCAGGGGCTCGCGGGCGTCGGGGAAGTAGTCCGGGTACAGGGCGGCACCTGCGCCAACGGCCGGGCCCGACCAGCCCACGTCGGCCGGCAGGTCCACGCTCGGAAGGCCCACCCGCTGACCGGCCGCGTCGTACGACGCCCAGTACACCTCTCGGCGCCGGGCGTCGGTCGCCACCACGAACGGGGTGTCCAGCCGTGCCGCAGCGGCGATCACGTCGAGGGTGCACACACCGTGCACGGCGATGCCGAGTGCGGAACCCAGCGCGCGGGCGGTCATCAAGCCGACCCGCAGGCCGGTGAACGGCCCAGGGCCAACACCTACGGCCACCTCGTCGACGTCGCCGATCGCCGCGCCTGCCTCACGCAGGACCGCGTCGATGCCGACCGCAAGGTGCTCGCCGTGGCGTCGACCGTCCGTCGCCGTCCAGCTCGCGAGCAGACGGGTGCCGTCGTGCAGGGCAACGGACACCGCCGGGGTGGCCGTGTCGAAGGCGAGCAGCACGGGTCGAGCCTATCCAACGGCCCTCACGCCAGCGGCGCGGCGATCACGGGACGGCGCGAGGCGCCCGCTCAGCCGACGCCCTCGACGGCGAGCAGCCCGTCGCGGTAGACCGACGCCGCCTCAACGGCGCGACCTGCGGCGCTCAGCAGGTCGCCGAACAGGCGGCAGGTCGCGGCGTACTCCGACCGCGCCTCGGACCGGCGGTACAGCTCGGAGGACAGCCCGAACTCCTTCTCTGCCTGGACGAGATCGCCTTCACCCTCGAACACCTGGGCGCGTTCTCGGTGGATGAAGGCCACCTCGGCGACGTCGGACTCCTCGACCAGCAGCGCGAGGGACTCGTCCAGCAGCCGGTGCGCGTCCGCCAGCCGGCCGACCTGTCGGTAGACCGCCGCGAGCTCGTTGATCGCGTGCGCCAGGTTGATCAGGCTGGCGGTCGAGCGCAGCACGTCGATGGCCGCGACGAGCTCCCGCTCGGCGGCATCGAAGTCGCCCTCCCGGGCCAGGTAGTAACCGCGCACGAGGTGGCAACCGCCGACGTCGGCGCGCAGGTCCAGCTGGTCATAGAGGACGTGGGCCTTGGCGAGCGACGCCTCCGCTTCGGTGATGCGGTGGCCGCCGATGTAGACCCGGGCCACCTCCATGTGCATCCTGGCGACCAGCTCGGGATCGGACACCATCGCGGCGAATCCCAGCGCTGTCTCGGCGGCCCGGGCCGCCTTCGTGTGGGCGCCCAGCTCGAAGTACGGGCGGGTGAGCGCAAAGTTCAGCGTCATCAAGGCGCTCGGGTCGACCAGTCCGCGGCGTTGGAGCTCGTCGAGCGCGCTCTCCAGCAGCGCGACGGCGTAGCGGACCTCACCGACCAGCCGGTGGCAATGCGCTCGGCCGGCGAGGGCCTCGATCCTGCTGGTGAGCGGCTCGTGCAGCATCAGCCGTTCGGCGCCGGCGTACCACTCGCTGGCGATCGTCGTCTCGCCGCGGTGCGCCGCGCAACGCGCCAGCTCCAGGTGCGCGCGGTACTGGGTGGGCAGCAGATCGTGGCTGCCGGCCTCCTTCTCCACGTCGGTGGCGATCTGTTCGGCGCGGCTGACCTCGCCGTGGGCGCGCAACCGCCGAGCCTCGGTCAGGTGAAGGTCCAGCTGGGCGGCCAGGTGAGCCGGCCGACCGGTCAACAGCTCGTCGGGGTCGACCTCGAGCCGGCGGGCGAAGTGGTCGAGCGCCTCCTGGGAGGGCTTCCGCGAACCGGACTCCACGCACGAAACGAACGCAGCCGTGTAGCGCGGTTCGGCAAGCTCGCGCTGCGTGAGGCCACGATCCGTGCGGAGCCGACGCACCCGCGCGCCGAGCTCAGAGCCGGTTGCCATGTGCACCTCCTTGGCCGCGCACGGGGAGTCAAAGCGGTCAGCGGTCTGCGCGATGTCGCCCATGCTCCCTGAGGCGCACGGCAAACAACCACTGATCCTTACTGGCGTTGATCAAAGTGTTATAGATACGGCTCGGTGCCAGCGTCAGACATCGAGCCGGGCACCGAGCAGCTCACACAGGTCCACACCCTGCCATCGGTCACCGACACTACGCACCCGGATTGTCCGGAGCTCGTCGCCCCCGCCGAGGTCGACATCACCCACCGTGCGCTCGATCGTGACCTCCAGCCGGTCGTCCGCCAGCTCCTCGACGAGGCCGCGTCCCCACTCGACCACGGTCACCGACTCGGCCATCGTGGCGTCCAGGTCCAGGTCCTCAACCTCAGCGATGGAACCGAGCCGGTAGGCATCGACATGGACCAGCGGCAGCGTCCCGCCGCCCTGGGGCGGGTGTACCCGCGCGATGACGAACGTCGGCGAGGTCACCGGCCCGCGGACCCCCAACCCCTCACCGAGCCCCTGGGTCAGCGTCGTCTTACCGGCGCCGAGCTCGCCGGCGAGGACCAACAGGTCACCCGGGCGGAGCGCGCCGGCGAGCCGGCGCCCCACCTCGCGCATCTGGTCCGCCGTCGACACCGGCACCGATGCCACGCTCATGGCACGTACAGCCGGGGCACACGCGCGGAGATGCGGGTGACTACCTCGTAGGAGATGGTGCCGAGGGCCTCCGCCCAGTCCTGCGCCGTCGGCTCACCGTTGTCACCCGGCCCGAACAGCAGCACTTCGTCGCCGGGCGCGCACTCGTCGTCACCCAGGTCCAGCATGAACTGGTCCATGCACACCGTGCCTGCGATGCGCCGGCGCCGGCCGGCCGCCAGCACCTCGGCGACATTGGTCGCACCGCGCGGGACGCCGTCGGCGTAGCCCAGCGGGACCAGCCCCAGCGTGGTGGCGGCAGCGGTGATGTAGCGGTGCCCATAGGAGACCCCGCTGCCCTCGGGCACCCGCTTGACCAGGGCGAGCCGTGCGGCCAGCGTCATCGCCGGCCGCAGCCCGAAGCGGTCCGGGCCGCCGCCCTGCGGGGTCGGCGACAGCCCGTAGACCGCCAGCCCCGGGCGCACCAGGTCGAAGTGGGCCTCCGGATGGGTGAGGGTCGCCGCCGAGTTCGCGTGGTGCCGGACCTCCGGCCGGATGCCCGCACGCTCGGCGACCGCCACCGCGTCGCGGAACACCTCGAGCTGGTGGACCGTCATCGGGTGCCCTGGGGCGTCGGCGTGCACGAAGTGCGACCAGATGCCGACCGCCTTCACGTGTCCGGTCGCCTCGGCCTTCAGCGCGGCCTCGACGAGGTCACCCCACGCCTCCGGCGTCGCGCCGGCGCGGGACAGCCCCGTGTCGATCTTCAGGTGGACCCGCGCGGGACGGCCGGCCTCCTGTGCGGCCGTCGCGATCTCCTGCACCATCCACGGCGCGCTCGCCGACAGGTCGATGTCCAGACCGACGGCCTGGGCGAGCTGCTCGCCCGGCGCGGCCAGCCAGGACAGGATGCGGGTGCTGATGCCCGCCGCGCGCAGCGCGAACGCCTCCTCCAGGAAGGCGGTGCCCAGCCAGGTCGCGCCACCGGCGACCGCCGCCTGCGCGCTGGGGACCAGACCGTGCCCGTAGGCCTCGGCCTTGACCACGGCCATGACCTCGGCGCTGCCCACCCCGGCGCGCAGCCGGGTGACGTTGTCTCGGATCGCGCCGAGATCGATCCTTGCCTGTGCTCGTTGCTGTCCGCTGTCACTCATCGCGGCAAGTCTGCCACCGCGGACAATGACCGGACGGCATGAGGCCATGCGTCGACCAGGTCGGCAGCGCTGATGGGCGCGCCACCCGCGTGCTCCCGGCGCCTCGCTGCGCCGCCGCGCCGTGTCGCCGCCGCCCGCGCCGCCCACCTGCCGGCAGCGCCGTGCAGCCACGCGGCGACCGCCGCCGCGTCGAGGGCGGTCAGCCCGGTGGCCAGCAGCGCACCGGTCGCGCCGGCCAGCACGTCACCGCTGCCGGCCGTGGCCAACCAGGACGTTCCGGTGGGGTTGACCCGCACGTGCCCGTCCGGGTCCGCGATCACCGTCGTCGAGCCCTTGAGCAGCACGACGCAGGACAGCTCGGCGGCGGCCCGGCGGACGAACTGCAGCCGGTGCGCCTCGATGTCCGCGCGGTCGGCGTCGAGCAGCCGGGCGAGCTCACCGGCGTGCGGGGTGAGCACCGTCGGTGCGCTGCGCCGCGCGAGGAGCTCGCGGCGGCTGCCCAGCAGCGTGAGCCCGTCCGCGTCCACCACCGTCGGGACGTCGGCGGCGAGGACCTGCTCCAGCAGGTCGGCCGCGACCGGACCGGTGCCCAGGCCGGGTCCGACCACCCAGGCCTGCACCCGGCCGGCGCCCTCGACGAACCCCGCGGGGCGTGGGCCCGTCGCGCGCCACCGGGCAGCTCGGTGACCAGCACCTCCGGCCACCGGGCACGCACCAGCCCCGCCGGCGCCCGTTCGCCGACGAACCGGACCATGCCCGGCCCGGCGCAGACCGCTCCACCGGTCGCCAGCACCGCCGCCCCGCTGTAGGTCGTCGCTGCCGGCGACCACGCCCACGACGCCGCGGGCGTACTTGTCGGTCTCGGCGTCGGGATGGGGCAGCAGCGCGGCGACGTCCTCGGCCTGCAGCGCGCCGGCCGCACCGTGGGCGCCGGCGCCGAGATGGGGACCCAGCCCGATGTCGACCAGCTCGACCACACCGGCGTAGGTGGCACCGGGGTCGACGAGCAGGCCCAGCTTCCAGGCGCCGAACGTCACCGTCACGTCCGCGTGGATCGCCGCACCGGCAACCTCACCGGTGGAGGCATCCACCCCGCTCGGCACGTCGACGGCGACGACGACGGCCCGGTCCGCGATGACCGCCCCGGCCACGGCCGCGGCCTCGTCCCGCAAACCTCCGCGACCTCCGATCCCGGTGATGCCGTCGAGGACGAGGTCGGCCCTGGCGAGGAGCTCAGCGGCCGCTCCGGTCGGCCCGGCCTGCCAGACCACCTGGCGGCCTCCGGCGCGGCGCAGCGCCGCAATGCCTTCGGTGTGGACGCGTTCGGTGAGCAGCACCGCGTCGACCCGGGCGCCGCGGGCGGCCAGCCGCGCCCCGGCGAACAGCGCGTCACCACCGTTGTCGCCGCCGCCGACCAGGATCACCACCCGCGCGCCGTAGACATCGCCGAGCAACCGGGCACAGGTGGCGGCGAGCCCGGCGGCGGCGCGCTGCATCAGCGCGCCCGGCAGCCACGGTCGCCATCAGCGCGGCCTCGGCACGGCGGATCTGCTCGACGTCGTACGCCGCCCTCATCGGTGCCGGCCCCTGCGTTCGCGCCCACGCCTACCCCTCCGCGACGACCATTGCTACCGCCATCCCCCCGTCGTGGGACAGCGACACGTGCCAGGACGTGATCCCGCACCGCTCGGCCGCGCGGGCCACCGTGCCGCGCAGCGACCAGGTGCGGCCGGCCGGCTTCGTCGGTGATCACCTCGGCGTCGTGCCAGTGCAGGTCCCCTGGCGCGCCGAGCGCCTTGGCGACCGCCTCCTTGGCGGCGAAGCGCGCGGCGAGCGACGCCACGGGCAGATGGCGCTCCGCCTCGGTGAAGACGCGCAGCGCCAAGGCGGGGGTGCGCGCCAAGCGTCTGGGCGAACCGCTCCACCGGAACCACGTCGACGCCGACTCCCACGATCACGCGGCAAGCGTCCCACGCGCCGCCCGCGGCTGGCAGCCGGCAACAGCTGCCCACCGGCACCCGCCTTCTCTGCTGTGATCATGGGCGTTTCAACGTCATCCCCGTCTGATGACGTTGACACGCCGCATCTCGCCGCGTTGAGCAGCGTCCGCTACTCGACGGTGACGGACTTCGCGAGGTTGCGCGGCTGGTCGACCGAGTGCCCCTTCGCCATCGCCAGCTCGCAGGCGAACACCTGCAGCGGCACCGTCGCCATCAGCGGCTGCAGCAGGGTCGGGACAGCGGGCACGCTGATCAGCTCGTCGGCGTAGGCCGCGACCGACTCGTCGCCCTCCTCCACGATGACGATCGTGCGGGCGCCGCGGGCCCGGACCTCCGCGATGTTCGACACGATCTTGTCGTGCAGCACGCCGCGGCCGCGGATCGGCGGCACGATGACGACGACCGGCAGGCCTTCCTCGATGAGCGCGATCGGCCCGTGCTTGAGCTCGCCGGCCGGGAAGCCCTCCGCGTGCATGTAGGCGAGCTCCTTGAGCTTGAGCGCGCCCTCGAGCGCCACCGGGAAGCCGACGTGGCGGCCGAGGAACAGCACCGCCTGCGCGTCCACCAGCGACCGGGCCAGCTCGCGGACCGGCTCGATGGTGTCGAGCACCTGCTGGATCTTGCCGGGCACCTCGCCGAGCTGGGCGACCACCTCGGCGATCTCGTCGGTGTACTTCGTGCCGCGCACCTGCGCGAGGTACAGCCCCACCAGCAGGCAGGCGACCACCTGGGTCAGGAACGACTTGGTCGCGGCGACCCCGACCTCGGGGCCGGCGTGGGTGTACAGCACCGCGTCGGACTCGCGCGGGATCGTCGACCCGTTGATGTTGCAGATCGCCAGCACCCGCGAGCCCTGCTCGCGCGCGTGCCGGATCGCCATCAGCGTGTCCATGGTCTCGCCGGACTGCGAGATGGCGATGACCAGCGTCTGCCGGTTGAGGATCGGGTCGCGGTAACGGAACTCGGAGGCGAACTCCACCTCGCACGGCAGCCGCGTCCAGTGCTCGATGGCGTACTTGGCGATCAGCCCGGAGTGGTAGGCGGTGCCGCAGGCGATGATGACGATCTTGTCGATCTCGCGCAGCTCGCTGTCGGACAGCCGCATCTCGTCCAGCGCGAGCGTGCCGTCCTCGGCGAACCGGCCGAGCAGGGTGTCGGCGACGGCCCGGGGCTGCTCGGCGATCTCCTTGAGCATGAAGGACTCGAAGCCGCCCTTCTCCGCGGCGGAGGCGTCCCAGTCGACGTGGTACTCGCGCACCGTCGGCCGGCTCCCCGTCGAAGGTGGTGATCGATCACCTCGTCGCGGCGCAGCTCGACCACCTGGTCCTGCCCGAGCTCGACGGCGGAGCGGGTGTGCGCGATGAACGCCGACACGTCGCTGGCGAGGAAGTTCTCGCCCTCGCCGACGGCCGACGACGAGCGGGGAGTTGCGGCGGGCGCCGACGACGACGCCCGGGGCGTCGCGGTGGACCGCCACCAGGGTGAACGCGCCGTCGAGGCGGCGGCACACCTGGCGCATCGCCTCCGCGAGGTCGCCGGCGAACGCCTCCTCCAGCAGGTGCGCGACCACCTCGGTGTCGGTCTCGGAGTCGAGCGACGTGCCCGGCGAGCGCCAGGTCGTCCCGCAGCGCCGCGAAGTTCTCGATGATGCCGTTGTGGATGACCGCGACGGCGCCCGCACAGTCCAGGTGCGGGTGGGCGTTGCGGTCGGTGGGGGCGCCGTGGGTGGCCCACCGGGTGTGACCCATGCCCGTGGTGGCAGCCGGCAGCGGCTCCGCGGCCAGCACCTTCTCCAGGTTGACCAGCTTGCCCGCCTTGCGCGCGACGGTCACGGCCGCGTCGGCGACCACCGCCACGCCCGCCGAGTCATAGCCCCGGTACTCCAGCCGGCGAAGCCCGTCGATGACGACGTCGACCGCGGACTGATCCCCGACGTACCCGATGATTCCGCACATGCCGGAAGCCTAACTTGAGCCATCCGCCACAATGACGCGGTGACCGCCCAGCCGACCACGAGTCCTAGTCCTTACGTCGAGCTCGACCGCGAGACGTGGCGCCGGCTTCGCGACAGCACCCCGCAGCCGCTGACCGACGCCGAGCTCGACGGTCTTCGCGGCCTCGGCGAGCAGATCGAGCTGACCGAGGTGGCCGACGTCTACCTGCCGCTGTCCCGGCTGCTCAGCCTGCACGTCCAGGCGACCCAGGACCTGTACCGCGCCCGGCACGACTTCCTGGGCAACCCCGACACCAAGGTGCCGTTCGTCATCGCCGTCGCCGGCAGCGTCGCGGTCGGCAAGAGCACGACGTCGCGCATCCTGCAGGCGCTGCTCGCCCGCTGGCCAGGTCACCCCCGCGTCGACCTGGTGACGACCGACGGGTTCCTGCTGCCCAACGCCCGGCTCACCGAGCGCGGCATCCTCGACCGCAAGGGCTTCCCGGAGAGCTACGACCGCCGCGGGCTGCTGCGGTTCCTCGCCGCGGTGAAGGCCGGCAAGGACGCGGTGAGCGCCCCCGTCTACTCCCACCTGGTCTACGACATCGTGCCCGGCGACGCGACGATCGTGAACTCCCCCGACATCTTGATCCTGGAGGGCCTCAACGTCCTGCAGACCGGCCAGGGCGCCGTGTTCGCCTCCGACTTCGTCGACTTCTCGCTGTACGTGGACGCCCGCGAGAACGACATCCGCAGCTGGTACGTCGAACGCTTCCTCACCCTGCGGCGGACCGCCTTCGCGAACCCCTCGTCGTACTTCCACCGGTACGCGGCGCTGTCGGATGAGCAGGCGGTCGCCCAGGCCACCGCGATCTGGGAAGCGACCAACGGTCCCAACCTTCGGCGCAACATCGCGCCGACCCGGAGCCGGGCGACGCTGGTGCTGGAGAAGGGCCCGGACCACGCGGTGCGCCGGGTGCGGCTGAGGAAGGTCTGAGCGAGGCGATCTCGATCAAGAAAGCGATGCATGCGCCCGCAAACCGGTGGCGGATCCCGATAGCGTGAGCGCCGTGTCCTTGATCTCTACTCGATCGCTGTCGAAGAGCTACGGCTCGGTGACCGCGCTGTCCGGACTCACCTTCACGGTGCACCCGGGCGTCATCGGGCTGGTCGGCGCCAACGGCGCAGGCAAGAGCACGCTGATCAAGATCCTGCTCGGCCTGCTCGCACCGACCGGCGGCTCCGCCTACGTGCTGGGCCTGGACACCGCCCACCAGGGCGAGGAGATCCGCACGTTCGTCGGCTACATGCCCGAGCACGACTGCCTGCCGCCCGACCTGAGCGCGACCGACTTCGTCACCCACATGGGCCGGATGTCCGGCCTGCCGGCCACCGCCGCGCGGGAGCGCACCGCCGAGGTCCTGCGCCACGTCGGCCTGTACGAGGAGCGCTACCGCGCCATCGGCGGCTACTCGACGGGGATGAAGCAGCGGGTCAAGCTCGCCCAGGCCCTCGTCCACGACCCCCGGCTGCTGCTGCTCGACGAGCCGACCAACGGCCTGGACCCGGCCGGGCGCGACGACATGCTCGAGCTGGTCCGCCGTACCGGCACCGAGTTCGGGATCTCGGTGCTGGTCTCCTCCCACCTGCTCGGCGAGATCGAGCGGATCTGCGACCACCTCGTCGCGATCGACGGCGGGCACCTGCTCCGGTCGGACTCGCTCGCGTCCTTCACCCAAGCCCGCGGCGTGCTCGCCGTCGAGGTCGACCACGGCGCGGACTTTCTCGCCGAGCACCTGGCCACCGCGGGTATCGCGGTCGAGCGCGAAGGCCGCAGCCTGCTCATCCGGTTCGGCAACGTCGACGCCGACCTGGCCGGCTACGACGCGGCCTGCGACACGGTCCGCGACGCGGTCGCCGACCTGGGTCTCCCGCTGGTCCGGCTCGAGCAGCGCAGGCACCGCATCGAGGAGCTGTTCGAGGACGCCGAACCGGTGGTGACGACTCATGGCTGAGCACCCGCCCGGACCCGCCGGCGTCATCTACGACCTCGGGTACCAGCGCTACGGCGGCCAGCGGCTCGGCCGGCTGCACGCCCGCCGGGCGCTGTACTCCTACAGCCTGCGCGGCGCCTTCGGCATCGGTCGGGGCGGCAAGGCCAAGATCCTGCCGTTCATCATCCTGGCCATCCTGGTCGTCCCGGTGCTCGTCGTCGTGGCGGTGACCTCCGTCACGGGCCGGGCTCCGCTGCGTTACGACGCGTTCGTCTACACGTTCAACCTGCCCATCGCCGTCTTCCTCGCCGCCCAGGCCCCCGAGCTGCTCTGCCGCGACCAGCGCTACCGCGTGCTGCCGCTGTACTTCTCCCGCCCGATCCGGCGCGACGACTACAGCATCGCCAAGCTGGCGGCGATGGCCAGCGCCCTGTTCGGCCTGATGGGCCTGCCGCTGCTGCTGCTGTACATCGGGATCCTCCTCACCATCACCCACAACGTCGCCGGCTTCCAGCACCAGAGCTGGGAGTTCCTGCTCGGCCTGATGAACGTCGCGGTGCACGCCGTCGTGCTGGGCGCGCTCGGCCTGGCGATCGCGTCGTTCACCCGGCGACGCGCGCTGGCCACCGGCGCGGTCATCGGCGTGTACCTCCTCGCTTCGGCGATCGGCGCGATCTTCAGCAACCTGCCCGGGCGCGGGATGCGCTACGCCGGGGTGATCGACCCCTTCGAGCTGCTCGACGGCTTCAAGGTGTGGGCGCTGCACGGCAAGGCGGTGACCACCCTGGGCTCGGTGACGTCGGTCTACGGGCTCGGCACCGCCGTGCTGCTGGCGCTGTCGGTCTCCGTCCTGGTGCTGCGGTACAGAAAGGTGGCCGCGTGAGCAGCGTCGCACTGGACCACGTCTCGCACTGGTACGGCAACGTGGTCGCGGTCAACGACATCACGATGACGATCGACCCGGGCGTCACCGGCCTGCTCGGTCCCAACGGTGCGGGCAAGTCGACGCTGCTCCACCTCATGTCGGGCTTCCTGGCGCCGTCGGCGGGCACCGTGACGGTCGGCGGCGAGCCGGCGTGGCGCAACCCGCGGATCTACACCCAGATCGGGCTGGTGACCGAGCGGGAGGCCGTGTACAGCTTCCTGACCGGCCGGGACTTCGTCGTCGCGAGCGCGCGGCTGCACAAGCTCGCCGCACCCGAGGCGGCGGCGGAGGCCGCCATCGCGATGGTCGACATGGCGGGGCCAGCCGACCGCCGGATCGACACCTACTCCAAGGGCATGCGCCAGCGCATCCGCGTCGCCGCCGCACTGGTCCACGATCCCGCAGGTGCTGCTGCTGGACGAGCCGTTCAACGGCATGGACCCACGTCAGCGCCTGCACATGATGGAGCTGCTGCGGACCATGGCGGCACCGGGCGCACGATCCTGTTCAGCTCGCACATCCTGGAGGAGGTCGAGCGGCTCGCCGACCACGTGCAGGTCGTCGTCGCCGGCCGTCTCGCCGCTTCGGGTGACTACCGGGAGATCCGGCGGCTGATGACCGATCGGCCGCACATGTTCACGGTCCGCTCCACCGACGACCGGCGCCTCGCGGTCGCGCTCATCGCCGACCCGGCGACGGCAGGCGTGACGCTCGATGCCGATGGCCTGCGCGTCGAGGCGGCCGACTTCGGCGCGTTCACCCGCCTGCTCGCCGGGCTCGCCAAGGCGCACGGGATCGGGCTTCGCGAGGTCATCCCGGCGGACGAGTCGCTGGAGAGCGTCTTCTCCTACCTGGTGGCGTCGTGAACACCGTGATCGCCGTGATCACCCTGCGCTCTCTGCTGGGACGGCGCCGCTCGCTGCTCCTCATCCTGATCCCGGTGGCATTCATCGCGGTGGCGGTGCTCTACCGCACAGCCGACGGTCCGTACCCGGTCGACCTGCTCACGGTGTTCGGCGTGGGCGCGCTGCTGCCGCTGGTGGCCCTCGTCGTCGGCTCCAGCGTGCTCGGTGCCGAGATCGACGACGGCACGGCGGTCCACCTGCTGGCCAAGCCGGTTCCCCGCAGCTCGATCGTGCTCACCAAGCTCGTCGTCGCGATCGGCGTCACAACGGCGTTCGCGGTCATCCCTGTGGGCGTCGCCGGGCTGGTCCTCGTCGGCACCCGCGGCGGCATCGCCGCTGGCTACACGGTGGGCACAGCGGTCGGCGCCGTCGTGTACTGCTCCCTGTTCCTCATGCTGTCGCTGCTGACGCGACGCGCCATCGTGGTGGGCCTGCTCTACGTGCTCGTGTGGGAGTCCGCACTGGGCAACCTCGTCGGCGGCACCCGGGTGCTGTCCGTTCAGCAGTACGTCCGGTCGATCGCCCGCGCCGTCGGGGAGCTCCACCGAGCTCAGCGCCCACCTGGCCACCCGCACATCGCTGGGACTCGCCATCGTCTTCACCTTTGCGTCGACGTGGCTGGCTGTCCGGCGGCTCCGCAACTTCTCGCTGGCGTCCGACGCCGCGTAGCCGACGCCGCCTCGCCAAGGCCGCCTAGCCGAGCCCGCACCGCAGGGGCGTCAGGCCAGTTCCTTGCGCACGACCGCGGCGAGCCGCTCGGCCACTTCGGTCGCGACGTCGAGCGACGGTGCTTCCACCATCACCCGGACGAGCTGCTCGGTTCCGGAGGGGCGCAGCAGGACGCGACCCGTCGCGCCGAGCTCAGCGGTGGCCTCAGCCACCGCAGCCTGCAGCTCGACCGAGGTCGCTACGCGGGCACGGTCGACACCGGAGACGTTGAGCAGGACCTGCGGCAACCGCGTCATCACCGAGGCCAGCTCCGCCAGCGGTCGCCCGGTCTGGGCCATCCGGCCGAGCAGGTGCAGCGCCGTGAGCACGCCGTCGCCGGTGGTCGCGTGTTCGAGCATGACCACGTGACCGCTCTGCTCGCCGCCGAGGGTGAAGCCGCCTGCCTTCATCGCTTCGAGCACGTACCGGTCCCCCACCGACGTGGCGACGGTGGTGATTCCCGCCTCACGCATCGCCAGGGTGAACCCGAGGTTGGCCATCACCGTGGAGACCACGGTGTCGTGCGCCAGGCGGCCCGCCTCGCGCATCGACAGCGCGAGCACGGCCAGGATCGCGTCGCCGTCGACGATCTCTCCGGCGGCGTCGACCGCGATGCACCGGTCCGCGTCGCCGTCGTGCGCGATGCCGACGTCAGCACCCTGCTCGACGACGGCTACCCGCAGCTCGTCGACGTGGGTGGAGCCGCACCCGTCGTTGATGTTGAGGCCGTCCGGCTCGCAGCCCATCGTCACCACGTCCGCACCGGCGCGGACCAGCGCCTGCGGGCCGGCGGCGAACGCGGCGCCGTGCCCGCAGTCGACGACGACGCGGAGCCCGTCGAGGCGGTGCGGCAGGGAGGCGAGCGAGGTGGTCGACGTAGCGAGGGCCGGCGTCGACGAGGTCGCGGACCCGGCCGACGGCCGCACCGGTGGGCCGGCGCCACTGCTCGTGCAGGCGCGACTCGATCTCGGACTCGAGCTCGTCGGCCAGCTTGTGCCCGCCGCGGCCGAAGAACTTGATGCCGTTGTCCGGCATCGGGTTGTGGCTCGCCGACAGCATCACGCCCAGATCGGCGCCGAGGGCCTCGGTGAGGTAGGCGACCGCGGGGGTGGGCAGGACGCCGAGGCGGAGCACGTCCACGCCGGCGCTGCCGAGCCCGGCGACAACCGCGGCCTCGAGGAACTCCCCCGAGGCACGCGGGTCACGGCCGACGACCGCGGTCGGGCGGTGACCGGCGAAGGCTCCTGCCTCGCCGAGCACCCGTGCCGCCGCTACCGCAAGCTCGAGCGCAAGCTCTGCGGTCAGGTCCTGGTTGGCGACCCCACGGACCCCGTCGGTACCGAAGAGTCGGCCCACGGCTACCGCTTGGAGTACTGCGGTGCCTTGCGCGCCTTCTTGAGGCCGTACTTCTTCCGCTCCTTGATCCGCGCGTCGCGGGTCAGGAAGCCGGCCTTCTTCAGGATCGGGCGGTTCTCCGCGTCGACCAGGTTGAGCGCCCGGGCGATGCCGAGCCGCAGCGCGCCGGCCTGGCCGGAGACGCCGCCACCGGTGAGCCGGGCCAGGACGTCGAACTGCTCGACCGCGTCCAGGCTCACGAGGGGCTCGCGGACCAGCTGCTGGTGGACCTTGTTCGGGAAGTACACGGCCAGCGGCTTGCCGTTGACGGTGAACTGACCCGTGCCGGGCACGAGGCGGACCCGCGCGACGGCCTCCTTGCGACGCCCGGTGGCGCCGGCCGAGCCGGTCGCCGAGCGGTGCTTGGGCGCCTCGGTCTGGCTGCTGTAACCGGTCTGACCGGTCTCGCTGGTGTAGCTCTGCGGGGTGTCCACCGCGTCGGCGGTGTCGACCGCCGCGTCGACGGTGTCAACAGTGGTCTCGGCCACGAATTTCCTCACACTCTCGTTCGGTAGGTCAGGTGGCCGGACTACTGCGCGACCTGGCTGATCTGGTACTCCGCCGGCTGCTGCGCGGCGTGCGGGTGCTCGGGGCCGGCGTAGACCTTGAGCTTGGACAGCATCTGACGGCCGAGGCTGTTGTGCGGGAGCATGCCCTTGATGGCCTTCTCGACGGCCCGCTCGGGGCGCTCGTCGAGCAGCTTCTTGTACGACACCGCGCGCAGACCGCCCGGGTAGCCCGAGTGGCGGTAGGCCATCTTCTGCTCGCGCTTGTTGCCGGTGAGGGCAATCTTGCGGGCGTTGACGATGATGACGAAGTCACCGGTGTCGACGTGCGGGGCGAAGATCGGCTTGTGCTTGCCGCGGAGCAGGATCGCGACCTGGGTGGCGAGCCGACCGAGCACCACATCGGACGCATCGATCACGTGCCACTGACGCGTGACGTCGCCGGGCTTGGGGGTGTACGTGCGCACGATGAGGCCTTTACGTCGGGTGTCAGGGGCGGCCGCGCCTCGGCAAACCCGGATGGGCAAGCGTGAAACGCGCAACGACCTCGCAGAATACCCGCGTAGGCCGCGAGGGGTCAAAGCGCGGTCCTGCGCCGCGCCCCTTCAGCGCTTGGCTGAGCGGTGCCGGTCCTCGCTGCTAACCTGCGATTCCTTCCCTCACGAGCCCCAAGAAGCACATGGATCTGTCCCGCTACCGCAACGTGTTGACCACCCCAGGGCTCGCCCGGCTGCTGTCCGCCTCGATCGTCGCCCGGCTGCCAGCGGCCATGCTCGGCATCGCGGTCATCCTGCGGATCATCGGCGACGGCGGCTCATATGCGCTCGGTGGTCTGGTCGGCGGAGCTGCCGCAGGCGCCGCCGGGATCACCGGTCCGCTGTGGTCGCGCCTGGTCGACCGCACCAGCCAGACCGCGATCCTGCTCGGCACGGCCGTGGTGTTCGCCGCGATGACAGCCGTGCTCGCGCTGGTCCCCACCGGCGACCCGTGGCTCCTCATCGGCACCGGTGTCGCGGCTGGCGCATTCGTGCCTCCGGTCGCCGGTTCGGCGCGGGCCCTGTGGCCGCACGTCGTCACCGACCACGACCAGCTCGAGTCCACGTACGCGGTGGACTCCACCTTCCAAGAGGTCACCTTCATCGCGGGCCCGCTGCTCGTCGTCGCGGTAGCCGCGCCGCTCGGACCACAGGCCGCCATCGTCGCGACCGGCCTGCTCGGCCTCACCGGGACCGTGATGTTCGCGACCAGCCCGTTCTCCCGTCGCTGGCGTGGCTCCAAGGCGGGGCGAACCCACGGGGGCGCGCTGTCGGTCCCCAGCATCCGGTTGCTCGTGATCACCGTGTTCGCGGTGGTGACCGGCTTCGGAGCGACCGAGGTCGCGATCGTCGCCGCCGCGGGCGGCAACTCCGACACCCGACTCGTCGGCGTACTGCTCGCCCTGTGGAGCGGGGGAAGTCTGGTCGGCGGGCTCGTCTACGGGTCGCGGGCCTGGCCAGGCGGCCTCGGCACCCGCCTCATGGCACTGCTCGGAGCCACGGCGCTCCTCATGACCGCGGTCGCGGTGGTGCACGGCACGCTGCTGATCGGCGTCCTGATCACGCGTCCGGCGCCATGTGCGCCCCCGCGTTCGCCTGCATCTACTTCATGGCGCAGCGGTTCGCGGCCCCGGGCACGGCCACCGAGTCCTTCGCCTGGCTCTCCACCGGCGCGGTCGCCGGCGGTGCGGTGGGGTCGGCGCTCGGTGGCCTCGCCGTCAACAGCGGGGGCGCGCCTGGCGGGTTCGCGCTGGCCGCGGCGGTCGCCGTGGTGGCCACCGCGGTGGCCGCCGGCGGTCGGGGCCTGTTCCGCACGGACCCGTCGGCGCCACCGGCTGAGCCCTTGTCGCCGAGGCGAATTGGGGCCTCAGCGCACCGGCCGGCGAGCGTCCCAGACCGGCTCCGGCGCCTCGTACACGACGCCGTCCTCGCCGAACACCAGGTAGCGGTCGAAGCCTCGGGCGAACCAGCGGTCGTGGGTGACCGCGAGCACCGTGCCGTCGTAGGCCTCGAGCCCCTCCTCCAGCGCCTCGGCGCTGGCCAGGTCGAGGTTGTCCGTCGGCTCGTCGAGCAGCAGCAGCGTCGCGCCGCCCAGCTCCAGCAACAGGATCTGGAAGCGCGCCTGCTGACCGCCGGACAGGGTGTCGAACGGCTGCTCTCGCCTGGCCTCGTCGAGCTCGTACCGGCGCAGCGCCGACTTGGCCGGACCCAGCTGCAGCGAGTGCTCGGCCCACAAGATGTCGCACAGCGAGCGGCCGACGAACCCGGCGTGGTCGTGGGTCTGGGCGAAGTGGCCCGGCACCACCCGGGCGCCCAGCTTCCACTCGCCGGTGTGCCGCACGGCGTCGCCGCCGAGCAGCCGCAGGAAGTGCGACTTGCCCGAGCCGTTGCCGCCGAGCACCGCGACCCGCTCGCCGTAGAAGACCTCCAGGTCGAACGGCGCCATCAGGTCGGTCAGCTCCAGCTGGTCGCAGGTGATCGCCCGCACGCCGGTCCGACCGCCGCCGAGCCGCATCCGCAGCTGTTGCGGCGGTGGCGGTGCCTCCGGCGCACCTGCTTCCTCGAACTTGCGCAGCCGGGTCTGCATGGCGCGGTAACGGCTCGCCATGTCCGGGGAGATGCTCGCCTGCACCTTGAGAGTGTTGACGAGCTCCTTCAGCCGCTGGTGTTCCTCGGTCCAGCGGCGGAGCAGCTCGGCGAAGCGTTCGTGACGGTCCTTGCGCGCCTGGTGGTAGCTGGCGAAGCCGCCGCCGTGCGTCCAGGCGCCACCGGCTTCGACCGTGACGATCCGGCTCGCGGTGCGGTCAAGAAGCTCACGGTCGTGGGAGACGAACAGCACGGTCTTGGACGTCTCGGCCAGCGCGGACTCCAGCCAACGTTTGCCTGGCACGTCGAGATAGTTGTCCGGCTCGTCCAGCAGCAGCACGGCATCCGGACCACGCAGCAACGCCTCTAGCACCAGCCGCTTCTGCTCCCCGCCGGACAGCGTCGAGGCCTCGCGCCACTGGGCTCGGTCGAACGGCAGGCCCAGCGCCGCGGTGCAGCAGGTGTCCCAGAGCACCTCCGCGTCGTAGCCGCCGGCGTCGCCCCACTCGGCGAGCGCGTGCGCATACGCCATCTGGGTCGGCTCGTCGTCGCGCTCCATCATCGCCAGCTCCGCGGCGTCCAACCCCGCCGCTGCCTGGCGCAGCCGCAGCGGCGCCACGGACACCAGCAGGTCGCGGACGGTGGAGGCGTCGCGGACGGAGCCGATGAACTGGCGCATGACGCCGAGGCCGCCTGAGGAGGTGACCGTGCCGCCGGTCGGGGTCACGTCGCCGGCGATGATCCGCAGCAGCGTCGTCTTGCCCGCGCCGTTCGCGCCGACCAGCGCGGCCTTCATGCCGTCACCGACCCGGAACGACACATCGGTGAGCAGCTCGCGGCCGTCAGGCAGCAAGTAGCTCACCTGGTCGATGTCGACGTGTCCCATGGAGGTGAGTGTCCCAACAGGTGCGCCGTGCGCGCCAACGCATCCGGGGCGCGGCTGCCCTTGGCGACGGTGCGTCATGGCCGCACCCCGCAACGCCGCGCGCTATCGGTTCAGCCGGCCCGTGCCGCCGGTGACGGCCTCGTCGAGTCGGAGCATCCGCGCCACCGCAAGCTCGATCACGGCCCGGCTGGCGGGTGACAGCGCGGCGCCGCGCCGGTTCACGATGGCGAACGTGTCGAACAGACGCGGCCGCAGCGGGACCCACCCGAGCCCGGGGGCCAGGCGGTCCGCGAGCCGGTGCAGCACCCCGCGTGCGGCGATGGCGTCGGCCACGCCGGTGCCAGCGACCTCCAGGGCGGTCTCGATGTCCTCGACCTCGACCCGTGGCCGCAGCGACCCACCGGCCGTCTGGACGACCTGCGCCAGCTGGCGTCGCGTCGAGTCGTCGTTGCCCCAGCTGGCCTCGGACAGCACCAGCGGCGCGGCTCCCAGCTGCTTGGCGGTGACGGGCCCGCGGAGCCGTTCGGGGTGGGCACTGACGTAGACGAGCTCGTCGCGCACCACCGGCCGGAACTGCAGCCCGGCATCCTCGATCGGCAAGGCGATGACGGCAGCCTCCAGGCTGCCGCGCCGCAGCTCGTCCAGCACCTCCGCGGAGTTCTGGCCGATCAGCTCGAGCCGCACGCCGGGGTGGTGCGCCAGTACATCGGCGACCAGGTCGCTGCTCAGGTAGATCCGGGCGGTGCCGAAGACGCCGAACCGGATCGTGCCGGTGAGCACGTCGCTGACCGCCGCCACGGCCTGCTCGATCTCGTCGATGCACTGCAGGGCACGTTCCGCCCCGGGCCGCATGGCCAGGGCCGCCTCGGTCGCGACCAGCCCGCGGCCCACCCGCTGGAACAGCGTCGTGCCGAGGCTGGCCTCGAGCAGCCGTACCTGCTCGGAGATCGACGGCTGGGCGTAGCCGAGGCGGGCGGCAGCGGCGGTGAACGAGCCGTCCTCAAGGGTCGCCAGGTAGCAGCGCAACTGGTGCAGCGTTACCAAGGCTTCTCCTTCATATATCGAAGGAAAGACAGCCTACCGCGATAGGTCATCGCTCCCCTAGGTTCGTTTCATGGCCACCGGAACCACAGAGCTCGCCGCCGATGCGCGTCCGGTCGGGGCGTCGCACGAGACGGCGCGTGCGAGTGCCACCGGGCAGCGGTCGAGCGGCTTCGGCGTCGGCCTCGCCCTGTGCCTGGCCTCCGCGGTGGCGTTCGGGCTCGCCGCGGTGTTCGCCAAGCACGTCTACGCGACCGGCATGCACGTGCCCTCCATGCTGGTCTGGCGGTTCACGCTGGCGGCGCTAGCCCTGTGGGTCGTCGTGGCGATGCGGCGGCCCACCCGGCTGCCCCGGCGAGCGCTGGTGACGACCGTCGGCCTGGGCGCCGTCGGGTACGCCTTGCAGGCAGCCTTCTACTTCACCGCGCTGACCCGCATGGACGCCTCCATGGTGGGCCTGGTGCTGTACGTCTACCCGACGCTGGTCCTCGTCCTGGCGCTGGCCCTGCGGCACGAGTCGCCCCACCGGCGCAAGACGATCGCCCTGGGTTGCTCGGTCGCCGGCCTCGCCCTGCTGCTGGGTACCGGCGGTAGCGGGTCGACGTCGACCATCGGCATCGTGCTGGCGCTCGGCGCCGCGGTGACCTACGCGCTGTACATCACGGTGATGGGGCGCCTGCCCGGCGGGCTGGACGTCTACCTGGTCTCGGCGATCGTGTGCACCGCCGCGGCGATCAGCGTTGCCGCGTTCACGCTGGCGACCGGCTCGCTGCAGGTACCGGAGTCACCCGCGGCGTGGATGTGGGTCCTGCTGGTGGCGCTGGTGCCTACGGTGGTGGGCGTCGCCTGCTTCTTCGGCGGGATCAGCCGGGTGGGCGCTTCCACGGCGGCGATCACCTCGTGCGTCGAGCCGGTGGTGACCGCCGTCTCCGCGGTCATCATCTACAGCGAGCGGCTGACGATCGGCCAGCTCATCGGCGGGGCCGCTGTCCTCGGCGCTGTCGTGATGCTCAGCGCCCGGGGCCGGCGCCCGGCCGCGCCTAAGCCCCGACCTGGCCGTCGATCTGCTGGCGCAGCAGGTCGGCGTGGCCGTTGTGGCGGGCGTACTCCTCGATCAGGTGGAGGTAGAGCCAGCGCAGGTTCAGCAGCTGGCCGGTGCGACGCAGAAACGTCTCCTCCAGCGACCGACCGGCCACCACCGCGCGGCACCGCTCGACCTCGGCGATGTACACCGCGTAGTCACTCTCGGCGCTCGATGCGGTCCCACCCTCGAAGTCGAGCTCCGGGTCGTCGTCGGTGTAGTAGAGGGCTCGACGTCCTCGCCCAGGAAATGACACCGGAACCACCACCGCTCAACCCCCGCCAGGTGACGGACCAGGCCAAGCAGTGACAGCGACGAGAGTCGACGCTGCGCAGGGTGAGCTGCTCGGCGCTCAGGCCGCTGCACTTGGTCAGGAACGTCTGCCGCTGGTAGTCCAGGCTCGCCTCCAGGCGGCGCGCTCATCGGCTGTGCCTGGTTGCTCGAAGCGCTCGACGGCGGGTGCATTCCACGTCATCGCCCGATTGTCACCCGAGTACCGCGTATCACGGGGATCGCCGCGCAAGGCATCATCGATTCATGAGCGGCGGCGAGCGTTACCTGCTCGACAACCAGCAGGCGCAGGCCGGCATCCGCTTCGACGCGCTGTCGTCACTGTTCGACCCCGCGACGTTCAGGCACATCGAGAACCTCGGCATCACCGCCGGCTGGCGGTGCTGGGAGGTCGGATCCGGCGGGCCGACGGTCCCCAGCTGGCTCGCCCGGCAGGTCGGCCCGACCGGACGGGTGCTTGCGACCGACATCGACACCGCGTGGATGTCAGGCGCCGACGGGTTTCCGAGGTGCGTCGCCACGACGTGGGCGCCGACGCGCCACCCGAGGAGACATTCGACCTCGTGCACGCCCGCCTCGTCCTGGTCCACGTCCCTCAACGCGACCACGCCCTTTCGCTGATGGTGCAAGCGCTACGCCCAGGCGGATGGCTGTTCCTGGAGGACGCCGACCCCGCCCTGCAGCCGCTGGTGTGCCCCGACGAATTCGGGCCCGCGCAAGCTCTGGCGAACAAGCTGCGACGCGGCTTCCGCACCTTGCTCGCGGGCAGCGGAGCCAACCTCGCCTACGGGCGCACTCTTCCACGCCTGCTGCGCGAGGCGGGGCTGGTCGACGTCCAGGCGGACGCGTTCTTCCCGATCACCTCACCGGCCTGCTCCGCCCTCGAGCAGGCGACGATCGAGCAGGTGCGCGAGCGGCTGGTCGCCGGCGGCCTGGCGACGGTCGAGGAGATCGAGACGCACCTGGCCAACGTGGCGAGTGGCCGTCTCGATCTCGCGACGTCGCCGATGATCTCGGCGTGGGGCCGGAAGCCCTCCCCCTGACGGTCCACCTCGTGGCGTCGGCCGCGGAATGATTCGCGGTTCATGACCGTTCCCCGTCGGGTGCCCGGTTTCCGCGGGCTCCCCACTTCCGCGTCGCCCAAGGAGCCCCTCACCGTGCCCAAGCCCGTCCTGCAGGTCGTCATCGCCAGTACCCGCCCGGGCCGGGTCGGTCTCCCCGTCGCTCAGTGGTTCATCGACCGGGCACGTGCCCACGGCGCGTTCGACGTAGAAGTCGTCGACCTGGCCGAGGCGAACCTGCCACTGCTGGACGAGCCCAACCACCCGCGACTGCGCCGCTACACGCACGACCACACCAAGGCGTGGAGCACGGTGATCGACCGCGGCGACGCGTACGTGTTCGTCCACCCGGAGTACAACTACGGCATCAGCGGCGCGCTGAAGAACGCCATCGACTACCTGTTCGTCGAGTGGCAGTACAAGGCGGTCGGCTTCGTCAGCTACGGCGGCGTCTCGGGTGGCCTTCGCGCGGTCCAGATGATCAAGCAGATCATCTCGGCGCTGAAGATGGTGCCGATCCACGACACCGTCACGGTCCCGTTCGTCGCCAGCTTCATCGACGACGACGGAAGGTTCCAGGCCAACGCCATCATGGAGACGTCGGCGACGGCGTTGCTGGACGAGCTCGCCAAGGTCACGGTCGCGCTGGAGCCGCTTCGCGAAGAGCAGCGCGCAGCGAGCTGAGTCCCCAGCGGCTGGGCGTTCAGCCGAGTTTGTCGAGCCGTGCCTGAGGGCCGCTAAGCCACGGAAGGTCAGGAGCGCGGCAGGCTTTCGACCAGCGTCTCGAGCGACACGTCCGGATCGGCGAGCTGGTCGGGGTCGACGAGGAACCGTCCCCGGATCAGCCGCTTGATCGAGTCGGCAGCGTCCCAGATGTTGACGTTCATCCCGGCGGCGATGCGGCCGCCGTCGAGCCAGAAGGCCAGGAACTTGCCGCTGGCTGGTTCACCGCGCAGCACGACCCGGTCCCAGGTCGGCGCATAGCCGTTGTACTCCATGCTGAAGTCGTACTGGTCGGAGAAGAAGTACGGCAACCGGACGTATGGCGTGTCGATGCCGAGCATGTTCTTGGCTGCGGCCGGCCCTTGGTGGAGGGCGTTGGACCAGTGCTCGACCCTGATCCGAGCGTTCACCGCCGGATTCCACGCGCACGCGACGTCCCCCGCGGCGAAGATGTCCGGGTCGCTGCTGCGTAGGTGCTCATCGACGGCCACCCCGTCGTTGACCGTGAGCCCGGCTCCGAGCGCCAGCCCGATGCGCGGCAGCGTTCCGATGCCGACCACGACCAGGTCGGCGGCCAGCTTCGTCTCGTCGTCGAGGCGGATCTCCTCGACCCGACCGGCGCCACGCAGCGCACCGACGCCGGTGCCGAGGTGCACTTTCACCCCATGGTCGACGTGAAGGTCACGATAGATGGCGCCTACCTCCGCGCCCATGGCACGTTCGAGGGGAGCGACGGCCGGGTCGATCATGGTCACGTCGCAGCCGAGCTGCCGGGCACAGGCGGCGACCTCGACGCCTACCCAGCCCGCGCCGACCACGGCGACGTTCGTCGCCTGCCGTAGTGCGCCCGCCAGGCGATCCGCGTCGGCGATCGTACGCAAGTAGTAGACGCCGTCCAGTCCGTTCCCGGGGATGGTGAGGCGTCGCGGCATCCCACCGGTCGCGAGCAGCAGCCGGTCGTAATGCACCTTCTCGCCTGTCTCGAGAACGAGAGAGTGCTCGGCTGGCACCAGTTCGCTGGCTCGAGTCGACGTGCGCAGCTCGATGTCCTGGTCGGCGTACCAGCCTTCGTCGTGGACGTAGACCTTCTGTCGCTCAAACTCACCACGCAGGTAGTCCTTCGACAGCGGGGGCCGCTCGTAGGGTCGGTCGGGCTCTTCACCGATGAGGACGATCCGACCGGTGAAGCCCTCGTCGCGGAGCGTCTCAGCGGCCTTGGCGCCAGCCAGGCTGGCCCCGACGATCACGAACTGTGAAGCGCTCATGGGTGATCCGTTCTCGTTTGGGTGGTGCAGTGCGCCGGTTCCGGGGTGCGGTTCAACGCGCGATCCCGGTGAGGGCGAAGAACTCCTGGCGGGTGGCCGCATCGTCGCGGAGGAGGCCGTGCAGCGCGGAGGTGACCGTGCGAGACCCGTAGGCCCGCACGCCTCGCAGCGACATGCACTGGTGCTCGGCCTCGAGGACGACGGCGACTCCCTTGGGGCGCAGGTGCTCCTCGAGGCTGTCGGCGACCTGCTGGGTCAGCCGTTCTTGTACCTGCAGCCGCCGGGCGAACCGCTCGACCATGCGGGCCAGCTTCGACAACCCGACGATGCGTCGGTCCGGCAGATAGCCCACGTGTGCGACGCCGTGGAACGGCAGGAGGTGGTGCTCGCAGAGGGACTCGAACGGGATGTCCTTCGCGAGCACGAGCTCGTCGTAGCCCTCGTCGTTGGGGAACGTGGTGAAGGTGAACGGGCGCGGGGTGAGCATCTCGGCGTAGGCGCTCGCCACCCGCCGGGGCGTCTCGGACAGGTGCTCGGAGTCGGGGTCCTGCCCGAGTGCGAGGAGCAGGTCGCGCACCGCCTGCTCGGCGGCGTTGATCTCGATCGGCGGCCCGTGACCGATCACGCGCAGGGGCTGCGGGCGTCCCGGCGGCAGTTCGAGAGCCTCGTCACGAGCTGAAGCTGCGGTGGTCACGGGCTGCCCCTGTTCACGGCCAGTTTGTAACGGCTACTTTGATATACGTTAGAACTTCCAACCGCATATCGTCAACTATCATGTCCTTAAGAAGGCGGGTCCGGCTTACGCGACTCGCGCACACGGACAGGAGGCGCGCCGTGCGCCGGGATGACTTCGATACCCAAGTGTCGAGCGTGGCGGCCCTCGGCGACCCCATCCGGCGCGCCCTCTACCAGTACGTGATCGCCCAGGCGGAGCCCGTCAGCAGGGACCAGGCGGCCGCCGGTGTCGACGTCGCCCGCCATATCGCCAAGTTCCACCTCGACAGGCTCGAGGCGGACGGGCTGCTGGAGACCGAGTTCCGGCGGCCGGAGGGACGAAGCGGACCCGGCGCAGGTCGCCCCGCCAAGCTCTATCGGCGCTCCACCCGCCAGATCGACGTCAGCCTGCCCGAACGGCACTACGACCTTGCTGGGCGCGTCATGGCGCGGGCGATCACCGCGGCCGAGCAGTCCGGCACCCCGGTCGCTGACGAGCTACGCCACGCCGCCAGTGCCGCAGGCCGCTCGTTCGGTGCCGATGCCCGTCGCGCGGCGGGTCCGCGGCCGACGCAAACGGCGCTCGTCGAGGCGGTCGCCACGGTGCTGGCCGACAATGGGTACGAGCCGCGCAGCGATGCCCGGGGCATCACCATGGCCAACTGCCCGTTCCACAGCCTCGCCCAGGACTACACCGACCTCGTGTGCGGCATGAATCTCGACCTCATGACCGGGATGACCGATGCCATTCCGCCCTTGCGGCTCCAAGCCCGGCTCGACCCAGCCCCCACCCGGTGCTGCGTGACGCTCACCCAACCCACCGGGCGCGGCACCACCAGCAGCACCGACAGCCCCAAGCCCCCGTGATCACGAAAGATCGCCCGGGCCAGGACCCCGACGATCTTTCGTGATCACGGAGCTGGCGGCGGGCGGGGGTCCGGAGGGCACCCGTACGGCGCGGGTCTGGTGGGCCCTTCGCGCCAGCTCGGCGTCGTCGGGGTAGCGCACCTCCTCGAGCGTGAGGCCGTGCGGGGGCAGCACCGCCACCCCTGGGTCGCGCACGCCACCCGCCAGCACCTGGGCCGGCCAGTCGACGCCGCGACGGCCGTCCCCCACTGCCAGCAACGCGCCGACCAGCGCGCGCACCATGTTGTGGCAGAACGCGTCAGCCTCCACCGTCGCGACCGCGACCCCGGCGGCGTCACGGACCCAGTGCAGCACCAGCAGCCCGCGGACGGTCGTGGCTCCTTCGCGGCGCCGACAGAACGCCGCGAAGTCGTGTTCGCCGACCAGCCGTGCGGCTGCGGCGTTCATCGCCCCGATGTCCAGCGGACGTGGGTAGGTCAACGTGTCGTACCTGCGCAGCGGGTCACCGACGGTGTCGGTGACCCGGTAGGCGTACCGGCGCGATAGCGCGGAGAACCGAGCGTCGAAGCCAGCTGGCGCCTCCGCCACCGAGACGACGCGCACGTCAGCCGCCAGCAGCCCGTTGAGCCGCCGCACCAGGGTGATCATGCAGTCGTGCGTGGCCTGCACGGCGTGTCGCGACGCACAGCTGCATGATCGGCGCAGGAGGGGGGTGGGGACGTCGAGGTGGGCCACCTGGCCGCGGGCGTGCACCCCGGCGTCGGTCCGGCCCGCGACGGTGAGCTGCGCCGGCTCCGGCAGCCTGAGCACGGTGGTCAGGGCCTGCTCGAGCTCGCCCTGCACGGTGCGCTGGTCGGGCTGCCTGGCCCACCCCGCGAAGTCGGTGCCGTCGTAGGCGATGTCCAGGCGTAGACGAACGAGCCCGCCGCCCCCGGCCCCTCCCCCTTCGGGGTCGGACGCGGGCGCGACGGGCTCGTCGATGGAGTGGGGCGTGGCGGTCAGGCCTCGTCCTCGGCCGGTCCGCTGGGGACCTCCTGGGCCTGCTCGAGGGCATCCGCCTCGGCGGCGTCCTCGGGAAGCTCGGTGACGACCTCGGCGGCCTCTGCCTCGGGTGCAACCTCGGCCTGCTGCTCGACGACGTCGGCCTCGTTGGCCTCGTCAAGCTCCACAGCCTCGGTCGCCGCCTCGGGCTCCGCAGCCGGCGCCTTGGCCGCGGCCGGCTTCTTCGCCGCCCGCTTGGTCGCCGCGGTGGCCTCCGCCGTCGCCTGCTGGGCGATCGTCAGCGCCTCGACCAGCTCGATGACTGCCATCGGCGCGTTGTCGCCCTTGCGCGGGCCGATCTTGGTGATCCGGGTGTAGCCGCCGGGCCGGTTCTCGTAACGGGGACCGATCTCGGCGAACAGCGAGTGGACCACGGTCTTGTCCCTGACCACGGTGAGCACCTGACGGCGTGCGTGCAGGTCACCCCGACGGGCCTTGGTGATGAGCCGCTCGGCGAGCGGGCGCAGCCGCTTGGCCTTGGCCTCGGTGGTGGTGATGCGGCCGTGCTCGAACAGCTGGGTGGCAAGGTTCGCCAGAATGAGCCGCTCGTGCGCTGGGCCGCCGCCGAGGCGGGGTCCCTTGGTGGGCGTGGGCATGGTGGTCGCTCTCCTGGATCGCGGTGGGAACGGGGCCGAAGGCTACGAAGGCCTACAGCTGCTCGGTCTCGGCGTAGTTCTCGTCGTCGTAGTCATCGGGGTAGTTGTCCACCACGCTGCTCGGGTCGAACCCGGGCGGCGCATCCTTCAGGTTCAAGCCCATCTCGATGAGCTTGGCCTTGACCTCGTCGATCGACTTGGCACCGAAGTTGCGGATGTCGAGCAGGTCAGCCTCGCTGCGCGAGACGAGCTCACCCACACTGTGGATGCCCTCACGCTTGAGGCAGTTGTAGGACCGCACCGTGAGGTTGAGGTCCTCGATCGGCAGCGCGAGGTCGGCGGCGAGCGCGGCGTCCGTCGGCGACGGGCCGATGTCGACACCCTCGGCGTCGACGTTCAGCTCGCGGGCCAGACCGAACAGCTCGACCAGGGTCTTGCCAGCGCTCGCGAGCGCGTCACGCGGGCGCATCGACGGCTTGGTCTCGACGTCGACGACGAGCCGGTCGAAGTCGGTGCGCTGCTCGACACGAGTCGCCTCGACCCGGTAGGTGACCTTGAGCACCGGCGAGTAGATGGAGTCGATCGGGATACGGCCGATCTCCTGGCCCGCCTGCTTGTTCTGGGTCGCCGGCACGTAGCCGCGGCCACGCTCGACGGTGAGCTCGATCTCGAGCTTGCCCTTGCCGTTCAGGGTGGCCAGGTGGAGGTCGGGGTTGTGCACCTCGACGCCGGCCGGCGGCGCGATGTCGGCAGCGGTGACCGCGCCGGGACCCTGCTTGCGCAGGTACATCACGACGGGCTCGTCGTGCTCGCTGGAAACCACCAGCTCCTTGATGTTGAGGATGACATCGGTGATGTCCTCCTTGACGCCAGGCACGGTGGTGAACTCGTGGAGGACGCCGTCGACGCGGATGCTGGTGACCGCCGCGCCGGGGATCGAGGACAGCAGGGTGCGGCGCATCGAGTTGCCGAGCGTGTAGCCGAAGCCAGGCTCAAGGGGCTCGATGACGAAACGCGAACGGGAGTCGTCGACGATCTCTTCGGTGAGAGACGGACGCTGGGCGATAAGCAAGGTTTCCTCCGATGTCCCGGGGCGACCGCAATATGACGCCCGCGAGTGTGGTGCGCCGGGGCGGGCATCGGGCCCGCCCCGGGTCGTGCGATGTCTTTCGAACAGCAGCCCGAGGGGACTACTTGGAGTAGAGCTCGACGATCAGCTGCTCCTGGACCGGCGTGTCGATGACCTGCCGAACCGGGAGGGAGTGAACGAGGATGCGCATGCGCGACGGCAGGACCTCGAGCCATGCCGGCACGGTCCGCTCGCCGGCCTCGGCGCGCGCCACGATGAACGGCGTGAGCTCGACCGAGCTGGCGGCCACCTCGACGATGTCGTTCTCGCTGACGCGGAACGACGGGATGTCGACGCGACGGCCGTTGACGACGATGTGCCCGTGCTTGACGACCTGGCGGGCCATGTCGCGGCTCTTGGCGAACCCAGCGCGGTACACGACGTTGTCGAGCCGGCTCTCCAGGATGCGGAGCAGGTTCTCACCCGTCTTGCCCGACTTGCGGCTGGCCTCGGCGTAGTAGCCGCGGAACTGCTTCTCCAGCACGCCGTAGATCCGCGCACACTTCTGCTTCTCCCGCATCTGCAGGAGGTACTCGCTGTCCTTCGTGCGACCGCGACCGTGCTGACCCGGGGGGTACGGACGGCTCTCGATCGGGCACTTGGAGGACTCGCACTTGGCGCCCTTGAGGAACAGCTTCATCTTCTCGCGGCGGCAGCGCCTGCAGTCCGCACCGGTGTACCTAGCCATGGATCAGACCCTCCGCCGCTTCGGAGGGCGGCAACCGTTGTGGGGAACTGGGGTGACGTCCTGGATCGACCCGACCTCGAGGCCAGCGGCCTGCAGGGAGCGGATCGCCGTCTCGCGGCCCGAACCCGGGCCCTTGACGAAGACGTCGACCTTACGCATGCCGTGCTCCTGCGCACGACGAGCGGCGGCCTCGGCGGCCATCTGAGCGGCGAACGGCGTCGACTTACGCGAGCCCTTGAAGCCCACGTGGCCGGCACTGGCCCACGCGATCACGTTGCCCGTGGGGTCGGTGATCGACACGATCGTGTTGTTGAACGTGCTCTTGATGTGCGCGTGGCCGTGAGCGATGTTCTTCTTTTCCTTGCGGCGCACCTTCTTGGCGGCGCCCGCCTGGCGGGTCTTGGGGGGCATCTGCTGGGAACTCCCTGGAGGTGATCGGTCCGTCGCGGTCTAAGCCGGACCGGAACGGACTGCTACTTCTTACCTGGCTTCTTCTTGCCGGCGATCGCACGACGTGGGCCCTTGCGGGTACGCGCGTTGGTGTGGGTGCGCTGGCCGTGGACCGGCATGCCGCGGCGGTGACGAATGCCCTGGTAGCAGCCGATCTCGATCTTTCGACGGATGTCCGCTGCCACCTCGCGGCGCAGGTCACCCTCGATCTTGTAGTTGGCCTCGATGTTGTCGCGCAGCTTCACGATGTCGTCGTCGGTGAGGTCCTTGACCCGAAGGTCAGGGCTCACACCGGTCTGCTCGAGGATCTGAGCGGCGCGCGTGCGGCCGATGCCAAAAATTGCGGTGAGCGCGATCTCCATCCGCTTGTCGCGGGGGAGGTCAACGCCGACGAGACGTGCCATGCGGGCGGTGCTCCTTGCCTGTTCGCGGAGGTCTGTCACGTCGCTCCCTACCCGCCCGGGCAGGGCCCCGGCCTCCGACCGGGGGTTTCGCCAGGCCCGAAGGCCCGACGGTCACGACATGAAGCTTGCGGGAGTGCTAGCCCTGACGCTGCTTGTGGCGCAGGTTGTCACAAATGACCATGACGCGGCCGTGGCGACGGATCACCTTGCACTTGTCACACATCTTCTTGACGCTGGGCTTGACCTTCATCAAAAGCTCCTCGGGCACGAGCGTCCGGGACGCCCTCGTTTCGGTCTGCGTTGCGGTAGTGCTACTTGTAGCGGTAGACGATGCGCCCCCGGGTGAGGTCGTACGGGCTGAGCTCGACGACGACCCGGTCACCCGGCAGGATCCGGATGTAGTGCATCCGCATCTTCCCGCTGATGTGGGCGAGGACGCGGTGGCCGTTGGCCAACTCCACCCGAAACATCGCGTTCGGGAGCGGCTCGACGACTTGGCCCTCGATCTCGATGGCCCCATCCTTCTTGGCCATGTCCTCCACGTTCCGCTGTAGGGTCTTTCGGCATTGACACACGTCTCTCCCAGCTCCGCGCAAGCGGAACCCGGAAAGGACGATGGGCCGACTGTGGAGTCTACGCCACGGCCGGGGCGGAAGGCCAATCACGGGCCCGCCAGGGCCGCCGGAGGCTCAGCACGGGGCCGACAGGGCCCGCTCAGCGGCTCAGTACGCCCGGTCGGGCCGGCTCAGGGCCGGTGCCGCGGCCCTCCGCTGAGCACCCTCGCGAGGGTCGCCGCACCGACGATCCCGATCGGCCAGATCGGCCAGAAGTTCTGCAGCTCGTGGCTGGAGATCGAGCTCAGCACCCAGAGCGTCGTCGTGATCAGCGTCACCGTGATCCACGTGCCCCACACTGCCGCGAACTGGGCCCACCGGCGGGGCAGCTGCGCCTGGGACGTCTTGGCCAGGTCGTAGGTACGCGGGTCGCCCTCTTCGTGCGCCGGCAGGTCGGCCGTCAGCGGAACCAGGTCACCGAAGGTCCGTGCGGCGTAGGTGGCGTCAAGGCGCTCGGTGAACTCCTCGTTGGTGAGGCGTCCAGCCGCGTACGCCTCCCGGAGCACCACGGCGACCCGCTCCCGATCGTCATCGGATGCTCGCAGCGCGGGGTCCCGGGCCATCAGGTCACCTTCCGGCGAGTTGCAGTTCTGAGAGTCGCTCCGCGCCGGCGTCGAGCGCGGTCAGCACCACTGGTCCGTCGGCGGTGATGGCCACCGAGTGCTCGAAATGTGCCGAGATGCTGCCGTCCCGAGTCACCACGGTCCAGTCGTCCGCGAGGAGCCTGGTGTGCCGCTCGCCCAAGTTGATCATTGGCTCGACGGCCAGCACGAGGCCTTCGCGGAGTTTGGTGCCGCGACCACGCTTGCCGTAGTTGGGCACCTGTGGCTCCTGGTGCATCTCGGTACCGATGCCGTGTCCCACGTACTCCTCGACGATGCCGTAGGAGCCCTGGCCGCGGACATACGACTCCACGGCATGACCGATGTCGGACAACCGCCCGCCGGCCACCATGGCAGCGATGCCATGCCACATCGACGCCTCGCACACGGCCATCAGGCGCTCAGCCTCCGGCGACACCGAACCGACCGGCACCGTCACCGCCGAGTCGCCGTGCCAGCCGTCGAGGATCGCGCCACAGTCGATCGAGATCACATCGCCGTCGCGGAGCACCGTGGTCGCACTGGGGATGCCGTGCACGATCTCCGCGTTGACCGAGGCGCAGATCGAGCCGGGGAACCCGTGGTAGCCCTTGAACGATGGCACGGCACCCGACTCACGGATCAGCCGCTCGGCGAGCGCGTCGAGGTCGGCCGTCGTGATGCCAGGCCGAACCGCCTCTCGGAGCGCCTCCAGGGTGCGCCCGACGACCAGGCCGGCCTTGCGCATCTTCGCGACCTCGGCCTCGGACTTGATCTGGATCATCGTGTGCGCTCTTCCTCGGTGTTCGAGATGGGCGAAGGTACGGTCTCCAGTGTGCCCCGCGGCCGCTACTGTGCCCAGTGGCGCAGCGCGCTGTTGGCCCTGTCCGTCACGTCGTCCACCGGGCCGGTCGCGTCGATCCCGATAAGGATCCCCCGGCGGGCGTAGTAACCGACCAGCGGCGCGGTCTGCTCGGCGTAGACCTCCAGCCGGTGCCGGACGGTCTCCTCGCGGTCGTCGTCGCGCTGGAACAGCTCGCCGCCGCACTCGTCGCAGATCCCCTCGCGCGCCGGCGGGTCGAAGTCTTCGTGCCACACGTGGGCGCAGCTACGGCAGGTACGACGACCGGACAGCCGGCGGACCACCTCGTCGTCGTCCACCACCAGCTCGAGGACCACGTCGAGCTGCGTGCCCGCCTCGGCGAGCAGCTTGTCGAGGACCTGTGCCTGCGCGACATTGCGCGGGAAGCCGTCGAGCAGGAAGCCCTCGGCCGCGTCCTCCTCCTGCAAGCGGTCGCGCACCATGGCGATCGTGATCTCGTCGGGGACGAGGTCACCAGCGTCCATGTATGCCTTCGCCTGCTTGCCGAGCGGAGTGCCCTGAGAAACGTTCGCCCGGAAGATGTCACCGGTCGAGATCTTGGGGATCGACTGGTGGGAGGCGATGAACTGGGCTTGCGTCCCCTTGCCCGCTCCAGGGGGCCCAACCAGGACGATGCGCACTACCGGAGGAAGCCCTCGTAGTTACGAAGCATGAGCTGGCTCTCGATCTGCTTCACCGTGTCCAGACCGACACCGATGACGATGAGGATGCTCGTGCCACCGAACGGGAACTCGTTGGTACTGCCGATGAACGCGAGCGCCAGCTGCGGGATCACGGCCACGACACCCAGGTACAGCGCACCGGCGAAGGTCACCCGGGACAGGATGAACTGCAGGTACTCAGCCGTCGGGCGGCCAGGGCGGATGCCCGGCACGAACCCGCCGTACTTCTTCATGTTGTCCGCGACCTCGGTCGGATTGAACGTGATCGCGACGTAGAAGTACGTGAAGAAGACGATGAGTGCGAAGTACGAGATCATGTAGATCGGGTGGTCACCGGTGACCAGGTACTTGCTGATCCACAGCCCGACCCCTGATGTGGTCCCCCAGAACTGAGTCATCAGCGACGGGATGTACAGCAGCGACGACGCGAAGATCACCGGGATGACACCGGCCTGGTTCACCTTCAGCGGGATGTAGGTCGAGGTTCCGCCGTACATCCGCCGGCCGACCATCCGCTTGGCGTACTGCACGGGGATGCGCCGCTGTGCCTGCTCGACGTACACGATGGCGGCGACGATCAGCAGTCCGACGACGATCACCATCACGAAGGTGGCGTTGCCCTTGACGACGCGGATGTTGCCGAGCATCGAGGGGAAGCGTGCGGCGATCTGGGAGAAGATCAGGATCGACATACCGTTGCCGATGCCGCGGTCGGTGATGAGCTCACCCAGCCACATGACGACCGCGGTACCGGCGGTCATGGTGAGCACCAGGATGCCGATCCGGGCCAACGACGTGTCCGGGATGATCTGCGCGCTGCAGCCCTGGAACAGCCGTCCGGGCACCCGTGCCAGTGCTACGAACGCGGTCGCCTGCAAGATCGCGAGGCCGACGGTGAGGTAGCGGGTGTACTGGGTGATGACGGCCTGACCGGCCTGGCCCTCCTGCTTGAGCTTCTCGAGCCGTGGGATGACCACGACGAGCAGCTGCAAGATGATGCTCGCGGTGATGTAGGGCATGATGCCCAGCGCGAACACGGACAGGTGGAGAAGCGCCCCGCCGCTGAAGAGGTTGATCAGCGAGTAGATGTTCGAGCCGCCGGCCTCGGTGACCATCTTGTAGCAAGTGTTGATCGCCGTGGTGGACACACCAGGTGCCGGCACGGTCGACCCGAGGCGGAACAGCGCAAGGATGGCGAGTACGAACAGGATCTTCTTGCGCAGATCCGGCGTGCGGAACGCACGAGCGAACGCGGTAAGCACGGATCCTCCAGCGCGGGCCACCCGGTAGTCCCGGGTGCAGTGGGTCGGCGGTCAGTCGGTGATAGCGCACGATGGGTCTCGACAGGTGGCGCTACCGCGATGGAAGCGCCGGGACTCCTTCGGGCCCTCCGCAGCAGAGTGACTCTAACAGCCCCAAGGCGCACTCCACGAACGCGGCGTCGATCAAGTGTGCTGTGAAGTCCCTCAGACCGGTCTCACCGGCCCGGTGGGAACAGCGGAGCCGACGGGCTTCCCGGAGCCTTCTGGTCGCCCTTAGCGCTCGCGCAGGCGGACCTTGCGCACCGCCAACGCGGCTCCGCAGAGCAGGCCGAGTCCTCCCCCTGTCGCGCCGATGGCGCCATGCACCGTCGTCACGTCCAGGCCGGGAAGGATGCCCGATCCGCTGCTGTCCGGGACGCCCGCTGCGGTGGAGTCGTCGGCAACCTGATCTGGTCCAGATGCCTGCGCGGCCGCGGCTGCGGACCCAGCGCCGACCTTGGGTGCAGCCGCATGGTTCGTGCCTGATTTGCCTGACGCGGCAGGCGATCCTGTCACGTCAGGCGTCGTCATAGCCGCCGCTGAATAGTCAAGCGGGAGGCCGTCGGACCCTAGGTCGCCGACGCCGCCCATCGGGCCATTTTCGACGTCGTCACCCGCGGTTTCACCGGCGTCGTCCGAGCTCGGCGTCGGCACCGCTCCCACCGGCGCCGGCGAGGTGGCGCCGGCACTGGGAGACGCGCTGGCTGGGGGGCTGGCGGTCGCGCTGGCGGTGGGGTCGTCGGCGGGCTGGCGGTGGGAGTGGTCGACGGGCTGGCGGTGGGAGTGGTCGACGGGCTGGGGCTAGGGGTCGTCGTGGTCCCGGCGCCGGCGCCTGAGGCGGCACAACCCGCGTACGCCAGCACAGTGGCCTCGCCCGCACCCCCGGGGAAGGAGTTCCCCCGCACGGTCACGTTGCAGGAGTCGAACGCCTCCACTCCGACCGTCCCACGGCCCGCCTGGAGCTTCTGCACGTTGCCGGTGACCGTGATGCCGTCGACCTTCTTGAAGGTCAGCGCCGACCCGCCGGCCCTGCCCCAGTTGGCGTCGGAGACGTTGTCGGTGAAGACGTAGTTCTGGCGCCGGGTGCCGTCGGATGCCGCCACGGTGGCGGTCAGCGGCCGGTGCAGCACGTTGCGTGTCACCGTGATGTTGGAGATCGGTCCGCTGCCGGCGCTGGCGACGAACAGCAACCGACCCGGGCCGATCTCGTTGTCGGCGATGAGGACGTTGTCCGCGCCCCAGGTGGCGCCGTTCGGCTCGATGTCGAAAGTGGCCCGCCGGGTGTTGCCGATGTAGTTGTGGGTGATGCGCACGTTGCGCGCACCGGTGATCGAGACACCCTGGCGCCCGTTGCGCTCGAAGCGGGAGTCGTGGATGTAGGCGCCGTCGACCCACCCGCCGAACTGCTTGCCGAGGTAGACGAAGTCACCGTAGGTGTCGGTGGCGGTGACCCGGTCGACCTCCAGCCCACGCACGTTGCCTGCGTTGATGGCGTGCTGCGCCTCGAGGGCGGAGACGTAGGCCTCGGTGGCCACGCCAGCGTTCGGGTTGGCTCCCTTGATCACCATGGTCCGGAACACGATGTTGGCGCCCGCCTCGACCTGCCACTGGCTTCGCGTGCGGTTGCCGGTCGTCGTGGCGAAGAAGGTGGCGCCGTTACCGACCAGCGTGAGGTTTTGTCGGTTCACCAGACGGAGCGTGCCTTCGATCCGGTACCTGGCTGACCCGGCGAAGCTGACCGTGGAGCCGTCAGGAACGCCATCGAGGAACCCCTGGAGGGCGGCGGTGACGTCGGTGGCGCCGGTGGCATCGATGGCGGCTCCAGGCGAGTAGGTGCCACCCGCTCGAGCCTTCGCCGGAAACGTGAGGGTCGAACTGAGGGCGACCAACGCCCCGACGACCGCCAGCATCGACACCCGGTACACACACGCACGCATAGGACTCCCACCATGTTTCCGCCTCCTGGGACGGGTCACGAAGTGAGTCGACGGGCGATCATGGCGGCCTGAAGACCGGCCGTCGCCTTCACACGTTCGGCCGATGCGCGCAGCCGGCCCACCACGCAGCAAAGGACGCCCCGGAGAACCGGGACGCCCTTTGCTTGTGCCCCGCGGCGGTGGCCGCGTGGGCGTGGACTACAGCGTGCTGGCGGAACCGCCCGCGGCTGCGAGCTTCTCCTTGGCCGAGCCGGAGTACGCGTGCACCGTGACCTGCAGGGCCACGGACACCTCACCGGTGCCGAGAACCTTGACGAGCTCACCGCCCCGGACCGCGCCCTTGGCCACCAGACCCTCGACGGTGACTTCGCCACCGTCGGGGTACAGCAGCGCGAGACGGTCGAGGTTGACGACCTGGTACTCGGTGCGGAACGGGTTCTTGAAGCCGCGCAGCTTGGGCAGCCGCATGTGCAGCGGCATCTGGCCACCCTCGAACCGGTCGGGCACCTGGTAGCGGGCCTTCGTGCCCTTGGTGCCACGGCCGGCGGTCTTGCCCTTGGAGCCTTCGCCTCGACCTACGCGCGTCTTCGGCGTCTTGGCGCCCGGAGCCGGGCGCAGGTGATGGACCTTGAGGGTCATGTCAGTCGACCTCCTCGACGCTGACGAGATGCGCCACCGTCGCGACCATCCCGCGGATCTCGGGACGGTCCTCCTTGACGACAACGTCCCGGATTCGCTTCAGCCCGAGTGAGCGGAGCGTGTTCCGCTGGTTCTGCTTGCCGCCGATCTCCGACCGCAGCTGGGTGACCTTGAGGCGTCCCATGTCAGGCCCCCAAACCGGCCGCACGGGCGCGCAGCATGGCGGCCGGTGCGACGTCTTCGAGGGAGAGCCCACGGCGCGCAGCGATCTCCTCGGGACGCATGAGCCCCTTCAGAGCAGTCTGCGTCGCGTAGACGACGTTGATCGCGTTGTCGGAGCCCATCGACTTGGACAGCACGTCGTGGATGCCGGCGCACTCCAGCACGGCGCGCACCGGGCCACCAGCGATGACGCCGGTACCGGGGCTCGCCGGACGGAGCATGACCACGCCTGCGGCCTTCTCGCCCGTGATCGGGTGCGGAATGGTGCCCTGGATGCGCGGGACCTTGAAGAAGTTCTTCTTGGCCTCCTCGACACCCTTGGCGATGGCGGCCGGCACTTCCTTGGCCTTGCCGTAGCCGACGCCGACCATGCCGTCACCGTCACCCACCACGACGAGCGCGGTGAAGCTGAACCGACGACCACCCTTGACGACCTTGGCCACGCGGTTGATCGCGACGACCCGCTCGATGTAGGCGGTCTTCTCGGCTCCGCCGTCGCGACGACCGTCACGGCGATCCCGCCGTTCGCCGCCGCCCGCACCGGTGGTGCCGGGGCCGCTGGCGGCGCCGGTGCCCCGGCGCTGAGGTCCAGGCATTACAGATTCCTCATCTCAGTCATCGTCACAGCGTGAGCCCACCTTCGCGGGCACCGTCGGCCAGGGCCGCCACCCGACCGTGGTAGCGGTTGCCACCCCGGTCGAAGACGACAGCCTCGACGCCGGCTTCCTTGGCCCGGCTCGCGACCAGCTCGCCGACCTTACGGGCCTTGGCGGTCTTGTCGCCACTTGCATCCCGCAGGTCGTTCTCCATCGTCGACGCCGAGGCGAGCGTGATGCCCGCCGTGTCGTCGACGACCTGCGCGAAGATGTGCCGGGTGGACCGGGTCACGACCAGGCGCGGTCGCAGCGCGGAGCCGGAGACCTTCTTGCGCACCCGCAGGTGGCGGCGCGCGAGCGAGGAGGACCGCTTGGTCCCCTTCCGCAGCTTGGAATCGACAGCCATGGCTACTTACCAGCCTTTCCGACCTTGCGGCGGACGACTTCACCCTGGTACCGCACACCCTTGCCCTTGTAGGGCTCAGGCTTACGGATCTTCCGGATGTTGGCCGCGACCTCGCCGACCTGCTGCTTGTCGATGCCGCTGACCACGAACCGGGTCGGGGCCTGCACCTCGAAGCTGATGCCTTGCGGCGCGGGCACGTGCACCGGGTGGCTGAAGCCCAGCGCGAACTCGAGGTCCGCGCCCTTGGCCTGCACCCGGTAACCGGTACCGACGATCTCCAGGGTCTTGGAGTACCCCTCGGTCACGCCGACCACCATGTTGTGGATGAGCGTCCGCGTGAGCCCGTGAAGGCCGCGCGTTTCCTGCTCGTCGTCGATCCGCGTCACCACAAGGGTGCCGTCGGCGTCTTTGACGATCTCGATGGATGAAGGCACGGTGTGGTTCAGCGATCCCTTGGGACCCTTCACCGTGACGTCCTGGCCAGTGATGGCGACCTCAACCCCGTTTGGCACGGGGATAGGCAGCCGTCCGATTCGCGACATTGCTTCTCCTTTCCCCTTACCAGACGAAGGCGAGGACTTCCCCGCCCACGCCACGCTTCGCACACTGCTTGTCAGTGAGCAGCCCGGACGACGTCGAGATGATCGCGACGCCGAGGCCACCGAGGACCTTGGGCAGGTTGGTTGACTTGGCATAGACCCGCAGGCCCGGCTTGCTCACGCGCCGGATGCCGGCGATCGTGCGCTCCCGGTTGGGGCCGTACTTGAGCTCCACGATCAGCGTCGGCCCCGGGCCCGACGTCTCCGTCGGCTCCTCGACCCGCCAGCCCGCGACGTAACCCTGCTGCTGCAGGATCTCCGCCACGTGCGTCTTGATCTTCGAGTGGGGCATCGCCACCTGATCGTGGTAGGCGTGGTTCGCGTTACGCAGACGCGTGAGCATGTCTGCGATCGGGTCGGTCATCGTCATGGCCACTCGGCCTTCCTCGCCGTGGTTTCTTCACCTTGCGGTGAAGACCTGCGGCGCCTGTAGTACTACGAAAGGGGCTACCAGCTGCTCTTCGTCACGCCGGGCAGCTCGCCCCGGTGTGCCATCTCCCGCAGGCAGATGCGGCACAGACCGAACTTGCGGTACACCGCGTGCGGACGGCCGCACCGGTTGCACCGGGTGTAGCCACGCACCTTGAACTTCGGCTTGCGGGCCGCCTTCATTACCAGCGCGGTCTTCGCCATCAGATCTCCTTGAAGGGGAAGCCGAGCAGACGAAGCAGCGCACGGCCCTCGTCATCGGTCTTCGCCGTGGTTACCAGCGTGATGTCCATGCCACGGAAGCGGTCGATCTTATCCTGATCGATCTCGTGGAACATCACCTGCTCGTTCAGACCGAACGTGTAGTTGCCGCGCCCGTCGAACTGCTTGGGCGACAGGCCGCGGAAGTCGCGGATGCGCGGCAGTGCCAGGGTCAGCAGCCGGTCCAGGAACTCCCACATCCGCGCGCCGCGCAGGGTGACGTGCGCGCCGATCGGCATGCCCTCGCGCAGCTTGAACTGCGCGATGGACTTCTTCGCCTTGTTGATGGCGGGCTTCTGGCCGGTGATCGTGGTGAGGTCGCGCACGGCGCCCTCGATCAGCTTCGAGTCACGTGCGGCGTCGCCGACACCCATGTTGACCACGATCTTCGTCAGACCGGGGACCTGCATGATGTTGCCGTAGCCGAACTCCTCGCGCAGCTGGGCCACGATCTCCTCGCGGTACCGCTGCTGGAAGCGCGGCATGGCACGCTCCGGGGTAGTGGTGCTCATGTTTGTCCCTATCCCCTCAGATGTCCGTGCCGCAGCGACGGCAGACCCGAACCGGGCGCGTCTTGCCGGTCAGCTCGTCGACGACGTCCTGACGGCGGCCGATGCGCGTCGCCTTGTTGCAGGACGGGCAGACGACCATCACGTTGCTCACGTGGATCGGCGCCTCCTGCGTGACGATGCCACCGGACTTCGCGCCGGGGGTGGTCGTGGAGACCTTCGTGTGCTTCTTGATCCGGTTCACACCCTCGACGAGGACGCGGTTGACCTCCGGCATGGCCTGGATGACCTTGCCCTTGGCGCCGCGGTCCTTGCCGGTGATGACCTGCACGGTGTCGCCCTTACGGACCTTCAGACCTGCCATGACTAGATCACCTCCGGGGCGAGCGAAATGATGCGCATGAACTTCTTCTCGCGAAGCTCACGGCCAACCGGACCGAAGATGCGGGTGCCTCTCGGGTCACCGCTGTCCTTGATGAGGACCGCGGCATTCTCGTCGAACTTGATGTAGGAGCCGTCCGGACGCCGGCGCTCCTTGACCGTCCGCACGATGACGGCCTTGACGACATCACCCTTCTTGACACCGGCACCCGGAAGGGCGTCCTTCACGGTGGCCACGATGATGTCCCCGATACGCGCGTAGCGTCGCCCCGAGCCGCCGAGCACGCGGATGCACAAGATTTCCTTGGCACCCGTGTTGTCGGCGACACGAAGTCGCGACTCCTGCTGGATCACGTCTACTCCTGTTTGTCACGTTGGTTCTCTTGCGAGCCTGACGGAACCGGTTACTTCGCCTTCTCAAGAATCTCGACGACGCGCCAACGCTTGGTGGCCGACAGCGGGCGGGTCTCCATGAGGAGGACCCGGTCGCCGATGCCGCAAGCGTTCTGCTCGTCGTGCGCCTTGAGCTTGTTGGTACGTCGGATGACCTTGCCGTAGAGCGCGTGCTTCACGCGGTCCTCGACAGCGACGACGACGGTCTTGTCCATCTTGTCGCTGACTACCAGGCCCTCGCGAACCTTGCGGTCCGCGCGCACGTCCTCGGTCATCCCACTCGTTTCGCTCATGCCGCACCCTCTGCCTTCTCCACCACGACGATGCCGAGCTCACGCTCACGCATCACCGTGTAGATACGGGCGATCTCCTTGCGGACAGCGTTCAGCCGCCCGTGGCTCTCCAGCTGACCGGTAGCCGACTGGAAGCGAAGCTTGAACAGCTCATCCTTCGCTTCGTGCAGCTTGCCGACGAGCTCGGAGTCCTCCAGCACGCGCAGCTCCGCAGCGGCCTGCTTCGTCATCACGCCTCCCCTGCCTCGCGCCGGACGAACCGGCACTTCATCGGGAGCTTGTGCATCGCGCGGCGCATGGCCTCACGTGCGATCGGCTCTGCGACGCCGGACAGCTCGAACATCACGCGTCCGGGCTTGACGTTCGCGATCCACCACTCCGGTGAGCCCTTACCGGAACCCATGCGGGTCTCGGCCGGCTTCTTGGTGAGGGGGCGGTCCGGGTAGATGTTGATCCACACCTTGCCACCACGACGGATGTGCCGGGTCATCGCGATACGCGCGGACTCGATCTGCCGGTTGGTGACGTAGGCGTGCTCCACCGCCTGGATACCGAACTCGCCGTAGGTCACGCGGGTGCCGCCGCTGGCCGCGCCGGACCGGTCCGGCCGGTGCTGCTTGCGGTGCTTGACCCTACGAGGGATGAGCATGGCTCAGCTCTCCTCTGCCTGGGTTGCCTCCGGTGCGTCGGCGGCGGGCGCCTCGACCACGGGGGTCTCGGCGACCGGCGTCTGCACGACCGGGGACTCGGTAACGACGGTCTCAACCACTGGAGCCGTGACCACGGGGGTCTCGACTGCCGGCGTCTCGGCGGCCACCTCAGCGGTGGTCGCCTGGGCCGGACGCTCGGTGCGCACCGGGCGCGGCGCGCGGGCCGGCTTGCGCTGGATGCCGCGGGCAGCTGCCTGCGTCGCCTCGCGCTCGGCGCGGCTCTGCACGACGTCGCCCTTGTAGATCCACACCTTGACACCGATGCGGCCAAAGGTGGTGCGCGCCTCGTACAGGCCGTAGTCGATGTTCGCGCGCAGCGTGTGCAGCGGCACACGACCCTCGCGGTAGAACTCCGACCGGCTCATCTCGGCGCCGCCGAGACGACCGGAGCACTGCACCCGGATGCCCTTGGCGCCGCCCTTGAGCGCGGTCTGCATCGCCTTGCGCATGGCGCGACGGAACGAGACACGGCTGGACAGCTGCTCGGCAACGCCCTGGGCGACCAGCTGCGCGTCGACCTCGGGGTTCTTCACCTCGAGGATGTTCAGCTGCACCTGCTTGCCGGTCAGCTTCTCGAGGTCGCCGCGGATGCGGTCGGCCTCGGCGCCGCGGCGGCCGATGACGATGCCGGGACGTGCCGTGTGGATGTCGACTCGGACCCGGTCACGGGTGCGCTCGATCTCGACCTTGGAGATGCCGGCGCGCTCCATGCCCTTGGCCATCATCTTGCGGATAGCCACGTCTTCCTTGACGTAGTCACGGTAGAGCTTGTCGGCGTACCACCGGGACTTGAAGTCCGTGGTGATCCCCAGCCGGAACCCGTGGGGGTTAACCTTCTGGCCCACTAGCGGGTCCTTCCCTTCGACTTCGCCGTAGCCGAGAGCGATGCCTCGACGACGACGGTGATGTGGCTGGTGCGCTTGCGGATGCGGAACGCACGACCCTGGGCACGCGGCTGGAAGCGCTTCTGCGTCGGGCCTTCGTCGACGAACGCCTCGCTGATGACGAATGCCTCGCGGTCGAAGCGCTCGCTGCGGTTGCTGGCGGCCACCTCGGCGTTCGCCAGCGCGCTCGCCACGAGCTTGTAGACCACGGTGCTGGCGGCCTGCGGCGCGAACTGCAGCACCACGAGCGCCTGCTCGGCCTGCATGCCGCGGACCATGTCGATGACCCGGCGGGCCTTCATCGGCGCGATGCCGCAGTGGCGCAGCTGCGCGCGGGCCACCTGGGTGGCGGGCGGCAGCCGCAGCGGTGGACTTAGCCACGGCGGGACCTCCTGTCGTCCTTGACGTGGCCGCGGAAGGTCCGCGTCGGCGCGAACTCGCCGAGCTTGTGACCGACCATCGCCTCGGTGACGAACACCGGGACGTGCTTGCGACCGTCGTGCACGGCCAGCGTGTGGCCGAGCATCGAAGGCACGATCATGGACCGACGGGACCACGTCTTGATGACGTTCTTGGTGCCCTTCTCGTTCTGGACATCCACCTTCTTGATGAGGTGGCCGTCGACGAAGGGCCCCTTCTTAAGGCTGCGCGGCATCGCGAGGAGCTCCTAGCGCTTCTTGTTGGACTTGCGGCGACGGACGATGAGGGCGTTGCTTGCCTTGTTGGGCCGGCGGGTGCGGCCCTCGGGCTTGCCCCACGGCGTGGTCGGGTGACGACCACCAGAAGTCTTGCCCTCACCACCACCGTGCGGGTGGTCGACCGGGTTCATCGCGACACCACGGACCGTCGGGCGCTTGCCCTTCCAGCGCATGCGGCCGGCCTTGCCCCAGTTGATGTTCGACTGCTCGGCGTTGCCGACCTCGCCAACCGTGGCGCGGCAGCGGACGTCGACGTTGCGGATCTCGCCCGAAGGCATCCGCAGCTGGGCGAAGGCGCCTTCCTTGGCGACCAGCTGCACGCTGGTGCCGGCGGAACGGGCGATCTTCGCGCCACCGCCGGGCCGAAGCTCGATCGCGTGGATGACCGTACCGACCGGGATGTTGCGCATCGGCATGCTGTTGCCAGGCTTGATGTCGCTGCCCGGACCGGACTCCACCACATCGCCCTGGCGCAGCTTGGCCGGCGCGATGATGTAGCGCTTCTCCCCGTCCGCGTAGTGCAGCAGCGCGATGCGCGCGGTGCGGTTCGGGTCGTACTCGATGTGCGCGACCTTGGCCGGCACGCCGTCCTTGTCGTGGCGACGGAAGTCGATCACCCGGTAAGCGCGCTTGTGGCCGCCACCCTGGTGCCGCACCGTCACTCGCCCGTGGACGTTACGGCCACCCTTGCTGTGCAGCGGACGCACGAGCGACTTCTCCGGGGTGTCGCGAGTGATCTCGGCAAAGTCGGCCACGCTCGCGCCACGACGGCCCGGCGTCGTCGGCTTGTACTTGCGAATACCCATGTCTAAGAAGTCCTCAGCTCAAGGAAGATCCGGTCAGGAGACCGGTCCCCCGAACATGTCGATGCGGTCGCCGGCTGCGAGGGTAACGATCGCTCGCTTGGTGTCCTTGCGGCGGCCGAAGCCGCCCTTCGTGCGCTTGCGCTTGCCCTGCCGGTTGAGCGTGTTGACGGAGGTCACCTTGACGGGGAACACCTGCTCGACCGCAATCTTGATCTGGGTCTTGTTGGCGTCGGGCCGGACCAGGAACGTGTACTTGTTCTGGTCGAGCAGGCCGTAGCTCTTCTCCGAGATGACCGGAGCGACGAGCACGTCACGCGGGTTGGCGATCACTTGGCACTCTCCTCGGCTGCGTCGGTGTCGACCAGCTCGCTGGACCGGGCCACCGCTGTCGCGCTCTTGCCCTTGGCCGGGCCTGCCACGAAGGCCGCAAGCGCGGCCTCGGTGAAGACCACGTCGTCGCTGACCAGCACGTCGTAGGTGTTGAGCTGGTCAGGCATGATCAGGTGCACACGCGCGACGTTCTGCAGGCTCTTCCACGCGTTGACGTCACCACGCTCGACCACGACCAGCACGTGCCGCCGCTCGCTGACCGCGGTCAGCAGCGCCACCGCGCTCTTGGTCGAAGGAACGTCGCCTTCCACCAGCGTGGAGACGACGTGCACGCGGCCGTCACGAGCCCGGTCCGAGAGGGCACCGCGGAGGGCGGCGGCCTTCATCTTCTTCGGGGTCTTCTGCGTGTAGTCACGCGGAGTCGGGCCGTGGACGACGCCACCACCGGCGAACTGCGGCGCGCGGGTCGAACCCTGGCGGGCGCGACCGGTGCCCTTCTGCTTGTAGGGCTTGCGGCCACCGCCGCGCACCTCGCCACGCGTCTTCGTCTTGTGCGTGCCCTGCCGGGCCGCGGCCAGCTGGCCGACGACGACCTGGTGGATCAGCGGGACGTTGACCTGGACGTCGAAAACCTCGTTCGGAAGCTCGAGCGTGCGCTCGGTCCCGACGACGGTCACGGTCGTGGTGCTCAACTCTGCGCCCCTGCCTTGTTGACGCCCGACGGCCCGCCCTTGACGGCGGTGCGGACGAGGACGAGGCCGCCGGTCGGGCCCGGGATGGCGCCCTTGATGAGCAGCAGCCCGTTCTCGCTGTCGACGGCGTGGACGGTGAGGTTCTGGATGGTCGTCCGCGCGTTACCCATCCGGCCGGCCATGCGCGTGCCCTTGAACACGCGGCCCGGCGTGGCGCAGGCGCCGATCGAGCCCGGCTTGCGGTGGTTGCGGTGCGAACCGTGGGACGCGCTCACGCCGGCGAAGCCGTGGCGCTTCATGACACCCGCGGTGCCCTTGCCCTTGCTGGTGCCGGTCACGTCGATGGTCGAGCCCTGCTCGAACGCCTCGACGGTGATCTCCTGGCCCAGGGAGTACTCGCTGGCGTCGGAGGTCCGCAGCTCGATCGAGTACTTGCGCGGAGTCACCCCAGCCTTGCGGAAGTGCCCGGCCTCAGGCTTGGTCACCTTGCGGGGGTCGACCGCGCCGTACGCGATCTGGACAGCGGCGTAGCCGTCCACGTCGGGGGTACGCACCTGGGTCACGACACAAGGACCGGCCTTGACGACGGTCACAGGCACGATCTTGTTGTTCGCGCCCCAGACCTGCGTCATGCCGAGCTTGGTGCCCAGGACGCCCTTCATCTGCTTAGCCATGTTTCCGCAGCCTCTACAGCTTGATCTCGATGTCGACGCCAGCAGGCAGGTCGAGCCGCATCAGCGAGTCGACCGTCTTCGGCGTCGGGTCCAGGATGTCGATCAACCGCTTGTGCGTGCGCATCTCGAAGTGCTCGCGGCTGTCCTTGTACTTGTGCGGCGAGCGGATGACGCAGTACGTGTTCTTCTCGGTCGGCAGCGGCACCGGGCCGGCGACCTGCGCACCAGTACGCGTCACCGTCTCGACGATCTTGCGCGCCGATGATGTCGATGACTTCGTGGTCGTAGGCCTTGAGCCTGATGCGGATCTTCTGTCCCGCCATGGTGGTCTCGGGTCCCTCTGCTTGGTGGTGCCGCTGCTGATGGTCTGCTGGGATCGACGGCCGGCGCGGTCGTGCCGGCCGTCGATCCCGAACGCTGAGCTACTTGTTGATCTTGACGACTCGACCGGCGCCGACGGTGCGGCCACCCTCGCGGATCGCGAAGCGGAGGCCGTCCTCCATGGCGATCGGCTGGATGAGCTGAACCGACATCTCGGTGTTGTCGCCCGGCATGACCATCTCCGTGCCCTCGGGGAGGGTCACGACGCCGGTCACGTCCGTGGTACGGAAGTAGAACTGCGGGCGGTAGTTGTTGAAGAACGGCGTCCGCCGGCCACCCTCGTCCGCGTTCAGGATGTAGACCTGCGCCTCGAACTCGGTGTGCGGGGTGATCGAGCCCGGCTTGATGACAACCTGGCCGCGCTCGACGTCCTCGCGCTTGATGCCGCGGAGCAGCAGACCGACGTTGTCGCCCGCCTGACCCTCGTCGAGCAGCTTGCGGAACATCTCGACGCCGGTGACCGTGGTGGTCTGGCTCTTCTCGCGGATACCGACGATGTCGACGGTCTCGTTGACCTTGACGATGCCACGCTCGACGCGACCGGTGACGACGGTGCCACGACCGGTGATCGTGAAGACGTCCTCGATCGGCATGAGGAACGGGCGGTCGACGTCACGAACGGGCTGCGGGATGCTCGCGTCGCAGGCGTTCATGAGCTCGATGATCGAGTCGCCCCACTTCTCGTCGCCCTCGAGCGCCCGCAGCGCCGAGACGCGAACGACGGGGAGGTCGTCGCCGGGGAACTCCTGCGAGCTGAGCAGCTCACGGACCTCGAGCTCGACGAGCTCCAGGATCTCCTCGTCGTCCACGACGTCGGTCTTGTTGAGCGCGACGACGATGTAGGGCACGCCGACCTGGCGCGCGAGAAGCACGTGCTCCTTGGTCTGCGGCATCGGGCCGTCAGTCGCGGACACGACCAGGATCGCGCCGTCCATCTGCGCGGCACCGGTGATCATGTTCTTGATGTAGTCAGCGTGACCCGGGCAGTCGACGTGCGCGTAGTGCCGGTTCAGCGTCTGGTACTCGACGTGCGCGATGGAGATCGTGATGCCACGAGCCTTCTCCTCCGGCGCCTTGTCGATCTTGTCGAACGGCGTCGCGTCGTTGATCTCGGGGTACCGGTCGTGCAGGACCTTCGTGATGGCCGCGGTCAGCGTGGTCTTGCCATGGTCGATGTGACCGATGGTGCCGATGTTGACGTGCGGCTTCGTCCGCTCGAACTTCGCCTTCGCCACTGGATTCTCCTTGAGGACGGGGGTCTTACGCCGTACGACGTGGGTGGGTGGTGGTGCCGTGGAGCTGGCTCACTCGCCGCGAGCCTTCTTGACGATCTCCTCCGCGACGTTCCGGGGAACCTCGGCGTAGGAGCTGAACTGCATGGAATAGCTCGCCCGGCCCTGTGTCTTCGACCGCAGGTCGCCGACGTAACCGAACATCTCCGAGAGCGGCACGAGCGCGCGGACAACCCGCGAACCCGCCCGTTCCTCCATGGCCTGGATCTGGCCGCGGCGGCTGTTGAGGTCGCCGATCACGTCGCCCATGTAGTCCTCGGGCGTCGTCACCTCGACATCCATCATCGGCTCCAGGATGACCGGGTCGGCCTTGCGGGCCGCTTCCTTGAACGCCATCGATCCGGCGATCTTGAAGGCCAGCTCAGAGGAGTCGACGTCGTGGTAGGCGCCGTCAAGGAGCGTAACGACGATGTCGGTGAGCGGGTAACCCGCCAGCACACCGAACTCCATGGCCTCCTGGCAGCCAGCGTCGACCGCGGGGATGTACTCGCGCGGGATGCGGCCACCGGTGACCTTGTTGAGGAACTCGTAGCCGCTCTCGCCCTCGCCGGCACCGGGCTCGATGCTGATGATGACGCGGGCGAACTGGCCGGACCCACCGGTCTGCTTCTTGTGGGTGTAGTCGACCTTGTCCACCTTGCGGCGGATGGTCTCGCGGTAGGCGACCTGCGGCTTGCCGACGTTGGCCTCGACGCTGAACTCGCGCTTCATGCGGTCCACCAGGATGTCCAGGTGGAGCTCGCCCATGCCCGCGATGATCGTCTGGTTGGTCGCCTCGTCGGTGCGGACCGTGAAGGTCGGGTCCTCTTCGGCCAGTCGCTGGATCGCGACGCCCAGCTTCTCCTGGTCGGCCTTGGTCTTCGGCTCGATGGCGACGTGGATAACCGGCGCCGGGAAGGTCATCGACTCGAGGATCACCGGGTTGGCCGGGTCGCACAGCGTGTCACCGGTGGTCGTCTGCTTGAGGCCGACCACGGCCACGATGGAGCCGGCGCCGGCGGACTCGACGTCCTCCTGCTTGTTCGCGTGCATGCGCAGCACGCGGCCGATGCGCTCCTTGCGGTCCTTGGTGGAGTTCAGCAGCGCGGTACCGGTGGTCAGGGTGCCCGAGTAGATGCGCAGGTAGGTGAGCTTGCCGAGGTACTTGTCGCTCATGATCTTGAACGCGAGCGCGGCGAACGGCTCGTCGTCGCTCGGGTCGCGGGTGATCTCGACCGCCTCGTCGCCCATCTTGTGACCGATGATGGCGCCGACGTCGAGCGGGCTCGGCAGGTAGGCGACGACCGCGTCGAGCATGGGCTGGATGCCCTTGTTCTTGAACGCCGTGCCGCACAGGACCGGGTTGAGCTTGCCGCCGACTGTCGCCCGACGGATGCCTGCCTTGATCTGCTCCACCGTGGGCTCGACGCCCTCGAGGAACAGCTCCATCAGCTCGTCGTCGTTCTCGGCGAGGGTCTCGACCAGCTTGTCGTGCCACTCGCGGGCGGCCTCGGCGTGGTCGGCCGGGATCTCTTCGACCTCGTAGGCGTCGCCCTTGCCCTCGGTCGGCCAGTGCAGCGCCTTCATCTGGACGAGGTCGAGAACACCCTTGAAGTCGGCCTCGACGCCCCACGGCAGCTGGATGACCAGCGGGGTGGCGCCCAAGCGGTTGATGATCATGTCGACGCAGCGGTGGAACTCGGCGCCGACGCGGTCCATCTTGTTGACGAAGCAGATGCGCGGAACGCTGTACTTGTCCGCCTGGCGCCACACCGTCTCGGACTGCGGCTCCACGCCGGCAACGCCGTCGAACACCGCGACCGCACCGTCGAGGACGCGCAGCGAGCGCTCGACCTCGACGGTGAAGTCGACGTGGCCCGGCGTGTCGATGATGTTGATGGTGTGGTCGTCCCACTGGCAGGTGGTCGCCGCCGAGGTGATGGTGATGCCGCGCTCTTGCTCCTGCGCCATCCAGTCCATCGTGGCCGCACCTTCGTGGACCTCGCCGAGCTTGTAGCTCTTGCCCGTGTAGAACAGGATGCGCTCGGTCGTGGTGGTCTTGCCCGCGTCGATGTGCGCCATGATCCCGATGTTCCGGGTCTTGGCGAGCGAGCTGACTTGGTTTGCCACGGTGGTGAGCTACTTCCTTCTCGTACGTGTGGTGTGCGCGGGGAGTCTGGGTGACTTACCAGCGGTAGTGCGCGAAAGCCTTGTTCGACTCGGCCATCTTGTGCGTGTCCTCGCGACGCTTGACGCTCGCGCCGAGGCCGTTGCTCGCGTCGAGCAGCTCGTTCGTGAGCCGCTCGGTCATCGTCTTCTCCCGACGTGCCCGGGAGTAGCCGACCAGCCAGCGCAGCGCGAGGGTCGCACCGCGACCGGTACGCACCTCGATCGGCACCTGGTAGGTCGCGCCACCGACGCGGCGGCTGCGGACCTCGAGGGTCGGCTTGACGTTGTCCAGCGCGCGCTTGAGCGTGATCACCGGGTCGGTACCGGTCTTGGCACGGCAGCCCTCGAGGGCGCCGTACACGATCCGCTCGGCGGTGCTGCGCTTGCCGCTGGTCAGGATCTTGTTGACCAGTGAGGTCACCAGGGGCGAACCGTAGACCGGGTCGATGATGACCGGGCGCTTCGGGGCGGGGCCTTTGCGAGGCACTAGCTCTTCTCCTTCTTCGCGCCGTAGCGACTACGAGCCTGCTTGCGACCGCGCACACCCTGGGTGTCGAGCGCGCCGCGAATGATCTTGTACCGGACGCCGGGGAGGTCCTTCACCCGGCCGCCGCGGACCAGGACGATCGAGTGCTCCTGCAGGTTGTGGCCGACACCTGGGATGTAGGCCGTCACCTCGATGCCGCTGGTCAGCTTGACGCGGGCCACCTTGCGGAGCGCGGAGTTCGGCTTCTTCGGCGTCGTCGTGTAGACGCGCGTGCAGACGCCACGTCGCTGAGGGCTCCCCTTCAGCGCAGGAGTGTTGGTCTTCGTGACCTTGTCCTGCCGGCCCTTTCGGACCAGCTGCTGGATCGTGGGCACCGCGTCTCCGTCTTCGTTCTCGTCGTTCGCCTGTCTGATTTCTCCGACCCACGCGGTCGGGCGTGTCGCCCTGTTCGCGCTGCAGCCCCCTTGAAAAGGGCGGTGCAGAGGTGGAGACCCCCGATGCGCCGAGCGGCACACGCAGGAGCGGCCCAAGGTGTCCCAGGCGCGAGGAGCAACGTTACCCGCTAGAGGCCGTCCAGGTCAAAATGGGGTCCTTGCCGGCGTAGTTCCCGTTCGGCGCCGGGCCGGATCCTGCGCTGAGAGGCCCGTGGATCAGGCATTGGGCGCCCATGCGCGCTGGCGAGCGGCGCAGGGGTGTCTGGCTGGCCCGCTGCCCGATCAGCGCGGCCCCCACGCGCTCCGGAGCACCCCCAGGAGCCCCATGCCCGCCCAGGCGCCCAGCCTCGCCTCCAGCAGGGCGACCTGGCAGACGGGCCACGAGCGGGCCTGGCCTGCCGACACCTCCGCAAACGCCTGACGGCGGCCCCCCGATGCTCGGGGAACCGCCGTCAGGCGTACGCAGACGCGCTAGGAGCGGTCGCGGTTGAACTGGCCGTAGTCGAACTCCTCCAGCGGCACAGCCTGGCCCGAGCCCGTCCCGAACGGGGTGTACTCGCCGTACTCCCCCGTGTCGTAGGCGGCCATCGAGTAGGCCGCGGCCTTGGCCTCCTCGGTCGGGTCGACCTTGATGTTGCGGTAGCGAGCGAGCCCGGTACCGGCCGGGATGAGCTTGCCGATGATCACGTTCTCCTTCAGGCCCAACAGCGAGTCGCTCTTGGCGTGGATCGCCGCGTCGGTGAGGACACGGGTCGTCTCCTGGAAGGAGGCCGCCGACAGCCACGACTCGGTGGCGAGCGAGGCCTTGGTGATCCCCATGAGCACCGGACGCGCGGAGGCGGGGGTCCCGCCCTCGGCGACGATGTCGCGGTTCTGGCCCTCGAAGCGCGGCCGCTCGACCAGGTCGCCGACCAGCAGGTCGGTGTCACCGGACTCGAGCACGTTCACCCGCTTGAGCATCTGGCGAACGATGATCTCGATGTGCTTGTCGTGGATCGACACACCCTGCGACCGGTAGACCTCCTGGACCTCCTCGACCAGGTGCACCTGCACCTGGCGAGGACCGAGGATGCGGAGCACCTCGTGCGGGTCGACCGCGCCTTCCATGAGCTGCTGACCGACCGTGACGTGCTCGTCGTTCGACACGCGCAGGCGGGCACCGCTTGCGACACCGGGTAGGAGATCTCCTCCGAGCCGTCATCCGGCACGACGGTGATCTTCCGGGTCTTCTCGGTGTCCTCGATCTTGATCCGGCCCTCGACCTCGCTGATCGGAGCGACACCCTTGGGGGTGCGTGCCTCGAACAGCTCGACCACACGCGGCAGACCGTGGGTGATGTCCTCACCTGCCACACCACCGGTGTGGAAGGTACGCATCGTCAGCTGGGTACCGGGCTCACCGATCGACTGGGCGGCGATGATGCCGACCGCCTCGCCGACGTCGACCAGCTTGCCGGTGGCCAGCGAACGGCCGTAGCACGCCGCGCAGGTGCCGACCTTGCTCTCGCAGGTGAGCACGCTGCGAACCTTGACCTCCTGCACGCCAGCGGCGATCAGGTCACCGATGACCACGTCACCGAGGTCCGTGTTGGCCGTCGCGATGACCTTCTTGTCGACGACGACTTCCTCGGCCAGGTTGCGGGCGTAGACCGCGGTCTCCACGATCGGGCTGCGGACGAGCTGGCCGTCCCGGCCCGCCGAGGCGATCCGCAGCACGAAGCCACGCTCGGTGCCGCAGTCCTCCTCGCGGATGATGACGTCCTGCGACACGTCGACCAGTCGCCGGGTGAGGTACCCGGAGTCGGCGGTACGCAGAGCGGTGTCGGCCAGACCCTTGCGGGCACCGTGGGTGGAGATGAAGTACTCCACCACCGACAGACCCTCGCGGAAGTTCGCCTTGATCGGACGCGGGATGATCTCGCCCTTGGGGTTGGCCACCAGACCACGCATACCGGCGATCTGACGCACCTGCATCATGTTTCCGCGGGCCCCGGAGTTGACCATCATGTAGACCGGGTTGGTCTTCGGGAAGTTGGCCTCCATCTCCTTGGCCACTTCCGCGGTCGCCTGCGTCCAGATCTCGATGAGCTCCTGGCGACGCTCGTCGTCGGTGATCAGACCGCGCTCGAACTGCGGCCTGGACCTGCTCGGCCTTGTGCTCGTAGCCCTCGAGGATCTCCTGCTTGCGCGGCGGCGTGACCACGTCGTCGATCGCGATCGTCACGCCGGCCCGGGTCGCCCAGTGGAAGCCCGCCGCCTTCAGCGCGTCGAGGCTCGCGGCGACCTGCACCTTGGAGTAGCGCTCGGCGAGGTCGTTGACGATCGCCGACAGCTCGCGCTTGGACACGTCGTAGTTGACGAACCGGTATCCCTCGGGCAGCGCGTCGTTGAACAGCACGCGACCCAGCGTGGTCTCGACCCGCAGCGGGCTGCCGGGCACCCAACCCTCGGGAGCCGACCATGCCCGGCGTCGCCACGAAGACCGTTGTCCACGGCCTCCAGGTCGCGCAGCCGGACCTGGATCCGCGCCTGCAGGTCGAGCGTCCGCCGGTCGAGCGCCATGACGGCCTCGTCGGCCGAGCTGAACGCGAGGCCTTCGCCCACGGCGCCGATCTTCTCCGTGGTGAGGAAGAACAGCCCCAGCACCATGTCCTGGGTCGGCGACGTGATCGGACGGCCGTGGGCCGGCGACAGGATGTTGTTCGAGGACAGCATGAGGATGCGGGCCTCGGCCTGTGCCTCCGCGGACAGCGGGAGGTGGACGGCCATCTGGTCACCGTCGAAGTCCGCGTTGAACGCGGTGCAGACGAGCGGGTGGATCTGGATGGCCTTGCCCTCGACCAGCTGCGGCTCGAAGGCCTGGATGCCGAGGCGGTGCAGGGTCGGTGCGCGGTTCAGCATCACCGGGTGCTCGGAGATGACCTCTTCGAGCACGTCCCACACCACGGCCCGGGCACGCTCGACCATGCGCTTGGCGGACTTGATGTTCTGCGCGTGGTTGAGGTCGACCAGCCGCTTCATGACGAACGGCTTGAACAGCTCCAGCGCCATGCCCTTCGGCAGGCCGCACTGGTGCAGCTTGAGCTGCGGGCCGACGACGATGACCGAACGGCCCGAGTAGTCGACGCGCTTGCCGAGCAGGTTCTGACGGAACCGGCCCTGCTTGCCCTTGAGCATGTCGGACAGCGACTTCAGCGGACGGTTGCCCGGTCCGGTGACCGGACGGCCGCGACGACCGTTGTCGAACAGTGCGTCGACGGCCTCCTGCAGCATCCGCTTCTCGTTGTTGACGATGATCTCGGGCGCGCCGAGGTCGAGCAGGCGCTTCAACCGGTTGTTCCGGTTGATGACCCGGCGGTACAGGTCGTTCAGGTCGCTCGTCGCGAACCGGCCACCGTCGAGCTGGACCATCGGACGCAGGTCCGGCGGGATGACCGGGACGCAGTCGAGCACCATGCCGGCCGGGCTGTTGCGGGTGGTCAGGAACGCCGAGACGACCTTGAGCCGCTTGAGCGCGCGGGCCTTCTTCTGGCCCTTGCCGCTGCGGATGGTCTCGCGGAGAGACTCCGCCTCGGCGTCGAGGTCGAACGACGACAACCGCTCCTGCAGCGCCTGGGCTCCCATGCCACCGCGGAAGTACGGACCGAAGCGGTCGCGCATCTCGCGGTAGAGGCTCTCGTCGCCCTCGAGGTCCTGGACCTTGAGGTTCTTGAACCGGGTGAGGACCTCGGCGAGCCGGTCGATCTCGCGCTGGGCACGCTCGCGCAGCTGGCGCATCTCGCGCTCAGCGCCCTCCTTGACCTTGCGCTTGACGTCGCTCTTGGCGCCTTCGGCCTCCAGCGCCGCGAGGTCGGCCTCGAGCTTCTTGGCCCGGGTGTCGACGTCGGCGTCCTTGCGGTCCTCGATCTGCTTCTGCTCGACCGAGATGTTCGCCTCGATGGAGCTCAGGTCGCGGTGACGCGCCTCCTCGTCCACCCACGTGATCATGTAGGCGGCGAAGTAGATGATCTTCTCGAGGTCCTTGGGTGCCAGGTCGAGCAGGTACCCGAGCCGGCTGGGAACACCCTTGAAGTACCAGATGTGGGTGACTGGAGCGGCCAGCTCGATGTGCCCCATCCGCTCGCGCCGCACCTTGGCGCGAGTGACCTCGACGCCACAGCGCTCGCAGATGATGCCCTTGAAGCGGACCCGCTTGTACTTCCCGCAGTAGCACTCCCAGTCCCGGGTGGGACCGAAGATCTTCTCGCAGAACAGACCGTCCTTCTCAGGACGCAGGGTGCGGTAGTTGATGGTCTCCGGCTTCTTGACCTCACCGTGCGACCACTGACGGATGTCGTCAGCAGTGGCGAGGCCGATGCGCAGCTCGTCGAAGAAGTTGACGTCGAGCACGTGGGTCTTCTCTCTCCTCGTTTGTCGATAGTCCAAGGGGTACGGCGCTCACCGCCGCACGGCTTAGACCTCTTCGACGCTGCTCGGCTCGCGCCGGGACAGGTCGATACCGAGCTCTTCCGCTGCGCGGAAGACCTCGTCATCGGTGTCGCGCATCTCGATCGACATGCCGTCGCTGGACAGCACCTCGACGTTGAGGCACAGGGACTGCATCTCCTTGATGAGCACCTTGAAGGACTCGGGGATGCCGGGCTCGGGGATGTTCTCGCCCTTGACGATGGCCTCGTAGACCTTCACGCGGCCGAGCACGTCGTCGGACTTGATGGTGAGCAGCTCCTGCAGCGCGTAGGCCGCGCCGTAGGCCTCGAGCGCCCACACCTCCATCTCACCGAACCGCTGACCACCGAACTGCGCCTTACCACCGAGCGGCTGCTGGGTGATCATCGAGTACGGACCGGTCGAACGAGCGTGCAGCTTGTCGTCGACCAGGTGGTGCAGCTTGAGGATGTAGATGTAACCGACGCTGATCGGCGCCGCGTACGGCTCACCGGTGCGCCCGTCGTACAGCTGCGCCTTGCCGCTGCTGGAGACCAGCTGGTCGCCGTCGCGGTTGCGCAGCGTGGAGCCCAGCAGGCCGGTGATCTCGTCCTCGCGGGCACCGTCGAAGACCGGGGTGGCGACACGACTGTCGGGCGCACCCTCGTGCGCGCCGATCGCGTGGAGCCGCTGCTCCCAGCCCTCGGACTTGCCCTCCACCTTCCAGCCGGTCTTGGCGACCCAGCCGAGGTGCGTCTCGAGGACCTGGCCGACGTTCATCCGGCCGGGCACACCGAGCGGGTTGAGGACGATGTCGACCGGGGTGCCGTCCTCGAGGAACGGCATGTCCTCCACCGGCATGATCTTGGAGATGACGCCCTTGTTGCCGTGGCGGCCGGCGAGCTTGTCACCGTCGGTGATCTTGCGCTTCTGCGCGACGTACACGCGCACCAGCTCGTTCACCCCCGGCGGCAGCTCGTCACCCTCGTCGCGGCTGAACACCCGGACGCCGATGACCTTGCCGGACTCGCCGTGCGGCACCTTCAGGGACGTGTCGCGGACCTCGCGGGCCTTCTCGCCGAAGATGGCGCGAAGCAGCCGCTCCTCCGGGGTGAGCTCGGTCTCGCCCTTGGGCGTGACCTTGCCGACCAGCACGTCGCCCGGCACCACGTCGGCGCCGATCCGGATGATCCCGCGGTCGTCGAGGTCCGCGAGGACCTCCTCGGACACGTTGGGGATGTCCCGGGTGATCTCCTCCGGGCCCAGCTTGGTGTCGCGCGCGTCGACCTCGTGCTCCTCGATGTGGATCGAGGAGAGCACGTCGTCCTGCACGAGACGCTGGGACAGGATGATCGCGTCTTCGTAGTTGTGGCCTTCCCACGGCATGAACGCCACGAGCAGGTTCTTGCCGAGCGCCATCTCACCGAGGTCGGTGCACGGACCGTCGGCGACGACCTGGCCGATCTCGACCCGCTGGCCTTCGGCCACGATCGGCTTCTGGTTGATGCAGGTGCCCTGGTTGGACCGCTTGAACTTCGCCAGCCGGTAGGTCTGGCGGGTCCCGTCGTCGGCCATGACGGTGACGAGGTCGGCGGACAGCTCCTCGACCACACCCGCCTTCTCGGCCTTGACCACGTCGCCGGCGTCGGTCGCCGCGCGGTACTCCATGCCGGTGCCGACGAGCGGCGCCTCGGCCTTGAGCAGCGGCACGGACTGGCGCTGCATGTTGGAGCCCATCAGCGCGCGGTTCGCGTCGTCGTGCTCCAGGAACGGGATCATCGCGGTGGCCACGGAGACCATCTGCCGCGGCGACACGTCCATGTAGTCGATCTCGACACCGGGCAGGTACTCGATCTCGCCGCCCTTACGGCGGACCAGGACTCGCGCCTCGGCGAAGGTGCCGTCGGGGTTGAGCGGTGCGTTCGCCTGGGCGATGACGTACCGGTCCTCGACGTCCGCGGTGAGGTAGTCGATCTGGTCGGTGACCTGGTCGCCGACGACCTTGCGGTACGGCGTCTCGACGAACCCGAAGGAGTTGACCCGGGCGAACGTCGACAGCGAACCGATCAGACCGATGTTCGGGCCTTCCGGGGTCTCGATCGGGCACATCCGGCCGTAGTGGCTGGGGTGCACGTCACGGACCTCGAAGCCGGCGCGCTCACGCGACAGACCGCCCGGACCCAGCGCCGACAGGCGACGCTTGTGGGTCAGACCCGCGAGCGGGTTGGTCTGGTCCATGAACTGCGACAGCTGGGAAGTCCCGAAGAACTCCTTGATCGACGCGACGACCGGGCGGATGTTGATCAGGGTCTGCGGCGTGATCGCCTCGACGTCCTGGGTGGTCATCCGCTCGCGGACCACGCGCTCCATCCGGGCCAGGCCGGTACGGACCTGGTTCTGGATGAGCTCGCCGACCGTGCGCAGGCGCCGGTTGCCGAAGTGGTCGATGTCGTCTTCCTCGACCGGCACGGTGACGTCGCCGGCGGTCATCTCGGTCTCGCCCGCGTGCAGCCGCACGACGTACTCGATCGTCGACGCGATGTCGTCCTCGGTCAGGGTGCCCTGGTCGAGGTCGAGGCCGAGGCCCAGCTTCTTGTTGACCTTGTAGCGACCGACCTTGGCCAGGTCGTAGCGCTTGGGGTTGAAGTAGAGGTTGTCCAGCAGCGTCTGGGCGGCCTCGCGCGTGGGGGGCTCTCCCGGGCGCAGCTTGCGGTAGATGTCGATCAGGGCCTCGTCCTGGGTCTGGACGTGGTCCTTCTCCATGGTCAGCCGGATCGACTCGTACTCGCCGAAGCGCTCGAGGATCCGCTCGGTGCTCCAGCCCAGCGCCTTGAGCAGCACCGTGACGCTCTGCTTGCGCTTGCGGTCCAGCCGAACGCCGACGGCGTCGCGCTTGTCGACCTCGAACTCCAGCCACGCACCCCGCGACGGGATGATCTTGCAGCTGTACGTGTCCTTGTCGGACACCTTGTCGATGGTCTTGTCGAAGTAGACGCCCGGCGAGCGCACCAGCTGCGACACCACGACACGCTCGGTGCCGTTGATGACGAAGGTGCCCTTGTCGGTCATGAGCGGGAAGTCGCCCATGAAGACCGTCTGGCTCTTGATCTCACCGGTGCCGTTGTTCACGAACTCCGCGGTGACGAACATCGGCGCGGAGTAGGTGAAGTCCCGCTCCTTGCACTCGTCGATGGAGTTCTTCGGCGGCTCGAACCGGTGGTCGCGGAACGACAGCGACATCGTCCCGGAGAAGTCCTCGATCGGACTGATCTCCTCGAAGATCTCCTCCAGACCCGAGGTCGTGGACACGTCGCCGCGGCTCTTGGCCTCGACACGGTCCTTCCATGCGGCGTTGCCGAGGAGCCAGTCGAACGAGTCGACCTGCAGCGCCAGGAGGTTGGGAACCTCGAGAGGCTCACGGATCTTTGCGAATGACACACGCGGTGGTGCGGTGAGAGAGCTGGAGGTGCGGGGGGCCTGTGCCGAGGTGCTGCGCGAGGCGGCCAAGTGGGGCGTCCTTCCGAGGGCTCGCGGAACGTGTTGCGCGCACGAGAGACGCCCCCGTCAAAAAACGGGCACGTCAAGAAGACAGCGCAAAGGAGCAGTGTAGCCACAGAGCAGACTTCTGTCGAGGCGGCCGCTTGGCGGCTCGCAGTCGGTATGTCTCTCAGGCTTGCGCATCTGCAGCGAGGATCGCCCCCCGCGGCCCCCGAGTCAAGAGCACGGGCGGGATCTGTGGGTGGCGATTGGCCGCTGAGGGTCGCTTTCGAGGGGCGTGGGCCGGTCGGGGGCCGTATGGATCAAGCATCGGGCGGATACGCACGCCATGAGGGTCCGCCGGCGAGGCTGAGCGCCCAATGCCTGATCACCTCCGGGGGCTCCCGCGTCACGCCCGGATCGCTAGGCCGTGGCCAGTTCGAGTTGCCCCGTGGTCATGTGGGCATTCCCGTGCCGGCCCGCTCGGCGCGCCGTCACCTCCCGTGGGCACACCCGGCGCCGACGGAGGCCGCGTGGTGTCCACAGGGCGTCCCGCGAGGCGCGGAAGTCCCCAGACCGGGTCACCTACACCGCTCGAGCCGCTTCCTGGCCGCCACCGTGACCTTCGTGAACCTCACCATCCAGGCACTGCTGGGCGAGCATCACGGTGTGCTCAGCCGCTACCAGCTGCTCGATGCCGTCTCCCGCAGTGCGCTCGAGCATGCGGTCGCTTCCGGCCACCTGATGTCACCGTTTCCGCACGTGTACGTCGACCCGACGCTGGTTGGTCATCCGGATGTCCGTGCTCCGGGCGGCCCTGCGCTACACCGGCGATCGAGCGGCGGTGAGCCACCTGTCGGCGCTGGCCCATGTGGGGCCTTCCCGTGCCGGCCGAGCGTGACGCGACATCCACCTCACGACGGGCGGCGCCGTGCGCCTACGGGCCGGCTCCGATCTTGTCGTCCACCGCCGGGCTGGGTTCACCAACGAGCCGCCTCGGTGATCGTCCGCGGCGGGATCCCGCTCGCCCGGCTCGAAACCTCCCTGGTGGACAGCTGGCCGCTCCTGCTGCCCGGGGATCGTCGAGCGCCGGCGATCCTCGCTGTCCAGCGGAGGCTCATCACGCCTCGCCGACTCATGGACGCGGCCATTGCGGCTGGAAACGTGCCGGGGCGCGCCCAGCTGCTCCACCTTGCCGACCTCCTGGTCACCGGTTGCCGCAGCGAGCTGGAGATCTGGGGGTACCAGAAGGTCTTCCGCCACCCGGCTCTCCCGAGTGCCGTCCACCAGCTCCCCGTGCGGCTCGGCGACCGGACGATCTATCTCGACGGCGCCTACCGCGACGAATTGGTCGCCGTCGAGCTGGACGGACGCCAGTACCACTCCAGCCCCGACCAGCATGAGCGGGACTTGCGCCGAGACAGCGCACTCGCCGCGCGCGGCTGGCTCACAGTGCGGTTCACCCACCAGCGGCTGCGTGACCCCGACGCCGTCGTCTCCGAGTTGCTGGAGGTTCTCGCCATCCGACGGCGCCAGCTCCGGATCGCCTGAGGCGCCACGACGAGATCACCGCCAGTACGATCAGGCAGTTGGGCGTACATGCCCCTGCTGGCGGCGCCGATCCACGGGGCATTTGGCCCAATGCTTGATCGCCACTGGGCGCGGGGCGGAGCGCGCGGAGGCGGGCGGCGGGGGGCGGGGCGGGCGGGGCGCAGACGCCCCCCAGAACGCGTCGAGGGCGGCGCCCCATCGCTGGGGAGCCGCCCTCGACGGGCTGTACGAGGTACTACTTGACGGTGACCTTGGCGCCAGCGCCCTCGAGCGCCGCCTTCGCCTTGTCGGCCGCCTCCTTGTTGACCTTCTCCAGGACCGGCTTCGGTGCGCCGTCGACGAGGTCCTTGGCCTCCTTCAGACCGAGGTTCGTGAGCGTGCGCACCTCCTTGATGACCTGGATCTTCTTGTCGCCAGCGTCGTCGAGGATGACGTCGAACTCGTCCTGCTCCTCGGCGACGGCCTCGCCGCCGCCACCCGCTGCCGGCGCGGCCGCAACGGCGACCGGGGCTGCGGCGGTGACGTCGAAGGTCTCCTCGAACTGCTTCACGAACTCAGAGAGCTCGATCAGCGTCATCTCCTTGAACGCGTCGAGCAGCTCGTCGGTGCTGAGCTTCGCCATGGTGGCGGTCCTTCCTGCTTCTCGGCCTGGTGGCCGGGGGTGTCTTCGGGTGGTGGGGTGGAGCTGAGCGGTCAGGCCTCGGTGGTGTCGGCGTCAGCCGGCGTCTCGTCGGTCGCGGCCGCCTCGGGCGCCGCTACCTCCTCGACAACCTCGTCCGCGACCGTGTCGGCGGCGGGAGCCTCATCGGCGACCTCCTCCGACGGTGCGACCTCGGCAGCCTCGGCTGCTTCGGCCGCCGGAGCGGCTGCGGCCGAGGCCGGGTCGGCCTCGACCTTCTGGCGCAGTGCCTCGATGGTGCGAGCGGCCTGGGCGAGCGGCGCCTGGAAGAGCGCTGCAGCTCCAGACAGCGAAGCCTTCATCGCGCCTGCGAGCTTGGCGAGCAGAACCTCGCGCGACTCCAGGTCGGCCAGCTTCTTGATCTCGTCGGCCGTGACCATGCGGCCGTCGAGCACGCCGCCCTTGATCACGAGCAGGGGGTTGGCCTTGGCGAAGTCACGCAGCCCCTTGGCTGCCTCGACCGGGTCACCCGAGACGAAGGCGATCGCCGAAGGACCCTGGAGCAACGGCTCCAGGTCGGCGAGGCCTGCCTCGCGGGCAGCGATCTTGGTGAGCGTGTTCTTCACCACGGCGTACGACGAGTCCGCACCGAGCGTGCGGCGCAGCGTCTTGAGCTGCGCCACGGTGAGACCGCGGTACTCGGTGAGCACGGACGCGTTCGAGCTGCGGAAGCTTTCCGTCAGCTCGGCGACGGCGGTCACCTTGTCAGGCCTTGGCATAGGCCTCCTTCCGGGTGGGCGCCGGTCGGGCGACGGCCCCGAAACGCACGAAACGCCCCAGCGCAGGCGCACGGGGCGTTAGGACGTCTGACGACGTCGGAACGATCCTCACACCTACGCAGGTCGTCCGCAGGTTGCGGAGCCTTCGGCCACCCCGAAGGGTGGCGACCGGCGGTCTTTGGCAGTGGACACAGTACGGCGTGACGGTGGCGACCGCCAAATTGCCGGTCGCCACCGCTTCGAGCATCAGCTGGCGGGGTCTCCTCGACCAGCAGGTTGCGCGTCTTGTTGGGGTCGACCGGGATGCCCGGGCCCATGGTGGTGGTGATCGTCGCCTTCTTCATGTAGCGACCCTTCGCCGCGGACGGCTTCACCCGCAGGACCTCGTCGATCGCGGCCGCGTAGTTCTCCACCAGCTCGACCTCGCTGAAGGTCGTCTTGCCGATGACGAAGTGCAGGTTCGCGTGCCGGTCGACCCGGAACTCGATCTTGCCGCTCTTGATGTCGGTGACAGCCTTCGCGACGTCGTTGGTCACGGTGCCGGTCTTCGGGTTCGGCATGAGGCCACGCGGGCCGAGCACCTTGCCCAGGCGTCCGACCTTGCCCATGAGGTCCGGCGTCGCGACGACGGAGTCGAAGTCGAGGAACCCGCCGGCGACCTTGTCGATCAGCTCGTCGCCGCCGACGATGTCAGCGCCAGCCGCCTTGGCCTCTTCGGCACGCTCGCCGTTGGCGAACACCAGGACGCGTGCGACGCGGCCGGTGCCGTGCGGGAGGTTGACGGTGCTGCGGACCATCTGGTCGGCCTTGCGCGGGTCGACACCGAGGCGCAGGGCGACCTCGACGGTCGCCGGGTACTTCGTGCTCGACGTCTCCTTGGCGATCCGGACCGCCTCGAGCGGGGCGTAGAGGTGGTCCGGGTTGATCTTCTCCGCTGCGGCGCGGTACGCCTTGCTGCGCTTCATGTGCTGTCTCCTTGGATGTGCGGAGGTCGTGGTACATCGGGCCGAAGCTGGCCCTCCCACGTCGTGCGTTGAGTTGTCAGAACCTCAGGTCGCCGTGGCCACCCCAGGGTCTGACAGGTGGTTCAGTCCTTGACGGTGATGCCCATCGACCGGGCGGTGCCGGCGATGATCTTCTCGGCGGCGTCGAGGTCGTTCGCGTTGAGGTCGACCATCTTGGCCGTGGCGATCTCGCGGATCGCGTCGCGGCTCAGCGAGGCGACCTTCTCCTTGTGCGGGACACCGCTGCCCTTCTCGATGCCGGCGGCCTTGAGGATCATCCGCGCGGCGGGCGACGTCTTGGTGACGAACGTGAAGCTGCGGTCTTCGTAGACCGAGATCTCCACGGGCACCACGTTGCCCCGCTGCGACTCGGTCGCGGCGTTGTAGGCCTTGCAGAACTCCATGATGTTGACGCCGTGCTGACCGAGCGCCGGGCCGATCGGGGGGGCCGGCGTAGCAGCACCAGCGTTGATCTGCAGCTTGATGATCGCTGCAAGCTTCTTCTTGGGAGGCATTCGTCGGTCCTTGAAGGTGAGGGAGGCTGTCGGATCAGGGCGGGTGGGTCGTGGGCTCAGTTCTTCTGGATCTGGTTGAAGGAGAGCTCGACCGGCGTCTCCCGGCCGAAGATCTCGACCAAGCCCTTGATCTTCTGGCCCTCGGGGTTGATCTCGTGGATGGTGGCCTGCAGGGTCGCGAACGGGCCATCGATGACCGTGACGGAGTCACCGATCCCGAAGTCGAGCACGAGCACCTCCACCGGACCTGCCCCACGCTCTGCCTTGGTCGGGGCCGGGGCGAGGAACTTCACCACCTCGTCGATGGTGAGCGGCGACGGCTTGTTCGAGCTCTGGCCGACGAAGCCGGTGACCGTGGGCGTGTAGCGCACGGCTGCCCAGGACTCGTCGGTGAGCTCCATCCGAACCAGCAGGTAGCCCGGAAACACGTTGCGCTTGACGTTCTGGCGCTTGCCGTTCTTGACCTCGACGACTTCCTCGGTCGGGATCTCGATCTCGTAGATGTGGTCCTCCATGTTCAAGGACTGGATCCGGCTCTCGAGATTCGCCCTGGCCTTGTTCTCGTAGCCCGCGTAGGTGTGCACCACGTACCACTCGCCCGGCCGGGCGCGCAGGGCGGAGCGGAACTCCGCGACCGGGTCCGCCTCGGCGTAGGCCTCCTCGGACGGCGCGTCCGTAACCACAGCCACCTCGTCAGCGACGCTGGCTACGTCGGTTGCCTCGGCGTCGTCGGCCTCGGCCCCCTCGACTGCGTCGTCGAGCACGGCGCCGGCGGACACGTCGAGGTCACCCTCGTCGGGGTTGTCGATCGGCGGGTCAAACTCGGACACAGTGACTGCTTCTCTCTTGGTGGCTCAGACGCGGGCAGCGTCGTAGGGATGCCTGGCGGGACCGCTTTAGCCGAAAACCTTCAAAACGAGCTTGGCAAACGCGAAGTCCATGACAGCCAAAATACTGATCATCACCAGCACGAAAACCATCGCGACCGTGGTGTAGGTGATCAGCTCGCTTCGGGTCGGCCAGATGACCTTCCGGAGCTCGAAGACCACCTGGCGGTAGAAAAGGCTGATGCGCTGGAGCGGGTTGCCCTTGCCGCTGGTGGCAGGCTTGGGCGAGCGCCGTTCCGGCGTTGCAGTGGCGCCGCGCGTCTCGCTCACGTCGTCCTTCCACAGGTCGTTTCGTCTTCAAGGTGGTGCTGCACGTGCAACGCCACCGTGGCAGGGCAGGAGGGACTCGAACCCCCAACCGCCGGTTTTGGAGACCGGAACTCTAGCCAGTTGAGCTACTGCCCTTCGTTGCCGGAGGCACCACGACGCCGGTCCGTAGGCGCCTGGGAGGCGCCATGAACCGACAACGGGCACAACCCGGCCTGCACAGTGTACGTGCCGACGCCCGGCCGGTCGAACCGCCCGCCCACCGCGGGTGTCTGCGGGCGTCAAGATGGGACGATATGCCCATGAGTGCGCCGTCACCCACCGCTGACCCGTGTCGCCCGGCGGATCGCCCAGCTCCTCGGCGAGGCCGAGTAGCCGCCGCGATCAGCGATCCAGCCACGCACCGGTGGGCGCAAGGCGGCACAGTAGAGCCATGCGGGACGTCCGGACGCTGCCGAAGGCGCACCTCCACCTGCACCTGACCGGCTCGATGCGCCCGGCCACCCTGCTCGAGCTCGCGGCCCGGCACCAGGTGCGGCTCCCCGATGCGCTGACCTCCGGCACGCCGCCGCGGCTGGAGACCGGCGACTCCCGTGGCTGGTTCCGGTTCCAGCGCCTGTACGACATCGCGCGCTCCGTGCTGCGCACCGAGGACGACATCCGGCGCGTCTTCCACGAGGCGGCCAGCGACGAGCGCGACGAGGGTTCGGGATGGCTCGAGCTGCAGGTGGACCCGTCCGGTTACGCCGCCCGGTTCGGCGGGCTGACCCCGGTGGTCGAGCTCGTGCTCGACGCGGCCGCGCAAGCCTCGGTGAGCACCGGCGTCGGGATCGGCGTCATCATCGCCGCCAACCGCACCCGTCACCCGCTCGATGCCCGCACGCTCGCCCGACTCGCCGCCCGGTACGCCGGCCGCGGGGTGGTCGGCTTCGGGCTGTCCAACGACGAGCGGCGGGGCCGCACCGCCGACTTCGCCCCCGCGTTCCGCATCGCTCGCTCGGCCGGCCTCGCGGCCATGCCGCACGGTGGGGAGCTGCTGGGCGCACCCAGCGTGGTCGACTGCCTCGACCTGCTCGGTGCCAACCGGATCGGGCACGGGGTGCGTTCGGTGGAGGACCCCCGGCTGCTCGACCGGCTCGCCGCGACGGGCGTGACGCTGGAGGTGTGCCCGGCCTCCAACGTCGCGCTCGGCGTGGCCCGTGACCTGGCGGCTGTGCCGCTGGAGCAGCTCCGCACGGCGGGCGTGCCGATCGCCCTCGGCGCCGACGACCCGTTGCTGTTCGGCTCGCGGCTCGCGGCCCAGTACACGCAGGCCCGCGAGGTCCACGGCATGGACGACGACGCCCTGGCCGGGCTCGCCAGGGCGTCGGTCAACGGCTCGATGGCGCCGCCGCACCTGAAGGCGCACCTGCTGGCCGGCGTGGACGCCTGGCTGGCGTCCACCCCGCCGTCCAGCCCCGACCGAGTCCGCGCGCCGTCAGGACGCTGACCGGAGCCGGCCCCATCGCGGACCGGACGCTGCCGGGCTCCGGCAGCAACGAGCCAGCCTCCAGCTCTGGCGGTGACGTCGGGTGGCGCGGGATCAACAGCGCCGCCACCGCGCCGAGCGCGACCACCGCCGCACCGACCCACACCGCCGGGCCGACCCCGTCGGCGAACGCCGTTGGCGACGAGTAGCTGCCGTAGTGGCCGAACACCGACGCGAGCACGGCGACGCCGAACACGCCGCCCAGCTCGCGGATGGCGTTGTTCGCGCCCGAGGCGATGCCCTCCTCCTCCCGCTTCACTGACGACAGCAGCAGGTTGGCCACCGGGGCGAAGAACATGCCCATCCCGATGCCGCTGACGACGAGCGCGGGCACCAGATCGACGTAGGCGACCGTCGATGAGGCCAGCGCGGCGAACATCGCCAGTCCGACGGCCTGCAGCGCCAGCCCGGTGGCGACGATGCGCCGGCCTCCGATGCGGTCGGAGAGCATCCCGGCGAGCGGCGCGACGACGGCCGGCATCGCGGTCCAGGGCAGGGTGCGCAGCCCCGCGGCGTACGGCGAGTAGCCCATGGAGACCTGCAGGAACTGGGCGAGCAGGAACACCGACCCGAACATCCCGAAGAACATCAGCAGCGAAGCGGCGTTGGTCGCCGCGAACGCCCGGCTGCGGAACAGCCGCAGCGGCAGCATGGGCTGTCCGCCGCGCGACGCCAGCTGCCGCTCCCAGGCGAGGAAGGCGGCGAGGATCACGGCACCGCCGGCCAGCAGGCCGACGACGCCGGGGCTGCCCCAGCCCCAGGAGTTGCCCCGCACCAGCGCCAGGACGACGCCGAAGAGTCCCGCGCTGGCGAGCAGCGTGCCGACCAGGTCGAGTCGCCCGGCCGGGCCACGGCTCTCGGCGAGCCGGACCCAGGCGATCGGTATCAGTGCCAAGCCGATCGGCACGTTGAGCCAGAAGATCCAGTGCCAGGAGGCTCCGTCCACGATCGCACCACCGACGAGCGGGCCGACCGCCACGGCCAGGCCGCCCACCGCGCCCCAGGCGCCGAGGGCCAGTCCACGTCGGGCCGGCGCCACCGCCGCGGACAGCAGGGTGAGCGTGAGCGGGACGAGGATGGCCCCGCCAAGCCCCTGCACCGCGCGGGCGGCGACCAGCGCCTGGGCCGTCGTCGACAGCGCCGCGGCGGCGGAGGCTGCCGTGAAGATCCCCACGCCGATGACGAACATCCGCCGGCGGCCGAACCGGTCACCGAGCGCAGCGCCGGTCAGCAGCAGCACCGCGAAGGTCAGCGTGTAGGCGTTCACGGTCCATTCCAGGTCCGCCAGGGACGCGTGGAGGTGGTCGCGGATCGCCGGCAGCGCCGTGGTCACCACCAGGTTGTCCAGCGAGCTCATGAACAGCGCGACGGACGTCACCACGAACGTCCAGCCGGCCTTGCCCTGTATGGCCATCGCCTCTCCCAAGTAAATAGTGAGTAATCACTCAGTTCGAAGTTCAAAAAAAATGCGCCCTGGCTGCCGAGCGCCTACGGCGGCAGGCGGGCCTTCGTGCATGCGCGCCAGAGCCTGCGCCCAGGGCTGGTCCAGCCCCTGAAGGTCCATTGCCGCCACCACGTTGCAGAGCATGCCGGACGCGAAGAAGGCGACCCGGTCCTGCACCGGCTGCCCGCACAGCCGCTCCACCTGCGACCACAGCTCGCCGTAGCCGACCCGCACGGCGTCACGCACGTCTGGATCCGCGCACGCCGCGTACATGTGGAGCTGCAGCAGGAGCAGGTCACGGTCGCCCAGCACGGCGCCGTAGGCCATCCCCATCGCGCCCAGCGCCTCTTCGCCCTCGAGGCCTTCGGCGGCCTCGGCGAACGCCTCGCCGATGCGGTGCCAGCAGCGCTCCACCGTCGCGAGGAAGAGGTCCTTCTTGGTCGGGAACAGCCGGAAGAGGTAGGGCTGGGAGATGCCGGCCCGCCGCGCGATGTCCTCCGTCGAGGTGCCCGCGAAACCGCCGTGGGCGAACTCGACGACGGCGGCATCGACGATGCTCACGCGTCGATCGTGGGCGCTCATCCGGGACTTGGCGGCGGCCATGGCGACTAAGTTAGTGGCCACTCACTACCTTGTCAAGCCCTTTGCTGCCGAGCATGCAGCGATGGTCCGCGACACGCCGTGGAGCCCAACCATCGCTGCATGATCAGCGCGGGCTGGGTCAGAGCTCGAGACCCACCAGCACCGGCTCGGGCACCAGCTCGACCCCGAAGGCGGCCTGCACCCCGTCGCGGATCTCCCTGGCCAGCGCGACGACCTCGGCGGCCGTACCGCCGCCCCGGTTCACCAGAGCGAGCGTGTGCTTGGACGAGATGCCCACCGCCCCCTGCCCGTAGCCCCGGGCGAACCCGGCATGCTCGATCAGCCAGGCCGCGGACGTCTTGACCTGACCATCCGGCTGGGGCCAGCGCGGCGCGTCGGCGGGCAGCCGGCCCGCGTCCAGGACCGGGTTGGTGAAGAACGAACCGGCGCTCGCGGTGTCCGGGTCCGCCGGGTCGAGCATCATCCCTTTGGCCGCCCGCAGCGCCCGCACGGTGGAGCGAACCTGCTCCAGCAACGCTCGCCCGCCCAGCTCTACGCCGAGCGCGCTCGCCAGCTCGGCGTAGCGGACCGGGCCCGAGAACTCACCGACCTCCAGGGCGAACGTCACAGCGAGCACCAGATAGCGATCGCTGCCCTTGAATCGGCTCGTCCGGTAGCCGAACGAGCACTCGTCGGCCGTCAGGTCGACCACGCGTCGCTGGTCGCGGTCCCAGGCGTGCACCACGGCGATGGTTTCGGCCACCTCCTGGCCGTAGGCGCCGATGTTCTGGATCGGCGCGGCCCCCACGAGTCCGGGGATCCCAGACAGGCATTCCAACCCGGCCAGCCCTCGCTCGACGCAGTGCGCCACCAAGCCGTCCCACGACTCGCCCGCCTGTGCCCGGACCAGCATCCGTCCGCCATCGGGGCTGACCACAACGCCCCGGGTGGCGACGCGCACCACGGCCCCGTCGAACCCCGCGTCCGCAACGAGCAGGTTGCTGCCGCCGCCGAGCACCAGGACCGGTTCGCCGCGCTCGTCCGCACGCTGGACGTGACCGACCAGGTCGTCGTCGTTGCTCGCCTCGAACAGCGCGCGAGCAGGCCCGCCGACGCCCAGGGTCGTCCATCTCGCCAGCAGGTCCACCACAGCGGCGACCCTAGAGCACCGGCACTTCGCTGGGGCCAGTCCGCCCATAGGGCGCCCGTGGGCCGATGCCACGGCGAGCCTTCTTCTGCGCGTACATCGCCTCGTCGGCCACCATCAGCAGCCCCCTCGGCGTGACCGCGTCCGGCGGGCAGACCGCCACACCGATGCTCATCCGGCCGTGCCGCCCCGGAGGTGGCTCCACGGCCTCACGCAGCCGGTTCGCGAAGGCCGTGACCTCCTCGTCGTGCAGAGTGGTGACGACGACGAACTCGTCACCGCCGAGCCGCGCGACGGTGTCACCCGCGCGGACCGCGCCCTGCAACCGGCGCGCCACCTCGGTGAGCAGCTCGTCGCCAGCGGCGTGGCCGAACTCGTCGTTGACGGACTTGAAGTCGTCGAGGTCCCCGAACGCGACGACCACCCTGCCACCCTCACGCGAGCGCTGCGCCAGCGCCACCTCCATGCGGTCGAGCAGCAGCGTGCGGTTGGCGAGCCCGGTCAAGGGGTCGTGCAGCGCCAGGTGAGCCAGGCGCTGGTCGGCGAGCTTGCGGTCCGACACGTCCTCGTACTGGCTGACGAAATAGCTCGGCGCACCGTCGTCGTCGAGAACCACCGCCGAGTGCAGCCGCACCCATACGAGGTGGCCGTCGGCGTGGCGATACCGCTTCTCGACCGCGTAGGTCCGCCGCCGGCCTTCGGCCAGGTCGTGGATGGCCGCGTCGTCGGCGTCACGGTCACGCTCGTCGGTGAGCTCCATCACCGACTTGGCGAGCAGCTCGTCCGCGGTGTACCCGAGCATCCGTGCCAGCGCGTCGTTGACCTGCAGCCAGGTGCCGTCGAGGGCGACCAGCCCCATGCCGATCGGCGCGTTCTCGAACGCGGTCCGCAGGACCGCCTCCGCCCGCCTGGCGTGCTCCTCCGCTTGGCGCAGCGGCGTGATGTCGTGGGCGTGCAGCAGGAAGTGGGTGACCCGACCGGCGCCGTCGGTCAACACCGCGATGGCGATCACCATGGAGATCGTGTGTCCGTCGGCGTGCCGATACCGGCGCTGTGCCTGATAGCCAGTCTGGCTGCTCTTGATGAGCGCGACCGCCGCCTGACGCTCTTCCTCGACGTCGTCCGGGTGCATCAGCAGGACGAACTCGCTGCCGATGAGCTGCTCGCGGGTATAGCCGGTGGCGGCGAGCATCGCTTCGTTGGCGAACACGATGTAGCCGTCAAGATCGAACACGGCTGTCGGCGCGCCCGAGACGTCCAGCAGGTTGCGGAGGAGCTCTGAGTCCAGCGCGAACTCCACGGTGCCGCGCTCCCCTTCCGCCTGGGACCCGGCTATCGAGCCGAGTTGACGGTCGCCATGAGATCGAGATGCCAACGAACTCATCCAGTGTCGCCTACCAGGTCAATAGCTCCCCAACACGAAATTGCTCCATCGGCCGTCTTAGCGGAGCTTGACGATCATACGAGCCTGGCCGAGGACCTTGATCTCGCCGGAGCGCACCGTCAGCTCCACCCGGACCCGGCCGCCGTCCAGCTTCTCGGTCACCCGGCCCGACACCTGCAAGGTCGCCCCCTCGCCTGCGTCGCCGACCACCACGGGCTTGGTGAACCGCACCCCGTACTCCACGACCGCCCCGAGGTCGCCGGCCCAGTCGGTGACCACGCGGCCAGCCGTGGCCATGGTGAGCATGCCGTGCGCGATGACATCGGGCAGCCCGACCTCGCGGGCGAACCGCGGGTTCCAGTGGATCGGGTTGAAGTCGCCCGAGGCTCCGGCGTAGCGCACCAGGCGGTCCCGGGTGAGCGTGAACTGCTGCTCCGGGAGCTCGGTGCCGACCTCGACGTCGTCGTACGCCATCGGAGTGCCCCTCACTGCCCCATCTCCGGCTGCTCGGGGGCGCGGGAGACGAGCGTGGAGTACGCCGTGCACACCGCCTCGCCGTCCTCGGTCGCGATCTCGCCCCGGGTGGTGATGATGTCGTTGCCGGCGATCGACTTGATGGCCTCCACGGTGACCACCACGCTCAGCCGGTCGCCCGCGTGCACCGGTCGCTGCGAGACGAACCGCTGGTCGCTGTGCACCACCCTGGTGAAGTCCAGGCCGAGCTCGGGGTCGAAGATCACCTGCTCAGCGGCGGTCATCGACAGCACGATGGGGAACGTGGGCGGAGCGATCACGTCCGGATAGCCGAGCTCGCGAGCGACCGCCGGATCAGTGCAGGCGAGGTTCGCGTCACCGATCGCCGCGGCGAACTCGCGGATCTTCTCGCGGCCCACCTCGTAGGCGGGCGTGGGCGGGTAGGTACGCCCGATGAAGGCCTGGTCTAGTGGCATGGCGAGGACGCTAACAGCGCTCCACCAACAGCACGACGGCCGCCCCGCGGATGCGGTGCGGCCGTCGTGGATAACGCCTGGGGCCGGGCACGGGGCCCAGCCGGGGAACCTACCGGGTCTCCTTGTGGACCTGGTGGACCTTGCAGTTCGGGCAGAACTTCTTCAGCTCGAGCCGGTCAGGGTCGTTACGGCGGTTCTTCTTGGTGATGTAGTTGCGGTGCTTGCACTCCTGGCAGGCCAGAGTGATCTTCGGGCGGACATCACTGCTCTTGGCGGCCACGTCGGAGTGCCTTTCTTGCTGTCGGGCGGACGTATCAGGGTAACCGAGCCACCCTGCTGGTGCGAAACGGACTCCAGGCACCTTCGTGCACGCGGAGTAGCGGAGACGGGATTTGAACCCGTGACACAGCGATTATGAGCCGCTTGCTCTGCCAGGCTGAGCTACTCCGCCTTGAGAGCCCCCTTACGGAATCGAACCGTAGACCTTCTCCTTACCATGGAGACGCTCTGCCGACTGAGCTAAGGGGGCGGGGCGAGGCCACACTCTACACGCCCCCGGAGGTTGGTAAGAACTCCGGGGTGGTGCACCGCGGCTGGGCCGAGGCGACACCAGGGGCGGCCACCGTTTTCCGGTGTCCGCCCCTCGCTGGTGGCAGGTGATGGGTTCGAACCATCGTAGGCTGAGCCGGCAGATTTACAGTCTGCTCCCTTTGGCCACTCGGGCAACCTGCCTCCGCACCACCCGGAGGCGGTGCAGATGACAGGATAACCATATGGCTGATTCTTCGTTCGACGTGGTGTCCAAAGTCGACCACCAGGAGGTCGACAACGCCCTCAACCAGGCCGCAAAGGAGATCTCCCAGCGCTACGACTTCAAGGGCGTAGACGCCTCCATCGCCTGGTCAGGCGAGGCGGTGGAGATCCGCGCCAACAGCGAAGAGCGCTGCCTTGCCGTCCTGGACGTGTTCAAGGAACGGCTCATCAAGCGCAACATCTCGCTCAAGGTGCTGGATGTCGGCGACCCCAAGGCCTCCGGCAAGGAGTTCCGCCAGGTCTGCACGATCAACGAGGGCATCTCGTCGGACAACGCCAAGAAGGTCTCCAAGACCATCAGGGACGAGGGACCCAAGGGCGTCCAGGCGCAGATCCAGGGCGACCAGCTCCGGGTCACGGCCAAGAAGAAGGACGACCTGCAGGACGTCATCGCGCTGCTCAAGGGCAAGGACTTCGACTTCGCCCTGCAGTTCACCAACTACCGCTGATCACGCAGGTCAGCGGGGCATGAGTGCGAAGACGCCCCAGCCCAGGTACTCGCGTTCATAGCGCGTGTAGCGGATGGGGTCGGTGCTGAGCTCATCGCGGAACGCGGGGGCGAGCTCGTCCTCGGGGTTGCTGTCGAGCCAGCAGCGGATGTTGAGCCACTGGGCGGCGCGGTAGCGGTCCCAGCTGTCCTGGTCAGCGAGCACCATCTCGACCACGTCGTAGCCGAGTGAGCCGAACTGCTCGATCAGCCCGACCAGCGGGAGGAAGTCCTCACGACTGCCGGCATGGCAGGCTTCGACGGCCTCCTGGCTCGGGGGCTCGCGCCGCCAGAACGGCTCGCCGATCAGGATCGTCCCGCCCGGGCGCAGGCTGCTCTGGAGCAAGTGGACCGTGCCGGGGAGGCCGCCGCCGATCCAGGTGGCACCGATGCAGGCCGCGACGTCGACGGGCTCCTCGGCGACGTGACCCGATGCATCGCCGTGGAGGAACGTGACCTGCTCGGCGACGCCGAGTTCCAAGGCCCGGGCGCGAGCGCGGGTGGTGAACACCGTGCTGATGTCCACCCCGGTCCCGGTGATCTGGTGGTCGCGGGCCCAGGTGCACAGCATCTCGCCCGAACCGCAGGCCAGGTCGAGCACGCGCGCCCCGGGTGCCAGCCTGAGCGCCCGGCCGAGGACGGCCAGCTTCTCGCTGGTGAAGGGGTTGTGGATGCGGTGGCTGCTCTCGCGGATGGTGAAACTACGTGGAAGATCCACTTCGGGGATTCCTCCGTTCGGAAGAGGTCAGGGCATTGGCCTGCTCGCTGGCGTCAGGGCAGCAGCGCGTTGGCCGACGACGACGCCAGGTGCAGGACGAGCTGCGGGGCGACGCTGAAGGCCACCGATGCCACCGCGGCCAGCGCGATGGCGACAGTGATCGACCTCGGCGTCGCCCGCTCGCGGGCCACGGGCGTCGCGACCTTCGGGGCGCCTGCCAGCGACCCCGGGTCACCGACCACCAGCGACCCCGGATCACCGACCGTCGCCCCAACCGGGTCAGCGAACAGCGAGGCGGCCCAGGTCACGTAGTAGTACAGGGCGATCACCACGTTGACCGCGAGCAGCACGACCAGCCAGCCGAGACCGGCGGCGACCGCGGCCTTGAAGACGACCACCTTGGCGAACAGGCCGGACAGCCCCGGCGGCAGTCCGGCCAGGCAGGCGAGGAAGAACGCCAGCGCCAGGGCGAGCGGCTGGCGACCGGTAGGCCAGGCCGCGGTAGTCCGCCAGCGCACCGGACGGGGCCCGCCTGGCCACCGCCACCACACAGCCGAAGGCGCCGAGGTTCATCGCCGCGTAGATGACGAGGTAGGCCAGGGTCGCGGCGAGCGCCTCGGGAGCGACGTGCTCGCGGCCGAACGCGAGTCGCGGCCACGGCGAGCGGCACCAGGATGTAGCCGGCCTGCGCGACCGAGGACCAGGCGAGCAGCCGGACGGCGTGCCGCTGGCGCAGCGCGACCAGGTTGCCCGACCGTCATGGTGAGGGCGGCGAGCACGGCGAGGACCGGCCCCCAGATGTCGGCGTACGGCCCGAAGCCCCCGCACCAGCAGGACGACGAGTCCGGCGAAGCCCGCCGCCTTGGACGCCACCGACAGGCAGCGCGGCCACCGGCACCGGCGCGCCCACGTAGGTGTCGGGCGCCCAGAAGTGGAACGGCACGGCGGACGACCTTGAAGGCGAAGCCCGACCAGCACGAGGACCACCCCGACGGCGGCCACCGCGCCGAGGGTGTGCACGCGTGGATGGGCCAGCGCCGCCGCGATCTGGTTCGAGGTGCACCGAGCCGGTCACGCCGTAGACGAGGCTCATCCCGTACAGGGTGACCGCCGTGGCGACGCACCGAGACCAGGAAGAACTTCAGCGCGGCCTCGCCGCCCCGGCCGTCGCCGCGCTGCGCAGTGCGACGAGGGCGAAGGCCGGCAGCGAGACGACCTCGAGCGAGACGACCAGCATGATCAGGTCGCGGCTGGCGGCGATGCGTGAGCATGCCGGTGAACGCGGCCAGCAGCAGGAAGTGGTACTCCCCGGCAGCCGAGGCGTCCTCGGCGAACGCGCGCAGCGACAGCAGGAGGACCACGAGGCCGACGGCGCCGAACAGCACCTGGAAGCAGCGAGCGTGAAGGTGTCGACGACGTAGGAGCACGCGCCGCCCGACAGGCAGAACGTGGAGCGCGCCGGTCCTTGCGCCAGGACGAGCGTGAGACCCAAGGCGGCGAGGAACCCGGCCGGCGGCGACCGCAGGCACCACGCGCGCCCGGTGCGCCGTGAAGAACAGGTCGGCGACCAGCACGACGACCGCAGCGACCGCGACGACCAGCGGCGGGCGCGATCGCGACGTAGTCGATCGACTGGATCGATGGCAGCGCCCTCACCCCCCGCCCAGCAGCTGGCGGACGGCGGCGTCGGTGACGCCGAGCAGCGGCTCGCGGCCACAGGCCGAGCGCCAGCACCAGCACGACCAGCGGCGACCAGGCGGCCAGCTCGACGGCGTGCACGTCGCGGAATGCGCACGCCTTGCCAGCGCTCGGCGATCCGGCCGAGCGTGACCCGGCGCAGCAGCAGCAGAAGGTAGGCGGCGGTGAGCACCGTGCCGAGGCCGGCGACCGCCATGAAGCACGAGGAAGGGGCCGCGGTGCAGGCCGGCGGCGGGCTGGAAGGCGCCGAGCATGGCGAGCATCTCGCCCCAGAACCCGGCCAGGCCGGGCAGTCCGAGGCTGGCGACCGCGGCGAAGGCGAGCAGGCCGAGCCGAGGTGCGGCGCCTTGGCGTAGCATGCCGCCGCCGAGCGCGGCGCATGTCGCGGTGTGCCGTAGCGGTCCTTGATCGCCGCCGACGAGGAAGAACAGCAGGCCGGTGATGAGGCCGTGCGCGATGTTGCCGAACAGCGCGCCGTTGATGCCGACCGGGGTCAGCGTGGCGATGCCGAGCAGCACGAAGCCCATGTGGCCGACGAGGAGAAGGCGATCAGCCGCTTGAGGTCGCGCTGCGCGAGGCAGGCCAGCGACGCCGTAGACGATGCCGACGACGGCGAAGGCGCCGAGCCACGGCGCGAACGTCTGCGGCCGCCGACGGGCAGCACCGGGCAGCGCGATGCGGACGAACCCGTAGGTGCCCATCTTCAGCAGCACGCCGGCGAGCAGCACCGAGCCGACCGTGGGCGCCTCGGTGTGCGCGTCGGGCAGCCAGGTGTGCAGCGGCCACATCGGGGTCTTGACGCGCGAAGCCGATGCCGATCAGCGCCGAACGCGAGCAGCTGCACGCCGATGGCGACAGCCCGTCGCCGTGCCGCGCGCGAGGGCGACCATGTCGAACGTGCCGGTGCTGCGCGTAGACGAGCAGGAAGCCGACCAGCATGAACGCCGGAGCCGAGCAGCGTGTAGAGGATGAACTTGAGTCGCCGCGTGCCGGCGCGCGCTGCCCGCCCCAGATGGCGATGAGGAAGTACATCGGGATCAGCACGACCTCGAAGAACACGAAGAACAGCAGCAGGTCGAGAGCGAGGAAGGTGCCGAGCATGCCCGACCTCGAGCAGCAGCACCAGCGCGACGAACGACCGCGGCGTGCCCGCCGTCCGGCATGCGAGCGCAGCGTGTAGACCAGGCAGAGGAACGGTCAGCAGCGCGGTCAGCACGACCAGCGGCAGCGAGATCCCGTCGACGCCGAGGTGGAACCGCAGGTCGAGCGCCGGCGCCCAGGCGGCGTCCAGACTGCCCCTGCATGCCGGCCGCGTGCCGTAGTCGAACGCCGGCGGCGACCGCCGACCGCGACGGCCAGCACCACACCGGAGACCGCGACGCCGATCGGCACCGCGGCCCGCTCCGGCGCGAACCAGGGCGAGCAGCGCCGATGCCGACCAGCGGGCACGACGAGCAGCGCGACGAGAAGGGCTGGGCTCACGACAGCACCACCGCCGACGACCGCGAGCAGCACGACGCCGACGAGCACCGCGGTCGCGTAGCGCCTGCAGGTTGCCGTTCTGGCTGCGCCGCAGGACGCCGCCGAGCCGGCGGGCGCCGCGCCCGGAGCCGTCGACGGCGCCGTCGACCACGGCGGCGTCGACGCCGACCACGGTGCGGGCGAGCGCCACGCACCGGGCGGACGAGCGCCACGGCGTAGACGGCGTCGACGTAGAAGCGCGGCGCGCGAACGCGGGCCGCAGCCGCCCGAGCGCGAGTGCCGGGTCGCTGGCCGGGTCGCCGGCGCCAGAGCAGGTACATCGCCGCAGCGCCGACGACCAGCGCCGCAACCGACACGCCGGCGATCCCCGCCTGCGGAGCCACCGACTCGCCCGGCGGCTGCCGACGCCAACTGGGGAACACGCCGGTCGCGGCACCCAGGGCCAGCGCCGGTATGGCGAGGAGAACGACCGGCACCGACATGAGCGCGGGCGCCTCGTGCGGCGCGCCTGCGTACCGCGGCCGGGCCGAAGAACGTCCGCAGCCACAGCCGGGTCGCGTAGGCGGCGGTGACGGCGACGGTGAGCGACCGCGCCGACGCCAGCACGCAGCCAGCCGGTGACCGAGCGCCGGCGGACGCCGACGTCCCAGGCCGCGTCGCAGCACCGCGTCCTTGCTGAAGAAGCCGCTGGTCAGCGGGAGACCCGACCAGGGCGCGCGAGGCCGATGGTCATCGCCGACGAAGGTGACCGGCATCGCCCGCCGCAGCCCGCCCATCTCGCTCATCAGGTTGGTGCCGACGGCGTGGATGACCGCGCCGGCGGCGAGGAACAGCAGCGCCTTGAACGCCGCGTGGGTGAGCAGGTGGAACAGCGCCGCCGTCGTAGCCGCCGACGGCGAGCCCGGCCAGCCATGTAGGCGAGCTGGCTCACCGTCGAGTAGGCGAGCACCCGCTTGAGGTCGTCCTGGGCGAGGGCGGCCAGCGCGCGCGCCGAGCATCGTGATCGCGGCGATGACGCCGAGCACGCTGCAAGGTCGAGCGGGCGACAGCAGGAAGACCGGGTAGAGCCGGGCGACGACGATAGACGCCGGCGGCGACCATGGTCGCCGCGTGGATCAGCGCGCTGATCGGGGTCGGGCCGGCCATCGCGTCGGGCAGCCAGACGTGCAGCGGGAACTGCGCGCTCTTGCCGACGACGCCGCCGAGCAGCAGCAGCGTGCCGGCGACGACCGTGCCGTGCGACATGTGCGGAGCCGCGGCCAGCACGTCGGCGATCCGGAACGACCCGGCGCCCAGGCCGAGGGCGAAGATGCCGAACAGGAAGGCGACGTCACCGAGCCTGGTGACCAGGAACGCCTTGACGGCCGCGGCGCGTGTTGCCCTCGTCCTCCCAGTAGTGGCCGATGAGGAAGTACGAGCAGATGCCCATGACCTCCCAGCCGACGAACAGCACGAACAGGTCGCCGGAGACGACGACGAGCAGCATCGCCGCGGTGAACAGCGAGACGAACGCGGCGTAGGAGGAGTAGCGCGGGTCGCCGCGCAGGTAGGCGATCGAGTAGACCTGGACGGCAAGGGCGACCAGGCAGACCATGACCGCGACGGTCACCGACAGCCCGTCGATGCGGGTGCCGATCGACGATGTCGAGGCTGCCGGTCGGGGTGAGCACCGCCGCGTGCTCGACCACGCGGTGCGCGTTGCCGATCAGCGTGAGGCGAGACGACGGTGGCGAGCAGGGTTCCACCGATGGCGACCGGCGCGGGACCGCCGGGCAGCTTGCGACCCAGCAGCATCCCGACGAGCGCCGCGACGAACGGCAGGGCGGGCAGCAGCCACGCGACGTCGGTCATGGCCCGCTCACCGACTCCGGGCGCGAGCGGTCGCCGCCAGCGTCGCGTGCGCCAGCGGCACCGCTTGCCCTGGCGACATCGCCGGCGGCGTCGGCGCTTCGCGCCAGGATCGGTGCGCCGGTCCCGCTCGGTTTCGCCGAGCTGGCGCAGCGCATCCACCGCGATGTGCCCGTGCCGGCGGAACACGAGCAGCACGATCGCCAGGCCGATGCCGACCTCGGCGGCGGCGATGGTGATGACGAACAGCGCGAACACCTGGCCGGTGTGCAGCGCGTCGCGCAGGTAGGCGTCGAAGGCGACGAGGTTGAGGTTGACCGCGTTGAGCATCAGCTCGACGGCGATCAGGACGCCGATCGCGTTGCGGCGCGCGAGGACGCCGTACACCCCGAACGCAGAACAGCAGCGCGGCCAGCACGAGCGGATAGAGCAGGTGCACTAGCCGCCCCCCGCCCGCTCGCCCGAGCCCGCGCCCGTTCCGGTGCCCGAGCGGCCGACCGTCTCGGCACCAGAGCCGGTGGCCGACCCGCCGCCTGCGTCGCTGTCCGAGCGGGACAGCGACGATCGCCCCGACCAGCGCCGCCAGCAGCAGCACGGACAGCGCCTCGAACGGCAGCACCCAGCCGGAGAACAGGCTCTGGCCGGTGGCATGGGCGCCGCCGACCGCCGCGTGCTCGACGTCGACGTACGCGGACCTGAAGCCGATCGCGAGCACGGTGACGAGGATCCCGGCGACCGCGAGGGCGACCAGAGCCGCGACCGGCTTGTTGGCGCTGTCCAGCGCGCTGTCGCCGCCGATCGGCGCCCGGGTCAGCATGAGCCCGAACAGCAGCAGCACCACGACCGCACCGACGTAGATGAGCACCTGCACCCAGGCGACGAACTCGGCGGTGAGCAGCAGGTAGCAGCCGGCGAGCGCACCGAGGGTGACCGACCAGCCACAGCGCGGCGTGGACGAGCTGGCGAGTCGTGACGACGAGCAGCGCCGAGCCGGCGCAGACCACGCCGAGCAGGACGAACACGATCTCCTGAGCGGTCATCCGGCCGGCTCCGGACCGCCGGCCTCCGCCGACGGCTGAGCCGTCGGCGGGCGCCGCGGCGAGGGTCCGCGGGAGGCGTCGCCGCCGAGGTCTGCTCGGCCGCGGCGAGCGCCCGCGCCTTGTCCGCCGCCGCCAGCTCCTTCGGCGGCTCCGCGCCGGGATCAGGCGCGGGCGGCGGCGGCACGGTCCACATCCACTCGCGCAGCCGGTCCTTCTCGTGCGTGAGGTCGCGGATGTCGAACTCGGCGTACTCGAACTCCGGCGACCAGAACAGCGCGTCGAACGGGCACACCTCGATGCAGATCCCGCAGTACATGCACAGCGAGAAGTCGATGGCGAACCGGTCGAGCACGTTCCGGCTGCGGTCGCGTCCGCCCTCTTCGGCAGCCGGGATCGTCTCCTTGTGCGAGTCGATGTAGATGCACCAGTCCGGGCACTCGCGGGCGCACAGCATGCAGGAGGTGCAGTTCTCCTCCTGCAGTGCGATCACCCCGCGGGAGCGTGGCGGCAGCTCCGGCTTCACGTCCGGGTACTGCTCGGTCACCGCCGGACTCAGCATCCGCTTGAGCGTGACGCCGAGGCCCTTCGCGAGCCCACCACCGGGCATGACCACAGCTCCACCTCCCGGCCTCGATCAGGCTCAGGCTAGTGCGTTGCGGCCTTCCATCCGAACCGGGACGCTGCGCAGGTGGCCGGTGTCGCGGGCGCCTACGGCTGGCGGGTGAACTCCATGATCCAGTTCGTCTCCCAGGTCCGCTCGTCATCGACCGAGAAGGCCTGCTCCCATCGGGCGGACGCGCCGGTGATCTCGGACCAGATGAAACGGACCCGGATCGGCCGGCCGTCATGGGTGTCGTCTCCGAAGAACTCGCCTCGCCCGTCGGTGAACGTGCCGACCACCGGCGGCTCGGGGACACCGCGGCAGCTGCTGACCCAGTACAGCGACCACTGACTGGTCGTGGGGTCGATCACCCGCAAGGTCAGCCCCGAGAACCCCTTGGTCGGAAAGACGGTCTCGTCGAAGTTGGCCTTGCCGTCGAAGGCGCCCACGCTCCGCATAGTCGCGGGGAACTCGTCCCACTCCTCGCTGCCGGCGAGACGTTCCACCAGTCGCCGGTTGTGCACGTCCCACGAGCCGACGAGGAAGTCGAAATCGGTCACAGTCCCACCAGTCCTTCGCTTGAGGTAGTCCGCCAGATAGGCGTCGAGGTCGCCTTGGTCGGGGGCGAGCATGTGCTTGACCCAGGCGCTGCGCTCGTGGGCCAGCGGCGGCAGCTCCCATACGCAGCCGATCCACGGCTTGGTGAGCTGGCTGAAGTTGGTGGGGTCGCGGTCCGCGCACCCCAGGAACGGGACCCCTGCCGCCGCGGTGTGGCACTCGATCACGTTGTCCCAGACCCAGCTGTAGGCGTTCAGGTAGGCGCCGTCGGGGCTGCGATGCAGCACGACGAACGCCGCGGGCGGTGTCTCGTCCAGCTCGGCCAGCAAGTCCGGCAGGTACGCGTAGGCCGCGTCCTGGATCGCCGGTTCGATCTCGGCGTCTTGGCTGTTCACGTGGTAGCGCTTGATGTGCCGCCCGGCGATCGTCGAGCGAGGGCGGCGTTCGGAGGAACTTCTCGGTGAAGGTCATGCCATGACGCTAGAACCTACTTCACTGACATCTTGTGTCAGTGATATACCCGCGTCATGCGCGCATCCCGCCTGCTGTCGATCCTGCTGATCCTGCAGGCCCGCGGCCTCGTGACCGCCCACCAGCTGGCAACCGAGCTCGAGGTCTCGGTGCGCACCATCTATCGCGACGTCGAGTCGTTGCACGCGGCGGGCGTCCCGCTCTACGGCAACGCCGGTCATGCCGGCGGCTACCAGCTGCTCGACGGCTACCGCACCCGGCTCACCGGCCTGCACGCTGACGAGGCCGAGGCGCTGTTCCTGGCGGGACTTCCGGGGCCCGCCGCCCAGCTCGGCCTCGCCGACGTGGTCGCGGCCGCTCAGCTCAAGCTCCAAGCCGCCCTTCCGGTCGGGCTGCGAGACCGGGCCGGACGGATCCAGGAACGCTTCCACCTGGACGCCCCAGGCTGGTACCACGACGGCGATGACACCCCCTTCCTCGCCGCCGTCGCTGACGCGGTGTGGAACCAGCGCGCCGTGCGGGTCCGGTACCGCAGCTGGGTAAAGGAGGTGACCCGGACGCTCAAGCCCTACGGGGTCGTCATCAAGGCGGGCACCTGGTACGTCGTCGCCCGCAGCGGCAAGGAGATCCGGACCTATCGGGTGAACCAGATCCTCGACCTCGAGGCGCTCGATGAGCCGTTCGACCGGCCCGCGGACTTCGACCTGGCGGCCTACTGGCGCGGCCACGTCACCGAGTTCCGCGACCGGTTGTTCCAGGGCGAGGCGGAGATCCGCCTGTCACCGGAAGGCCGCGAGCGGATGCGGGACCTGATGAGCGCAGCCGTCATCACGGCCGTCGAGAAGACAGCCAGCGAGCCGGACCACGACGGTTGGATCACCGCAACCGTCCCGATCGAGTCGCTCACCCACGCCGAGACGGAGTTCCTCAAGCTCGGCGCCGGGGTCGAGGTGCTCGCTCCACACAAGCTGCGCGACCGGCTCGCCGCCACCGCTGCCACGCTCGCCGCCCTCTACGCCGGCTAGGACATCGCCACCTTCACCACGCCGGTCAGCGCGAGCTGGGCCAGAGCCACCGGGACAAGCCCGATCCAGGCGAACTTCTGCAGCTGGTCCGCGCGCAGCCGGGGATAGGCCACCCGCACCCAGATGACGACGAAGGCCAGCGCCATGATCTTGATCAGCGTCCACAGCCAGCCGAGCTCGACCTCGGCGAAGGGCCCACGCCAGCCGCCGAGGAACAGCACGACGGTGAGCGCGGACACCGCCACGATTCCGGCGTACTCGGCGAGCAGGAACAGCGCGAAGCGCAGTCCGGTGTACTCGGTCAGCGCACCGAAGATGATCTCGGAGTCGGCGACCGGCATGTCGAACGGTGGACGCCCGAGCTCGGCGAGGCCTGCGGTGAAGAACACGAATGCCGCCTGGCAGCTGCCACAGCAGCCACCACGGGCTCCACGCCTCGACGATCCCGGTCAGCGACAAGGTGCCCGCCGCCATCGCCACCGATGCCGCGGCGAGAAGCAACGGCAGCTCGTACGCCATCAGCTGAGCCGCGGAGCGCAGCGCGCCGAGCAGCGAGTACTTGTTGGCGCTCGCCCACCCGGCCATGATCGAGCCGATCACCCCGACGCTCATCACGGCGAGAGCGAAGAACAGCCCGAGCTCCAGGTGCTGGGCGACCTGGCCGCCCGGGCCGATCGGGATGACCACGAGCACCAGCAGGTACGGGATCAGCGCGACCGCCGGCGCCAGCCGGTAGACCGTGCGGTCCGCGCCGGCCGGCACGATCTCCTCCTTCTGCGCGAACTTCACCCCGTCCGCGACGAGCTGCGCCCAGCCGTGGAAGGAACCCGCGTACATCGGGCCGAGGCGTGACTGCATGTGCGCCATCGCCTTGTGCTCCATCTGCCCGACCACGAGCGGCAGCACGAGGAAGACGACGAGCAGGATGGCGAGCTTGAGCGTGATCACGCTGGCCCCCAGGTGCCGGGCTCGGGCACGCCGGGAGGCGCCATCTTGCGGCGCGCCGGCGCGCCGGAGTGCTCGGACTCCCCCGGCTCCTTCGCGCCCGGCCACGCCTTGGCGACGCGCGCGGCGAGCACGAACTCCTTGCGCAGCGGGTGGCCCTCGAACCCGTCGGGGAGCAGCAGCGGAACGAGGTGCGGGTGGCCGTCGAAGATGATGCCGAACATCTCGAACGTCTCGCGCTCGTGCCAGCTGGCGCCGCGGAACACCCCGGTGGCCGTCGCCACGTGCGGCGCGTCACGGGCGACCACGGTGCGCAGCAGCAGGTGGTGGTGCTCGGTCGGCGACCACAGGTGGGTCACCACCGCGAAGCCGTCGTCGAGCTCGTCGACAGCGGTCAGCCAGTCGAAGAACTCGCACCCCAGCTCGTCGCGAGCGACGGTCAGCGCCTCGACCCAGCGCGCCGGTGGCACCTCGACGCACGCCATGCCGTAGGACGTCGAGGCGCGCGGCGTCGTCGCCGAAGCGCGCGGCCAGGTGGGCCTCGAGCTGCTCAGGCGTCATGGCGAGGGGCCGCGGACGGCGGGGCCGGCGACCAGCGGTCGGGTCAGCGCCGGGACGCTGGAGGCGTACCGCTCACCGAGTGACTCGGCGGCGATCTTGTCCTGCAGCGCAGGATGCCGTGCAGCAGCGCCTCGGGCCGCGGCGGGCAGCCCGGCACGTAGACGTCGACCGGGATGATCTGGTCGACGCCCTTGGTCACGCAGTAGCAGTCCCAGTACGGGCCGCCGGAGTTCGAGCAGGCGCCGAAGGAGATGACGTACTTCGGCTCGGGCATCTGCTCGTACAGCCGCTGGATCGCGGGCGCCATCTTGTCGGTGACCGTGCCCGAGACGACCATCAGGTCGGCCTGGCGCGGCCCCGGCGCGAACGGGATGACGCCGAGCCGGATGAAGTCGTGGTTGCTCATCGAGGTGGCGATGAACTCGATGGCGCAGCAGGCCAGACCGAAGTTGAACACCCACAGGCTGTAGCGCCGGCCCCAGTTGAGCACGAACCTGATCGGCTCGGGTGCCAGCCGCGACAGCGCGCCGAGGGTGGGCGGGCCGAACGTGGGGGCGGGCAGGTCTACAGCCACGACAGCACCCCCTTCTTCCACGCGTACAGCAGACCGACCGCGACGAAGGCGAGGAAGACGAACATCTCCACCAGCGTCTGCGCCCCGAACCCGGGCGCGGCGAACACCGTCGCCCAGGGGAAGAGGAAGACCGAGTCGACCGCGAAGACCACGTAGAGGAAGGCGTAGACGTAGTAGCGGATGTGGATCTGCGCCCAGCCGTCGCCGACCGGGTCGACGCCGCACTCGTAGGTCAGCTGCTTCTGCCGGGTCGGCCTGTGTGGCCGCAGCAACCGGTTGGCGCCCATCGCGACAGCGACGAAGGCGACCCCGATGCCCAGCAGGACGCCGATGACCCCGTAACCCGCGAAGTAGCCGTCCACCTCACGCTCCTCGCCCGCCTGGTGGTGCACCCCCGTCGTGCCCATCGCGCGTTGGCAAGACTAGTTGGTCAAGACTAGTTCGTCGGACTGCCCTGACCTGGTGAACCTCTCCACCCAGTTCGCGACGTCTCCGGCGGGCATGGGCCGGGCGAACAGGTCGCCCTGGCCGAAGGCGCACCCGGCCTGCTTGAGCCACCGCAGGTCCGCCTCGGTCTCCACCCCTTCGCCGACCGCGAAGAACCCGAACTGGCGGCTGAGCGCGAGGATCGTCGACGCGATCGCAGCACGATCGCGGCTGTCCGACACGCCCGTGATGAACGAACGATCGACCTTGAGGACGTCGACTGGCAGCCGCAGCAGATGACTGAGCGAGGCGTACCCGGTACCGAAGTCATCGAGCGCGATCAGCGTCCCCACCGCCCGCAGCTGTTCCAGCGCAGCGATGCTGGCATCGAGCTCCCTGTTGACCACCGCGTCCTCGGTGATCTCCAAAATGACCCGATGGGCCGGCACGCCCGACTGCGCCAATGTGGTCGCCACGAGCTCGGCGAGGTCGGTCCGGGCCAGCTCGACGCCGGACAGGTTGATGCCAAGGCTCGCACGGCTTCCCCACGCGAACTCCCGTCGCCAGACCCCGAGGTCGGCGGCGGCGCGCTCCAGCACCACCTCACCGACGGCCGGCATGAGGTCGGCCTCCTGGGCCAACGGCAGGAAATCGGCTGGCGGGATCAGCCCACGCTGCGGGTGGCGCCAGCGGACCAGTGCCTCGAATCCGATGAGCCGTGTGCTGAACAGGTCGACCACTGGTTGGTAGTGGACACAGAGTGCGCCGTCCCGCAGGCCCGCCCTCAGGTCGGCCTCCATCTCGACACGGGCGAGCACCGCGGCGCGCATCTGGGGTTCGAAGAAGACATGCCTGCCGCGCCCTGCTGCCTTCGCCACGTACATCGCCACGTCGGCGTCGCGCAGCAATGCGGCCGGGTCGTCGCGGTCGGGATGGCCGCTAGCGATGCCGATCGAGGCACTGACGACGATGTCGCGTCCTGCGATGCCGAACGGGGCGGCCAGGGCCGCCTGCACGCGTGCCACCAGCTCGACGGTCACGTCGTGGTGGTCGACGCCGTCGATGACCACGGCGAACTCATCCCCGCCCAACCGGGCGACCGTGTCCACCGAGCGGACGGCGCCGGCGAGCCGGCGGCCGACGGCAACCAAGAGCTCGTCGCCCGAGTCGTGACCCATCGTGTCGTTGACGAGCTTGAAACCGTCGAGGTCCATGAACATGACGGCGATGGAATGGCCGAGGGCGCCGCTCCGCTGGGACGCCTCGGACAGTCGCTGGTGGAACAGCTTGCGGTTGCCGAGCCGGGTGAGCGGGTCGACCCACGCCTCGCGTGCCTGCTCCTCGCTGATCCGGCGCAGATCGCGTTCGGTGGAGATCGCCGAGGCCGTCCGAAGTGTCAGCGCGAGTACCCGCGCCATGGCCCGAACCAGGGTGGTGTCGTGCGCCGTGAACGGCACATCAGCGGAGCGCGCAACGATCAGGGCGCCGTCGTCGACCGGCGCCTGCAGGAACATGCAGGTGCCGAAGTTTGGGATTGTCAGCTCACCGTTCGCGGTCGCCGTGGCCTGCTCGGCGATGCCCGCGGGCGGGCCGGCCAAGCCGAAGCCGACGGTGGCGACCACCTCGCCGGCGCGCACGAACGCACCGAACTCGCAGTCCAACGCTTCGACAGCCCGCTCCACCCCCAGCAGCGCGGTGGCGGCCGGGTCGTACCCGATGGCGGCGCCAGGGCGCGGCGTGAACTCCGAGAGGTAGCCGACGATCTGCTGAAGAGCCCAACCTGCTGGTGCACCCATGTAGCCGCGGCCCTCAGCTCAGCGCGAGTACGACGAGGGTCTGGTTGTGAAAACCAGATGAACCGACGGTTCGGGCGATCTCCCCGTAGGTGTAGAAGCCGATGACCGGAGACCCACCCGCGGCCGATGTCATCCGATCCACTTCCTCGACCAGGCCGTCGTCGCCGAGCACGCCGCGCCGGCCGATGCAGTCAAAGGCGAGGAGCGCCAACGGATCGCGTCCACCCAGCTGGCCCAATGCCTGAGCGCAGGCGGCATCCACGGAATCCAGGACCGAACCACGATCGCCTCCCATGACGTGGGCGAGCGAGCCCGACGGCAGCGAGGTGACGCAGATGAGCTCGCGGGTGGCGAAGTCGGCGTCGGCGACGAAACGCACGGATACGCCGTCCCGGCGCTCCAGGCCGAGCGGGTGATGAAGGGCGAAGCGGGTGAAGGCCGCTCGGTCTGTCCACGTCTCGGCCGGAGCCTGAAGGCGAGTCAAGTAGACGTCGAGAGCGGGAGCATCGTCGAGCAGGCTGACCCTGTTGCCCTCGGTCGCCGTGAGGACCACCGGCGTTTCGAGGGGGGTCCATCCATGGCTGACACCGATACCGAAGGGCGCGTCGCAGGACAACGTGACGGCGACGACCGCATCGGTGTAGACGCGAGCTCCGTGGACCTGGACGGTCCGCTGCATCCGCAGGCCGTCTCCGGCGAAGCCGCCCACCAGGGCGACCTGCGCGCCCGCGACGCTGTAGGCACCTCGGACCACCTCGTGCTGATCCCCGGCCAGACCGTCGGAGAGCAGCATGGTGACCGAGTACGGCCCACGGGCGTGGGTCAGGGTGCCAGCCACCACGTCGACTCCGGCCTGGCGCATGTCGAGGGAGGCGTCGGTCGCCACGGCGGTCCGCACCTCGAAGCCACCACCGAGCGCCAGCGCGCAGACGCCGACGTCGCCGACCGGGCCTGGCGTGATCTCACCGGCCGTCGAGCAGCCGACGACCTGAGCGCCCGGCGCCGCCTGGTGCACGGCCTTGACGATCTGCTCCGCGTCGAGCTGTTCGGCGAAGAAGACGATCACGAGGTCGGCTGGCCTGCCGTCCACGGCGGTGCGCACCGATTCGGTCGCGGCCTTGGCGCTGTCCGGGCATGACGACCAGCCCGCACCTGCCCACCGCTGCTCGCTGTCCATCTGGGGTTCATCGGGCGATTAAGGTCAATTCTTGAACGCCTTGGTCGGCGCGCTGACGCACCGTCGGCCCGCGGCCCAGGTTCACCTTGACCCAATTCCGCTCGGGACACCGTCTGGCTCGAGGAGTGTGGTGATGGCATCAGTCGAGACACTTGTCCTGCCGCTGTCGGGCTGGGTGTTCCAGTGGCGAACTGACGGCAAATGGCGAGATCTGAACGCTGCTCAGTACAGCGCCGAGCTCGACCGGCCAATTCGTCGGGTCGGCCGACGAATGGGTGACCTGGACCGGCACCTTCTACCGCCAGGGCCGAGGAGGTGGCTGGTCGGGGGACCCCACGTGGCGGCTGCTCTACGACGAGCTGCCCCCTGGCGCCGCACCGCACGTGCAACTCGCCGACGGTAGCGACGCCGGTGGTCGTCCACGCTCGGGGGCATCTGGATGTGCGAATGGGTGAGTCTTCCTCTGGACGCCACGGTGACCGTAGGCGACGGAGCGTTGGGTGGTCCCTGCTCGGCGACGACCAAACTACCTGCCGCCTGACGCACCCGAGATAGCGTCGCGCACCTTTGTCGGGTCGCTGCTCAGCGCCGGACGAGCTCCAGCGCGGCCTTCTCGATGGTCTCCTCCGACAGCAGCACGTGAAGCGCAGCGTCGCCGAGCGGGATGAAGCTGTCCTCGCTGGTCACCCGGGCCATCGCCCCGGTGTAGCCGCCGTCCACCAGGGCGGCGAGCACGCCTTCTGAGACGCCGCCGGAGCGACGCGTCTCGTCGACCACCAGCACGCGTCCCGTCGCGGCCGCCTCCCGCACGATGTCCTCGACCGGCAGCGGCGCCAGCCAGCGCAGGTCGAGCACCCGGCAGCGCACCCCCGCGGCCTCCAACCGGCGGGCCACCCGCAGGCTCATGTACAGCCCGTTCCCGAAGGTCACCAAGGTGAGGTCGGCGCCGTCGCCGTAGGTGCGTCCTCGGCCGATCGGCACGTGGGTCTGCGCCCACTGCGACGGGGGTGCGTACGGCGCGAGCCAGCCGCCGTCGCCGTCGGCGTGCAGGTCACGCGTGTGGTACAGCGCGATCGGTTCGAGGAACACGCAGACACTGCCGTCGAGGGCGGCCGACGTCGCGCAGGTCCGCAGCATCGCCGCTGCGTCGTCCGGCCGGGCCGGCGAGGCCACCACGATCCCGGGGATGTCGCGCAGCACGGCGACCGCGTCGTCGTTGTGGAAGTGGCCGCCGAACCCCTTCTGGTAGCCGTAACCGGCGACCCGGACGACCATCGGGTTCACGTACTGGCCGTCGGAGAAGAACCGCAGCGTCGCGGCCTCCCCGCGCAGCTGGTCCTCGGCGTTGTGCAGGTAGGCGAGGTACTGGATCTCCGGGATCGGCAGGAAGCCCGAGACGCCCGTTCCCAGCGCCAACCCGAGGATCGCCTGCTCGTCCAGCAGCGTGTCGAACACCCGTCCGGCGCCGAACTTCTTGGCCAGCCCCCGGGTCACCCCGTACACGCCGCCCTTGACCGCGACATCCTCGCCGAACACCTGCGCCCCAGGGTGCAACGCGAGCGTGTCGGCAAGCGCCCGGTTCACCGCGAGCGCGAACGTGAGGCCGCCCTCGTCCTCGGGAAGCTTCCCGCCGAAGACCCGCGCCCGCTCGCCTTCCGGGGCCACCCGGGCCACCTGGTCCGCAACCACGGCGGGCCTGCGGGGAGAAAGCGGCGCCATCACCGCGGCCGCTGAACCCAGCTGGGGTTCCTCAGCGGCCAGGCGAGCAGCGCTCATCACGTCCCACCGCAGCGCCTCGTACCGCTCGACGACCTGGGCGGGGGTGAGCACGCCGGCCTCCACCAGCAGCTTGCGCGGTACCGAGCAGTGGGTCGCGGGCGTAGTCCGCCGCGATCTGTGACGGCGACCGGTAGGACACCTCCGCGTCGCTGCCGGCGTGACCCATGAACCGGACGGTTTCCAGGTGCAGCAGGGCCGGCCGGCGCCGGGTGCGCACGTAGTCGGCGGCAGTGCAGGCGATGTCGTAGGCCGCCGCCAGGTCGGAGCCGTCTGCCCGGAAGTAGGTGAGGCCGGCCCGCCGACCGAGCGAGGCGGCCACCCAGTCCTTGGGCGTGGGCACGCTGATCCCGAGGCCGTTGTCCTCGCAGACGAACAGCAACGGCAGCGGCAGCCGCTGCTGGGTGATCCAGCCGGCCGCGTTGAAGGCGCCCTGCGCGGTGGAGTGGTTGGCCGAGGCGTCGCCGAAGCTGCAGACCGCGACCGCATCGGTGGGCCACGCGCACGGCACCCCCAGCTTGCGCGCCCGGTCGATGGCGAACGCCACGCCCACCGCCCGCGGCAGGTGCGAGGCGATGGTGGAGGTCTGCGGGATCACCGCGAGCCCGTGGTGGCCGAAGACCTTGTGCCGACCGCCGGAGATCGGCTCACTGGTAGCCGCGACCAGGCCGAGCAGCACGTCGCGCACCGGGTCGTGGCCAGGCACCTGGTGGGCGCGCGCCACGTAGAACGCACCGGACCGGTAGTGGAGCAGCGCGGGGTCGCTCGGTCGCAGCGCCGCCGCGACCGCGGCGTTGCCCTCGTGACCCGCCGAGCCGATCGTGTAGAAACCCTTGCCCTGCTGAGCGCAGCGCCCGGGCCGCCAGGTCCAGGTGACGGCTGGTCGCCTGGGCGTCGAACAGCTCCAGGCAGCGCGCGCCGGTCAGCCGGGAGCCGTCACGGACCGCCTGGTTCACGTCCCGTGACGCCGCCCCCGGCGACAAGCCAGCAATCGCGTCGAGCAGATGGGAGTCGACAGGCTCGGACCCGGCCACCGACCCTCCGATCAGCCCTCGAGCCGGAAGCCGAGCTCCGGCGTCATCTGGGCCTCGATCGTATCCGTATCCATCTGCGCTTTCTGGAGATGACCGGAGTAGTCCCAGTTCATCGACTGCCAGTGGGTGAACTGGTCCAGCACCCAGCGGCCGGACTGCCGGCTGCCGTTGCCGGACTTGCCGTTACCGCCGAACGGCAGGTGCGCCTCCGCCCCGGACGTGGAGTTGTTGACGCTGACCATTCCGGCACCGATGCGACGGCGGAAGGTGAACGCCTCCTTCGGGTTGTCGGTGTAGATGGAGCACGACAACCCGTAGCCGGGCAGGTTCGCCAGCTCGAGCGCCTCGTCGAACGTCGAGTACGTCGTCACGCCGACGATCGGACCGAACGTCTCCTCGAGGAACACCTTGTCGCCGGGACGCACCCCGTCGACGATCACCGGGTGGTAGAAGATCCCGGCGTCGGGGTCGCCGACGAAGCCGTCGCGAGGGTTGGCGGCCGGTGATCCGGCCGGTGCCGGTGGAACCGAGCACCTTGTGGTGGTCGCCGATCCAGCCCAGGTAGGTCTCGTAGCTGTCCGCGAACTTCTGATCGAGCATCGGCCCGTAGAGCACGTCGGTGGTCGGGTCGCCGATCGTCGCGCCGGCCACCGCCGCGGAGAACCGGGCGAGGAACTCGTCGTGCACCGACTCATGCACGATCACCGTGCCGAGCGACGTGCACCGCTGGCCGGCGGTGCCGAACCCGGAGAACAGCGCGCCCTCGACCGCGAGGTCCAGGTCGGCCTCCGGGGTGACCACCATCGGGTTCTTGCCGCCGAGCTCCAGGCACGGCGACTGCAGGTGCCGCCCGGCCAGCTCGCCGATGCGCCGGCCGACCGCGGTCGAGCCGGTGAAGCCGATCTTGTCGACCAGCCCCGCCTCCAGCGCCTGCTCCAGGCCGGCCGAGGTGGTCGGACCGTCGGTCAGCACCAGGTTGAGCACGCCTGCGGGAAGGCCCGCGCGGACGAACAGCTCGTACAGCGCACGCGCCGAGGCCGCCGCGTAGTCGGCCGGCTTCCACACCACGGTGTTGCCGCACAGCAGCGCCGGCACCAGGTACCAGGACGGCACGGCCACCGGGAAGTTGCCGGCCGTCACGATCGCGGCCACGCCCACCGGCGTGCGGTAGGTGAACAGCTGCTTGTCCGGCATCTCCGACGGCACGGTCTCGCCGTACAGGCGCCGGCCCTCACCGAGGAAGAAGTCGCAGGTGTCGATGATCTCGCGTACCTCGCCCATCGCCTCCTTGGCCGGCTTGCCGATCTCGGCGGTGACGATGCGCGCCAGCGCCTCGGCGTTCTGTTCGACCAGGCGGCCGATGTGCGCGATCGTCCGGCCGCGCAGCGGCGCCGGCACGTCCGCCCAGGCGGTCTGCGCCGCGCGCGCGGTGCGGCAGGCCTCGACGAAGGTGCCCGCGTCGCCGTAGGACACCTCGGCGACGACCTCGTCGGTGCGGGAGGGGTTGCGGGAGGTGAAGGTGCCGCCGGGGGCGCCGGGGACGGCCTTCCCGCCGATCACCGAGGAGACGGAGCGCATGAGAGGAGCCTTTCGTCGTGCGTGAGGTCGTGCGCGTGCGAGCGTCGTGGAGCTATACGAGCAAAGTAGGCCCTTTAGGCGCCGAGGCGCCCGAGCACCTTGCCGAGCGCGTCGAGTCCGACCTGCAGCTCCTCCTGTGTCACGGACAGCGCTGGACGGAGGCGGATCGATCGATCGCCGCAGGCGAGGGCGAGCACGTGCTCGTCGTCGCGCAACATCGTCAGCACCTCGGTCCGGGTTGCCGGGTCCGGCAGGTCGATCGCACACAGCAGGCCGCGGCCGCGGGCGTTGGAGACCAGCTCCGGGTACGCGGCCTGGATGGCGCGCAGCTCGCCGAGCAGCCATGGACCCAGCCCGGCGACGTGGGCGATGAGCCCGTCCCGCTCGATGATCTCCAGGTTGCGACGCGAGCGGACCATGTCGACCAGGCCGCCGCCCCAGGTGGAGTTGATCCGGCTGCTCACCGCGAACACGTTGTCAGCGACCTCGTCGAGCCGGCCACCCGCCATGATCCCGCCGAGCTGGACCTTCTTGGCGAAGGCGACGACGTCGGGCTTCAGGCCCAGCTGCTGGTACGCCCAGGTGGTGCCGGTCATCCCGACGCCGGTCTGCACCTCGTCGAGGATGAACAGCGCGTCGTTGTCGTGGCACAGCTGCTGCACGGCCTGCAAGAACTCCGCACGCAGGTGGATGTCGCCGCCCTCGCTCTGGATCGGCTCGGCGAGGAAGCAGGCGATGTCGTGGGGGTTCGCGGCGAAGGCGGCGCGGATCTGGTCCAGCGCGCGGGCCTCAGCGGCCTCGACGGCGGCGAGGTTGTCCTCGAGCGGGAAGCGGATCGCCGGGGTGTCGATGCGCGGCCAGTCGAACTTCGGAAAGCGGTCGGTCTTGTTCGGGTCCGTGTTGGTCAGCGACATCGTGTAGCCGGTGCGGCCGTGGAAGGCGTGCGTGAGGTGGATGACCTTGGTGCCGAGGTCGCGCGAGCGCCCGTTCGCCTCGTTGTGCCGGCTCTTCCAGTCGAACGCCACCTTGAGGGCGTTCTCCACCGCCAGGCCGCCACCTTCGACGAAGAACAGGTGCGGCAGGTCGGGGTCGCCCAGGACCCGGGCGAACGTGTCGACGAACTCCGCCATGTGCGTGGAGTAGATGTCGGAGTTGGCCGGCTTGTTGGCCGCGACCTCGGCGAGCAGCGCCATGAACTCCGGGTCACCGGTGACGCCCGGCGGGTTGGAACCCAGCGGCGCGGAGGCGAAGAAGGTGAACAGGTCCAGGTAGGTCTCACCGGTCGCGGCGTCGACGAGCCAGGAGCCGTGGCTGTTCTTGGTGTCGAACACCAGGTGGTAGCCATCGACCAGCATGTGCTGGCGCAGCTCGTCGTGGACATTCCCAGGGGCGATGGCTGAAGCCACAAGTTCCGTCGTCATGGCCGTATTCTGCCGCATGATCTAGTTGTTTTGTGTCACCAGGCGGAGAATTCCTCCGCCCCGGCGATTCGATCAAGCAAAGCAGGGCTGAGCGAGGTGCCCCGGCCGCATCGCTGATCGGTGAGTCGTAGCATGGAGGCGCGCCACGGGGAGCGCGCATCGGGAGGCATCAGCCGTGACCACCAGCAAACAGGTCGAACGGCTTCACCGAGTGATCATCCGGTTCGCCGGCGACTCCGGCGACGGGATGCAGCTCACCGGCGACCGGTTCACCGCGGAGACCGCCGCCTTCGGCAACGACCTGTCGACCTTCCCGAACTTCCCGGCGGAGATCCGCGCCCCGGCCGGCACGATGCCCGGCGTCTCGTCCTTCCAGCTGCACTTCGCCGATCATGACGTGCTGACCCCCGGCGACGCGCCGGACGTGCTGGTGGCGATGAACCCGGCAGCGCTGAAGGCCAACATCGACGACCTGCCCCGCGGCGGCGACGTCATCGTCAACACCGACGAGTTCACCACGCGGGCCTGCCAGAAGGTCGGCTACGAGACCAACCCGCTGCAGGACGGCTCGCTGGACGCCTACCGGGTCCACGAGATCCCGCTCACCTCCCGGACGCTCGAAGCCCTCGACGGCATGGGCCTGGGCAAGAAGGAGGCCGAGCGGTCGAAGAACATGTACGCCCTGGGTCTTCTCTCCTGGATGTACAACCGCCCGGTCGAAGGCACGACCACGTTCCTGGCCAAGAAGTTCGCCAAGGCGCCGGACCTGGCGGCGGCGAACGTGGCGGCGTTCAAGGCCGGCTACCACTACGGCGAGACCTCCGAGCTGTTCTCGGTCTCCTACGAGGTCAAGCCGGCCCCCATGGCCGCCGGCACCTACCGCAACATCAGCGGCAACATGGCGCTGGCCTACGGCCTGATCGCGGCCTCGACGCAGGCCGCAGCTGCCGCTGTTCCTCGGCTCCTACCCGATCACCCCGGCCTCGGACATCCTGCACGAGCTGGCCAAGCACAAGGGCTTCGGTGTTCGCACGTTCCAGGCCGAGGACGAGATCGCCGGCGTCGCCGCCGCGCTCGGCGCCTCCTACGGCGGGATGCTCGGCGTGACGACCACGTCCGGGCCCGGCCTGGCGCTGAAGGCGGAGACCATCGGCCTCGGCGTCATGTTGGAGCTGCCGCTGGTCGTGGTGGACGTCCAACGCGGCGGACCGTCCACCGGGTTGCCGACCAAGACCGAGCAGGCGGACCTGCTGCAGGCGATGTTCGGCCGCAACAGCGAGTCGCCGGTCGTGGTGGTCGCACCACGCAGCCCGTCGGACTGCTTCCACATCGCCATCGAGGCGGCACGGCTCGCCACGAAGTACCGGGTGCCGGTCATCGTGCTGTCCGACGGCTACCTGGCCAACGGCTCCGAGCCGTGGCTGCTCCCCGACGTCGACGACCTGCCCGACCTGCGGGTGGCGTTCGCGACGGGACCGAACCACACGAGCGCCTCGGGCGCCGAGGAGTTCTGGCCGTACGTCCGCGACCCGGCCACCCTCGCGCGGGCGTGGGCGCTGCCCGGCACCGCCGGCCTGGAGCACCGGATCGGCGGCCTGGAGAAGGCCGACGGGTCCGGGGCGATCTCCTACGATCCGGCCAACCACGACCTGATGGTCCGGCTCCGGGCCGCGAAGGTTGCCGGCATCGCGAGCGACATCGCACCGCTGGAGGTCGACGACCCGTCGGGCACCGCGAAGGTGCTGGTGCTGGGCTGGGGCTCGACCTACGGACCGATCGGCGCAGCCTGCCGCCTGGTGCGGGGCGACGGCGAGCACGTCGCCCAAGCCCACCTGCGCCACCTCAACCCGTTCCCGGCCAATCTCGGCGAGGTGCTCGCCCGCTACGACCGCGTGATCATCCCGGAGATGAACCTGGGCCAGCTGTCGATGCTCATCCGGGCCCGCTACCTCATCGACGCCTTCGGCTACCACCAGGTGCGCGGCACCCCGTTCACCGCCGCCGAGCTCGCCGACGTCATCAAGACCGCGCTCAAGGATGAGGATGAGGTGCTCAGCGATGACTGAGCTGCTCGGCACGAGTGGCGTCCCCCGGCTGGGTGAGGGCGAGAGCCTGTCGGCGAAGGACTTCAAGTCCGACCAGGAAGTCCGCTGGTGCCCGGGGTGCGGCGACTACGCGATCCTCGCCGCCGTGCAGGGCTTCCTGCCCGAGCTGGGCATCCGACGGGAGAACCTCGTCGTCATCTCCGGCATCGGCTGCGCCGCCCGGTTCCCGTACTACCTCAACGCCTACGGGATGCACTCCATCCACGGCCGCGCGCCCGCCATCGCCACCGGCCTGGCGGTGAGCCGCCCCGACCTCGCCGTCTGGGTGGTGACCGGCGACGGCGACTCGCTGTCGATCGGCGGCAACCACCTCATCCACACGCTGCGCCGCAACGTGAACCTGACGATCCTGCTGTTCAACAACCGGATCTACGGCCTCACCAAGGGGCAGTACTCGCCCACCTCGGAGATCGGCAAGATCACCAAGTCGACGCCGATGGGCTCGATCGACGCGCCGTTCAACCCGGTCTCGCTCGCGCTGGGGGCGGAGGCGACGTTCGTCGCCCGCACCATCGACTCCGACCGGAAGCACCTGACGTCGGTGCTGCGGGCCGCGACCGCGCACCGCGGCACCTCGCTGGTCGAGATCTACCAGAACTGCAACATCTTCAACGACAACGCCTTCGAGGTGCTGAAGAGCCCGGACACCCGGGACGAGTACCTGGTGCGCCTGGAGCACGGGCAGCCGATCCGGTTCGGCGCGGACGGCGCGCAGGGCGTGCGCCGCGGCGCCGACGGGTCGCTGGAGATCTGCGCCGGCGACGACCCCGGCGTGCTCGTCCACGACGCGCACCACGACGACCCGGCGCTGGCCTTCGCGCTGTCCCGCCTGGCTGGCGCCGACCTCGCCCACACGCCCATCGGCGTCTTCCGCGACGTGGCCCGGCCCACCTACGACGACCTGCTGCGCGAGCAGGTAGAGACGGCTGCAGCCGCCTCCGGGCCCGGCGACCTGGCGGCGCTGCTGCGCAGCGGCGACACCTGGACGATCGACTAACACATCCCCGGCAGGATCCCGCCCGGCCGCCAGACAGGTCGGGCAGCGGCCCGCGCGCGCCGGGTAGCCAGGCACGCCACTACCGTCGGGCTAGTACGCTCATGACATGTCGAGCTCGCGCAAGGGTGTCCTGGCCGCATTGACGGCGTACGTTCTCTGGGGCCTCTTCCCGCTCTACTGGCCGCTGCTCGAGCCCGCCGGCGCCGTGGAGATCCTCGCCCACCGGATGACGTGGTCCCTCATCGTCGTCCTGGTGCTGCTCACGGTGATGCGCAAGTGGGCCAGCATCCGCGCGGTGGTCCGGCGCCCGCGGACCGTGGCGTTGCTCGCCGTCGCCGCCGTCCTCATCTCGGTGAACTGGGGCCTGTACATCTGGGCGGTCAACAACGGGCACGTCGTCGAGTCCTCGCTCGGCTACTTCATCAACCCATTGCTCAGCATCGGCCTGGCGGTCGTGGTGCTCGGCGAACGGCTCCGGCGTCTGCAGTGGTGGGCGATCGGCTTCGCGGCGCTCGCCGTGGTCGTCCTCACCATCGACTACGGCCGTCTGCCGTGGATCGCGCTGACGCTTGCCATGTCCTTCGCGCTGTACGGACTGGTGAAGAAGGTCTGCGGGGTGGGGGCGGTCGAGAGCCTCACCATCGAGACGTCCCTGCTGTTCCTACCGGCCGCAGGCTTCCTCATCTACCTCCAGGTCAACGGGACAGGGACGTTCGGCCACGTGAGCGCCGGCAAGGACCTCCTGCTCGCCGGATCCGGCGTGGTCACCGCGATCCCGCTGGTGCTGTTCGCCGCGGCGGCCGGTCGGATCCCGCTCGCCACGATCGGCCTCATGCAGTACCTCACGCCGGTCATGCAGTTCCTGGTCGGCGTCCTGATCCGCCACGAGCCGATGCCACTTCCGCGCCTCTTCGGCTTCGGCCTCATCTGGGTCGCCCTCGCGCTCATGGGCGCCGAGAGCCTGCGGCACTGGCAGCGACAGCCACGACTGGTCGCGGAGGTGGCATGACCGCCTTCGACGACCTCGATCTGCGCGCGCTGCACGCCCGGCGCAGCTTGAAGTGGAGCGTCTACCCGCCCGACGTGCTGCCCGCCTGGGTGGCCGAGACGGACTTCCCGACCGCCCCACCGGTGCTCGCGGCGGCCCGCGCCTGCGTCGAACGCGGCAACTTCGGCTACCCGAACGACGAGGCCCCCGCGCTCGGCGAGGCGTTCTCCGCCTTCGCGGCCGCCCACTGGAACTGGTCGGTCGACCCGGCCCGGGTCATCACGCTGCCTGACGTCATGCGCGGCATCGACCTCGCGCTGGAGCTGTTCACCACACCAGGCGACGGTGTCGTCGTCGACTCACCGGTCTACTTCCCGTTCCTGGAGGCGGTCGCCACCGCGGGGCGCACGCTGGTGGAGAACCCGGTCGTCCTGCGCGACGGCCGCTACTCACTCGACCTCGAGGGCCTCGAGCGCGCGTTCGCCGCGGGTGCCCGCGGCTACCTGCTCTGCTCGCCGCACAACCCGGTCGGTCGGGTGTGGTCACGGGACGACCTGACCCGGATCGTCGAGCTTGCCCATCGGTACGGGGTGACCGTGGTGGCGGACGAGGTCCACGCCCCGCTGACCTATCCCGGCGCCCAGCACACCGCGATCGCCACGCTGCCCGGGGCGAACGATGTCGTCATCACCCTGACGTCGGCGACGAAGGCGTGGAACCTGCCCGGCCTGAAGTGCGCGCTGATGGTGCCAGGCTCAGCGGCGCACCACGCCGCCGTGATGGCCCTTCCGATGCGGGCCCGGATGGGCGCGAGCATGGTCGGGTACGACGCGCTGGTGGCCGCGTACGCAGCCGGCGGTGCCTGGCTGGACGAGCAGGTCGCCTACCTCGACGGCAATCGGCGTCTGCTCGCCGACCTGCTCACGGAGAACCTTCCGAAGATCGGCTACGTGGTGCCGGACGCCACCTATCTGGCCTGGCTGGACTGCCGCGCCCTGGGGTTAGACGACCCGGCCGCACGGTTCCTGGAACGGGGACGCGTCGCGCTGTCCGACGGCCGGCCCTTCGGCGGGAAGTCGGACGGGTTCGTGCGACTCAACTTCGGCACCTCGCGCGCGATCCTCACCGAGATCGTCGACCGGATGGCGTCCGCGCTCTAAACCCGTTTTTCCGCGATCATGAGCCAATGTGGTTGCTGGGACGACCAGTAGGCCTCATGATCGCGGTGGAGAAGGGGCGGTCGGTGGCTCTGGCTCGCGGTGATGTTCACAGGGATCACGTTTGGGTTCATCCGGGCGATCATCGCGCTCACCTGACAGCCCGTGTCACGGGGGCCGGGGGCTGGACGCACTCAGCCGGTGCGGTCGACGACGATGTCGCAGAGCGCGTCGAGCGCGGCCTTGGCCGGGATGTCCGGCAGCGGCTCCAGCACCGTGCGCGCCTGCTCGGCCCATTCGCGGAGCTCGGCGCGCGAGGTCTCCATCGCCGGGTGGGCGCGCAGCAACCCGAGCGCCTCGCCGTGGCGGCCGTCGTCGGACAGGTCCCCGCCGAGCAGCTCGCGCAGCCGGGCATCGCCCGGTTCGCCCGAGCGGGCGGCATGCAGCATCGGCAGGGTCGCCACACCTTCGCGCAGGTCGGTCCCCGGGGTCTTGCCCGAGTCCGACGGACTCCGCCGCCACGTCGAGCAGGTCATCAGAGAGCTGGAACGCCACACCGATGCGCTCGCCGTACCGGGTGAGCGCATCGACCACCACCTCGTCGGCTCCGGCGAACATCGCGCCGAATCGAGCGGAAGTGGCGATGAGCGACGCGGTCTTGTCCCCCACCACCTGCAGGTAGTGCGCCACCGGGTCCGCGCCGGTAGCTGGGCCCACGGTCTCCCGGATCTGCCCGTGCACCAGCCGCTCGAAGGTACGGGCCTGGATCCGCACAGCCTCCGGACCGAGGTCCGCCAGGATGTCGGACGCCCGGGCGAACAGGAAGTCGCCGGTGAGGATGGCGATCGTGTTGGTCCAGCGGGAGTTCGCGCTCTGGGCGCCGCGGCGCATCGACGCCTCGTCCATCACGTCGTCGTGATACAGCGTCGCGAGATGGGTCAGCTCGACGACGACGGCCGCCGGCAGCACGCCCGGGGCCTTCGCGTCGCCGAACTGCGCGGCGAGCAGCACCAGCATCGGCCGGAACCGCTTGCCGCCCGCGTCCACCAGGTGCCGCGACGTCTCGGTGACGAACGGATAGTCGCTCGCGGTCGCGGCGCGCAGCATGGCCTCGACCGTCACCAGACCCGCATGCACCTGCGCCTCGAGGTCACCATCGAGGGCGGGCAACCCCAGCGGGCCAAGAACAGTCACGTGGCGGATCTCCTGCTCATGCGCTAGCGGACGAACAGACCTGCGTTGCCGGCCAGGTCGAGCACCGGCTGCGGAAGTACTCCGAGAACCAGTGTGACCACGACGGCAAGCGTGAGCGCCACCGAGGTGTAGATACCGGGCACCGCGACCGTCGGACCGTCCGCGGCAGGCTCGGCCATGAACATCAGCACGATGATCTTCACGTAGTAGAACGCCGCGATCGCGCTCGCCAGCACACCCACGATGACAAGCGGCGTCGCACCGCCCGCCGCCGCCGCCCGGAACACCGCGAACTTCGCGGTGAACCCGCTGGTGAGCGGGATACCGGCCAAGGCGAGCAGGAAGAACGCGAACAGGCTCGCGACGAACGGCGACCTGCGACCCAGCCCCGCCCAGCGCGACAGGTGGTTGGCCTCGCCGTCGCCGTCGCGCACCAGCATGACCACCGCGAAGGCGCCGATGGTGGTGAAGCCGTAGGCCACCAGGTAGAACAGCGAGCCGGACAGACCGAGGGCGCTGGTGGCGGTCAGCGCCGTCAGCAGGAAGCCCGCGTGCGCGATCGAGGAGTAGGCGAGCAGCCGCTTGACGTCCGACTGCGTCACGCCGACCACGGCGCCGACGACCATCGTGAGGATCGCCACGCCCCACATCATCGGGCGCCAGTCCCAGCGGATTCCGTCGAAGGCGACGTAGAACACGCGGAGCAGCGCCCCGAACGCGGCGACCTTGGTGGCTGCCCCCATGAAGGCCGTCACCGGCGTAGGCGCGCCCTGGTAGACGTCAGGCGTCCAGCTGTGGAACGGCACCGCACCGAGCTTGAACAGCAGGCCGACAGCCAGCAAGGCAAGGCCGATGAGCAGCAGGGCGTCGTTCCCGGTCGAGGTGGAGATCGCAGCAGCGATCCCGGGCAGGCTGACCGTCCCCGCGTAGCCGTAGAGCAGGGCCACGCCGTAGATGAAGAACGCCGAGGAGAACGCACCGAGCAGGAAGTACTTCATCGCGGATTCCTGCGACACCAGCCGGCGGCGCCGGGCCAGACCGCAGAGCAGGTACAGCGGAAGCGACAGCACCTCGAGCGCGACGAACATGGTGAGCAGGTCGTTGGCGGCCGGGAAGAGCAACATGCCGCCGACGGCGAACATCGCCAGCGGGAACACCTCGGTCTGCATCAGGCCGGCGCGCACCCCGGACCGCTCAGCGGTCGACCCGGGCAACGCCGCAGCCTGCGCGACGAACGCACCGCCGGCGGGGTCGCTGGCCCGGTCCGCCATGAGCAGCACGGCGCCGATCGACACCGCCAGGATCGTGCCCTGGATGAACAGCGCCGGACCGTCGACGCCGATCGCGCCCACCGCTGCGATGTGCCGGGTGCCCGCCAGGCGCACGACGGCGACGAAAGCGGCGACAAGACCGACGAGCGCGAGGCCCACCTGCACGTCGACCCGGCGCTTGCGCGGCGCGAAAGCCTCGACGAGCACGCCGACGATCGCCGCGCCGAAGACGATGAGCATCGGCATGAGCTGGCCGTACTCAAGGTGGGGCGCCGACAGCTTGGTCGCGGCGATGACCATTGAGGGCTCCGTGAGGATCACTTGGAGTTGCCCCCTTGGCTAGATGCGTGCGGATCCGCGACCGGCACCGTAGGTACCGGGTCGGTGTGGTGGGACTGCTCCAGGGTGCTGCTCACCGCCGGGTTGATGACATCGAGCACCGGCTTCGGGTACACGCCGAGTGCGACGATCACCGCGAGGATCGGCGCGATGACCCACACCTCGCGACGGCTGAGGTCCTTGTGGTCGGCGACCGCCGGTGTGACCGGTCCGGTCATGGTGCGTTGGTAGACCAGCAGCATGTAGATCGCGGCCAGGATGATGCCCAACGCGCCGACGCCGGCGGCCACCTTGTAGCGGGTGAAGGTGCCGACCAGCACCAGGAACTCGCTGACGAACGTGGACAGGCCCGGCAGCGCCAGCCCTGCCAGACAGGCGATGAGGAACGTCCCGGCGAGCAGCGGCGCGACCTTCTGGACACCGCCGAAGTCGCCGATGCCGCGTGCCTTCCGGCGGGCGATGAGGAACCCGACGATGAGGAAGAGCGCACCGGTGGAGAACCCGTGGTTGAGCATGTACAGGGTCGCCCCGGACTGGCCCTGGCTGGTGAAGGCGAACACACCCAGGGTGATCAGACCGAAGTGGGAGACCGACGTGTACGCGACGAGGCGCAGCAGGTCCTTCTGCCCGATGGCCAGCAGCGCGCCATAGATGATGCTCGACCACCGCCAGCACGATGATCAGCGGCGTGAAGTAGCGCGAGGCGTCGGGGAACAGCCCGATGCACAGGCGCAGCATCCCGAAGGTGCCGACCTTGTCGAGCACGCCGACGAGCAGCACCGACCCGCCGGGCGGGCCCTCGGCCGCCGCGTCCGGCAGCCACGTGTGGAACGGCCACAGCGGCGCCTTGATGGCGAAGGCGATGAAGAAGCCGAGCGAACAGCCACTTCTGCGTCGACGGGTCGATGTGCGACCTTGGTCAGCGCCGTCGTAGGCGAAGGTCTGCCCGCCGCACCACGTACAGGCCGATGAGGGCGGCGAGCATGAGCAAGCCGCCGAGCAGGCCGTACAGCAGGAACTTCACGGCGGCGTAGGACGACCGCGGCCCGCCGTAGCTGCCGATGATGAAGTACATCGGGATGAGCATGGCTTCGAAGAACACGTAGAACAGGAAGACGTCGGTGGCCGCGAAGACCCCGATCATCATCGTCTCCAGCACCAGGATCAGCGCGAAGTAGGTCTTCACACTGCGCTTGGCGCTAGTCGCACCTCGTGCCACGACGCCAGCAGCACTACGGGCACCAGCACGACGGACAGCAGGATCAGGACCAGCGCGATGCCGTCGACACCGACCGCGTACTGAACGCCGAAGGAGCGGATCCAGTCGTGCGTCTCGACGAACTGGAACCGCGCACCAGCGGTGCCGAACTGCGTCGCCATCGCGATGGCGAGGGCGAGCGTCACCAGCGAGGCGCCGAGCGCCACCTGCTTGGCTAGCAGCTCCTTGGGCTTCGGCACCGCGGCCACGACGGCAGCGCCGACCAGCGGGATGACCCCGATGACGGTAAGCCAGGGAAAGTCGCTCACTGTGCCCTCACGCCCTTACCAGCAGCAGCGCGGCGACGACAACGACCGCGCCTCCGAACATGGACAGTGCGTAGGAGCGCACGAACCCGGTCTGCAGCCGGCGAAGCCGACCCGAGCTACCGCCGATCAGCGCGGCCAGCCCGTTGACGACGCCGTCGATCCCGCGGTTGTCGAAGAAGACCAGCAACCGGGTGAGGTACTGGCCGGGCCGCATGAAGACCGACTCGTTGAACGCGTCGCCGTACAGGTCACGTCGCGCGGCGACGGTGAGCGCCGTACCTGCGGGCGCCACCACCGGGACCGGCCGGCGCCCGTACATCGCCCAGGCCAGACCCACGCCGGCAATGACCACGGCGAGGGTCAGCAGGCCCATCGGCGACACCCAGTGCGTGGCCTCGATGTCTGAGGGGCCGAAGACCGGCTCGAGGAAGTCGGCGAGCCGGTTCCCGAGGATCAGGAACGCACCGGCGAAGATCGAGCCGACGGCCAGCACGGTCATGGGCGCGATCATCACCCGCGGCGACTCGTGCGGGTGCGCCTCGGGCGCCCACCGCTTCTCGCCGAAGAACGTCATGAGCATGACCCGGGTCATGTAGAACGCGGTGATGCGCGGCGCCGAGCAGTGCGGCGGTGCCGAGGATCGCGCCCGAGGTGCCGCCCTTGTCGAACGCGGCCTCGATGATCTTGTCCTTCGTCCAGAAGCCGGCGAACGGCGGGAAGCCGATGATCGCCAGGTAGCCGAGGCCGAACGTGGCGAACGTCCACGGCATGACCTTGCGCAGGCCGCCGTAGCGGCGCATGTCGACCTCGTCGTTCATGCCGTGCATCACCGAGCCGGCGCCCAGGAACAGCCCGGCCTTGAAGAAGCCGTGGGCCAGCAGGTGCATGATGCCGAACACGTAGCCGGCCGGGCCGAGGCCGACGGCCAGGAACATGTAGCCGATCTGGCTCATCGTCGAGGCGGCGAGCGCCTTCTTGATGTCGTCCTTGGCGCAACCGATGATCGCCCCGAACAGCAGCGTGACCGCACCGACGATGGTGACGACCAGCTGCGCGTTGGGCGCCAGGTCGAAGATCGGGCTCGACCGGGCGATCAGGTAGACGCCGGCGGTGACCATGGTCGCGGCGTGGATGAGGGCCGACACCGGGGTCGGGCCCTCCATCGCGTCGCCGAGCCAGGACTGCAGCGGGAACTGCGCCGACTTGCCGCACGCGCCGAGCAGCAGCAGCAACCCGATCGCGGTCAACGTGCCCTGGGCGACGCCGCTGGAGGCCGCGCCGGCGAACACGCCGCTGAAGGACACCGCGCCGAACGTGGCGAACATCAGCATGACGGCGATCGACAGACCGACGTCACCGACCCGGTTGACGACGAACGCCTTCTTGGCCGCGGTGGCCGCCGACGGCTTGTGCTGGTAGAAGCCGATGAGCAGGTACGAGGCGAGACCCACGCCCTCCCAGCCGACGTACAGCGGCAGGTAGTTGTCGGCGAGCACCAGCAGCAGCATCGCCGCGACGAACAGGTTGAGGTAGGCGAAGAACCGACGCCGGTTCGGGTCGTGCGCCATGTAGCCGATCGAGTAGATGTGGATCAGCGAGCCGACGCCGGTGATCAGCAGCACGAACGCCATCGACAGCGGGTCGAGCAGCAGCGCTGCGTTCGCCTGGAATCGGCCCACCGGGATCCAGGTGAACAGGTGCTGGTCGATGGACCGGTCCGTCGCCGCTGCGGCCGAGCAGCGTGAAGAACATCGCGGCGGCGATCACGAAAGAGGCGACCGGTGCGGCGGTGCCGAGCAGGTGGCCCCACCGGTTGGTGCGTCGGCCGCCGAGCAGCAGGAAGGCCGCGCTGGCCAACGGCAGCGCGATCAGCAGCCACGTCAGCGAGAACACGCCGGTCGCCGCAGTTGACGTCACGCCGTGCCACCCGGGGTCGGGGAGGTGACCACAGTCTGCCTCTCGTTTCTCATCAGTACTTCAGCAGGTTGGCGTCGTCGACCGAGGCCGACCGGCGGGTGCGGAAGATCGTCATGATGATGGCGAGCCCGACGACGACCTCGGCCGCGGCCACCACCATCACGAAGAACGCGATGACCTGGCCGTCGAGGTTGCCGTTGCATCCGGGAGAACGTGACCAGCGTCAGGTTGACCGCGTTGAGCATCAGCTCGACGCACATGAAGACGACGATCGCGTTGCGGCGCACGAGCACGCCGACCGCGCCGATGGTGAACAGGATCGCGGACAGGAAGAGGTAGTACTCCGGGTTCACGGACTGCCTCCGTCTTCGAGCTGCGCCGGTTCGGCGGCCGGGTGACCGAGCTCGCGCCGTGCCTGCAGCAGCGGCGAGACGCTGAGCTCGGACGGGCGGTCCCGTCCGGCAGCAGCGCCGGGGTGTCGACCGCGTTGTGCCGGGCGTAGACGCCCGGACGTCGGCAGCGGAACCGGGGTGAGCGCCCGAGGCGAACCGCCGGAGCATCAGCTCGCGCTGCGTCGGCCGCGGCCGGTCCGCTCGCGGTGCGCGAGCACCATCGCGCCGAGCGCGGCGGTGATGAGCAGCGCGCTGGTGACCTCGAACGCGAAGACGTACTTGGTGAAGAGCAGCGTGGCCAGGCCGCGACGTTGCCGCTGGTCAGCCGGCGTCGAGTCCCGGCCCGCCCGCGAACGCCGCCTGCCCGATGCCCGCGCAGAGCAGGATGCCGAAGCCCACGCGAGCCACGGCCGCAGCGGCCCGCTGGCCGCGCAGCGTCTCGACCAGCGAGTCGGAGGTGTCGACGCCGACGAGCATCAGCACGAACAGGAACAGCATCATGACCGCGCCGGTGTAGACGATGACCTGCACGACCGCCAGGAACGGCGCCTCCTGGGCCGTGTAGAACACCGCCAGGGCAAGCATGTCACGCCGGCGAGCAGCAGCGCGCCGTGCACGGCCTTGCGGCTGAACACCATGCCGAGCGCCGCGAGCACCGCGATCGGCGCGAGGATCCAGAACGTGATCGGCTTCGAGTCCGGAGGTGTGCGTGCCCGCTGATGCCGCGAACGTCGCGGCCGCCATCGTCGTGGTCACGACGCGTTCTCCCCGCTCGCTGGTGCGCCTGCCGCGGCCGACTGCTCCGCGGTCGCGCCGCCCGGTGACGTTGCCGCGGTAGTAGTCCTTCTCGTCGTCGCCGAGCCGCATCGGGTGCGGCGGCGGCTCCATGCCCGGCCGCAGCGGCGCGAGCAGCTGCTCCTTGGTGAAGATCAGGTCGGCCCGGCTGTCGTCGGCGAGCTCGTACTCGTTGCGTCATCGTCAGCGCGCGGGTCGGGCAGGCCTCGATGCACAGCCCGCAGAAGATGCAGCGCAGGTAGTTGATCTGGTAGACCGCGCCGTACCGCTCGCCGGGCGAGAAGCGCGCCTCCTCGGTGTTGTCGGCGCCCTCGACGTAGATGGCGTCGGCCGGGCAGGCCCAGGCGCACAGCTCGCAGCCGATGCACTTCTCCAGGCCGTCCGGGTGCCGGTTGAGCACGTGCCGGCCGTGGTAGCGCGGCGTCGGTCGGCTTCTTCTCCTCCGGGTACTGCTCGGTCGTCGACCTTCTTGAACATCGTCCCGAAGGTCACGCCGAAGCCCTTGACCGGGTTGAGGAAGTCAGACACGGTCCACCTCCTGTCCGTCCTCGGATCGACTTGCTGGGCGCGGCCGACTCGGCGGCACGCTGCCGCGCCCAGCGCTGCACCGTCCACGGCCGCGGCTGTGCGGCTGGACCTGCACCGGCAGCAGCTCCTGGTGCGGCAGCGGCGGAACCGGGAACCCGCCCGCGTAGGGGTCGAACGACGGCTCGTCCGGCTCCGGCTCGACCGGCCTTGCGCTGCGGCCAGAACATCGCCAGCGCGAGCAGAGCAACCAGCGGGATGGCGATGTAGACGAGCCGGCCCGTGAAGTCGGTGGTGTCCGCGCTGATCGTCCGCACGTACGGCCACGATCAGGATCCAGACCAGGCTGACCGGGATCAGCACCTTCCAGCCGAGCTTCATGAACTGGTCGTAGCGCAGCCGGGGCAGCGTGCCGCGCAGCCAGATGAAGAAGAACAGCGAAGACGAACAGCTTGACGAAGAACCAGAGCACCGGCCACCAGCCGTGGTCGCACCGTGCCGCGAGACACGGCCAGAGCGGCGCGCCAGCCGCCGAGGAACAGCGTGGTCGCGAGCGCCGAGACGGTGATCATGTTGATGTACTCGGCGAGGAAGAACATCGCGAACTTCAGCGACGGAGTACTCGGTGTGGAAGCCGCCGACCAGCTCGCCCTCGGCCTCGGGCAGGTCGAACGGCGCCCGGTTGGTCTCGCCGACCATCGAGACGAGGTAGATGACGAACGACACGGGCGGACGACAGCGCGTACCAGAGCGCTGGCGCTGCGCGGCGACGATCTCCGACGTCGACAGCGAGCCGGCGTAGAGGAAGACGCCGACGAAGCGACAGGCCCATCGCGACCTCGTAGCAGATCATCTGGGCGGCCGAGCGCAGCGCCGCCGAGCAGCGGGTAGGTCGAGCCGCTGGACCAGCCGGCCAGCACGATGCCGTAGATGCCGATCGAGGACATCGCGAGGATGAACAGCACCGCGACCGGCAGGTCGGTGAGCTGCAGCGGCGGTGTGGTGGCCGAAGATCGAGACCACCGGCCCGAACGGGATGACCGCGAAGGCCAGGAACGCCGGGATCGCCGAGATGATCGGCGCCAGGATGTAGACCGGCTTGTCGGCCAGCGCCGGGATGATGTCTTCCTTCAGCGCCAGCTTGATGCCGTCGGCGAGGCCCTGCAGCAGACCCAACGGGCCGACCCGGTTGGGGCCGATGCGCTGCTGCATCGCGGCCGACGACGCGGCGCTCGGCCCAGATCGTGAACAGCGTCGATCAGCACCAGGAACACGAAGATGACGACGCGCCTTGAGCGATGATCAGCCACCACGGGTCGTGGCCGAAGACGCCGATGGTCGTCGGCCGCCAGCACGGTCGCGGCGCAGCGGTGCGTCATGCGGCACCTCCGCACGGCGATGCGGACGATCGTGCGCCGGCGTCAGCCGCCGAGGTCGCGGCGGCACCGCGCGAGCCGATCGAGTGCGCGTCGGCACCCAGACGACCCGGTCGGGCAGGTCGGCGATGACCAGCGGCAGGGTGATCGAGCCGCGCTCGGTGCCGACCGTCACCGGTGCGCCGTCGGCGACGCCGATCTCCGCCGCGGTGGCCGCGGACAGCCGGGCCACGGCGCGCCGGGCGGTGCCGGCCAGGTACGGCTCGCCGTCCTGCAGCCGGCCGTCGTCGAGCAGCAGGTGCCAGGTCGCGAGGACCGCCTCGCCGGCGCCGGCGCGGGCGGTGCGGCATGACGGCGCGACGGGCTCGACGCCGGCCGGCGCCGACGTCCAGGCGCCCAGCGCGTCGAGCTCGGCCCGCGCGGTCGCGCACGTTCGGGCAGGCCGAGGTGGACGTCCATCTCGTCGGCGAGCGCGTTGAGCACCCGGTGGTCGGCGAGCGCGCCGGTGTCGGTCGAGCGCCGCGTCGAACGGCCGCGGCCGGCCCTCCCAGTCGAGGAAGGTGCCGGCCTTCTCGACCGCCGCGGCGACCGGGAAGACGACGTCGGCGCGCTCGGTGACCGGCGACTGCGCGCAGCTCGAGGCTGACCACGAACGGCGCCGCGTCGAGCGCGTCGAGCGCGAGCCGCCGGGTCGGGCAGGTCGTCCGGGTCGACGCCGCCGACGACGAGCGCGCCGAGCGTCGCCGGCGCGGCCGCGCGCAGGATCGCGGCGGTGTCGCGGCCGGGCGTGGCCGGCAGCGGTCGCCGCCCAGTGCCGCGCCACCTCGGCGCGCGCCGCGCGTCGGCGACCGGGCGGCCGCCGGGCAGCAGGTTCGGCAGGGCGCCGGCCTCGACCGCGCCGCGCTCGCCGGCCCGGCGCGGCACCCAGGCGAGCTTGCGCGCCGGTCGCGTCGGCCAGCCGCGGCCGCGGCGGTCAGCGCGCCGGGCGCCGACGCGAGCCGCTCGCCGACCAGGATCGACCGCGCCGGCTGCCGCAGCGCCTCGGCGGCCGCCGTCGCGGTCGTCGTCGACCGGCGCCGCCGGCCGCGAGCGCGTCGAGCACGGCCGCCTCGGCGCCGGGCACGGCTGCGAGCAGGCGGCCGAGCGTCTTGCGCAGCCCGCGGGTCGCGAACGGCGCGATCGACGAACACCGTGAGCGTGCCCTTGCGGCGCCGCCTTGCGCAGCCGCAGGAAGACGATCGGCGACTCCTCCTCGGGCTCGAAGCCGACGAGCAGCACGGCCGGCGCCGCCTCGAGGTCGGCGTAGGTCGACTCGCAGGAAGCGGCCGGCGACGCGCGGCGGCGAGGAAGTCCGGCTCCTCGGCCGAGTGCGGGCGGGCCCGGAAGTCGATGTCGTTGGTGCCGAGCGCGACCCGGGCGAACTTCGCGTAGGCGTAGGCGTCCTCGACGGTGAGCCGGCCGCCGGTCAGCACGCCGACGCCGGCGCCGTCGCGCGCGCGGCCAGGCCCGCGGCCGCGATGCTCGAGCGCCTCGGGCCAGGACGCCGGCGACGAGGTCGCCGTTCGTCGTCGCGGACCAGCGGCGTGGTCGAGGCGGTCGCGCTGCGGTGGCGTAGCTGAACGCCCAGCGGCCCTTGTCGCAGTTCCACTCCTCGTTGACCTCGGGCGTCGTCGCCGGCCAGCCGGCGCAGCACCTTGCCGCGCCGGTGGTCGGTGCGCAGCGAGCAGCCGGACGCGCAGTGCTCGCAGACGCTCGGCGGTCGACACGAGGTCGAACGGCCGGGCCCGGAACCGGTACGCGGCGCCGGTCAGCGCGCCGACCGGGCAGATCTGCACGGTGTTGCCGGAGAAGTAGGACTCGAACGGCTCGGTCGTCGTAGATGCGCGACCTGCTCGCAGCGCGCCGCGCTCGAACAGCTCGATGAACGGGTCGCCGGCGATCTGCTGCGGAGAACCGGGTGCAGCGCGCGCACAGCACGCAGCGCTCGCGGTCGAGCAGCACCTGCGCGGAGATCGGCGATCGGCTTCGGGATAGGTGCGCTTGACGTCGCGGAAGCGCGATCTCGGCGTGGCCGTTGCTCATCGCCTGGTTCTGCAGCGGGCACTCGCCGCCCTTGTCGCAGACCGGGCAGTCGAGCGGGTGGTTGATGAGCAGCAGCTCCATCATGCCGTGCTGCGCCTTCTCGGCGACCGGCGAGGTGAGCTGGGTCTTGACGACCATGCCGTCGGTGACCGTCGTGGTGCAGGACGACAGCGGCTTGCGCTGGCCCTCGACCTCGACGAGGCACTGCCGGCAGGCGCCGACCGGGTCGAGCAGCGGGTGGTCGCAGAACCGCGGGATCTGGATGCCGAGCAGCTCGGCGGCCCGGATGACCAGCGTGCCCTTGGGCACGCTGACCTCGATGCCGTCGATGGTCAGGGTGACCAGGTCGACCGGCGCAGGCACTGGCGTGCCCGCAGTCGAGCCACCGGTGTTGGTCGTGACGGTCATCAGGCGCCCGCTCCGGCGAAGACGGTGGAGGCCACCGGGTCGAACGGGCAGCCGCCGTGCTCGAAGTGCGCGAGGTACTCGTCGCGGAAGTACTGGATCGACGAGGTGATCGGGCTGGTCGCGCCGTCGCCGAGCGCGCAGAACGCGCGGCCGAGGATGTTGTCGCAGATGTCGAGCAGCGTCGTCGAGGTCGTGCGTCGGTGCCCTCGCCCTTCTCGAGCCGGTCGAGGATCTGCGACGTGCCAGTAGGTGCCCTCGCGGCACGGCGTGCACTTGCCGCAGGACTCGTGCGCGTAGAACTCGGTCCAGCGCAGCACGGCGCGCACCACGCAGGTGGTCTCGTCGAAGATCTGCAGCGCCGTGGTGCCGAGCATCGAGCCGGCGCGCCGGGCCCTCGAAGTCGAGCGGGACGTCGAGGTGCTCGGCGGTGAGCAGCGGGGTCGACGAGCCGCCCGGCGTCCAGAACTTCAGCTCGTGGCCCTCGCGCATGCCGCCGGCGAGGTCGAGCAGCTCGCGCAGCGTGATGCCGAGCGGCGCCTCGTACTGGCCGGGCCGGGTGACGTGGCCGGACAGCGAGAAGAGCGTGAAGCCGGGCGACTTCTCGGTGCCCATGCGAGCGGAACCAGTCGGCGCCGTTGCGCACGATCGACGGCACGCTCGCGATCGACTCGACGTTGTTGACGACGGTCGGGCTGGCGTAGAGGCCGGCGATCGCCGGGAACGGCGGGCGCAGCCGCGGCTGGCCGCGGTAGCCCTCGAGCGAGTCGAGCAGCGCCGTCTCCTCGCCGCAGATGTAGGCGCCGGCGCCGGCGTGCACGACGACGCTCGAGGTCGTAACCCGGTGCCGAGGATGTTCTTGCCGAGGTAAGCCGGCGGCGTACGCCTCCTCGACCGCGGCCTGCAGCCGGCGGACGCACGTGCACGACCTCGCCGCGCACGTAGATGAACGCGTGGTTGGCGCGGATCGCGTACGACGCGATGATCACGCCCTCGACCAGCGTGTGCGGGTTGGCCATCATCAGCGGGATGTCCTTGCAGGTGCCCGGCTCGGTCTCGTCGGCGTTGACGACGAGGTAGTGCGGCTTGCCGTCGCCCTGCGGGATGAAGCCCCACTTCATGCCGGTCGGGAAGCCGGCGCCGCCGCGGCCGCGCAGGCCGGAGTCCTTGACCAGCTGGATGATCGTCGTCGGGCGCCATCGCGAGCGCGGTGCGCAGCCGCGGCGTAGCCGCCGGTGCGCTCGTAGGCGGCGAGGGTCCAGGACCCGGCCTCGTCCCAGTGCGCGGAGAGGACCGGAGTCAGCGAGGCCGTCACTGTGCCCTCCCCCTCAGCTGCCGGGGCGGTGCCGCCCGTGACCGCGGGTGCGGACTCGCCGCGCTCGGCGGCCAGCTCGAGGCCGACCAGCGAGGCCGGGCCGGCCGAGGGGCCTTCGTCCGACGCGGCCGTCGGGGAAGCCGGCGAGCACCCGCGACGACCTCCTTGAACGTGCACAGGCGGCGCGCCGCGGGTCGGGCGTCGGCGGGTCGCCGGCGCGCAGCGCGTCGACCAGCTCGTTGGCGCGACGTCGGGCGTCTGGTTGTCGAAGAACTCCCAGTTGACCATCACGACCGGGCGCGTAGTCGCAGGCCGCGTTGCACTCGATGTGCTCGAGGGTGACCTTGCCGTCGGCGGTCGTCTCGTCGTTGCCGACGCCGAGGTGGTCCTTGAGCGCGGCGAAGATCGCGTCGCCGCCGAGGACCGCGCACAGCGTGTTGGTGCAGACGCCGACGTGGTAGTCGCCGACCGGGCGGCGCTTGTACATCGTGTAGAAGGTCGCGACCGCGGCGACCTCGGCCGTGGTCAGGCCGAGCACCTCGGCGCACAGCGCGATGCCGTCGGGCGTGACGTAGCCCTCCTCGGACTGCACGAGGTGCAGCATCGGCAGCAGCGCCGAGCGCGCCTGGGGGTAGCGCGCGATGATCGCGTGCATGTCGGCGGTGAGCCGAGCGCGGGTCTCGTCGGTGAGCGGCCGTGGCGCTCGGTCGAGGTGCTGTCGGGCACAGCCGTGCCTTCCGCTTCGAAAGTGGTCATCGGTCGACCCCGCCCATGACCGGGTCGATGCTGGCGACCGCGGCGATGACGTCGGCGACCAGGCAGCCCTCGCACATCGCCGGGACGGCCTGCAGGTTGGTGAACGATGGGTCGCGGAAGTGCACCCGGTACGGCCGGGTGCCGCCGTCGCTGACGATGTGGCAGCCGAGCTCGCCGCGTGGGCGACTCGACCGGCGCGTAGACCTGGCCCGGCGGGACCCGGAAGCCCTCGGTCACCAGCTTGAAGTGGTGGATCAGCGCCTCCATCGAGGTGCCCATGATGTGCCGGATGTGGTCGAGCGAGTTGCCCAGGCCGTCGGCGCCGAGCGCGAGCTGCGCCGGCCAGGCGATCTTCTTGTCCGCGACCATGACCGGGCCGGGCGCGAGCCGGTCGAGGCCTGCTCGACGATCTTCAGCGACTCCCGCATCTCGTCCATGCGGACCAGGAAGCGCGCCCAGCAGTCGCCGTCGGTGTGCGTCGGCACGTCGAAGTCGTACGTCTCGTAGCCGCAGTACGGCTCGCTCTTGCGCAGGTCCCACGGCAGGCCGGTGGCGCGCAGCATCGGGCCGGTGATGCCGAGCGCCAGGCAGCCGGTGAGGTCGAGGTAGCCGACGTCCTTGAAGCCGGTTGTAGCCAGATCGGCTGCCCGGTGAGCAGCTTGTCGTACTCCTTGAGCGCCTTGCGCACGTGGTCGACGAACTCGCGGATCTTCTCGACCGCGCCGGGCGGCAGGTCCTGGGACGACGCCGCCGGGCCGGATGTACGCGTGGTTCATCCGCAGGCCGGTGATCATCTCGAAGATGTCGAGGATCAGCTCGCGCTCGCGGAAGCCGAAGATCATCGCCGTGAGTGGCGCCGAGCTCCATGCCGCCGGTGGCGAGCCAGACCAGGTGCGAGGAGATCCGCTTCAGCTCCATCATCAGCACGCGGATCGTGGTGGCCCGCTCCGGGATCTGCTCGGTGATGCCGAGCAGCTTCTCGACCGCCAGGCAGTACGCGGTCTCGTTGAAGAACGGCGAGAGGTAGTCCATCCGCGTGACGAAGGTGACGCCCTGGGTCCAGTTGCGGTACTCGATGTTCTTCTCGATGCCGGTGTGCAGGTAGCCGATGCCGACGCGGGCCTCGGTGACCGTCTCGCCGTCGAGCTCGAGGATCAGCCGGAGCACGCCGTGGGTCGACGGGTGCTGCGGGCCCATGTTGACGACGATGCGCTCGTGGGCGCTCGGGCGCGGCGCCGACGATCGTCGTCCCAGTCGCCACCGGTGACGGTGTAGACGCGGCCCTCGGTGGTCTCGCGCGAGGTCGCGTACGCGTCCACGGTGGGTGCGTCGGTGTCGGTCACCTGCTCCTCGGTGTGCTGGTCTCGGTGACGTGTCGTCGGTGGGCGTCTGGTCAGGCGTATGCCCTCCGCTCGTCGGGCGGCGGGATCTCGCGCCCTTGTACTCGACCGGGATGCCGCCGAGCGGGTAGTCCTTGCGCTGCGGGTGGCCCGGCCAGTCGTCCGGCATCAGGATCCGGGTCAGCGCCGGGTGGCCGTCGAAGATGATCCCGAAGAAGTCCCACGTCTCGCGCTCGTGCCAGTCGGCGGTCGGGTAGACGGCGACGACCGACGGGACGTGCGGGTCGGCGTCGGGCGCGGACGACCTCGAGCCGGATCCGGCGGCGGTGCGTCATCGACAGCAGGTGGTAGACGGCGTGCAGCTCGCGGCCGGTCGTCGATGCGGGTAGTGGACGCCGGTCACGCCGACAGCAGCTCGAAGCGCAGCGCCGGGTCGTCGCGCAGCGTGCTGAGGCCACCTCGGCGAGGCGCTCGCGGCGCACGTGCAGCGTCAGCTCGCCGCGGTCGACGACGACGCGCTCGACCGCGTCGCCGAAGCTCGGGAACAGCCGCTCGAGCGCGTCGGCGACGGCGTCGAAGTACCCGCCGTACGGCCGCGGCGTGGACGGCAGGGCCGGCAGCGGGCGGACGAGGCCGCCGTAGCCGGAGGTGTCGCCGCTGCCGGTCGCGCCGAACATGCCGGTCTGGGCGGCGCTGTCGGACTGGGCGGCGTTGTTCGCGTCGCTCATCGCAGCAGCCCCTTCATCTGTGACGTCGGGATGGCCTCGAGCGCGGCCCGCTCCGCCTCGTGGCGCTGCTCGACGGCGTTGACGCCGAGCTTGGTGTCGCGGATCTTCTCGTGCAGCTTGAGGATCGCGTCCATCAGCATCTCCGGCCGCGGCGGGCAGCCGGGCAGGTACATGTCGACCGGCACGATGTGGTCGACGCCCTGCACGATCGCGTAGTTGTTGAACATGCCGCCGGAGCGAGGCGCAGACGCCCATCGCGAGCACCCACTTGGGCTCGGGCATCTGGTCGTAGATCTGGCGCAGCACGGGGGCCATCTTCTGGCTCACCCGGCCGGCCACGATCATCAGGTCGGCCTGCCGCGGCGAGGCGCGGAAGACCTCCATGCCGAAGCGGGCCAGGTCGTAGCGACCGGCGCCGGTCGCCATCATCTCGATCGCGCAGCAGGCCAGGCCGAAGGTCGCCGGCCACAGCGAGCCTTGCGCGCATGATGCCGGCGAGCCTTCTCGACCGTGGTCAGCAGGATGCCGCTCGGCAGCTTCTCTTCGAGGCCCATCGTCATCAGTAGGTCCTCAGTCCCACTCCAGGCCGCCGCGGCGCCACACGTAGGCGTAGGCGACGAAGACCGTGGCGATGAACAGCACCATCTCGACCAGCCCGAACAGCCCGAGGCTGTCGAAGGCGACGGCCCACGGGTAGAGGAAGATGATCTCGATGTCGAAGACGATGAAGAGCATCGCGGTCAGGTAGTACTTGACCGGGAAGCGGCCGCCGCCGACCGGCTGCGGAGTCGGCTCGATGCCGCACTCGTAGGCGTCGAGCTTGGCCCGGTTGTAGCGCTTCGGGCCGACCAGCGGCGCCGATGCCGAAGATCGAGAAGACGGCGAAGCCGCCGGCGAGGAGGGCGAGCACGAGGATCGGGACGTAGCTGTCCAGCACCGCTGGCCCTCACTCCTCGTCCGGGGTCTGGGCATGGGCCCTGACCGGGTTTTCCAGTCTAGTGGCGGCAAGGTGGCCCCCTGCGCCGGGTCGGTCTTCGCTGCTCAGGCCGCGGGGGCGACCTTGCTCAGCCCGTTGATGATGCGGTCCATGGCGTCGCCGCCGCGTGGGTCGGTGAGGTTGGCCAGCAGCTTCAGGGTGAACCGCATGAGCGTCGGGTGCGGCAGGCCGTGCCGGGTCGCGAGCTGCATGACCGCGGGGTTGCCGATCAGCTTCACGAAGCAGCGACCGAGCGTGTAGTAGCCGCCGTAGCGTCTGCTTGAGCGCGTCGGGGTAGGCCTGCAGCGCGCGCTCGCGTGCCGCGCCCTCGGGCCGGCCGAGGGCCTGCGCGACGATCTCGGCGGCGATCTCGGCCGGACTCCATCGCGTACGCGATGCCCTCGCCGTTGAACGGGTTGACCATGCCGCCGGCGTCGCCGACCAGCAGCAGCCCGCGCGTGTAGTGCGGCGTGCGGTTGAAGCCCATCGGCAGCGCGGCGCCGCGGATCGGGGAGGTCCGGTTGTCCTCGTGGAAGCCCCACTCCTGCGGGGGTGGCCGCCAGCCAGCGGCGCAGCAGGTCCTTGTAGTCGACGTTGCCGAAGGCCTTGGAGGTGTTGAGGATGCCGAGGCCGACGTTGGCGGTGCCGTCGCCGATGCCGAAGATCCAGCCGTAGCCGGGCAGCAGGCGGTCGCCGGGCGTCCCACAGCTCGAGCCACGACTCGAGCCAGTCGTCGTCGTGCCGCGGGCTCGTGTAGTAGGTGCGGACGGCGACGCCCATCGGGCGGTCGTCGCGCTTGGCCAGGCCCATCGCGAGCGACAGCCGGGTGGAGTTGCCGTCGGCCGCGATGACGAGCGGGGCGCGGAAGGTGCGCTCGCCGTCGGCGGTCTTGGCGGTGACGCCGACGATGCGGCCGGTGCGCTCGTCGAGGACCGGGCCGGTGACCGTGGTGCTCTCGCATCAGCCGGGCGCCGGCCTTCGGCGCCTGGCGGGCGAGGATCTCGTCGAAGTCGGCGCGGGTGCGGACCAGGCCGTAGTCGGGGAAGCTCGCCAGGTCGGGCCACGGCAGCTCGAGCCGCATGCCGCCGCCGATGATGCGCAGGCCCTGGTTGTGCAGCCAGCCCGCCTCGGGGCTGATGTCGATGCCCATCGCGAGGAGCTCCTTGACGGCGCGGGGGGTGAGCCCGTCGCCGCAGACCTTCTCGCGCGGGAACGCGGTCTTCTCCAGCAGCAGGACGTCCAGCCCGGCGTGGGCGAGGTGGTAGGCCGTGGCCGAGCCGCCCGGGCCGGCGCCGACGACGATGACGTCGGCGTCGCGGTCAGCCCGCGCGGCGCTCGTCGTCACATCGCTGGTCACGTTCGTCCTTCTCATCGCTCTGGGCGCTCTCGAGCTGGAGCGCTCGACCGGTGGCTTCTCGCTTCTCGTGCGCTTGTGAACGAGTTCACGAACGTCTTCGTGGGCAGTCTAGAGCCTTCGGCGATGGTGCGCCCAGGCACCTCGCGGGGCGTGCGGTCGGTGGTCGGGTCGGCGGCTCGGGTCGGGCGGCTCGGGCCGGTCGGCCGGTGGCCGGGTCGACAGCCCCGCCCGTCGCTCAGTTGCGGCCGCACCGCCCGGTGCAGCGCGACGATCCCGCCGGTCAGGTTGCGCCAGGCCACCCGGGCCCAGCCGGCGTCGGCCGACCTTGGCGGCGAGCGCCGCCTGGTCGGGCCAGGCCCGGATCGACTCGGCGAGGTAGACGTAGGCGTCGGGGTTGCTGCGACACGGCGCGGGCGACCGGCGGCAGCGCCCGCATCAGGTACTCGACGTAGACGGTGCGGAACGGCGCCCAGCGTCGGGTGGCTGAACTCGCAGACGACGAGCCGGCCGCCCGGCCGCGTCACCCGCAGCAGCTCGGCGCAGCGCGGCACCGGTGTCGTACGACGTTGCGCAGCCCGAACGAGATCGTCACGGCGTCGAACGATGCGTCGGCGAACGGCAGCGCCATCGCGTCGCCGGCGGCGAACGGCAGGTCCGGACGCCGCCGCTTGCCGACGCGCGAGCATGCCGAGCGAGAAGTCGCACGGCACGACCTGGGCGCCGGCCGCGGCGAACGGCTCGCTGACGAGGTGCCGGTGCCGGCCGCGAGGTCGAGGACCCGCTCGCCCGGCGTGCGGGTCGACGGCGCGGACCACGGCCCGGCGCCACAGGCGGTCCTGGCCGAGCGACAGCACGTCGTTGGTGAGGTCGTAGCGCTGCGGCGACGTCGTCGAACATCGCGGCGACCTCGGTGGGCTGCTTGTCCAGCTCGGCGCGGCGTCACGCGGCCCTACGAGCCTCGCACGGTGGACCAGGCGTGCCCGCCGAGGACGGTCGCCACGCACCGTCCCGGGCCGTGGTCGATCAGCGCTCGCGTACGGGATCCTCGTCCGTCGGCACGTCGAAGACCGCGAAGTCGGCGCGGGCGCCTGTCGCGAGGACGCCGGCGTCGGCCAGGCCCATGGCGGCCGCGCCACCGCCGAGTCGCCGCCTCGACGATCCGGCGGTCGAGGTCGCTCGCGTCGTAGCCCTGGCCGCGGGCGAGGTCGCGCGGCGGCCGGGCCTCCTCGAGCAGGTCGAGGCTCGGGCGTGGTCGCCAGCGAGTCGGTGCCGAGCGCGATCGGGCTGCCCTCGTCGAGGTAGGCGGCGACCGGCGGCTCGCCGGCGCCGAGGATCCTGTTGGACCGGACGCACAGCGCGACGTGCGGTGCCGCGGTCGCGCAGCAGCGCGCGGTCGCGCAGCGTCGCACTGCACGCCGTGGGCGACGTGGACGTCGGGGCCGAGGGCGCCGAGCGAGTCGAGGTAGGCGGTCGGGCGAGCAGCCGGCGCCGCAGCCCATCAGCTCCATCTCGATGCCGTACTGGACGTTGCAGGTCGGCGAACTGGCCGGTGCCGTCGACGCACGTACTCGGTCTCGTCCGTCGACTCGGCCAGGTGCGGGTGCATGCGCAGGCCCCGGCTCGCGCGCGATGGCGTCGATCGCCGCGATGACGCGCCGAGGACGAGCGTGTAGATCGTGTGCGGGCGAGATGCCGATTGCGCCGGCCCTGCGGGCGCCGCGTCGAGCGCGGCGTCAGCGTCTCGCGCGGCGGCCGTCGGCCCAGACCCGCGTCGTCCGCGCCGACGACCTCGACGTAGGAGATGCCGGCGAGCCCGGAGCGCGCGGTCGGGAGCAGCGGGCCGTGGCGTCGCTGACGACGTCGGCGGCCGCGGTGGTGCCCGGTCCGCAGCATCGGGTGGATGCCGCGACGCGTGCCCTCGGCCCACTGCTCGGTGGTGACACGGTCGACCGCCGGCGCTGCAGGCGCGCGATCCACTGGTCGAACGGCAGGCCGGTGGTCGCGAGGTCGCCGTAGTCGCTGTACTGCAGGTGGGCGTGGGCGTTGACCAGGCCCGGGCGTCAGGACGCCGGTCCATGCGCGGACCCGCGCGCCGGGGTGCCGGGCGACCAGCTCGCCGCGCGCGCCGACCGCCACGACGCGGTCGCCGTCGACGAGCACGGCGCCGTCGGCGATCGGCTCGCCGTCGATCGGGTGACGCCGGGTCGTTGGTCGACGACGGACGCCGTCCTGCGCACGTCGTGCCGCAGCCCCGCTCGACCGCGATCAGGCACCCGGGCGTTGCCGCAGGACGCCTCGACGAGTCGGGATGGGCGACGAGCAGGAACGTCGACCGTGCAGCTCGACGCGGTCGAGGAGAAGTGCGACGCGACGCGGTCGTCGACCGGGTCGTTCGCCGGGTCGTCGTGCACGACGAGGTGGTGGTAGAGGGTGTCGCGCTGCGCGGGCACGCGGCCGGCCGTGCGGATCAGGTGGATCAGCTCGTCGCGGTTGGACCGGTGCTTGGCGCCGGCGGAGGAGACGACGTTCTCCTCGAGCATGATCGAGCCGAGGTCGTCGGCGCCGATAGTGCAGCGTGAGCTGGCCGACCTCCTTGCCGATGGTCAGCCACGAGCCCTGCAGGTGCGCGACGTTGTCGAAGAACAGCCGGGCGATGGCGATCATGCCGCAGGTACTCGAAGACGCGTGGCCTGCGTGCGGCCCTTGAGGTGGTTGTTCTCCGGCTGGTAGGTCCACGGGATGAACGCGCGGAAGCCGCCGGTGCGGTCCTGCACGTCGCGGATCATCCGCAGGTGCTCGATGCGCTCGGCGTTGGTCTCGCCGGTGCCCATCATGAACGTCGCGGTCGACTCGACGCCGAGCCCGTGCGCGATCTCCATGATCTCGCAGCCAGCGCTCGCCGGACTCCTTGAGCGGGGCGATCGCGGTGCGCGGCCGGGCGACGAGGATCTCGGCGCCGGCGCCGGCGAACGAGTCGAGGCCGGCCGCGTGGATCCGGCGTGATCGCCTCCTCGGCGGTCGACGCCCGAGACCTTCGCCATGTGCTCGACCTCGGAGGCGCCGAGGGAGTGGATGCGCCAGCTGCGGGTACGCGGCCTTGATCGCCGCGAACGTGCTCCTCGTAGTACTCGACGCCGAAGTCGGGGTGGTGCCCGCCCTGCAGCATGATCTGGGTCGCGCCGAGCTCGACGGCCTCGCCGCAGCGGCGCAGGATCTCGTCGATGTCGCGCGCTCCAGCCCTCGGCGTGCTTGGGCGCGCCGGTAGAACGCGCAGAACTTGCACGCCGTCACGCAGACGTTCGTGTAGTTGATGTTGCGGTCGATCAGGTACGTCGCGATGTGCGCGGTGTCGGCGAAGCGGCGACGGCGCAGCGGCGTCGGCGGCCCGGCCGAGCGCGTGCAACGGCGCGTCGTGTAGAGCTCGAGCGCCTCGTCGGGGGTGATGCGCCCACCGTCGGCGGCGCGGTCGAGGGTGTGCTGCAAGTCGACCACCGTGCCAAGCCTAGACCGAGATGCGCCGGCCGAACTCGTTCAGGTGGCGAAGCCGCTCGACGGCATGCGCCAGGCTCACGCTGCCGACTGCGACGCCGATGGGCCGGAGTCGAGACGTTCCGAGCGGCGACGCGACGAGCCAGACGGCGGTCAGCCGGCGAAGAACGACGGGCCGCACCGCGGCCGTCGAGGCCGATCCGCGGCCCCGACCAGGCGCGCGAACTCGGTCAGGCCGGCCAGCTGGCGCTCGCCGAGGGAGAAGTCGAGGGTGCGGAAGTACCGGGCGAGGGTGTCCGCGTCGAAGTCCTCCCAGCGAGCCGCCTGCTCGGCGACCTCGTCGACCTCGCTCCAACGACAGGTCGCGCGAGCGCAGGAACGCGTCGTGCACGTCCTTGACCAGCCCGGGGTGCGCCTCGGCGAACTCGCGGCGCGCCGCCCAGACGGCGAACACCATCGGCAGACCGCTCCACTCGCGCCAGAGCGCGCCGAGGTCGTGGACGCGCAGGCCGAGCCGGGGCGCGTCGTGCAGGCTGGCGCGCAGCGCCGCATCGCCGATGAGCACGGCGGCCGGCGCCTCGCGCATCATCTCGCCGAGGTCGGGCGGGCAGCTGAAGTACTCCGGGCGAACCCCGACACCTCTGCGCAGCACGCAGCTCGGCGCAGCTCGACGGTCGTCCGGCTGGTCGAGCCGAGCGCGACCCGCTGCCCGTCCAGCTCGTCCAGCGGCAGCTGGCTCGACCAGGTCACGCAGGACATCACCGGGCCGTCGGAGCCGACCGCGATGTCGGGCAGCAGCGACGCAGGTCGTCGGCGTGGCGCAGGTACTCGACCAGGCTGATCGGCCCGATGTCCAGGTCGCCCGGCGACCAGTGCTTCGCTGAGCTGGTCCGGGGTGTCCTTGGTCAGCTCGACGTCGAGCAGCGCGCCCGAGCGCGCCAGGCCCCAGTAGAGGGGCAGGCAGTTCAGGAACTGGATGTGTCCGACCCGCGGCCGATTGGGGGATGCGTTCGTGGGCGTGGTCACGTCGACGAGGCTACGCCGGGGCGTCGGCGCGCTCTGAGCGACGTCCGCGTCATCGTCCTTCGTTGCCGACTGGGTCGCCGGTGCGGTGGTGCCCGCCGGCGACCCAGTCGTCCTCTGCTGGTGGCTGTTCCCTGCCTGCGGTTAGCCGAGGGCGGTCCGGATGAGGGTGCGGATCGCCTCGGGCAGGGTCGGGGTGCCGCCGAACAGGTGCGCGGTGGTGATGCTGGCCTTGTTCGCCGCCAGGTAGGTGCTGGTCGGCTTCGGCAGGACCCCGGGGTCGGTGAGCAGCAGCGGTGCCCCGATGCGGGCGAGCTGCGCCCCACCGGTGAGCGCGTCCGGGAAGTTGGTCCCGGTCGCGACCCCGACGGTGGTCGGGTCGGTGAAGAACCGGGTCGCCACCGCCGCCGCGGTGCCATACCGGTCGTCCCCGGCCAACGCGGTCGCCGACGGCGCCGCCTTCGCCGCCGGACCACCCACCGCGAACATCGTGCCGGGGTGCGCCGCCAGGTAGTCACTCGTCGCCTTGGGCATCGTCGCGCCGTCAGGTGAGCAGCACCGCCCCGTGCGCCTTCGCCGCCCCGACCCCCGCCGCCAGCGCGTCCGGGAAGTTGGTGCCGGTCGCGAGCAGCACCGTCGACGGCGAACCCAACGCGTCAGCCACCGCCACCGCCGTGGCGTACCGGTCGGCGCCGCCGTAGCGCACCACCTGATACCCCAACCCGGTCAGCTGGGTGGCGACCGACGCCGGGATCGACTTGGTGTCGCCCAGCAGATACACCGTCCGCCCCGCCGGCAGGACCCGTTGGAGCTCGGCCTTCGTCGCCGCCGGCAGGCTCGCACCCGGCGGTCAGCAGCAGCGGGGCGTCCTTCGCCGCCGCCAACGGCGCCCCGACCAGCGCATCCGGGTAGTGCATCCGAGCGCGCCAGCACCACCGCACCCGCGTTCCCGCTCGGGAACGACGCCTTCGACACCTCCACCCCGGTGCCGATCCGGTCCGCCCCGGCGAGGCGGCCTACCGTTGCGGCCTGCAGCTCCCACGCACTCGCGTGCGACGACAGCACCGTCAGCGTCACCACGTTCCCGGTGACCTTCGTCGAGGTGACGCACGGGTCCGGGCTTCGCGACCGCCGAGCCCGGCACAAGCCCACCGCGGCCCCGTTGCGGAACACCGTCACATCCCCGGCGTACGAACCCGCCGGCAGGTCACCGGTGAACACGTCGAACGTGAACCGCAACGGCTTGTCCACCCTCGCCGCCGGTGCGGTGATCTCCGCACCCACCCCCAGCGCCACGAACCCCGGCTTCGACGCCGAACCCGTGCCCTTCGACACCGACACCTGACCGCCGTTCGGTGACGTCACCGTCACCACCACCGGATTGGTCGCCGATGGAATCGTCCCTACAGGATCCGACGACAACGAGCCGCCGGCCCGCACCGTCCCGGTGTTCCCGTCCGAGGCGCCGCCTCCCCCTCCCCCACCGCCACCGCCGCCACCGCCACCGCCGCCGCCACCGGACACCGCCGCCGGTGCCGCCACTACCACCGCCGCCGTCAGTGGCAGGACACTGGGCCCCGGTTCGACGATGGTTCCGGAACCGGGACCCGTCCTGAGGATCAGGGTGGGCGCGGAGTGCCCGTCGTCGAGCGTGTACAGGCCGGCAGTCGCATTGCTGTTGCTACGGGAGAACACCACGGCCGTACCAGCGGACGCGAACCGTTCATCGATGTCCGCAGCCAAGAACCCGGGACTCCCACTCGGGTGGTTCTGCCCGTAAAGGGCGAACCCACCACAATTGCGCTGCGACCACGTGCTCCTTCCTTGCGAAAGGGCGAAGTCCCACGCGTAGAGAGCTGGGAGGTCCACCGAACTCCCACCAGCAATCGGCACCCGGTGGAGAACAAATCCACTTGGACCAGATTCAAAAAAGCCGTACGCACCGCCCCCAACGACAGTCAGCCAGCCCGTGAAGTCTGCGACGTTCGAAGGATCCGTGAAGCTGATGAAGACGCTTCGAATCGACTCGTCCTCGATATTGATGACGAGACCCGACTCGTCGGCGCTCTGGAGGCCGTAGTTCTTCAATTCTCCGCGCAACTCGATGTCTGCGAAATGCGAATACCCCTCCTGCCCGACGATCTTTCTGTAGAGCACGAGCTTTCCAGCGTCCTCTTCGCCTTCAATCCAACCATCAGGGGCACCGGCTACGAAGCGGCGAGGCTCGGCCGCCTCTTCCCCATAGACGTCCTGCTCACCAGAAACGGTTCCATCGACCGTCCGGTACGCGACGCGTGAAGGCGAGATCTGTGAAATCACCATGTTGCCGACGATGCGGGCGCCTAAAAAGGGAGGCGACAGCTTCACGAACTGCCTGTTGTCTGCCCGCCAGAGATAGGTGCCCGGGCTGCCCGCCAAGCCAGTAACGGAAGAGTCCACGGAAAAGATGACGCCCGCCGGTGAGGCGCTGATCACGGTCGTGAGCACATCGGCACACGCCGGCACAACCACCTTGGTCGAAGTAGTTCTATTACCGCCCTTCTCCTCGGCCACGATCGTAGCCTCGAAGGAACTCTTTCCGACGCTATAGCCCATCAAGTAGGTTGCGTCGTCCTTGGAGACGCTGGTTCCGAACTGCCCGATATTCGGGGGCCCAGTAGGGAAAGGCGTCCCCCGCAGGTTTGATGAGGTAGTTCTTCGAGGATGTTGTGCCCGTCAAGGTGAAACTGACACCGAGCGATCCACGATGGCAGTCACGGGAAACGCGGTCGACCGTGAGCTGCAGGTTCGCCGCTTCTGCGGGCCGACTTGGGGCGACTAGAAGAGCGCCTGAGAGAAGCACGGTGAGAGACAATCCCGGCCATCGCCCGAAAGCGTGCTATTGATCCTCGACCGGTAGATGGGTGCCAACACACGGTGCGCGAGCATGCAGTGAGCCCCTCGGATGAACCAGGGGGCCTTATCCCCCGCCGATGATCACAGGGACGCTAATCCGATGTCTCGAGGCTGTCAACAAGGCGCGGGCTCTACGAGGCATGGGAATAATCCCAGGAACACGCCAATAAGGGCTTACGACACAAATCGCCGAGCGCTCGAATCGCCCGGCTTTGCGGGTTGGGATTCGAGATCGGCAATGCCCCTAGTTCAGTCCTCGCCGTGCTCGCGACGCTGCGCGTCGTCCTCGGCGTCCTCCCGGGCCACCCGGGCCTGCGACTTCGCCCGCCGGCGCTCGGCCGACTGGGTGACGGCGATGGAGACGGCGTCACGCTGCCGGGAGAGCAGCACGAAGCTGGCGAGCCCCGACACGAGGAGCGCGATGACCAGGAGCCATAGCCCGCGCACGTGCACGAGCCACAGCACGCCGGCAACGACGACGAAGATCATGATGCGGGCGGAGGAGTAGCGCAAGGCGGGGTGCACACGGGACATGACTGGCTCCTCAGACCGGCATGGGCTGCGGGGTGTCGCGGCGCGCCGGGTCCGGCCCGTCGTACTCGCGGAGCACCTCGTAGCGGGTGTTGCGCTCGACCGGGCGGAAGCCGGCGTCGCGGATCAGCTCGAGCAGGTCCTCGCGGGTCATCGTGTTCGGCGTGCCGAAGTTGTCGGCGTCGTGCGTGATCTTGTACTCGACGACCGAGCCGTCGAGGTCGTCGGCGCCGAAGTTCAGCGACAGCTGCGCGGTGGTCAGGCCGTGCATGACCCAGAAGCACTTGACGTGCGTGGATGTTGTCGAACAGCAGCCGCGAGACCGCGAACGTCTTCAGCGCCTCGGCGCCGGTCGCCATCGGCTGCGGTCCTGCAGCCGGTTGCGCGGGTCGCCGGCCGCGTCGTGCTGGTAGCGCAGCGGGATGAAGACTGACGAAGCCGCCGGTCTCGTCCTGCAGCTCGCGCAGCCGCAGCACGTGGTCGACGCGGTGCCGCGGCTCCTCGATGTGGCCGTAGAGCATCGTGCGACGGGCGTCTTGCAGGCCCTTGGAGTGCGCGAGCCGGTGGATGCGCGACCAGTCCTCCCAGTGGGTGTCGTGGTCGACGATCTGCTGCGCGGACCTCCCAGTCGAAGATCTCGGCGCCGCCGCCGGTCAGCGACTCGAGGCCGGCGTCGATCAGCTCGTCGAGGATCTCGTCGGCGGACAGGCCGGAGATCTTCTCGAACCAGTGGATCTCGGTCGCGGTGAACGCCTTGAGCGCGACGTCCGGCAGCGCCTCCTTCAGCTCGCGCAGCGACGCGCGGGTAGTAGCGCCACGGCAGCGTCGGGTGCAGGCCGTTGACGATGTGCAGCTCGGTGATGCCGCTCGGGCTCCATCTCCTTGGCGAGCCGGACGGCCTCCTCGATGCGCATCGTGTACGCGTCCGTCTCGCCCGGCTTGCGCTGGAAGGAGCAGTACGCGCACGACGCGGCGCAGACGTTGGTCAGGTTGAGGTGCCGGTTGACGTTGAAGAAGACGCGCGTCGCCGTTCTTCTGCGGTGCGCACGTGGTGGGCGAGGCTCGCCGAGCCAGGCCAGGTCGTCGGTCGTCGTACAGCGCGACGCCGTCGTCGTAGGTCAGCCGCTCGCCGGCGCAGCACCTTGTCCTCGAGCTCGCGCTTGCGACCGGCATCCATACAGATCTTCGTCTCCTCGTCGTAGGCCGCTACCCGCCACGGGGGCAGCCGCGCACCCCGTCAACGAGCGTACGACGGGCGCTCCACGAGCGCACGACGGGCTCGGATGCGCCACGTCTGGACGCCCGGGTCGATCCCAGCAGCCCGCGTTGACTATAGACAGCGGCATGGCCAATTGGTAACAAGGTACTAAACAGGTCGTGCGAGTTGCTTACAGAAGTAGGTCGCACGGTCCGATCATTGGTCTGTATCAACCGGGACGATCCGATCTGTCCTGGACGACGGCGGGCCAGAGGGGACGAGGGGACGACATGAACGGCAAGGAGAACGACTTGCTTACGCCCGGGGAGGTCGCCAGCGCTGTTTCGAGTCGACCCGAAGACGGTCACCCGATGGGCCGCGGCCGGGCGGATCGGCAGCATCCGGACGCCCGGCGGCCATCGCCGCTTCCGGGAGTCGGAGGTCCGGGCGCTGCTTGACGCGGAGACCTTCCGCTGCATGACGAGATGCCGGCGTGGACCGCGGTAGCGAGTCGACGCCTGAGTTCGACCAGGCCGTACCGATCACACGGGCAGTTACTTCGCATCATGCGTGGGCGCCGCGTTCGCAGCAGGGCGGGGCATCCGCCGCACGAGGCTGCCCAGCTGCGGCAGGCTATCCGCCGAGTTCGCCGCGCCATCGAGTGAACAGGTCGTGCTCGACGCCGAGCACGTCGAGCACCTTGCCGGCGACGAAGTCGACGAGCTGCTCGATGCGTCGTCGGCTTGGCGTAGAACGCCGGGCTCGCCGGCAGCACCACCGCGCCCGCCTCGTCGAGCGTCGACCAGATGCGCGCAGCGTCGCGCGGGTCAACGGCGTCTCCCGCGGGACGACGACCAGCGGGCGGCGCTCCTTGAGCGTGACGTCGGCCGCCCGCTGCAGCAGGTCCTTGGACAAGCCCGAGCGCGATCCCGGCCACCGACGCCGTGCTCGCCGGCACGACGACCATGCCCCGGGTCCGGTACGAGCCGCTCGACGGGCCGGCCGCGAGGTCGCCCGGCGACCAGTAGCGCGCACGTCGTCGCCGCGACCGGTCCGTCCAGCCACGCAGCCAGGTCGTCCAGCGCCAGTGAGCGTCGTCGCGCCAGGTCAGCGCCGGTCTCGTCGAGCAGCGTCAGCCGCGCCGCCCGGCGACACGACCAGGTCGACCGGCTCGCCCGGCGGCGAGCAGGCCGCGCAGAACCGCTGCGGCGTACGGCGTGCCGCTGGCGCCGGAGACGCCGACGACCCACGGCGCCATCCGCCGAGCTCGATCGGCCGTCATCGCGCCGCAGGCCTCGCGACTGACCAGGTCGGCGACCGCGAAGCAGAACAGCGCGATGCCGACGAAGCCGTTGACGGTGAAGAACGCCCGGTTGACCTTGCGACAGGTCGTCGGCGTGACCAGATCGATGCTCGTAGACGAACGCGGCCGCGGCCAGCGCGACGCCGACCAGCCACGTCCAGCCCAGGTGCGCCAGCGCGCCGAACCACGAGCAGCACGAGCACGGTGACGACGTGGGCGACCCGCGACCAGGCCAGCGCGACCGCCGGCCCGAACCGGGCGGGCAGCGACTTGCACCCCGATCTCGCGGTCGACCTCGGCAGTCCTGCAGCGCGTAGATGAGGTCGAAGCCGCCGATCCAGGAGCCGACGGCGAGACCGAGCACCACGGCCGCCCACGACCAGTGGCCGGTGACCGCGATCCAGGCGCCGATCGGGCCGATCGCCTGGGCGAGGCCGAGCACCGCGTGCGGCGCCCAGGTGAACCGCTTCGCGTACGGGTAGACGACCAGCACGACCAGCGCGAGCGGGGCGAGCACGAGGCACAGCGGGTTGAGCAGCGCCGCGGCGCCGAGGAAGACGACGAGCGCGACGAGCGCGCCGGTCCACGCGGTGCGCAGGCTGACCGACGCCGGTGACGAGCTCGCGGCCTGCCGTGCGCGGGTTGCGCGCGTCGATGTGCCGGTCGATGATCCGGTTGGCGGCCATCGCGAACGTGCGCGCCGCCGACCATCGCGACCGTGACGAGCAGCAGGTCGACCCAGTGCACGCCGGTTGCCCAGCGTGAGCATCGCGGTCAGCGCCGCGATGTAGGCGAACGGCAGCGCGAAGACCGAGTGCTCGATCATGCACCAGCCGCAGGAACGACCGACCCGGCCGGGCCGCGGCTCGGCCGTCGCGGTCGACGCGACTGGCGCGGTCACAGGCCCGACTCCTTCCAGCGCCTGTTGACCTGCGCGACGATCGCGGGGTCCTGCGCGATCATCTCCGGCCAGCCGCGGGTGTAGCCCTCCTCGGCCAGCTTGCGGTCGCGTCGATGCCGACCTTGCCGCCCCAGAACTGCTGGTAGGACGCGTGGTCGAGGTGGTCGACCGGGCCCTCCGTCGTGCAGCAGGTCGTGGGCGTAGTCGACGTTGCCGAACGCGCGCCAGGCGACCTCGGAGTAGTCGTGCACGTCGCAGTCCGCGTCGACGACGATGATCAGCTTCGTCAGCGACATCATGCCCGCGCCCCAGATCGCGTTCATCACCTTCTGCGCGTGCTTGGGGTACCGCTTGTCGATCGAGACGATCGACGCAGTTGTGGAAGACGCCCTCGACCGGCAGGTCGTAGTCGACGATGTCCGGGATCAGTCAGCTTGAGCAGCGGCAGGAAGATCCGCTCGGTCGCCTTGCCGATCGGCCCGTCCTCGGCGGGCGGCCGGCCGACGACGATCGTCTGGAAGACCGGGTTCTTCTGCATCGTCATGCAGTCGATGGTGCAGCGCCGGGAACGGCTCGACCGGCGTGTAGAAGCCGGTGTGGTCGCCGAACGGCCCCTCGGCGCGGCGCTCGCCCGGCTCGAGCCAGCCCTCGAGCACGACCTGCGCGTTCGCCGGCACCTGCAGCGGCACGGTCAGGCAGTCGACCATCTCGACCCGCTCGCCGCGCAGGAACCCGGCGAACAGGTACTCGTCGATGTCGGCGGGCAGCGGCGCGCGAGGCGGCGTAGGTGACGCGCCGGGTCGGCGCCCGAACGCGATCGCGACCGGCAGCCGCTCGCCGCGCCGCTCGGCGACCGCGTGGTGCGCGTTGGAGTCCTTGTGGATCTGCCAGTGCATGCCGACCGTGCGCGGTCGTGCCGCTGCAGCCGGTACAGGCCGAGGTTGCGGGCGCCGGTCTCGGGGTGCTTGGTGTGGGTGAGGCCGAGGTTGAAGAAGGCGCCGCCGTCGTCCGGCCAGGTGTGCAGCGCGGGCAGCGCGCCGAGGTCGACCTCGTCGCCCTGCAGGACGACCTCCTGGCACGGCGCGGACCGGACCTTCTTCGGCGGCACGGCGCGCAGCTGGCCCGAGCTTGCCGAGCGCCTCCTTGAACCCGGCGAAGCCGTGCGGCAGCTCGGGCTTGAGCAGGTCGCGCGATGCGGTCGCCGATCTCGTCGAGGCTCGTCGACGCCGAGCGCCTTGGCCATCCGCGCGCTCGGTGCCGAAGACGTTCATCGCCAGCGGCATCGTCGCAGCCCTTGACGTTCTCGAACAGCAGCGCCGGGCCGCCGTCGCCGCACCACCCGGTCGACGATCTCGGTGACCTCGAGGTGCGGGTCGACCTGCGCCTTGATGCGTCGCAGGTCGCCGTCGCGCTCCAGCCGCTCGAGCAGCGCCGGCAGATCGTCGTATGCCATGGGACCAGTATCCCGGTCTCCCGCCGCGCCCGCACCGCTACCCTGGGCGGCATGCCGTTACGAGGCGGTGGTCTCGCCACTCTCATCGTCCTCGTGATGTCGGTCTACTGCGTTCTCGACATCATCACCACCGACCCGCGGGCAGTTCGCCACCTGCCGAAGCTCGTGTGGCTGACGACCGTCCTGCTGGTCCCGCTCATCGGCTCGCTGGCGTGGCTGCTGGTGGGACGGCCGGCCCCGGCACAGGCGCCGACGGCGCGCAGCCGACCGCGCCGCGGGCACATGCGGGCAGCGGATGCCTCCACCGCGCCCCGGCGCGGCGGGCGAGGGCCCCTCGCCCCCGATGACGACCCCGAGTTCCTCGACCAGCTCCGCCAGGTGAACGACGAGCACGAGCGGATGCTCAAGCAGTGGGAAGCCGACCTGCGCAAGCGGGAGGACGACCTGCGCGGCGACGACGCATCGGGGACGTCCACTCCCTGAGGCAGCCGCACGCCAACGTTGCCAGGCGGCATCACGGTTGCGGAAGAAGGCGGTCCGGCGGGCCGGGCAGCTCAGCCCACGACCGCCTAGTTCAGGCCCGAGTACGAGTGCAGGCCCGAACCGAGGATGTTCACCCCGAAGTAGTTGAACAGGAACGTCGAGAAGCCGATCACCGCGATGTACGCCGCGCGACGGCCCCGCCACCCGACGGTCGCCCGCGCGTGCAGGTAACCGGCGAAGACGACCCAGGTGATGAACGACCAGGTCTCCTTCGGGTCCCACTGCCAGTACTGGCCCCACGCCTCGTCGGCCCACATCGATCCCGCGATGACGGCGAACGTCCACAGCGGGAAGGCGAAGACGATCGACCGGTAGGCGACCTTGTCCAAGGTCGCCGGCGCAGGCAGGCGCCTGGCGAGCCGGGCTGCCCCGGTCGGCCCGCCGGCCAGCACCCGCTTCGCGTGCCGGTCGGCGACGATGAACAGCACCGAGGCGGCAGCGCCGACGTAGAAGACACCCGACGCGATGATCGCTGCCGTGACGTGGATCGCGATCCAGTACGACTGCAGGGCCGGGACCAGCGGCGCGGAGGGCACGTAGAGGTACTTGATCGCGATGCCGAGTCCGAGCAGCACGGGCAGCAGCACGAACAAGCCGAGGTAGCGGATCTTCTGCCGGGTCAGGATGACCAGGAAGGCCGCCACACCGGAGAACGTCAGCGCCAGGGCGAACTCGTACATGTTGCCCCACGGCAACCGGTGCGCCGACAGGCCGCGGGTGGCGATCGCGGCGCCGTGCAGCATGACGCCGAGCACGGTCAGCGCGACGGCGATCCGACCGAACCTCTCCGGCAGCGACCGGCTCGCGGTGCCGGGGGTCGCGGTACCGGAAGTCGCGGCCCCGTCCGAGTTGTCAGAACTCCCGGCGCCGACGGAGTCGGCGGCTGCCACCGACCCTTCGGTGCGCGCCTCGCGCCTGCGCGGAGCGGCTCCCCACCAGCGCGCCGCCCACCAGCGCCGCAGGGCGCTCGGCGAGGGCAGCAGGCCGGTCGGCCAGGCCAGCGGTGCTGGCGCCGGCACCGGCGCGGCGCCCGCGGAAACCGGCGCCGAAGGCGAGGTCCGCTGCATAGCCGAACATCGCCAGCGCGTAGACGACCGTCGTGGCGTTGATGAAGTTGTTGGACAGCTTCGCGAGGTCCGTGTCGAGCACCGCTATTCCTCCGTCGTCCCATCGGCCGGCTCGGCCGTCCCACCATCGGCCGGCTCGGCCTGGTCGGGCTCACTGCTCTGTAGGGAGGGCAACTCCCCGGGCGCCTCATCGGCGGTGTCCGCGGGCACCTCCGTCGGAATCGGCGGAACCGCCGCCCGCATCCGCTCGGTGAGTCCGGCGAACTCCTCCGTGAAGCTCTCCGCGTCCGACCGGGTCAAGCCGCCGAGCGTGACCACGGTACGCCCCTCGCCAGCGACCGCTCGCACCCACAACCGACGGCGCCGGATCCGCAGCGACAGGAGCAGACCGCCGATCATCGCGATCGCCGAGACCAGCGCGATGTACTTCCCTGGGTCGGACGTGACCTGGAACGTGGCCCACTGCTCGTAGCCGGTGAACTCCAGCGTGCCGAGCCCGTCTGGCAGCTTCATCGTCTCGCCGGGGCGTAGCGACGCCGGGCCCAGCTTGGTCAACCGGGAGGTCTCCAGGCTGTAGACCGACTGCGGGATCCCAGACCCCAGGCCGAGGTCGCCCTTGTACGCCAACAGGACCACCATCGGGTTGTCCGCCGCAGGGAACAGCGACATCGGGCCGCGCACGGGGTCGATCGTGCCGGTGGGCAGGAAGAACCCCTGGAAGCCCAGCTGCTCGGGCAACGCGTCGGGCACCTTGACGACACCCTCGGAGGTGAACGCTCCGTCCTGCGGCAGGAACGGCACCGCCGCGTCGAACGCCACGTGGCCCTCACCGTCGCGAACCACGAAGTGCGGCGCGTAGCCGTGCCCGACCAGGTAGACCTTGGTCCCGTTCACGTGCAGCGGATGGTTGACCCGGACGTCATACGTCTTCTCCGCCGCACTGGGCGAGGAGCGGAACCGGATGAGGGCGTTGAAGGTGGCCGGCGATCCCCGGGTCGCGCCGTCCTCGACGTAGGTCGCGTTGAACTTGTCGAGGACGAAGGAGAACGGCACCAGGTTGGCCGCGCTGGTGAGCCGGCCTGGCGTGAAGCTGTCGTACTGGTTGAGGACGTTGGAGAAGCCGTCGCCCTCCTTGACCAAGATGGTGCCCTTGTAACCCCACAGGCCACCGAGCGCGACGCCGAGCAGCAGCACCAGCAGCGAGAGGTGGAAGACGAGGTTGCCGGTCTCGCGCAGGTGGCCCTTCTCCGCGCTGACCGAGTCGGCGGCGGCGTCGGTGCGGAATCGGCGCGACCGCAGGACGGCGTGCGCGGCGGACAGCGCCTCGCCCGGCCCCATCGCCGTGGACCAGGTGGCGGCCTCCGGGAGCCGGTCGATGTGCCGCGGGGCCGCCGGCGGCCGCGCGCGCATCGCCTTCAGGTGCTTGCCCGAGCGGGGAAGCACGCAGCCGGCCAGCGACACGAACAGCAGAAGGTAGATCGCCGCGAACCAGGGCGAGGCGAACACGTCGAACAGACCGAGCGTGTTGTAGACCTTGCCGAGGGCGGGGTGGGTCTCCATGTACTGGCTGACGCCGAGCGGGTTGTTCCCACGCTGCGGGATGATCGAGCCCGGGATGGCCGCCACTGCCAGCAGGAACAGCAGGATCAGGGCGGTGCGCATCGTGGTCAGGCTGCGCCAGCACCAGCGGACGGTGACCACGATCGACGACCCGGGTCGGGGGCGCGGCGGCTGCTGCGGAGCGTCGAACTCTTCGTCGTACCCGTCAGGGGCGACTGCAGCGACCGCGCCGGCCGAGGTGTCCGGCGTCGAGCCGGCCTGAGGATCCATGGTCACACCGCCGTGTTGAAACCGGAGATCAGCGGACGAAGCTGCCCGATGAGGGTGTCCCACCAGCCGGTGACCAGCAGGAGGCCGACGGTGATGAGCAGTGCCCCGCCGAGCCGGGTAATGAGACCGGAATGGCGGCGCAGGACCGCGAACACGCCCATCGCCCGTCGGAACGCGAGGCCCGCCGCGATGAACGGCACGCCCAGACCAAGACAGTAAGCGAGAGTGAGGACCGCGCCGCGGCCGGCGGTGGCGCTGGTGAAGGCGAGCGTCTGCACCGCACCGAACGTCGGACCGATGCACGGCGTCCAGCCGAGCCCGAACAGCACGCCGAGCAGTGGCGCGCCGGCGACGCCCGCCGCGGGCAGCCGGTGGATCTTCACCTCGCGCTGCAGCAGCGGCACAAACCCCAAGAACGCGACGCCGAGCAGGATCGTGAAGGCGCCGAGCACCTTCGTGATCACCACGGCGTGGTCTTGCAGGGCGCCGCCGACGCCGCCGAAGAACGTGCCGGCCGTGACGAAGACCGCCGAGAAACCGAGGACGAACAGCACGCTGGCCGCCAGCACCCGGCCGCGTCGGGCCCGGCCACCGTCCTGCAGGTCCGCTCCGGACAACCCCGTCACGTACGACACGTAGCCCGGCACCAGCGGCAGCACGCACGGCGACAGGAACGAGACCAGCCCGACCAGGGCCGCGACCGGGATCGCGAGCAGCATCGGCCCCGTCAAGACGGTGTCGCGGAACGCAGGGGCGACCGAGGCGATGATCATGACTCCGCCGCGACCGCCCGCACGATCGGCGCGAGCTCGTCGGCGGTGAGGCCACCGAGCCCGCGGGCGGCCAGCCTGCCCTGGCGGTCGATCACCAGCGTGCTCGGGATCGCCGTCGGCGGCAGGGTGTCGCGGAACAGCAGGCCGATGCGCCCGGGCTGGTCGAACAGGCTCGGGTAGGTGACACCGTTGGCCCGGTTGAAGGTTCGCGCGTTGGCCAGGCTGTCGTCCTTGATGTTGACGCCGACGAACTGCACGCCGAGCGCCTTGGTGTCGGTGGAGACCCGCTCCAGGTCCTTCGCCTCTGCGCGGCACGGCGGGCACCAGGAGGCCCAGAAGTTGAGCACCACGACCTTGCCCCGGTAGTCCGCCAGATCCAGTGCGGCGCCATCCAGCGTCGTGCCCGTCACGGCCGGCGCGACCTTGCGCGCGCCGACTGCGATGGTCGAGATGGTGCCCGAGCCCGAGAGGTACCTGGTCTCGCCGCCGATGCTCGACCCGGCGCTCCCGCAGCCGACCAGGGCGCCGCTCAACGCGACCACGCCAGCCAGCATGGCGAGGGCGCGCCGGAAGCCGGTCACGCGCCTGCCACCTGCCGCGGGTCGGTCGGTCCGGCTGGTTCGGAGTAGCCGACCGAGACGATCTCGTCGCCGTCGTAGGTGAAGCTGGTCAGGCTGGCCAGAGCGCACTCGCGACGTCGCGGGTCGTGCCAGAGCTTGCGACCTTCGACGCTGCGCCGGGTCACCCAGATCGGCAGCTGGTGGCTCACGCAGACCGCCTCGTGGCCCCGGGCAGCATCGCGGGCGGTGGCCATCGCGGCGAGCATCCGGGCGGCGATCTGGGCGTACGGCTCTCCCCACGACGGTGTCAACGGGTTGCGCAGGTACTTCCAGTGGGCCGGCCGCTTGAGGGATCCGTCGCCCACGCCGAACGTCAGGCCCTCGAACACGTTGGTCGGCTCGATCAGCCGTTCGTCGATGCGCACCTCCACCCCGAACGTCTCGGCGATCGGCGCCGCCGTCTCCTGGGCCCGCTCCAGCGGCGAGGACACGACGACGGTGACGTCCCGACCGGCCAGCGCCGCAGCGGCCTGCTTCGCCATCAGCGCCCCAGCCTCGGACAGGTGGAAGTCCGGCAACCGCCCGTAGAGCACACCTCGCGGGTTCTCCACCTGTCCGTGACGCAACAGGTGGACGACGGTGAGCTGGCTCATGCGTGCGGCTCCTTCGCCTGCGCTGCGGCCCGCGCCGCGTGCGGCAGCGCCTCGGCGATCCGGTTGATCGCGGTGTCGTCGTGTGCCGCGGAGACGAACCACGCCTCGTACGCGCTCGGCGGCAGGTAGACGCCGTGGTCGAGCATCGCATGGAAGAACGCGGCGAAGCGGTGGGAGTCCTGCGCGCGGGCGCCGGCGTAGTCGCGGACGGGCGCGTCGGTGAAGAACACCGAGAACATGCTGCCGGCGTTCTGCAGCCGATGCACCACGCCCTCCTCGGCGAGCGCCTTGCTGACCAGGCCGGCGATCGTGGCGGCGGTGGCGTCGACGCGGGCGTAGATGTCGTCGGTAGCTCCGCGCAGCGTGGCCAGCCCCGCGGCGGTGGCCAGCGGGTTCCCTGACAGCGTGCCCGCCTGGTAGACCGGCCCGACCGGCGCTAGCTGGGCCATGATCTCGGCGCGCCCGCCGAAGGCCGCCGCCGGCAGGCCGCCGCCCATCACCTTGCCGAACGTGATCAGGTCGCCCGCCACGCCCTCGAGGCCGAACCAGCCCGCCCGCGACACCCGGAAGCCGGTCATCACCTCGTCGGAGATGAACAGCGCGCCGTGCGCGTGCGCGATGTCGCGCAGGCCGGCGTTGAAGTCGGGCAGCGGGGGGACGACGCCCATGTTGCCCGGCGCCGCCTCGGTGATGACGCACGCGATCTGCTCGCCGTGAAGGGCGAACGCCTCCCGAACCGCGGCGAGGTCGTTGTAGGGCAGCACGATCGTGTCGTTCGCCTGCGCGCCGGTCACCCCGGGGGTGTCGGGCAGCCCGAAGGTGGCGACCCCGGAGCCCGCTGCAGCGAGCAGGGCGTCGACGTGACCGTGGTAGCAGCCGGCGAACTTCACGACCTTCGCCCGACCGGTGAAGCCGCGAGCCAACCGGATCGCGGACATCGTGGCCTCGGTGCCGGAGCTGACCAGCCGGACCTGCTCGACCGGCTCCACCCTGGCGACGATCTCCTCCGCGAGGAACACCTCACCTGGCGTCGGCGTGCCGAAGCTGGTGCCGCTCCGCACGGCACGCCTCGACCGCGGCCACGACATCGGGATGGGCGTGGCCGAGCAGCATCGGGCCCCACGAACAGACCAGGTCGACGTAGTCCCGACCATCGGCGTCCACGAGGTAGGGGCCGTGGCCGGACACCATGAACCGAGGCGTACCGCCGACCCCACCAAACGCCCGCACCGGGGAGTTGACGCCACCGGGCACCACTGTGCGGGCGCGGGCGAACAGTGCTTCGGAGACTCCGCCGGTCGCAGCGGGCAGGCCGGGGCTCGCGGGGAGGCTGTGGGCAGGGCTCTGGGTCACGCAGCCCAGTGTCGCAGAGCCGCCAGTGCGGCCTCCGTCACACCCTGGAGAGTCAAATTTTGGCTCTCGAAGCAAAGACATGTCCGGATTTGTCCGATATCTTCTCCAAGCGCTGCCCTCCCCGGCAGCGTGTGACGAGTCGGCGAAAGCCGTCGCGATGTGCCCCGCGCCCGCCCCCCTTCCAGCTCGTCCTGGTGGGCGCGCCCCGATGCAGCTCGACTGCAGATCGAAAGGTTGACCGCATGCCCTTGTGGACATGGTCGAACAACCCCGACCGATCCGACCCACCGAACTCTGTCGACGGCGGCGTGGGCCGCCACCGGTCCCTGCGCCGCCACGCGGCCCGCGCTGGCGTGGCTCGCTCAGCGCGTGCGCTCACCCGCCCGCGCTCCCGGCTGAGGCAAGCCACCGCGCTGACGGCCGCGACCGCGCTGGTCGCCGGGTCCGGCGCATTGGCTCTGGGCGGCGTCGCGAACGCCGCGACCACCCAGGTGCCGGTCAGCGCCGACGCCTATGTCTCGGCGGCGAGCCCCACCAAGAACTTCGGCGGTTCCACCGCCTTGCGAACCGACGCCGACCCCATGATCCGCAGCTACCTTCGCTTCGACCTGAGCAACGTCAAAGGCACCGTCACCAAGGCCACGCTGAGCGTCTACGCGACCATCGCGAACACCACCGGCATCGAAGTGGCACCGGTCTCCTCCGGAACGTGGTCCGAGGCGTCGCTGACCTGGGCGAACGCACCGGTCGTCGGCAAGGCGACCGCGCGCAGCGGCAAGATCAGTGCTGGCAGCTGGGTCAATCTGGACGTCACCTCGCTCGCGAAGAACCGCGGCGCGGTCGACCTCGCGCTGATCTCCCCCGACACGCAGGCGACCAACATCGCCAGCCGAGAGAGCGGAACCAACGCACCGCGGCTGGTTCTCACCACCACGCCTGCTCCGAGTCAGACACCGACGCCGACCATCACCCCGACGCCGACCACTACCCCGACCCAGACACCGACCGTCGGCCCGACCCCGCCGACGGGTGCCACCGACGCGATCCGGGCCGCGTTCTACTACCCCTGGTACCCGAACGCCTGGAAGCAGCAGGGCTTCGACCCGTACACGAAGTACACCCCGACCGAGGGCCGGTACAGCTCGGCTGACGCCGCCGTCGTCTCCAAGCACATCGCCCAGATGCAGTACGGCGGGATCGACACCGGTATCTCCTCCTGGTGGGGCCAGGGGCACCACACGGACGTCAAGTTCCCCGGCCTGCTCGCCGCAGCCAAGGGAACCGGGTTCCGCTGGTCGCTGTACTACGAGGCCGAAGGCAAGAACGACCCGAGCAGTGCACAGATCAGCTCGGACCTGGCCTACCTGAAGGCGAAGTACGCCAACGACTCCTCGTACCTGCGCATCGACGGCAAGCCGGTGCTGTTCGTGTACGGCGGCGGAGCTGACAACTGCCCGATGGTGGACCGTTGGGCTGCGGCCAACACGCAAGGGTTCTACGTCGTGCTCAAGGTCTTCTCCGGCTACGCCAAGTGCGCGAAGCAACCGAGCTCCTGGCACCAGTACGCACCAGCGGTGGCGACGTCCGACCAGGGCACCTACTCCTACACCGTGTCCCCCGGCTTCGACGAGAAGGGCCAGGCGATGCGTCTGGCGCGCGACCCCGCGCGCTTCACGGCCGACGTGAAGAAGATGGCGGCGTCCAAGGCCAAGCTGCAGCTGGTGACGACGTTCAACGAGTGGGGCGAAGGGACGTCGGTGGAATCGGCGGCCGAGTGGGCCAGCCCGTCCGGGCATGGCGTCTACCTCGACATCCTGCACAAGGTGCTCGGCTCGGCTGCGACGTCCCCGACTCCCACCGGCCCCGACACCGACCAAGTCCCCGACCCCCACCACGACCACGAAGCCGGACCCGACGCCGACCTCGACGCCAACCCCGAGTCCCACGCCGACGCCGACGAGCGGTTCGAACCCGACCCTGGTCGCCGTCGGGGACATCGCCTGCGCCGCAGGCAAGCCCGCCACCGCGGGCAATTGCCGGCAGGACTTCGTGGCCGACACCGTTGCCTCGCTCAAGCCGACGGCATTCGCGCCACTCGGCGACCTGCAGTACGAGACCGGCCTGGCGTCCGACTATGCAGGCTCGTACGACAAGGCGTTCGGCAGGTTCAAGAACATCAGCTACCCGGCGATCGGCAACCACGAGTACCTCACGAACGGAGCGCCCGGCTACTTCGGGCATTTCGGGGCCCGCGCGCACGGCCCCGGCGCCTACTACAGCTACAACCTCGGCACCTGGCACGTCGTGGTGCTGAACTCCAACTGCGGCCTGGCCGGCGGCTGCGACGCGACGTCGGCGCAGTACAAGTGGCTGCAGGCTGACCTGAAGGCGAACCCGCACACCTGCACGCTGGCGTACTGGCACCACCCGGTGTTCTCGTCTGGGAACCACGGCGCCAACGCCGGTGCGAAGCCCCTGTGGGACGTGCTGTCGGCCGGCGGTGCTGAGCTGGTGCTGAACGGTCACGACCACATCTACGAGCGGTTCGCCCCGCAGACGTCGGACGGCAAGCGCGACGACGCCCGCGGACTGCGCGAGTTCGTGGTCGGCACCGGAGGAAAGAACCACACCCCGATCAACGTCGTGCAGCCCAACAGCGAGGTGCGCAACACGGACACCTACGGCGTGCTGCAGCTCACGTTGAAGCCGGGCAGCTATGACTGGCGGTTCGTGCCCGAGGCCGGCAAGACGTTCACCGACTCCGGCAGCGCGAACTGCCGCTGACGGCCGCGACAGACAAGGGGCGTGTCGCCCGCTCGGCTACCAAGGCCGGGCGGGTGCCGCGCCCTTTGTCATCCCGCCACGAACGCCAGGGCCTCCGTCAGCGACCGGACGTGCGCGTGGTGACCGCTCGGGTAGGGGCAGTCGCCGTACGGGTCGAGGTGCAGCGGGGTGATGCCGGCGGCCAGCGCGCCGTCCACGTCCGCGTGGGCAGTGTCGCCGACGTGCACGACCCGTCCGGGTGCGACGTCCAGGCGCTCCAGCGCGGCGACGAAGATGGCTGGGTCCGGCTTGGCGCTACCGACGTGGTGGGAGTCCATGACGAAGGCGACCGGGACGCCAGCGCCCTCGCCCACCTGGCAGACCGCCGCGTCGCGCAGCAGCTCCTCCACCGTGCCGTCGGAGTTGGAGACGACGGCGAGCGCGAGATCGGTCGCGGCGAGCGCCCGCAGCGCCACCACGGCTTCGGGCACCACCTGGTTCCACAGCATCGGTGCCGGCATGGCGAACAGCTCGAGCAAGCCGGCCACGGCGTCGGCCATGCGGTCGTCGGGGACGCCGCACGTGCGCGCGACGATCGACACATAGCGGGACCAGTCCATCCACTGCGGGGCGCCCATCGGCAGGGCAGCCGCGGTGCCGGCGGGGTCGTCGCCGTCGGCAGAGCCCGCGTCCACAGCCGCCGCACCCATGTCGTGGCTGTCCGGTGAGTACATGGCGTCCAACGCCGCGACCGCGGCGTAGTGCGCCCGGTCGAGCAGGTGCGGCTCGCTCCGGCCGCCGGCGGCGCGCACGACCGCCGCGAGCAGCGCGGCGTTCGGCAGCACGAACACCCCACCCGCATCGAGCAGGACGGCGTCCACGTCAGGCATCGGTGGCCCGCTTTACCCACGCGTGCCGAGCCACCCGGCGACCTCGGTGGCCCAGTAGGTCAGCACGATGTCCGCGCCGGCCCGCCGGATCGACGTCATCGACTCGAGGATGATCCGCTCGCGGTCGACCCAGCCGTTCGCGGCGGCGGCCTCGACCATCGCGTACTCGCCGCTGACCTGGTACGCCGCGACCGGCACGTCGACCGCGTCGGCGACCCGGCGCACGACGTCGAGGTAGGCCATCGCCGGCTTCACCATGACCATGTCCGCGCCCTCCGCCAGGTCGAGGAAGACCTCACGCATCGCCTCGTCGGAGTTGGCGGGGTCCTGCTGGTAGGTCGCGCGGTCGCCGAACTGCGGCGCGCACTCGGCCGCGTCGCGGAACGGACCGTAGAACGCCGACGCGTACTTCGCCGAGTAGGCGAGGATCGCCACGTCGGTGAAGCCCGCACCGTCCAGCGCCGCGCGGATCGCCCCGACCTGCCCGTCCATCATCCCGCTCGGCGCGACCACCTCGGCGCCCGCGGACGCCTGCGCCACCGCGATCGAGGCGTACCGCTCGAGCGTCGCGTCGTTGTCGACGTCACCGGAGGGCGTGAGCAGCCCGCAGTGCCCGTGGTCGGTGTACTCGTCCAGGCACAGGTCGGTCATGACGACGGTTGCCCCGCCGACCTCACCGGCCAGGTCGCGGAGCGCCAGCTGGACGATGCCGTCCGGGTCGTCCGCCGCCGAGCCGCGGCCGTCCTTGACGGCCGGGATGCCGAACAGCATGAGCCCGCCGACGCCGGCCTCGGCAGCCTCGACCGCGGCCTTGCGCAGCGAGTCCCGGGTGTGCTGCACGACGCCGGGCATCGACGCCATCGGGTTCGGCGCGCTGATGCCCTCCTTGACGAACAGCGGCAGCACCAGGTCGGCCGGGTGCAGCCGGGTCTGCGCGACGAGCCGGCGCAGCGCCGGCGTGCGGCGCAGCCGGCGCGGCCGGGCCACGGGATGCGCCGCAAGCCCCGGCAGACCGGCCGGCCCGCCCGGTCCTGCAGCGTTCCCCAGACCCGCAGGGCCCGACGTCACCGGCTTCAGCGCCATCGGCTACTTCGCCTTCCGCCTCGTCGATGCCTTGAGCCGGCCCGGGCGACCCGTCCATTCCCCGGCCGCCTCGGCCGCCAGCCGCTGCGCCAGCCCGAACTCGGCGAGCGCCTCCGCGACCGCCTCGACCGACGGCGTCGGAGCGAGCACGTCCACCCGCAGCCCGTGCTCCTCCGCGGTCTTCGCGGTCTGCGGCCCGATGCAGGCGATGACCGTCGTGGCGTGCGGCTTGCCGGCGATACCGACCAGGTTGCGCACGGTCGACGACGACGTGAACACGACCGCGTCGAACCCGCCGGTCTTGATGGCGTCGCGAGTCGGCGCGGGCGGCGGTGCGGCCCGCACGGTCCGGTACGCGGTGACGTCGTCGACCTCCCAGCCGAGCTCGACCAGTCCGGCGACGAGCGTCTCGGTGGCGATGTCGGCGCGCGGCAGGAACACCCGGTTGATCGGGTCGAGCACGTCGTCGTACGGCGGCCAGTCCGCGACCAGCCCGGCGGCGGACTGCTCACCGGACGGGACGAGGTCCGGACGCACCCCGAAGGCGACCAGCGCCGCGGCGGTCGCCTCGCCGACAGCGGCCACCTTGATCCCGGAGAACGCCCGCGCGTCCAGGCCGTACTCCTCGAACTTCTCGCGGACCGCCCGCACCGCGTTGACCGAGGTGAACGCGATCCACTCGTAGCGTCCGGTGACCAGGCCGCGCACGGCCCGCTCCATCTGCTGCGGGGTGCGCGGCGGCTCGACGGCGATCGTCGGCACCTCCGACGGCACCGCGCCGTAGCTGCGAAGCCGGTCGGAGAGCACCGCTGCCTGCTCCCGGGTGCGCGGCACCAGCACCTTCCAGCCGAACAGCGGCTTGGTCTCGAACCACGACAGCTTCTGGCGGCTCTTGACCACCTCGCCCACCGTGATGACGAGCGGACCGACGAGTCCGGCGGCCTTCACGTCGGCCACCACCGCGTCGAGGGTGGACACCACGGTCTGCTGCTGCGTCGTCGTCCCGGACTGCGTCACCGCCACCGGCGTGGTCGCGGCCTTGCCGTGTGCGACCAGCTCGGCGGAGACCTCAGGCAGGTCGGCCGGGGTCCCGGCGACGACCAGGGTCGCGGCACTAGCCGCGGCCGCGGCCCAAGCCGGACGGCGGCCGTTCGGGCTGGCGTCGACGAACCACACGTCGCGGTTCTTCGCGTCGGTGAGCGCCACCCCCGCATACGCCGCCACACCGGTCGCCATGGGAACACCCGGCACGACCTCGAACGGCACCTTGGCCTTCACGCATGCCTCGAGCTCGGCCATCACGTCCGCGTCGCTGTGCACGAGCGGGTCGCCGTCGCGCAGCCGGACGACGTGATGACCGGCCTTCGCCGCGTCCACGATCCGCTTGTTGCGCTGCGCCGCCTGCAGCGGCTGGCCGTCGGCGTCGGTCGCGCCCTGCAGCACCTCGACTCCGACCTGGCACAGGTGCAGCAAGCCCTGTCCGGTCGGGCCGTCCAGCACCACCACGTCCGCGGCCTTGAGCAGCTCCGCGGCCCGCATCGTCAACAGGCCCGGATCACCGGGCCCGGCACCCACGAACGCGACGGAACCCATCGGTCGAGACATCTGCTTCATCCTCACACTGCTACTCAACGTCGCTCCCCCATGAGGGACGCGGCTCCTGCAGCGAGCAGATCGCCGGCGAGCCGGCGTCCCGTCTCGCTGGCCGCTGCGACCAGACCATCGGTGGACTTCCGGACCGCCTGGGTGCCGTCGATGCTGACGACAGTGGCGGTCAGGTGGAGAACTTCCGTACTGCCTTCGCCGAGTACCTGCGCGAAGGCCCCTACCGGTGCCGAACACCCGCCTTCGAGCACCGCAAGAACGGTGCGCTCGGCGGCTGCTGCGGCCCGAGAAGCTGGGTGGTCGAGCGCGCTGAGCAGCTCGACAAGGGTGCCTGGTGCGGCACCCGGTGCGCCACCGGTTCCGTCGGTGCGGCACTCGACAGCGAGCGCCCCCTGGCCGGGTGCCGGCAGCATGACGTCCGGGTCGAGAACCTCGCACACGTAGCCGTCGGCGTCCAGCCAGCCGAGCCGGGCCAGACCCGCTCGGGCCAGCACGACCGCGTCGACCTCGCCGCCGGTGACCTTGCGCAGGCGGGTCTCGATGTTGCCACGGATCGGGGTCACCGCGAGGTCGGGGCGCAGCGCGAGCAGCTGAGCCATCCGCCTCGGTGAGCCCGTGCCCACCCGCGCGCCGACCGGCAGGTCGACCAGCCGGCAACCGTCGCGGGTCACCATGACATCCCGGGGGTCCTGACGGAGCGGCACGGCGCCGATGACCAGCCCAGGCGCGTCGGTGGTCGGCAGGTCCTTGAGGGAGTGCACGGCCACGTCGATCGAGCAGTCGAGCAGCCGGTCGCGCAGTGCGCTGACGAACACGCCGGTCCCACCGATCTGGGCCAGCGGCTCGGCGCTGACGTCTCCTTCGGTGGTCACCCCGACCAGCTCGACCTCGCGTCCGCTGGATGCGCGCAGGGCATCGGCGACGATCGACGTCTGAGTCGTGGCGAGAAGGCTCTTGCGGGTACCCACCCGCAGCGCCCTCACGGGAGCGGCCCTTCATCGGAGGCTTCGGGCCCTGCGGCGTCCCGCGCGGCGTCGAGGTCCGGGGTCTCGGAGGCGAGCTCGATCTGGCTGACCGCGATGGGTGCGGCCGGGTCCAGCTCGAACAGCTCGCGCAGCGCCTCGGCGTAGGTGGCAGGACCCGACGTACGCGCGAGCTGCTGCACCCGGACGGTCGGGGCGTGCAGCAGCTTGTCCATGACCCGCCGAACCGTTGCCGCGACCTCGGTCGCGGGTCCGCTCATCGAGCTCCGGCAGCCGGCCGTCGAGGCGCTTCAGCTCGGAGACCACGACCCGGTCCGCCTTGTCGCGCAGGGCCACGACCGTCGGCGAGACGCCGACGGCGAGCCGGGCGTCCAGGTAGGCGCTGACCTCTTCGGCGACGATGCGACGCACCTCGGTGACGTCGGCGGACACGTCGAACTCGGTCGAACCCTCCAGTGCCGCGCCGAGCTGTTCCAGGTCCACCAGCGTGACCCCGGGCACCGCGGCTACGGCAGGCTCGACGTCCCGCGGCAACGCCAGGTCCAAGATGACCAGCGGCGCTCCGGCCCGCGCTACCTGAGCGCCGGCGATGACGTCGGCCTTCAGCACGAAGCCGGTTGCCCCGGTGCAGGAGACCACGACGTCGGACCTCGTGAGCTCGACGTCCAGCTCGGACAGCCCGATCGCCCGTCCGCCGGCCCGCTCGGCGAGGAGCTGGCCCCGCTCGAGCCCGCGGTTGGCGATCGTGATGTCGGTGATGCCGGCGCGCTGCAGGGCGGCCACCGCGACCGCGCTCATCGCGCCCGCGCCGACGACGAGGGCCCGCCGCCCGTGGTAGCCACCGAGGATGTCGGCGGCCTGGCCCAGGCCGACCGTGACCAGCGTCGTACCGGCGGCGTCGATGCCCGTCTCCGCGCGCGCCCTCTTGCCTGCGTGCAGCGCGCCGCGGACCAGGCTGCTGAGCCCGGTTCCCACGCTGCCGTGGTCCTGGGCGAGCCGGAAGGCGGCGCGCACCTGGCCGAGGACCTGGCGCTCGCCGACGAGCATCGAGTCCATCCCGGAGGCCACCGAGAACAGGTGCTGGGCCACGGCCTCTTCGAAGTGGACGTACAGGTGCGGGGTGAGGGCCTCCAGGGCGATCCCGGAGTGGCGGGCGAGCAGCTCCGCGATGCCGCCGACGCCGCCGTGGAACCGGTCCACCTCGGCGTACACCTCGACCCGGTTGCAGGTCGCGAGCAGCATGACCTCCTCGACGTGCGGCGCGCTGCCGAGGTCGTCGAGGAGCTTGGGAACGGTGGAGGGTGCCACGGCGACCTGCTCGAGCAGGTCGACCGATGCGCTGTGGTGCGAGACGCCGACGACGAGCAGGCTCATAGGGGCATCACCTCCGCCAGCTCGTCGGTACCGGTGACGTTCTTGCGCTGCTCGTGGAACGCCAAGATCTGCAGCTCGATGGACAGGTCGACCTTGCGGACCTCGACCCCGTCGGGCACGGCGAGCACGGTGGGCGCGAAGTTGAGGATGCTGGTCACCCCGGAGGCGACCAGGCGGTCGCAGACTTCCTGCGCGACGGCGGCCGGTGTGGCGACCACGCCGATCGACACCGCCTCGGTGGCGACGACGACCTCGAGCTCGTCGAGGTGACGGACCAGCAGCGAGTCGACCCGCTCGCCGACGCGGGCCCGGTCGGCGTCCAGCAGGGCGGCCACCCGGAAGCCCCGGGTGGCGAAGCCCCCGTAGTTGGCCAACGCGCGTCCCAAGTTGCCGATACCGACGATGACCACCGCCCAGTCCTGGGTGAGGCCGAGCTCACGGGACACCTGGTAGATCAGGAAGCGCACGTCGTAGCCGACCCCACGGGTGCCGTAGGAGCCCAGGTGCGACAGGTCCTTGCGGAGCTTGGCCGACTTCACACCGGCGGCGGTGGCGAGCTCTTCTGAGGACACGGTGGCGACGTCGTGGTCCGCGAGGGACTGCAGCGCCCGCAAATACACGGGTAGCCGCGCGACGGTCGCGTCGGGGATGCCGCGGGGGCGCGACGGGCTGTTGGCAGGCACTGGCGGTCTCCGGTCTTACGGGGATCGCCTGCAGGCTATGCCTTTGTGAACATGGGCACAAAGTCGATGATCGTTTACCTGATCGAATCACGGCGTCAAACAGCGCCGACCGGGCCTCGGCTACCCGCCGAGCGCGGCCCGTAGCCGCTCGCGGTCCACCCGCCAGTAGTCGTGCTGGACCCCGTCGATGAGTGTGACCGGAATCATCTCCGAGTACGCCAGCAGGTCCACCGGCGAGTCCCGGACGTCCCGCTCCTCCCAGGCCACGCCCAGCTCCTGAGTCACCTCACGGATCACCGCGCGGGCGTCGTCGCACAGGTGGCAACCTGGCTTGCCCACCAACGTGACCATCTGACGGGCAGTGGGCACCTCGGAGGCCTTCGACACAGCACAACTCTAGGCCGAAGGGGTGGTTGATGCTCGATATCGCCGGCGCGCAGGGGGTTGGCTTCAAGACGCTCGCCGCCCGGCCCGATAGAACAATTGGCCCCACGGACGGGGACCGCGACACCTCCGGGGCACTCGAGGCCTCACGGACCCACGGAAGGGGGCCCACGTGGTTAGCGCGCGCCGTCACCGGATCGCAGCGATCGGCCCCCTCCTCCTCGCACTCCTTGCCTCGTCCGTGCTCGTCGCAACACCCGCCCGGGCCAGCGCCGCGGGCGACTTCCTGTCGTTGACCAACGCCTCGCGGGCGGCCACCGGCCTGCCTGCCTACACGGTGACCGCCGACCTCACCGCGGTCGCCCAGAGCTGGGCCAACCACATGGCCAGCACCGGCGTTCTGGCGCACAACCCGAGCTACAGCAAGCAGATCACCAACTGGAAGTTCGTCGGCGAGAACGTCGGCGTCGGGCCCGACGTCAAGGCCATCCAGGACGCGTTCATGAACAGCCCCAAGCACCGCGCCAACATCTTGGACACCGACTTCACGCAGGTGGGCATCGCCACCACCACGGTGTTCAACGGCGACTGCCAGTGCGACATCCTCTACGTCGCGGTGAACTTCCGGATGCCGAAGAACAGCGCGGCCCCGGCGGTCAAGCCCGCCCCGGCCGTCAAGCCCGCCCCGGCCCAGCAGCCCGCCCCGAAGCAGGCACCGGCCAAGGCAGCCGCCCCAGCCACCCAGAAGGCGGCCGCGTCCACCGCGAAGCCGGCCACGCCCACCTCGACGACCTCACAGCCGGCGGGCTCGCCGAAGGCGAAGGACCCCGATCCCGTCGCCTCGTCCACGCCTGACCCGGTCCTGCCGCCCGCCCAGTCACCGACGCCCTCGGCGAGCGCACTGGCCACCCAGCTCGCCACGGCGGCCGGCAACCAGGACCCCGACCCGGTGAGCCGGGCCCTGGACTTCACCGCGGTGATGGGCCTGTTCAGGTCCTGATCTCGGGGTGACCACCTCGGTCACACCGCACGGCTAGGCTCCCTGCCATGGTGGTGACACTGTCGGAGTCCGACGACGGTGTGCAGGCCGCGGTGCCACGCGCTGCGGCCTTCTTCGACCTCGACAACACGATGATCCGCGGCGCGTCGATCTTTCATTTCGCCCGCGGACTTGCCATGCGCAAGGCGTTCACGCCGCGCGAGGTGGCCACCTTCACCTGGCAGCAGCTGCGCTACCGCGTGCTCGGCCGGGAGAACGCCCGCGACATCGATCGCGCCCGCGACACCGCGCTGCGCTTCGTCGCGGGGCGTCGGGTCGCCGACATCGTGGAGGTCGGCGAACAGATCTACGACGAGCTAGTCGCAGAGAGGGTCTGGCAGGCAGCCGTGTCCTTGGCCCGCACGCATCTGGACGCCGGCCAGCCCGTGTGGCTGGTGACGGCCACCCCGGTCGAGCTCGCACTGATCATCTCGCGGCGGCTCGGTTTGACCGGCGCGCTCGGCACGATCGCGGAGTCGACCGACGGGGTGTACACCGGCCGACTGGTCGGCCACCTGATGCACGGGGCAGCCAAGGCGGACGCGGTGCGGCGGCTCGCCGAACGGGAGAACCTGTCGCTCAGCGAGTCCTGCGCCTACTCGGACTCGTCCAACGACCTGCCGCTGCTGTCGTCGGTCGGGCATCCGTTCGCGGTCAACCCTGACCGCTCGCTGCGCCGCCACGCCGAGGCGCAGGGTTGGCCTGTGCTCGACTTTCGCTCACGCAGGTGGGTACGGCGAGGCACGTCGACCGGATGACGCGACCCGGTTCGGCGTGCTCGCCGAACGCGCCTACTTCTTGTTGCGGCGCTGGACGCGCGTCTTCTTGAGCAGCTTGCGGTGCTTCTTCTTCGCCATGCGCTTGCGGCGCTTCTTGATGACGGAACCCACGAATGACCCACTCTCTGCGTACGAACGGCGGAGGACGCCGCTGCGGAGGGGATGGTGTGCCGCGGCTGCCGGAGCACCTAGCGTAACGGGTGGGTCCCGGTGCTGACGAAACCGGTCAGCAGCTGCGCCCGAGGGGCCGGTCAGCCAGCTTCGATGAACGCGTCCCGCAGGTAGTCGTGCACTGCCTGCTCGGGAACACGGAACGATCGCCCGACGCGGACGGCCGGCAGATCCCCGCCGTGCACGAGCCGGTAGACGGTCATCTTCGAGACCCGCATCAGGGCCGCTACCTCGGCCACGGTGAGAAACCGCACGTCCGACAGCGGCGTAGCAGCCACTTCGTCGCCAACCCCTGAAGGTCGATCACCTGCACCCATCGCGCACCGAGCTCTCAGCACGTGTCGGGCACCGGCTTCCCCACCGGTGACACGGGCACGCACGTGCCTTACGAGCGTAGCGGCGCTGTGGCTGGTGGGGAAGGGGAATGCTGATGAGGCACCTGCGCAGCCCCCGGTGGGGCGATCTTGGTCAGAATGGCTCAAGGCCGTGGAGCGGGAAGACGGCCTTGCGGGTCGCCATGACCGCTCGATCGACAGCGTTGCCCGGGTCGTAGCCCGACTCCCACGGGCGGTAGGCCACATCCCCGCCGTCGCCCATCAGCTCCGGTGCCACGCGGCCGGTCCGCTCCCTCACCAGGTCGCGCCACGCCTGCGGAGTCGGCGCCGAGCCGTCCAGCGGCCGGCCCGCCATCTCGGCGAGCAAGTGGGCCCAGGCACGAGGTACGACCTGGACGACGTCGTACCCGCCCCCGCCGACAGCCACCCAGGCACCGCCTGCCACCTCGTGCGCGAGATCGTGCAGCGCCGCGTAGGAGGCCCGCTGGCCGTCGACGGACAGGGCGAGGTCGGCGAGCGGATCCAGGGCGTGGCTGTCGCAGCCGTGCTGGCTGACGATGACCTGGGGACCGAACGCGCGCACCAGCGGCGGTACGACCGCGTGGAATGCCCGCAGCCAGGCGCCGTCTCCGGTGCCAGGTGGCAGGGCCAGGTTGACGGCATAGCCCGCACCCGCGCCCTCCCCGATGTCGTCGGCGAACCCGGTACCCGGAAAGAGCGCCTGTCCGGTCTCGTGCACGCTGACGGTCAGCACCCGCGGGTCGGCGTAGAACGCCGCCTGTACGCCGTCACCGTGGTGGACGTCGACGTCGACGTAGGCGACGCGTTCCACGCCGTGGGCGAGCAGCCAGGCGATGGCGACCGCGACGTCGTTGTAGACGCAGAATCCCGAGGCGTTGCCCGCCATCGCGTGGTGCAGGCCGCCCGACAGGTTCACCGCGTGCTCGGCCTCGCCGGTGAGCACGAGGCGGGCCGCTTCCACGGTGCCCTCCACGATGTGCGCGCTGGCGTCGTGCATCCCCGGGAAGACGGGGACGTCGCTGGTGCCCAGGCCATGCCGCTCATCGGGTTGCGCCGCCTTGACCGCCTCGATGTAGGCGCCGGTGTGCACCAACGTGAGCAGCTCGTCGGTGGCCTCCGACGCACCGGGTGCTGCCCGCACGCCGACCCCAGGCGCATCGAGCACGCCGAGCGACCGCGCGAGTGCGATCGACAGCTCGAGGCGGACGGGCTGCATGGGGTGCGTCGGACCGAAGTCGTACGCCGACATCGCCTCGTCCCACAGCACCGCCAGCGAAGAGCTCACCCCGGCCACGGTACCGGCCACTCGGCTGGTCGTCGGTCAGTCGTCGCCGGACGCGAGCTCCCGAGAGCGGTCGCGGGCCGCCTCGAACGCCGCAAGGAACGCGGCCCGGACGCCGTGGTTCTCCAGCTCGCGGATCGCGGCGATCGTCGTGCCGGCCGGCGACGTGACCGCCTCCCGCAGCTTGACCGGGTGCTCGCCGGAGTCGCGCAGCATGATCGCCGAGCCGATCGCGGTCTGCACGATGAGGTCGTGGGCGACGGCCCGGGGCAGACCGAGCAGGATCCCGGCGTCGATCATCGCCTCGACGAGGTAGAAGAAGTACGCCGGGCCGCTGCCCGACAGCGCGGTGACCGCGTCCTGCTGTGACTCCGGCACCCGGATCACCTTGCCGACCGGGCCGCAGCAGGTCCTCGGTCAGCGCGAGGTGAACCTCGGTGGCGTGCGACCCGGCCGAGATCGCGCTCATCGCCTCGTCGACGAAGACCGGGGTGTTGGACATCACCCGGACGACCGGCACGCCGTCGGCCACGCGTCGCTCGATGAAGGCCGTCGGTGATGCCGGCCGCGATGGTGACCACCAGCTGGTCGGCGGTGAGGATCGGCGCGATCTCGTCCAGCAGTGCGCCCATGTCCTGCGGCTTCACGGCGAGCAGCACGGTGCTCGCCTTGCGCGCCGCCTCCGCGTTGGACACCGCGCTCACGCCGTAGCGCTGCTCGAGCAGCGCGGCCCGCTCCGGCGACCGCTCGGTGACGAGCACCTCAGCCGGCTGCCGGCCGGCCCGCAGCAGCCCGGACAGCAGGGCCTCGCCCATCTTGCCGGCGCCGATGATCGCGATCATGGAACGTCCTTCCTCGTGGTTTACCCGCGGGTCGCCAAGGAACGCAGGAAGAACGTGAGGTTAGCGGGCCGTTCGGCGAGCCGGCGCATGAAGTAGCCGTACCAGTCGTCGCCGTAGGGAACGTAGACACGCACCTGCTCGCCGTCGGCCGCGAGCCGGAGCTGCTCCGCGGGCCGGATCCCGTAGAGCATCTGGAACTCGTAGCTGTCCGCGTCCCGGCCGTGCTCGCGGGCCAGCGCGGCGGCGATCTCGATGATCCGCGGGTCGTGCGAGGCGACCATCGGGTAGCCCTCGCCGGCCATCAGCACCCGCAGGCACCGCACGTACGCCTTGTCGACGTCGGCCTTGCCGCTGAACGCCACCGACTCCGGCTCCTTGTAGGCGCCCTTGCACAGCCGCACCCGCGAACCGGCGTAGGCCAGGTCCGCACAGTCCGCCTCGGTGCGCCGCAGGTAGGCCTGCAGGACCGCGCCGACGAACGGGAAGTCCTTGCGCAGCTCGGTCAGGATGCCCAGCGTCGAGTCGGTCGTGGTGTGGTCCTCCATGTCGAGGGTGACCGTGGTGCCGGCCTTGCTAGCCGCCGCGCACACCAGCCGAGCGTTGTCGAGCGCCAGCTTCTCGCCGTCGGCGCCGAGCGACTGGCCGACCGCGGACAGCTTCACCGACACCTCGACCTTGCTGGCCAGTCCCCCGTCGGCGATCCGGCCCAGCATCTCGACGTACGCCGTCGTCGTCTCCTCGGCCTGCCCGGCGTCGACGATGTCCTCGCCGAGCCGGTCGATCGACACGAGGAGGCCCTCGCCGGCGAGCCGGCCGGCTGATCGCGAGCGCGTCGTCGAGCTCGGCGCCCGAGACGAACCGGGCCACGACGGAGCGGGACAGCGGCGCGGTGCTCACCAGGTGCTCGACCCGCTCGTTCCGCGAAGCCCACAGCAAGGCACGACGTAGCACGGCCAGATCCTCCTACAGGTGATCAATGTGATAAAGGCGAGACAAGGCTCCCGAGGAGCGTACGCGCCCATGCGGAAGCGGGCGCGAGGTGGCGGCTCGGGCCGGCTGGCCCGTTACTCCGATGCTTCCTCGCCTCCGGCGTCCACCGAGATCACGCCGGTGACCTCCGCGATCGCCGCACCGAGCTCGACAATCGACCCACTGCCCCGCACCCGCAGCGTCACCGCAACGGCGCCTGGCTCGGGCCCTCGCTCGTCGACGCCCTTGTCGATGGACACGTCATCGACCACGAACCCTCTGCTCGTGCACGCCACCAACGCCAGCCGCAGGGCCCCGGTCCCGTCGCGGTAGACCACCCGCAGCCGAGCCTCCGCCGTGCGAGCACCCGGGACACGTCGGGCGAGGTAGGGGTACAGGTGGACGACCGCGAAGTGGCCGACGGTGCCGGCCACTGCCAGCAGCCCGAGGCCGGCACCGCACGCCATCCCGATCGCGGCCGTGAGCCAGACGATCGCAGCGGTGGTGAGCCCCTTGACGATGTCGCGGCGAACGAAGATCACACCGCCGCCGATGAAACCGATACCGGTGACGATCTGGGCAGCGACCCGCGACGGGTCGAGCTTGACGTTGTCGCCGAGCACATCGAAGAAGCCGTACTTGCTCACCAGCATGAACAGCGCGGCCCCGAGCCCCACCAGGGTGTGGGTGCGCAGGCCGGCACTGCGGTGCCGGACCTCGCGCTCCAGGCCGATCGCGGTGCACAGCACGACGGCGAGACCGAGCTCGCTGAGCTGGGTCAGCCCCTGACCGGGCCCGGTAAACAGCGCCGCGGACACGTCCATCGTGCCCGCGACACTAGTCACGGCGTGCGCCGCCGCAGCGTCGCCGCGCCGAGGATCAGTGCACCGACAGCGACCCCGGCGATCACCAGCAGGTCGCGGACCAGGAGACCGGTGACGCCGGGGTTCACCGTCACGCGCCTCATCGCATCCACCGCGTAGGACAGCGGGAGCACGTTCGACAGCCAGGTCAGCACCGTCGCCATCTGGTCACGGGGTATGAACAGCCCGCACAGCAGGAACTGCGGCAGGACGAAGGCCGGCATGAACTGCACGGCCTGGAACTCCGTCGTTGCGAACGCCGAGACGAACAGCCCAAGGGCCATCCCGAGCAGGGCGTCGGCCACCGCGAGGGCGACGACCACAAGCGGCGACCCCGCGACATGCAGGCCAAGCGGGCCGAGCGTCAACGCCGCGGCGAGCGCCACCTGGACCACCGCGACCAACCCGAAGGCCAACGCGTATCCCGCCAGCAGGTCGATCTTGGCCATCGGCATGGTGAGCAGGCGCTCCAGCGTGCCGCTGGTCCGCTCCCGCAGCGTGGCGACCGAGGTGACGACGAACATCACGACGAACGGGAAGATCGCGAGCAGCGGACCGGCGCTGGCCGCGAACACCTCGGGGCGGCCCGCGAAGACCCAGCGCAGCAACACCATGAGGACGCTCGGGACGGCGATGAGCAGGACGACCGTGCGCGGGTCGTGGCGCAGCTGACCGAGGATCCGGCGGCAGGTCGCGACCGTGGTGGCGGGGTTCATACGCGCTCACCTCGCTGTCCGGGAGCGGAATCGGCTTCCGCCTCGGCCGCGGCCGACCTGATGAGCCGCAGGAACGCCTCGCCGAGGTCGTCGGTGCCCAGCTGGTGCCGCAGCTCGTCCGGTGTCGCGTCGGCAACGAACCGTCCGTCGCGCATGAGCAGCAGGCGCTCGCATCGTGCGGCCTCGTCCATCACGTGGCTGGACACCAGAAGGGTCACTCCGCCGTCGGCGAGCCGGTGGAACATCGCCCACAGGTCCTCGCGGAGCACGGGATCGAGCCCGACCGTCGGCTCGTCGAGGACGAGCACCTCCGGAGCGCCGAGCAGCGCCACGGCCAGGGACACCCGCGCCCGCTCGCCGCCGGACAGCCGCGACACCAGGCGGCCGGCCCGCTCGCCGAGGTCGACCTCGGTGAGCACCCGGTCGATGTCGGTCCGGGGCGCGCCGAGCACTGTCGCGAAGTAGCGCAGGTTGGCCCGCACGGTGAGGTCGCCATAGACCGACGGGGCCTGGGTGACGTAGCCGACCCGGCGGCGCAGAGCAGGCGAACCGGCCGGCAGCCCGAGCACGGTGACCGTGCCCGCCGCGACGATCTGGACGCCGACGATGCTGCGCATCAGCGTTGTCTTGCCGCAGCCGCTGGGTCCGAGCAGACCCGTCACCGATCCTCGTGGGACCTCGCACGATATGTCGTGAAGGACCACCTGGCCGCCTCGGACCACGCGCAGCGCGTCGACTGCGATGACGCTCACGATGACCGACGCTCTCCGTGGGTTCTCATCGTCGCGTCCGTGCGACGACGAGGTAGCTGACGAACGGCTCGACGAGCTCGGCGGGGGGCAGCAGCGCGCGCTCGGAGGCGACAAGAGCGTCGGCACCCTCGCCGCCGAGCGCGGCCACGTAGGACTTCGAACGCAGCGAGGCCAGGAACACCTCGTGGTCCACGGTCCGGCTCCAGCGCACGTCACGTGTGTCGATGTCGAGGGGGTAGTGGGCCAGCACGCTCGCGGTGTCAGGTCTGGCGTAGCCGCGGTACTCCGGGCAGGCCGCTGCGAGCCGTCGCTCGTGGTCGGCGAGCCAGGGCGCCGACGCGCGGTCGGTGAGGTTCCACCACAGCGCGAGCGCCCCGCCGCCGCGCAGCACCCGCAATGCCGACGGTATCGAGCGAGCCGGATCGGTCCAGTGGAAGGACTGCGCATAGCTGACGAGGTCGAAGCTCGCGTCGGCGAAGGGCAGCTCGTCGGCGTCGCCCAGCACGACCGGGGTGTCGGCGCCGTGCGAACGCAGCACCTCGAGCACCGCGCCCCGTGGTCGAGGGCGACGACGCGAGCGCCCCGCGCCCGCATCGCCCTGGTCGCAATCCCGGTGCCAGCGCCCACGTCCAGGACGTCGGCACCGCACAACGGCCGCGCGATCAGCATTTCCAGATCGTCGAACAGCTCCGACGGGTACGGGGGCCGGCCTCGGTCGTACGCGCGGGCCACCGAGTCGAACCGCGGCGCCGCACTCACCGCGCCTCGCCGGTCGCGCCTGAGCCGTCGCCTAGGCGTTTGGCTTGCCCACCACCACCGAGCCGCTGCCGGGCGAACGCCAGGGACTCGGCCAGGTCCGCCTCCCGATCGGCGCGCGAGGTGGCGCGCCGGGTGTTGATCTCCACGACCACCACACCGGCGAAGCCACTCGTCACCAGGTGCTCCAGCAGCTCGCCGCACGGCTGGTCGCCGCGGCCCGGCACCAGGTGCTCGTCCTTCGTCGACCCCAGCCCGTCGGCCAGGTGCACGTGCACCAGCCGCTCGGCGAGGCTCCGCGCCATCGGCATCGCCGCGGTACGCGAGACCGACGTGTGCGACAGGTCGAGCGTGACGTGCGCATAGTCGGAGTTCTCCAACGACCAGCTCGGCGCGTACGTCGCCACCTCCTGGCCGGCCATCCGGATCGGGAACATGTTCTCCACCGCGAAGACCACGTCCGTGTCGTCGTGCATCCGCTCGATGCCGCGGGCGAACGCACGGGCGTAGCCGCGCTGCCAGCGAAAGGGCGGATGGACGACGACGGTGCGAGCACCGAGGCGCTCGGCAGCGATCTGGGACCGGACCAGCTTGGCCCACGGGTCGGTGCCCCAGACCCGCTGGCTGATCAGCAGGCACGGTGAGTGGATCGACAGCACCGGGATTCCGTGCTGATCGACGAGCGCCTGCAGGGCCGACATGTCCTGGCTCGCCGGATCCGCGCCGACCATCACCTCGATGCCGTCGTAGCCGAGCTTGGCAGCCATCTCGAATGCCGAGGCTGTGGTGTCCGGCCAGACCGACGCCGTGGAGAGCGCGACCTCCGGCGACGCGTGGACCATGAACTCACCATAGGCTCGTGAGGTGACTGAGGTAGCCGTCGACTTCCCCCGAGAGTGGGTCGAGTTCGTCGACCCCGCCGATGACGAGCAGGTTTTCCGCTGCGACCTGACCTGGCTCGGGTCGCGCTGGACCTGCATCTTCTTCAGCGGCTGCCACGGCATCATCGCCGGTCGCGCCGACGACGGGTGCTGCTCGCACGGCGCGTTCTTCTCCGGGCGCGAGGACGAGCAGCGGGTCCGCAAGTACGCGGCGGAGCTCACCCCCGAGCTGTGGCAGCACCACCCGGCAGGACGGCGCGGGATCGCGACGGTCGACGACGGGAACCGGCGGACCAAGACCGTCGACGGCGCGTGCATCTTCCTCAACAGGGAGGGGTTCGCCGGCGGCCGGGGCTGTTCGCTGCACGCGCTGGCGCTGGCTACCGGCCGCCACCCGGTGGACACCAAGCCGGACGTCTGCTGGCAGCTGCCGATCCGTCGCACCTTCGACACCGTGGTGCGCCCGGACGACACCACGGTGCTCGTAGTCACGATCGGTGAGTACGACCGCCGAGGCTGGGGCCCCGGGGGCCGCGACCTGCACTGGTGGTGCACCTCCTCGCCTGAGGCGCACGTCGGCACCGAGGCGGTGTACATGTCCTACGCCCGCGAGCTGACCGAGCTGATGGGGCCGCCGGCGTACGCCGAGCTGGTCCGGCACTGCGAGGCACGGCTGGCCGCTCACGCGCCGGTGGCCCCGCACCCCGCCGACCCAGCTGACGCCGCACGCTCGACGCCCGCTGTCCCCGGCGCCCACTAGCCTGCCGCCCATGGCGACACCGACCTCCAAGGCCTCCGGCCGCGACCGCACGCCCTACCGGTGCGCCGAGTGCGGCTGGCAGACCGGCAAGTGGGTGGGTCGCTGCGGGGAGTGCCAGGCGTGGGGCACGGTCGACGAGGTCGGGGCGCCACGGCTGCGCACCATCGCCGCCGCTGCGGCGACGGTTCCGGCGCAGCGCATCGGCGACGTCGACATCGCCACGGCCCGCGCCCGCCCGACCGGCGTCGACGAGCTCGACCGGGTGCTGGGCGGCGGGATCGTGCCCGGATCGGTCGTGCTGCTGGCCGGCGAGCCCGGGGTGGGCAAGTCGACCCTGCTGCTGGAGGTCGCCGCCCGGTTCGCCGCAGAGGGGTCACCGGCCCTGTACGTGACCGGTGAGGAGTCGGCGGCGCAGGTGCGGCTGCGCGCCGAGCGGATCGGCGCGCTCGACGAGCACCTGTACCTCGCCGCCGAGACCGACCTGGCGACCGTGCTGGGCCACGTGGAGGCGGTCGCCCCGGCGCTGCTGGTGCTGGACTCCGTGCAGACGGTCGCGTCCAGCGCCGTGGACGGCGCGCCAGGCGGCATCAGCCAGGTCCGGGAGGTTGCCGGCGCCCTCATCGCGACCGCGAAGGCGCGCGGGATGGCGACCGTGCTGGTGGGTCACGTGACCAAGGACGGCTCGATAGCCGGGCCGCGCACGCTGGAGCACCTGGTCGACGTGGTGCTGCAGTTCGAAGGCGACCGGCACAGCCGGCTGCGGATGGCCCGCGCGGTGAAGAACCGGTACGGGCCCTGCGACGAGGTCGGCTGCTTCGACCTCGGCGACGAGGGCATCGTAGGGCTGCCCGACCCGAGTGGGCTGTTCCTGTCGCGCACCGCCGAGCCCGTAGCCGGCACCTGCGTGACCGTGACTCTCGAGGGTCGGCGCCCGATGGTGGCCGAGGTCCAGGCCTTGGTCGCGGCATCCTCCTTGGCCGCACCGCGTCGATCGTCGTCGGGGCTCGACACGGCGAGGCTGTCGATGGTGCTGGCTGTGCTGGAGCGCCGGGCCGAGCTGCCGCTGGGTAAGTGCGACGTCTTCGCGGCGACCGTCGGCGGCATCCGGCTGGCTGAGCCGGCGAGCGACCTTGCGGTGGCCCTCGCCGTGCTCAGCGGCGCGCGTGACCTCGCGCTGCCCCCGGGGCTCGTCGCCGTCGGCGAGGTCGGCCTGGCCGGTGAGGTCCGCCGGGTGTCCGGGGTTGGCCGCCGGCTGGCCGAGGCGGCCCGACTCGGGTTCACCCACGCTCTGGTTCCCCCCGACGCCGGCAAGGTGCCTGCCGGCATGTCCGTCACAGAAGTCGCCGATATCACCGGCGCGGTCCGCGCGCTAGCCCGAGGAGTCTCCCGATAGACTCGGCATGATCAACCGTCGCCCGTGAGCAGCACCGAGGAGCACCGTGCCACCCAGCGACAAGGCCGATCGCGCTGAGGACGAGCTGCGCGCAACTTTGGCCGCTATCGCTCCTGGAACGTTGCTGCGCGAAGGCTTGGAACGCATCCTGCGCGGGCGCACCGGCGGCCTGCTGGTGCTGGGGTTCGACAAGACGGTCGGCTCGATCTGCTCGGGCGGCTTCTCTCTCGACATCGAGATTTCGGCGCCCCGGATGCGCGAGCTGGCCAAGATGGACGGCGCCATCGTGCTGGACAACAACTTGTCGCGCATCCTCAAGGCCAACGTCCACCTGCAGCCGGACCCCTCGATCCCGACGGACGAGTCAGGCACCCGCCACCAGACGGCCGAGCGGGTAGCCCGGCAGTGCGGCGTCCCGGTCGTCTCGGTCAGCCAGTCGATGGGCATCATCGCGCTCTACTACGGCAACCGGCGCTACGTGCTCGACGACTCGGGCGCCATCCTCGGCCGGGCCAACCAGGCCCTGGCCACCTTGGAGCGGTACAAGCTCCGCCTCGACGAGGTGTCCGGCACGCTGTCCGCGCTGGAGATCGAGGACCTGGTCACGGTGCGCGACGCAGCGGCGGTCTCCCAGCGCATGGAGATGGTCCGCCGCATCGCCAGCGAGATCGACGGCTACGTCGTGGAGCTCGGTAGCGACGGCCGGCTGCTGTCCCTCCAGCTCGAAGAGCTGCTCGCCGGTGTCGAGCTGGAGCGCGAGCTGGTTGTCCGCGACTACCTCCCGGCGACGTCCGGGAAGCGTGCCCGCAGCGCCGACGACGCCCTGCGTGACCTCGACCAGCTGTCCTCGGTCGACCTGCTCGACATCGGCACGGTCGCCCGGCTGCTTGGCTATGGCGGCGGGGCCGAAACGCTGGACACCGCCGTGAGCCCCCGCGGGTACCGGCTCCTCGCCCGGGTGCCCCGACTGCCCGGACTCGTCGTCGACCGCATCGTCGACCACTTCTCGAGCCTGCAGAAGATGCTTGCGGCCAGCATCGACGACCTTCAGGCGGTGGAGGGTGTTGGCGAGAACCGCGCCCGCATCGTCCGCGAGGGACTGTCCCGGCTCGCCGAGTCCTCGATCCTCGAACGGTACGTGTAGGCGAACAGCTGGGCGCGGCCAGGCGGCGCTGCGTTACCGGGCTAGGCGAGTTGCTGGCAGGCGATTGCTGAGCCGCTGGCCAGCGGGTGCGAGACCAGCCATCGCCCAGACGTCGACCCGCAGGACGGTGACCTCATGCCGCACGTCGTGCAGGAGCTCCACCACGTAGGCGGGCAGACCGGTTGGCGGAGCCGACGGCATCGTCGTCAGCTCACCGTCCCCGCGTACCGCCACGACCTGGTCGACCGCGATCCCGATGGCGTCCCGGCCGGTTGGCGCCAGCACGAGCACGTCGCCCGGGCCGCCGTGCTCCGTCCGTAGGTCCACGACCGGCAGCGGTGCCCCCCGCAGCTCGATGAGACCCGAAACCGGCGCCGCCATTCCCGGTAGGACGTCGAGCTCGGCGAGGCGCACCACCTCACGCACTCCGGACAGCTCGCACGCCAGTTGCCGGTCGGCGATCCGGAAGGTCACATAGCCGCTCACTGGGCACCTCTCTCCGGATCGGGTGGGATCGTCCGCTCGGTGGGGGCCTTCGGCTCGGTGGGGGCCTTCGGCTCGGACGGGGCCCGCCGATCGGACGGCGCGTTCGCGCTCGCGTGGAGGTCTCCGCTCAGCCGACGAGTCCGGCCGCGGCTGTGTGCCCCGCCCCGGTGACGGTCGGTTGGTCCCGCGATGCGCTGCCATCTGTTCTGCCTGCTCGGCGAGACGCGTGCACAGCTCGACCATCTCGGCCGGCCCACGGTCGCCGAACGCCGGCGGCAGCGGCTCGGGGGGTGAGACGCCGAACGTCGTCGCTGCCGCACGGTAGGCGCGCGCCGCCGCGACCGGCTCTCCCAGCCGGTCGAGCGCCCCGGCCAGCAGGAGGTGTGCGCGGGCGCTGCCCGGATCCAGGTAGACGGCCTTGCGCAGCTCGACCATCGCGTCGCCGTCCCGACCGAGACTGGCGAGCGCCTCACCCGCGATCAGGTGCGCGATGGGCAGCAGCGGGTCGGCGACCATAGCCGCTGTGGCGAACGCCAATCCGTCTTCGTGACGACCTGCGGTGATGGCCGCCCGTGCCGAGGTGATCGCCTGCCCGGCGGCCAACCGGCCCGCGACCGGCGCGGCCGTGGTGGCTGCAGCAGGTCTCGCGGGCGCCGACGCGCGCTCCCCTGCACCCGGCAGGCGGTCGCGCGCCGCGGCCGGCAGCCGCACCGTGCGTCGACGCCGTTCACCCTTGCCTAGCCGGCGATCGCCGACCAGAGTCGGCTCCTGCTCGGTGCGCCGGTCCGGCAACGTCTGACGCCGCTGCCCTGAGGAGTCCCGGCGATAGACGAACGCGTCGCCGAGCGGAACCAGCGTGAATGCGTCGCTCACCTGCCACAGGGTTTCGGAGTGACCGAGGAACAGGTACCCGCCGTCGGTCAATGCGGCGTGGAACCGGCTCATCAACGCATGAGTGGTGGGCCGGTTGAAGTAGATCGTCACGTTGCGGCACAGCAGCAGGTCCAACGAACCGGGAGCGAAGGGAGCCGGTTCGCCCGCCAGGTTGTGTCGTCGGAACTCGACCAAGTCCCGGATGTCGTCGCGCACCACGAAGGAACGGCCCTCCGGGATGAACCAACGGTCCAGATCGGTGGAGTCGGCCATCTGGACCGCGCGGGCGCCGTAGCGGCCGCGACGGGCCTCCTCGAGCGCGCCGACCGATACGTCGGTCGCCAGGATCCGGACCTGGGCACCGGTGGCCGTCGGTAGCAGCTCCCGGACCAGCATGGCCAAGGTGTACGGCTCCTCGCCGGTGGCGCAGCCAGCACTCCAGATCGTCAGCGGTCGACCACTAGCGGTGGCCCGGCGGACGAGTTCGGGGAGCACGTGCTGACGCAACGCCCGAATCTGGGGCGGGTTTCGAAAGAAGTGCGTTTCCTGAACGGTCACCAGTTCCACGAGCTGCTGCAGCTCGTCCGCACCGGCCGGCCCGCCGATCAGAGCCAGGTAGCTGGCGACAGTCGGGCAGCCGGTCGCCACGAGCCTGGCCGACACCGAGTGCATCAACGAGTCCCGTCGGGCCGCATCGAAGGCAAGGCCGGCGGCGGCGTGCAGTAGCCGCTGAAGCTCACGGAGCTCTGGCTCGGAGAACGCGGTCACGACTCACCACCGACCGCGCTGATCATGAAGCCGCGCGCACAGCCGGCAATCGCCGGCGCGATCTGCGGGAGGGGCAGGACGTGCTGGACCGCGCCGATCGCGTAGGCGACGCCGGGCATGCCCCACACCGCGCTCGTCGCCTCGTCCTGCCCGATGGTCACCGACCCGCGCCCGTACATCGCGCGCAGCCCGTCCGCCCCGTCTCGACCCATTCCGGTGAGCAGGACGCCGATGGCGCGCGGTCCCACCGACGTGGCCACGCTGTGCAGCGTCACATCGACTCCCGGCACGTGGAACTGGGTCGGCGACGGCGGCTCGCAGGTGACCCGGAGCCCTTGTCCGACGATGAGGTTGTGACCGGCGGGCGCGATGGTCACCGTTCCGGGTGCCAGGCGCTGCCCGGAGTAGGCGATGCGCACCGGGAGCGGGCAGATCCCGTCCAGCCAGGTGGCGAGGCCGTCGAGGAAGTCCGCGGCAATGTGCTGCACGATGAGCACCGCCGGTTCGAAATCCGGCGGGAGCGAGCCGAGGAGCAGCGCGAGCGCCTGCGGACCCCCGGTCGACGCGCCGATCACCACGAGGTCGATGGGGGCGCTTGCCGTCGGGGTCACCACGGCGACCCCGGGCGCGACGGCTGGCCCGGCGGCGGCCCGGCAGCCCGGCGGCTGGCCCGGCGGCCCCGCCCGGGCGCCAGGATTCCGGTCCGCAGCCGCGCCCGCGGGTGGGTGATGACCTTGACGCGGCTCGCGATCCGCACGCCGCGGCGCAGGTTTTCGGCGTAACCGCTGAGCCCCGACACATCCCGCGACTGGGGTTGAGCCACGACCTCGACCGCGCCAGCGGCCAGGGCGGCCGTCGCCTGCTCGACATCACCCGCGGAGGAGGAGACGACGATGGCGGTTGGTGCCACAGCCATGATCTTCTCGATGGCATCGATCGAACCCGGCCTGGGCAGGTCGAGCGGCATGAGGACGGCAGCGGGTCGCAACCTCTCGACGAGCGCGAGCGCCTCCTCACCGTTCGTTGCCTCACCCACCACCGCCAGCCCGGGATCCGCGGCCAGCGCCCCGCAGAAGAACCGGCGCCCGACGCCTGTCCTGTGCACGACGACGACACCGGCCTGCCCTAGCGACACCGCCGGGCTGGGCTGCGCCGCGAGGTCCGACGGCGCGGCCCGGCCGGGCGACATGGCTGGGCTTGGCGACACCACCGGCCCCGATCGCATCGCCGGACTCGACGGCGCTGCCGGGTCGGATGGCAGCTGCTTACGAGCGAGGCTCACAGATGGTCTCCTGGGGTGGATGTCGGCTCCGAGAAGGCATCGTCGGGTTTGAGCCGGTTCTTGAGGTCGAGAGGGATGCCTGGCCGCCTCGGCCCTCCGCGAGCACCCACCGCCGTGCGAGGATCGACGGGCCATGCCGACCACGTTCACCGAAGCCGTCCTGCACTGGTACGCCAGCCACGCCCGCGACCTGCCGTGGCGAGGGCCCGGGGCGTCACCGTGGGCGGTGCTGGTCAGCGAAGCGATGCTGCAGCAGACACCGGTCAGCCGGGTGCTGCCGGTGTACCAGGTCTGGCTCGACCGATGGCCCACACCGTCCGCCCTGGCGGCGGAGCCTGCGGGTGAGGCCGTTCGCGCCTGGGGCCGGCTCGGCTACCCCAGGCGGGCGTTGCGCCTGCACGGTGCGGCGCAGGTCATCGTCGAGCGGCACGGCGGCGAGCTGCCTTCGTCATACGACGAGCTGCTGGCGCTGCCGGGTGTCGGGTCGTACACGGCCGCAGCCGTCGCCTCGTTCGCCTTCCGGCAGCGGCACGTGGTGCTCGACACGAACGTGCGGAGGGTTCTCGCCCGGTCCGTGTCAGCAGCCGAGCATCCGACTGGAGGCGCACCGAGCGCCGCCGAGCGCCACCTCGCTGCGTCCATGCTCCCGGCCGATGCGGAGACGGCGGCGACGTACGCCGTCGCGGTCATGGAGCTCGGCGCCCTGGTCTGCACGGCCCGCTCACCTCGGTGCGGCACCTGTCCCCTGCGCCGCCGGTGCGCCTGGCAGCTCGCCGGATCGCCGCCCTACGAGGGGCCACCCCGACGCGGCCAGAGCTACGAGGGCACCGACCGCCAGGTGCGGGGGCGGCTGCTTGCGGTGCTGCGCGAGGCCCCCGGCCCGGTGCAGGCGGCCACCCTGGACGAGGCCTGGCCCGAGGCGATCCAGCGGGCCCGTGCGCTCGACGGGCTCGTCGCCGACGGCCTGGTGGAACCGCTGGCCGGTGCAACGGTTCCGGCTGCCCGGCTAGTTCCGGCTACGCCGGAATCAGGCGGCGCGTCCGTCGTGTGTCAGCGTGCTCAACGTCGCTGGCGCATGCATGATGGCGACCCATGACCGACTCCACGGACGACCAGCCCGAACCACAGTTCGGCGACGGTCCCTCCGACGCCCAGATCGGCCCACCCCCTGGCTACGACCCTCTGGCGGCCGGCGGCGGCCTCGGCTCGGAGTCACCCACGGCTTCACCGCCGGCCTTTACACCGCCAGCAAACCCCTATTCCGCGCCACCGCCCGGTCAGGCCACTGCGCCAGGTCAGGCCGCGCCGCTCCCGTACGGTCCACCGCCGCCTGGGTACGCACCGCCAGCCGGCCAGGGCGTTCCGCCGCCCGGGTACGCACCGCCGCCCGGGTACGGCGCTCCGCCCCCCGGTTACGGCCCACCGCCCGGTTACGGCCCTCCGCCCGGCGGCGGCTACCTCGCCGCCCGATGCGCCGCGGCCGGGCGCGCCGTACGGAGTGGACCCCGCCACCGGGCAGCCGTACTCGGACAAGTCAAAGATCGTCGCCGGACTGCTCGAGCTGTTCGTCGGCAACTTGGGCGTCGGCCGGTTCTACCTTGGCCACACCGGGATCGGCGTCGCCCAGCTGCTCACCTGCGGTGGCCTGGGCGTCTGGTCGCTCATCGACGCGATCATGATGTTCATGGGCGCGTCCCCGATTCGCCAGGGACGCCCGCTGCGTGACTGAACCGGTGCCCGACGACCGGGCGGCGCTGGCGATCTGATCTCGGCGCCGCCCAATCGTCGACGCGTCCGGTTCCCCCGACGCGGCCAGTTCCCAGAAGCGGTTGCGCGGTTGCAATCGTGGCTCGCCGACCGGCCGATGGCCGCCCCGGCGCTCACCGCCGCGGCAGCCGGGCTCGGCTGCGCCTACCTGGCGGTCGTCGATCCCAACGACCCCTCAGCACCCATGCCGATGTGCCCCACCAAGCTGGTGACCGGCCTGGACTGCCCAGCCTGCGGGGGACTCCGCATGGTCCGCGCGCTGCTTCATGGCCAGTGGTCGACCGCGCTGCGTGCCAACGCGTTCCTGCTGCTCGCGCTGCCGCTCGCCGTCGTCGTATGGGCTCGGTGGTACCGGGCCGCAGCCCGTGGCCGGCGATACCGCTGGCCCGCCAGGCCCAGCTATGCCTACGCCATCGCGGCGCTTGCGATCGTCTGGATGGTGCTGCGCAACCTGCCGGCCTGGCCGCTGCACCCCGGCCTTTGACCGTCACTCGGCCTCGGCAGGACCCCCTCGTCTGGAGTCAGCGCACACAAGCACCCCAGCGCACACAGCAACAGGGGCGGCCACCCAAGTTGGGTGACCGCCCCTGCGGGTTCAGATTGTGCCTACTCCTGGTGTCCGGCCGTCTCGATCGGCGGCACGTCGGGCACGGCCGTCGGCTTGGGCTCACCGCGGAAGGTGAACACCGCCTCGGGGCCGGTCCCCTCGACGTCGACGACCACGATCTCGCCGGGCCGCACGTCGCCGAAGAGGATCTTCTCCGACAGCGCGTCCTCGATCTCGCGCTGGATGGTGCGGCGCAGCGGCCGGGCACCGAGCACCGGGTCGTAGCCCCGCTCGGCGAGCAGCTGCTTGGCCGCCGGCGTGAGCTCGATGCCCATGTCGCGGTCGTGCAGCCGGGAGTCCACGCTGGCGACCATCAGGTCGACGATCTGGATGATCTCGTCCGGCGTGAGCTGGTGGAAGACGACGATGTCGTCGACCCGGTTGAGGAACTCCGGCCGGAAGTGCTGCTTGAGCTCCTCGGAGACCTTCGCCTTCATCCGGTCGTAGTCGCCCGTGGTGTCCCCGGCCTTCGCGAAGCCCAGGTTGAAGCCCTTGGAGATGTCCCGGGTGCCGAGGTTGGTCGTCATGATGATCACGGTGTTCTTGAAGTCGACGACCCGGCCCTGGGAGTCGGTCAGGCGACCGTCCTCCAGGATCTGCAGCAGCGAGTTGAAGATGTCCGGGTGCGCCTTCTCGACCTCGTCGAACAGCACGACCGAGAACGGCTTGCGGCGCACCTTCTCGGTGAGCTGGCCGCCCTCGTCGTAGCCGACGTAGCCGGGAGGCGAACCGAACAGCCGCGACACCGTGTGCTTCTCGCTGAACTCGGTCATGTCGAGCTGGATCAGCGCGTCCTCGTCGCCGAACAGGAACTCGGCGAGCGTCTTGGACAGCTCGGTCTTACCGACACCGGACGGGCCGGCGAAGATGAACGAACCACCGGGACGCTTCGGGTCCTTCAGGCCGGCGCGGGTACGGCGGATCGCCTGCGACAGCGCCTTGATGGCGTCCTCCTGGCCGATGACCCGCTTGTGGAGCTCGTCCTCCATGCGCAGCAGGCGCGACGACTCCTCCTCGGTCAGCTTGAAGACCGGGATGCCGGTCGCGATGGCGAGGACCTCGGCGATCAGCTCCTCGTCGACCTCGGCGACGACGTCCATGTCGCCGGCCTTCCACTCCTTCTCGCGCTTCGCCTTCTCGCCGAGCAGCTGCTTCTCCTGGTCGCGCAGAGAGGCCGCCTTCTCGAAGTCCTGCGCGTCGATCGCCGACTCCTTCTCGCGGCGGACGCCGGCGATCTTCTCGTCGTACTCGCGCAGGTCCGGCGGTGCGGTCATCCGGCGGATGCGCATCCGCGAGCCGGCCTCGTCGATGAGGTCGATCGCCTTGTCCGGCAGGAAACGGTCGGAGATGTAGCGGTCGGCGAGCTTGGCGGCCGCGACCAGAGCGCCGTCGGTGATCGACACGCGGTGGTGCGCCTCGTAGCGGTCGCGCAGGCCCTTGAGGATCTCGATCGTGTGCGCCAGCGACGGCTCCGCCACCTGGATCGGCTGGAAGCGGCGCTCGAGCGCCGCGTCCTTCTCGAGGTGCTTGCGGTACTCGTCGAGCGTCGTCGCGCCGATGGTCTGCAGCTCACCGCGGGCCAGCATCGGCTTGAGGATGGAGGCCGCGTCGATCGCGCCCTCGGCGGCACCCGCACCGACGAGCGTGTGCAGCTCGTCGATGAACAGGATGATGTCGCCGCGGGTGCGGATCTCCTTGAGGACCTTCTTCAGGCGCTCCTCGAAGTCACCGCGGTAGCGGGTGCCGGCGACGAGCGCGCCGAGGTCGAGCGTGTAGAGCTGCTTGTCCTTGAGCGTCTCGGGCACCTCGCCCTTGACGATCGCCTGGGCGAGGCCCTCGACGACGGCGGTCTTGCCGACGCCGGGCTCACCGATCAGCACCGGGTTGTTCTTGGTGCGGCGCGACAGCACCTGCATGACCCGCTCGATCTCCTTCTCGCGCCCGATGACCGGGTCGAGCTTGCCCTCGCGTGCGGCCTGCGTGAGGTTGCGGCCGAACTGGTCGAGCACGAGCGAGGTCGACGGCGTGCCCTCGGCCGGGCCGCCGGCGGCTGCCGCCTCGCTGCCCTGGTAGCCGGACAGCAGCTGGATGACCTGCTGGCGGACCCGGTTGAGGTCGGCGCCGAGCTTGACCAGGACCTGGGCGGCGACGCCCTCGCCCTCGCGGATCAGGCCGAGCAGGATGTGCTCGGTGCCGATGTAGTTGTGGCCCAGCTGCAGCGCCTCGCGCAGCGAGAGCTCGAGCACCTTCTTGGCGCGCGGCGTGAACGGGATGTGCCCGGACGGCGCCTGCTGGCCCTGGCCGATGATCTCCTCGACCTGGGAGCGGACGGCCTCGAGCGAGATCCCGAGGCTCTCCAGCGCCTTGGCGGCGACGCCTTCGCCCTCGTGGATCAGGCCGAGCAGGATGTGCTCGGTGCCGATGTAGTTGTGGTTGAGCATCCGGGCCTCTTCTTGGGCCAGGACGACAACCCGCCGCGCGCGGTCGGTGAATCTCTCGAACATGCTTGCCCCGCTCCTCACGCACGGTCGGGCAAGCGGCCGGAATCTGCGCCTGCTCGTCCTACCGATGCTATCTCCGGCACCACCTGATGCATGCCGGTCTTGGCCAGAAGCCGACTCCCGTCGACCGTTCAGACCCTGGTTACCGCTCCAACGGAGCCCGACGTGGTGGTGTTCCCTCGCCGCCCCAGGCGGGCGGGTTGAGCCGTTGCGCCATGAGCGAACAGCGTGCGGATCGTCGATCACGCAGTGTTCGGCGAGACCACCGTCGGGTGATCCACCGATCCTGTACCTGCTGAGCCGGCTTGATCCGCCGCGCGTGAAACCACAAGGCCCGCCGACCCCTTAGGGGACGGCGGGCCTGCAGCGGCGCCAGCTACTTGTTGGCTGCGTCGTACTTCTCCACGATGTCGGCCGGGATGCGGCCGCGGTCGTTGACCTTCAGGCCCTTCGACTTGGCCCACGCGCGGATCTCAGCGACGCGGTCGCCGTCGAGGTGGCAGCCTCGTGCGGGCGCGACCACGGGCGGTCGACCGGCACGACCACCAACACGCGAGCCGCACCAACGTGCGGCGCCAGCGAGTCGCGCAGCTTCTTCGCATTCCCTTTGGTGAGGTCGATCTCGTAGGACACGCCGTCGAGTGAGAACGAGACCGTCTCGTCGGCAGTGCTCGCCGTCGATGTCGTCGATGAGCGTGACCTTGATCTTTTGCGCCACTTTGGTTCCCTTCGGGAGTTCAGCCGATAGGAAGAGGAAACCCTAACTCTTCGATCTTGGCAAATCTCCGCGTGGCCCTAATGCGTTGCGTCGTCCAAATCCCGTCCGGGTCGCATCGAACCCGGTTCAGAGCTGCAGCAGCATCCGCGTGTTGCCGAAGGTGTTGGGCTTCACGCGCTCGAGGTCGAGGAACTCCGCCACACCTTCGTCGTACGACTGCAGCAGCTCTTCGTAGACGTCGAGCTCGACCGGAGTCTCGTCGATCGCGAACAAAGCCGTGCCGGCCGAAGAAGTCGACCTCGAAGGTGAGGCAGAACACCCGGCGAACGCCGAGCTTCGCGCGGCTCGCCAGCAATGATCGAGGACGAGATGGCCGATGCCCTCGCCTTTGACCGACGGATCGACCGCGAGGGTGCGCACCTCGGCGAGGTCGTCCCACAGGACGTGCAACGCGCCGCAGCCGACCACCTGCTCGTCGCGGGTGGCGACCCAGAACTCCTGCACGTCCTCGTAGAGGGTGACGGTCGCCTTGGTGAGCAGGATCCGCTGGGTCGCGTAGAGGTCGACGAGGCGCGGATCTCGCGGATGTCGGCGGTGCGGGCGGGCCGCACGACGCACGGGCGCCATTCCGCTACTCCGGCCGCACCAAGGGAAACAAGATCGTCTCGCGGATGTTGGCGCCGGTCAGCATCATGAGCAGCCGGTCGATCCCCGCGCCCATGCCGCCGGTCGGCGGCATCGCGTACTCGAGTGCGCGCAGGAAGTCCTCGTCGAGCTGCATCGCCTCGACGTCGCCGCCGGCGGCGAGCAGCGACTGCGCGGTGAGCCGCGCCCGCTGCTCGACCGGGTCGACCAGCTCGGAGTAGGCGGTGCCGATCTCGGCGCCGAACGCGACGAGGTCCCAGCGCTCGGCCGAGCCGCGGGTCGTCGCGGTGCGCGCGGGTCAGCGGCGAGACGTCCGTCGGGAAGTCCTTGTAGAACGTCGGCTCGACCGTCCGGGCCTCGAACAGGTGCTCGTACATCTCGAGGATCACCTGGCCGCGCGCCCAGCTGGGGTCGAGCGGATGCCGGCCTTCGCGATAGCCGCCGCAGCTCCTCGACGGTGGTGTCGGTGGTGACGTGCTCGCCCGAGTGCGGCCGACAACCCGTCGTTCACGGTGACGACGCGCCACTCGCCGCCGATGTCGTACTCCGCCGTCCGCGTGCCGCGACGATGGTGTCCCCGTAGGCCGCGACGGCCGCCTCCTGGATGATCTCTCGCGTGAGCCGGAGCATCGTGTCGTAGTCGCCGTAGGCCTCGTACGCCTCGAGCATCGTGAACTCGGGGTTGTGGGTGGAGTCGGCGCCCTCGTTGCGGAAGTTGCGGTTGATCTCGAAGACCTTCTCGATGCCGCCGACGACGAGCCGCTTGAGGTAGAGCTCCGGTGCGATGCGCAGGAACAGCGGCATGTCGTAGGCGTTGATGTGCGTCTCGAACGGGCGGGCGTTCGCGCCGCCGTGCACCGCCTGCAGCATCGGCGTCTCGACCTCGAGGTAGCCGCGGCCGTTCATCGACTCGCGGAGCGCGCCGCACCACGTCGCTGCGCAGCGCGCAGCATGCGCCGGGCATCGGGGTTGACGATGAGGTCGACGTAGCGCTGGCGGACCCGCGCCTCGGGATCGGTCAGCCCCTTGTGCTTGTCCGGCAGCGGGCGCAGGCACTTGGCGGTGATCGCCCAGCGCTCGGCCAGGACGGTCAGCTCGCCGCGCGCGAGGTGATGACCTCGCCCGTGATGCCGACGTGGTCGCCGAGGTCGACGTCGCCCTTCCACGCGGCGAGCGCGTCGGCGCCGAGCTTGTCGAGCGACAGCATGACCTGCAGGTCGCCGGTGCCGTCGCGGATCGTGGCGAAGCACAGCTTGCCGCCGGTGCGCGACAGCATCACCCGACCGGTGACGCCGACCCGCTCGCCGGTCGCGATGTCGGGTTCGAGATCGGCGAACCGGTCGCGGAGCGCGGCGATCGTGGTCGTGCGCGGGAAGCCGACCGGGTACGGGTCGACGCCCTCCGCGCGCAGCCGGTCGAGCTTCTCGCGGCGAATCCGCATCTGCTCGGGCAGGTCGACGTCCGGGCTCGGGGCAGGGGTGGTGGTCACAGTGGGCAAGATTACCGACGCGTTGGTGATCAGCCGTCACCGATTGCGTTCGAAGACCAGCCGGAGACCGATCAGCGTGAGCCACGGCTCGTGCACGTCGATCGTCCGCGACTCGGTGACGACCAGCGGCGCGAGGCCGCCGGTGGCGACGACGGTCACGTCATCGGGGTTCGGCGCGAGCTCGACGCTCATCCGCTCGACGATCCCGTCGACCTGCCCGGCGAAGCCGTAGATGATCCCGGACTGCAAGCGCCTCGACGGTGTTCTTGCCGATGACGGAGCGCGGCCGGCGCAGCTCCACCTGACGCAGCTGGGCCCCGTGGACGCCGAGGGCGTCGACCGAGATCTCGATGCCGGGCGCGATGGCACCCCCGACGTACTCACCCTTGGTCGAGACCGCGTCGAAGGTCGTCGAGGTGCCGAAGTCGACGACGATCGCCGGCCCGCCGAACAGGTGCACGGCGGCCAGCGTGTTGACGATCCGGTCGGCGCCGACCTCCTTCGGGTTGTCGGTGCTGATCGGCGACCCCGGTGCGCACGCCCGGCTCGACGACGACGAGGGGCACCTGGCCGTAGTACCGCTCGCACATCTGGCGCAGCTCGTGCAGCACAGAGGGCACGGTGGAGCACAAGGCGATCCCGGTGACCGGCTGCCGCGGACCGCGCGAGTCCGAGCAGGCCCTTGAGCAGGACGGCGAGCTCGTCGGCGGTGCGGTGCGCGTCGGTCGCGACCCGCCAGTCGGCGACGACCTCCTCGCCCTCGAAGAGCCCCAACAACGGTCTGGGTGTTGCCGACGTCGATGGTGAGCAGCATCAGGCCCCCCTGTCGGCTGGCCGGCAGGTCGCTGGCCGGCAGGGCTCATCCGCGCACCCGCAGGTCCAGCCCGATGTCGAGGACCGGCGCCGAGTGGGTGAGCGCGCCGACCGCGAGGAAGTCGACACCGGTCTCGGCGACGGCGCGGGCCGCGTCCAGGGTCAGGCCGCCGCTCGCCTCGAGGCGGGCCCGGCCGGCGACCAGCTCGACGGCCGCGCGCATGTCGCCGGTGCTCATGTTGTCCAGCAGCACCAGGTCGGCGCCGGCGTCGACGGCCTCGGCGACCTGCTCGAGGGTGTCGCACTCCACCTCGACCGGCAGGTACGGGAAGTTGCCGCGAACCGCCTTGAACGCCTCGGCGACGCCCCCGGCGGCCGCGACGTGGTTGTCCTTGACCAGGGCGGCGTCCGAGAGCGACATCCGGTGGTTGACACCGCCGCCGCAGCGCACCGCGTACTTCTCCAGGGCCCGCAGCCCGGGCGTGGTCTTGCGGGTGTCACGGACCTTCGCGGCGCGTGCCGTCGAGCGCGTCGACCCACCGGCGGGTGAGCGGTCGCGATGCCGGACAGGTGGCACAGCAGGTTCAGCGCGGTGCGCTCGGCGGTGAGCAGAGCCCGCGTCGCACCGACCGCGCTCAGCAGCACGGTGCCCGCCTCCACCCGCTCGCCGTCGCGAACGTGCTCGACCACCTCGACGGCGTCGTCGGTCGCCACGTCCAGCATCGCCCACGCGACCGGAAGGCCGGCGACGACGCCGCCGTCGCGGGCGACGAAGTCGGCGGTGGTCTCCTGCTCGAACGGCACCGTCGCCACGCTGGTGACGTCGAGCCCACCGGCGAGGTCCTCCGCCAGGCGCGTCGGGCGACCTCCTCGACGTAGGCGGGGTCCAGCCCCGCCTCGACCAGTCGCGCCGTCAGGTCCTCGCCCAGGCTCACAGCATCTCCTCGAAGGTCGTCCGTACGGCCCCAGTGTCGTCGAGTCGCACGATCACGTGACCCAACCACTCAGTCGGTCGGACTCGGGGAAGTCCTCCCGCCAGTGACAGCCGCGGGTCTCCATGCGCGCCGCGGCGGCGTGCGTCAACGCGGTGGCGACGGTGTGCAGGTTGGTCGTCTCCCAGCACGCCAGGTGCGGCGCGACATCGGAGCCGACCCCGGCCAGGACGTCGAGGCGCTTGGCGGCCTGGGCGAGGCTGGTCGCGCTGCGGAGCACCCCGACGCCTTCGGCTCATCGCCTGCTGCAGCTCGGCTCGACCCGCGGGGTCGACGCCGGCTCGCACGGACTCGCGTGGGGCCGGGCTGCGGCGATCGGCTGGGCGCCGGAGCCATGACCGCGTCGACACGGTCCGGGAGCCCGGCGGCCAGGTCGCGAGCGATCCGCGCCGGCGAAGACCAGCCCCTCGAGCAGGCTGTTGGAGGCGAGCCGGTTGGCGCCGTGCACACCGGTGCAGGCCACCTCGCCGCACGCGTACAGGCCGGGCACGCTGGTGCGCCCGACCAGGTCGGTGCGCACGCCACCGGAGGCGTAGTGCGCCGCCGGGGCGACCGGGATCGGCTCGGTCACCGGGTCGATGCCGTGGCGCCAGGCACGCCGCGACGATGGTCGGGAACCGGCTGCTCGATCAGCTCGCGACCGAGGTGCCGTGCGTCGAGGTAGACGTGGTCGGTGCCCGTGGCGCGCATCTGCCGGAAGATCGCCTTGGCCACCACGTCGCGGGGGGCGAGGTCGGCGAGCGGGTGCTGGCCGGTCATGAATCGCTCGCCGTCGCCGTCGATGAGCACCGCGCCCTCGCCGCGCACCGCTTCGGAGACCAGCGGCTGCTGGCCGAGCGCGGAGGGTCCCGAGCCACAGCACCGTCGGGTGGAACTGGACGAACTCCAGGTCGGTCACCTCGGCGCCGGCCCGCAGCGCGAGCGCGACCCCGTCCCCGGTGGACACCTCCGGGTTGGTGGTCGACGCGTACACCTGGCCCAGCCCGCCGGTGGCGAGCACGACGACGCGACCGAGTGCGGCGCCGACCCCGTCGCGCTGGCCTTCGCCGATGACGTGCAAGGTGACGCCGCAGGCCCGGCCGTCGGCGCCGGTGAGCAGGTCGAGCACCAGCGCGTGCTCGATGATCTCGATCGAGCCCCTGGCACGCACCGCGGCGATGAGCGCCCGCTCGATCTCGGCACCGGTCGCGTCGCCACCGGAGTGGGCGATGCGGTTGCGGTGGTGGCCGCCCTCACGGGTCAGCGAGAGGGCGCCCTGCGCGTCGGTGTCGAACCGGGTGCCGAGCGCGATGAGCTCGCGGACCCGGTCGGGGCCCTCGGTGACGAGACGCTCGACGGCGGCGCGGTCGCACAGGCCGGCCCCGGCGACCAGCGTGTCGCTCGAGGTGCTCGGCTGGTGAGTCCCGCGGGTCCATCGCGGCGGCGATGCCGCCCTGCGCCCAGCGGGTCGATCCCGCATCCAGGACGGTCTTGGTGACCAGCAGCACCTGGCTGTGCCGGCTCGCATCGAGCGCGACGGTCAGCCCAGCGATACCGCTACCGACCACCACCACGTCAGCGGTCGCCGTCCAGCCGGGCGCGGGGGCGACCAGCCGCCGAGCGACCGCACTGATCGGTGGACCCTTGTCGGCACGGGCCTGGCCGGTCGGGCTCACGTGCGCACCGCGTCACCGCCCACGAGCGGGCTGCCGGCCGGCACCACCGTCGGGTCGTCGGTGCGGACCACGATGCGGTTGTCGCCGTCGACGAACACGACCCGAGGCTGGAGCGCGCGCGCCTCGTGGTCGAGCACCTGTGCGTAGCTGATGAGGATCACCAGGTCGCCGGTGTGCACGAGGCGGGCGGCCGCACCGTTGATGCCGATGACGCCGGAGCCCCGCTCACCCTCGATGACGTAGGTCTCCAGGCGCGCGCCGTTGTCGATGTCGACGATCGCCACCTGCTCGCCCGGGAGCAGGTCGGCCGCGTCCATCAGGTCGGCGTCGATGGTGACGGACCCGACGTAGTGCAGGTCGGCACGGGTGACCGTCGCGCGGTGGATCTTCGACTTGAGCATGGTGCGGTACACGGTCGGTCAGGCCCTCTCGGAGGTGGTGGTCGCGTTGTCGAGGAGGTGGGTGGCAGCATCGCCGGTGGACTGATCATCCGAAAACCACACGATCGCATTGTCGATCAGGCGCGTCGTTCCTGCGTACACCGCGCCGGCGAGCACGGCCGGTCCGGTGTGGTGGGTCGTCACCTCAGTGAACGTGGCGGGGTCGACGAGCGCGAGGTAGTCGACACGCAGAGCAGGCTCCGCGTCCAGCACCGCGCGCGCCGCCTGGAGCACCGCTGCCGGGCCGCCTTCGGCGGCGACCCCTCCGGCCGTCAGGGCCGCCGCGAGCGCCGGTGCGCTCGCTCGCTGCTCCGGTGACAGGTAGCGGTTGCGGCTGGACAGCGCCAGGCCGTCGGGCTCCCGGACGGTCGGAGCGGCGACGATCTCGACCGGCACGTCGAGATCCGACACCATCCGGCGGACCAGTGCGAGCTGCTGCGCGTCCTTCTCGCCGAAGACCGCGACGTCGGGCCGCGTCAGGTTGAACAGCTTGAGCACGACGGTGAGCATCCCGTCGAAATGGCCGGGCCGGGTGGCGCCCTCGAGCATTTCGGCCATCGGCCCGGCGGCGAGGCGGACCAGTGGGTCGCTCGGGTACATCACATCCGGCGTCGGCGCGAAGACGACGTCGACGCCCTCGGCGGTGCACATCGCGAGGTCGGCCTCGAACGGGCGGGGGTAGCGGTCGAGGTCCTCGTTCGGACCGAACTGCAGCGGGTTGACGAAGATCGAGGCCACCACGGTGCCGGCGAGCTCGCGGGCGGCGCGCAGCAACGAGCGATGGCCTTCGTGCAGCGCACCCATGGTCGGCACCAGCGCTCGGCTGCCCGGGTGGTCGGCGAGCGCCTCGGCGAGCTCCGCGCGGGTGCGGGCCACCACCGTCACGGGCGCACCCCGGCCGCGCCGTCCGCCAGCACACCGAGCAACGCTTCGGCGGCCTCCGGCGCCAGGAGGCCAGCGGCGAGCGCACGGTCGGCGGTCAGCCGAGCCATCGCCACGTATGCGGGCACGGCCTCCGGTGAGGCGTCCGCCAGGGCCCGCAGGTGCGCGGCGACGGTCCCTGCGTCACCTCGCGCCACCGGGCCGGTGAGCGCGGCGTCGCCGGCGCGCAGCGCGTTGTCCAGAGCCGCGCCGAGCAGCGGGCCCAGCATCTGCCCGGGCTGCTCCACGCCCGCCCGCACCAACAGATCCATCGAGGTCGCGACGAGGGTGACCAGGTGGTTGGCGCCGTTCGCCAACGCCGCGTGGTACAGCGTGCGGTGCTCCGGCGCGATCCACACCGGCTCCCCGCCCATCTCCACCACCAGCGCCTCGGCAACAGGCCGCAACCCTTCCGGCGCCGTCACGCCGAAGCTGGCGCCAACGAGTCGGTCCACGTCGATCGAGGTACCGGTGAACGTCATCACCGGGTGCAAGGCGAGCGGCAACGCGCCGCGGGCCATGGCTGGCTCCAACACATCGGTGCCGAAGCGCCCGCTGGTGTGCACGACGAGCTGGCCGTGCCTGATCACCCCGGAGTCCGCAAGGGCCTGCACCAACGCGGCCAATTCGTCATCGGGCACGGTGAGCAGCACCAGGTCACTGACCGCCACCACGTCGCGGGGATCGCACACGGCGACGCCCGGAAGCAGGGCTTCAGCCCTGTCTCTGCTGGCCTGCGACACGGCCGAAGCGGCGACCAGGTGGTGACCCGCCAGCGCGAGGGCGGCGCCGAGCACGGAGCCGACGCGGCCGACGCCGACGACACCCACGGCGAGGCGGGCGGGGCGCTCAGTGGCGCGCTGAGGTGCGGAGGGTTCCACGTTCCAGTCCTCGTCGGGTACCGGACGTAACTGACAGCGACCAGCGTACTGAACGCTGGGGTCGCGCGGCATCGCCGGGCGTGGCCCGCCGGGCGCGTCCACGTCGGACGTGGCACGGCCGGGCGAGCCCTCGCATGTCGGGTGCGATGACATGGTGGTCCAGTGGCACAGTCGAATCAGCGCGAATGACCATCCCGGAAGGGCAGACTGGTGATGCGGGCGCACACCACGGATGACGTTGAGCAATACGTCGACCTGGTGCTGCCCTTCCTTCAAGCCCAGCCAGTCGAACGCAATGTGCTGCTCACCTTGCTCGACAGCCTGCGGCGCGGCACGCTCGCTCACCGCACGCACCCGGTGCTGGCGTGGGCGCAGGACGACGCGGGAATCGTGGTCGGCGCGGTCGTCTGCACGCTGCCCTACCCGGCGCTACTGCCGTCCGGGATGTCCTGTGAAGCGGTGGATGCGCTCGCCGACAAGCTCGCGAAGGCGGTTCCGCACCTTCCCGGCGTGAACGGTCCGACCGGGCAGTCCGAGGCTTTCGCGGAAAGGTGGCGCCGCCGAACCGGCACGGTGCCGCGTACGGGCATGGCGCAACGCGTTTACCGCCTCGACGCGGTGACGCACCTGCTGCCCGCGCGAGGAGCACCGCGGCAGGCGCTCGACCGCGACCACGATGTGCTGACCCGTTGGGTAGAGGAGTTCCACGAGCAGGTCGCCATACCTCGCAACCCGGACCCTGAGCGATGGGTCAGTCATGAGACCGCTGCAGGCCGCTTGTTCGTCTGGGAGTCCAGGGGCGAGCCCGTATCGATGGCCAACACGGCTCGGCCCGTCTGCGGCGTCGTGCGAATTCGAGCGGTCTATACGCCGGAACCCTTACGCAGTAACGGCTATGCACGCTCGCTCGTCGCCTCGGTGAGTCAGCGAGCAATCGACTCCGGCGCCAACTGCTGCACGCTCAACGCCGACCTGGCCAACCCGACGTCGAACTCGATCTATTCGCAGATCGGCTACCGGCCGGTGCTGGACATGCTCGAGTGGCGGTTCGACGGGTCGCGTTAGCCGGTAGGGCGCACCGCGACAGGCGGACGTCAGATCAGCCCCACCTGCCGCAGCAGTTCGAGGGTCTTGGCGCCGTCGTTGAGCTTGGACCTGTCGATCAACGGCGACTTGATCTCGGCGAGCGGCTTGAGTGCCGCAACCGAGACCACACCGGCGCCGAGCGGGTAGGCGAACGATTCGCGTCCCGATGATCTGCTGCGCCTCGGCGCCAACCAGGTAGGCGAGAAAGGCTTGCGCAGCCCTCGGGTTCTTGCTCGACTTCAATACCGCCGCCGCCGACACATCGACGAAGGCTCCCGCGTCGCCGCCGGCAAAGTAGTGAAGCTCCGCGTGGAGCTTGTCGCCGAGCTCGGCACGCTTGGTGAACCAGTCGGAGTGGTTGACCAGCCCGAAGGCGATGTCGCCGCGGTCGACCGCATCGAGCAGGTCACCATTGCTCGGGTAGACCTGTGCGTTGCCCTTGACCGCCTCGAGCCACGCCTTGGTCATCTCCGCGCCGTGCGTTTTGCGGAGCACAGTGATCTGCGCCTGGAATGCCTCGGACGTCGGCACGATGCCCAACTTGCCGCTCCAGGAGGCGCCGCCGAGGTCGAGCAGGGAGGCCGGCAGCTCCGCCGGCGAGATCTTGTCGGGGTTGCCGACACCCACACAGGCGACGGCCGACATCGCGACCCATGTGCCGTCGGTGGAGTTCCAACTGGCGTCGACCTTCGCACTCGTGGTGACGTCCGCCAGCGCGAGCAGACCGTTGATCGCGAGCATGCCGAGAGGCGAGGAGCCCTCGGCGACCACGACGTCGGCGGGTGACTTCCTGCCCTCCTTCACCAACCGGTCGGCCAGCTCACTCTCGCCGACTTCCTGCAGGTGGACCGTCACGCCGGCCTTCGCCTCGAACCCCTTGACCAGGGCGCCGATGGTCGACGCGCCCTGGCCGCTGTAAACCGTGATCTCCCCGGAAGGCACAGCCCCGTTGTCGGCATCCTTCGATCCGCCGCCCGAGCTGCACGCGGTCACCAGGACCGCCACGGCCGCGATCGAGGCCCATCCGCTCAGTCCGGTCCACTTCCGACTCCGTCGCACGTGCTGGTTCCTTACTGTGATCTATTCACAACGCAACTACCCTCCCTAGTACGCTACCAAATTATGCGTAGTAGTAGGTCGGAGCCCAACGCCCAGCTCCTCAAGGGCGTGCTCGACATCGCCGTCCTCGCCGCGCTCGCCGCCGGCGAGTCCTACGGCTACCTCATCGTCGGAACCCTCGCCGACGCCGGTCTGCCTGACGTTGCCGAGGCGTCGATCTACGGTACTTTGCGAAGGCTGGAAACCGCCGGCGCTCTGACGTCGAGACTGCTTCCCTCGCCGGCCGGGCCTGCCCGCCGCTACTACCGACTTACGGCCCACGGACGGCGGCTTCTGGCCGACTCCGCCCGGCAGTGGGCCTCCCTCAATGCAGCGATGCATACGATCCTCACGAACTCTGGGGTTGCTGATGGTGGGGTCTGAGCGCTACATCGCCCAGGTGCGCGAACGCCTCTGGGACCTGCCGAAGGGCGAGCGCGAGGCGATCCTCGACGATCTGCGCTCACTGATCGCCGAGCTGCGCGAGCAGGGCGAGCCGGGCGAGCTGGGCGAGCACGAAGCGTCCGGCGGGCACGCCGAACACGGTGACTTCGACCCTCGCCCGCGGCTAGGCAACGCCTGGGCGTATGCCAGAAAGCTGCGTGCCAGTGCGGGATTCACCCGAGGACCGCACCTGGTGAACCTTGTCCGCTACGGCAACCTGCGCCGACGGTTGGTCAACGCCACGATTGGCACGGTGGCAGCCTGCGTAACAACGGCCGTCGTCTCGGCCACGGTGTGGGTCAGCCACTACGCACCGCTGGAGCCGGGCTCCTCCAGCTTCACGCCGGTCGCGGACCCCATGCCCGAGCAGGCCATCAGCGGATTCGACACCGTGTCATGGCGCCTTACCTACCGCGACGGCTCGTCGGTGCGTTACGCGCTGAGCATCCGCAATAACGGCCCCGTCTCGGTCACCATCACCGACCTGGTCCGTGACGAATCCTGGTTCCGGGCCGCCCTCCGCGTCGACCAGCTACGCGTTACCCCTGATGATCCGAAGTTCGCCGGCCTCCTCGACCACGCGGAGCCCTTCCACGCGTTCCGTCTCGACCCGCAGCACGAACGGACGCTCGTCATCGACGCGCATTACGACGGCTGCGACGCCTATGCCGAAGGCACCTCGATGACCATCGTCACCCAGCAGTTGACCTATCGGGTCTTCGGAATCTCCAAGGCTCAGTCGGTCGCCCTGCGCCTGCCGCTCCAGGTGGTCTTTCCTGGGCCGAACACGCCGAACTGCCCGCGCCCGCCGATCGGCTGAATGAGATGACGACGACCTGGCTCACCTGGCGCGAGGCGACCGAGCGCGCCCTGTACGGCCCCGGCGGCTTCTTCCACCGCCCCGAAGGCCCAGCCGGGCACTTCCGCACCTCGGTCCACGCCTCTCCACTGTTCGCCACCGCCCTCCTACGCCTGGCTCGCACCGCCAACCTCACCACCGTCGTCGACGTCGGTGCCGGACGAGGGGAGCTCCTTGTCGCCCTGGCCGCCCTGGCCCCCGACCTTCAGCTGATCGGGGTCGAGCGTGCCGCACGCCCGGCAGGCTTACCCACCCACATCGCCTGGCACGACGAGATTCCCGCTCACACCGACGTACTGCTCGTCGCCAACGAATGGCTCGACAACGTGCCGGTCGACGTCGTCGAGCTCACCGACGGCGGGCCGCGCCTCGTCCTCGTCGACCCCGTCACCGGCGACGAGCGGCTCGGCGAGGCGCCGAGCGACGCCGACGCCGCATGGCTCGAGAGCTGGTGGCCGCTGGCAGAGGTCGGAAACCGGGCCGAGGTGGGTCGACCGAGAGATGAGGCTTGGGCCGCCGCCATCGGACACGTCCAGCGCGGCCTCGCTGTCGCCATCGACTACGGCCACCGCCGCGACGACCGCCCGCCGGCCGGCACCCTCACCGGCTACCGGGACGGACGTCAGGTTCGCCCGGTCCCTGACGGGTCCTGCGACATCACCGCGCACGTCGCGCTCGACGCGTGCCGCGTGGCTGGCATGACGGCCGCTACGACCGGCCCCGGGTCGACGGCCGCCGAGCCACCTGCCAGCGGGCGCAGCCCCGCCGGCAGCAGCCCCGCCGCCACCTCAGCCCTCCTCACCCAACGCGAAGCCCTCCGCCCTCGGCGTCGACGCCTCCCGCCCACCGCTGGACCTCGCCCACACCGACCCGGTCGGCTACCTGCGAGCACTCAGCCAGACCGGCGAGGCAGCGGAGCTCATCGACCCACGCGGGCTCGGCGCGTTCGGCTGGCTCGTCCAGGCCACCGGCGGCCAGGCCACCGGCATGCAGGCCATCGGCGCATTCTTGCCCGTGGCAGACTCGGCGCCATGACCGAGACGAGCCTCACCGTCGGCATCGGCGCGGGTGACCTCGCGACCACCGACATGATGCTCAACATCGGCCCGCAGCACCCGTCCACGCACGGCGTGCTGCGGCTGCGCGCTGACCCTCGACGGCGAGCGGATCGTGCGCGCCGAGCCGATCATCGGCTACATGCACCGCGGCGCGGAGAAGCTCTTCGAGGTCCGCGACTACCGGCAGATCATCGTGCTGGCCAACCGGCACGACTGGCTGTCGGCGTTCTCCAACGAGCTCGGCGTCGTGCTCGCCGTCGAGCGGATGCTCGGCATGGAGGTGCCGGTAGCGCGCGGTCTGGACGCGCACCCTGCTGGCCGAGCTCAACCGGGTGCTCAACCACCTGATGTTCCTCGGCTCCTACCCGCTGGAGCTCGGCGCGATCACGCCCGATCTTCTACGCCTTCCGCGAGCGCGAGGCAGATCCAGGCACGTCATGGAGGAGATCTCCGGCGGCCGGATGCACTACATGTTCAACCGGGTCGGCGGCCTCAAGGAGGACCTGCCCGCCGGCTGGCTGGGCCGGGCCCGCGCGCGCCGTCGCCGGCGTGCGCGCGCCGGCTGGCCGACATCGACGACCTGATCCTCGGCAACGAGATCTTCCGGGCCCGCACCCGCGGCGTCGGCGTGCTGACCCGCGAGCAGGTCGACGCAGTACGGCGTCAGCGGGCCGATCGCCCGCGCCTCCGGCGTCGACTTCGACCTGCGCCGCGACGAGCCCTACCTCGCCTACGGCGAGCTGCGGCGACGTGCTGCGGGTCGTCACCCGCACCGAGGGCGACTGCCTGGCCCGGTTCGAGTGCCTGCTCGAGCAGGTCGCACGTCTCCCTCGACCTGGCCGACGCCTGCCTCGACCGGCTCGGCCGAGCTGCCGCCCGGGCCCGATCAACGTGCGGCTGCCCAAGGTGCTCAAGGCGCCCGAGGGCGCACACCTACGCCTGGACCGAGAACCCGCTCGGCATCAACGGCTACTACCTGGTCTCGCGCGGCGAGAAGACGCCGTGGCGGCTGAAGCTGCGCTCGGCGTCGTTCAACAACATCCAGGTGCTCACCGAGCTGCTGCCGGGCACCCTGGTCGCCGACATGGTCGCGATCCTCGGCTCGATGTTCTTCGTCGTCGGCGACATCGACAAGTAGCGGCCGCCGCAACCAGCGACGGGACAGCCGCGCGGCTCAGCCTGCGTGCTGTTGCAGGTAGTCGATGAATCGCGCGCGCAACAGCGGCTGCGTATCGCCCAGCCCCCGGCCGAAGATCTCGCGGACCAGCTCGACGGTCTCCTCGACGCTGCCGGTGATGTTGCCCGATGACGCGTCCTCGCTGCCCAGGTCGCCCGCGCTCGGCAGGTGACGCAGCAGGTCCCAGAAGAAGCCGACGTCGCGGCGGTGCTCGGCGAGCTGGAACGCCCGCTGCCGCAGCTCCTCGAAGTCCAATGCGTCCAGCTCGTCGAACGGCTCGCTCATCAACCCACCTGCCGATCGCCCTCGGGCGGTTTGGGGACCCGACACTGATGCTCCAGGAAGAGCGCGGCGCCCACCAGCAGCCCCGCCGCCGCGGCGCTGAAGGCGCTCACCACTGCGTCGGACGCGACCTGCGGCTTGCCGAAAGAGTCCGAGGTGAAGACGAAAAATCCCGCGTAGGCGCCGCCGATCAGCGACGCCGCGTGCGAGCTCGCCTTAGCCAGCGCGGCCAACCGGGCCACCACCAGCGGCTCGACCGGCACGGAGCCCGGTCGGCGGCGGAGGCGCCCACGGACGTTGAACCCGTAGAACACCTCGACGAGGGCTACCAAGGTGAGGGTGACCGGCGCGTAGCCCGGCAGGGGCGGAACTGATGAGTACGCCCAACGCAGGACCAGGTACGCCGCCACCCCGGCCACCACCGCCAGGCCCACCAGCACGGTCCACCTGGTCGGCCTCATGGCTGTCGCTCCAACGTGAGGTCATCGCGCCGGCGCACCCCGGTGGTGTCCATGCCGGCCAACAGCGTGGCGATAGGGCCGTGGCCGACCAGGACGGCGGTCGGTGCGATCTCGTGCCAGGGCACCAGCACGAAGGCGCGCTCATGGGCCCTGGGGTGCGGGAGGGTGAGCCGCGGGTCGTCGCTGCGGGTATCGCCGTAGGCGATGACGTCGACGTCGAGGGTGCGCGGCCCCCAACGCACCGCCCGCACCCGGCCCGCCGTCGCCTCGATGGCGTGCGCCCGCTCCAGCACGGCGTGGGCTGAAAGCTGGGTGTCCACGAGCACCACCGCATTGAGGTAGTCGTCCTGGTCGGGGCCCCCGACCGGCGCCGTCTCGTAGACGCCTGAGATGGCGAGCACCCGCAGCGCCGGGGTGTCGGCCAGGAGGTTCGCGGCGTCGTGGAGGGCGCTGAGCCGATCACCGAGATTGGCGCCCAGCGCGAGCACGGTCGCCGTCACGGCTTCGACCGCGCATCGGCAACCACTGTCACGTCTCGCCCCTCGCAGCGCCCCTGACGACGGTCACCGCCACGTCGGTGAAGCTCAACGGGATCGGCGCCTTCGGCTTGTGGACCGTCACCTCAGCGAGTTCCACGAGCGGGAACTCCACGCACCGGTCGGCCAGTCGCACGGCCGAGCGTCTCGAGCAGGTCGACCGGCTCGCCCGACACGATCGCCGCGAGCTCGACGGCCAGCGCCCCGTAGTCGACCGTGTCGGCGAGGTCGTCGCTCGCCGCGGCCGCGGCCACGTCGAGCGACAGGGTCACATCGATGACGAAGTCCTGCCCGTTGTACCGCTCTCGCGGGAGCACCCCGTGGTAGCCGAACACCCTGAGGCCACGCAACGTGATCCGGTCGCGGCTCATCGGGTCCGCCCCTCGGCGCGTAGGCGAGCGGCGACGCGGACGGCATCGACATCAGCGCGAACGTCGTGCACCCGCACCGCCCAGGCACCAGCCAGGGCGGCCGCTGTGCTCACCGCCACGCTCGCAGCATCCCGGTCCTTGACACCTCGAGGCACCCCCTCGCCATCAGCCAACAGCCGACCCAGAAACGCTTTGCGCGACGCGCCGACGAGCACCGGCCGGCCGAGCAGCCGCAAGCCGTCCAGGCGGGCGAGCAACGCCCAGTTGTGGTCGGCGTTCTTGGCGAAACCGAGTCCCGGGTCGAGCACGACCTGCTCGGCATCGACCCCGGCCGCAACCAGCTGGTCCAACCGGCGGGCAAGCTCGTCACCGACCTCGCGCGACGACGTCGGCGTACACCGCGAGGTCCTGCATCCGCTCGCTGTGCCCGCGCCAGTGCATCACGACGTACGGCACGCCCGCGCTCGCGACGACACCGGCCATCTCGGGATCCGCCAGGCCGCCGCTCACGTCGTTGACCATCCGCGCCCCGGCGTCCAGCGCCCGGGCGGCGACCTCGGCACGCATCGTGTCGACGCTCACCACGGCGCCTGCGGCCGCGAGCGCAGCTGACGACCGGAAGCACCCGGTCGCAGCTCGGTGCGCGCGTCGACGCGCGCCGCGCCCGGCCTGGTCGACTCCCCGCCGACGTCGACGATGTCCGCGCCCTGCGGCCACCATGGTCGAGCCCGTGCTCGCACTGCCGCCTCGGGGTCGAACCATTCGCCGCCGTCGGAGAACGAGTCGGGCGTGACGTTGACGACGCCGATCACCCGGCACCGACCCAGGTCGGCGAAGCCTCGGAGGGCGGGTAGTGGATCTCGCTGCCCGTCACTGGACCACCCTATGCGACCTTGGCCGCCCGCCGATCTCCATGCTTCAAGCAGCCTGTTCAGCCGCATCAGCCGGCGGATCCGCAGCACGCGCGGGTGCGGCCACACGATGAACGCCTCGGCCTCGAGGGCGGCGATCGCGATCCGCGGCAGGTCGCGGCCGCCGGATACACGACGTAGCGCGGCTCCCAGTCGGGCTGGAACTTCGCGTTGAACCGGTAGAGCGACTCGATCTGGAACCAGCGGGAAGCGAACACGCAGCAGCCGTCGCCACGCCGCGGATGACCGGCCCGGCGCCGAGGCGCTCCCCGCGCTCGAGTGCCGAGCGGAACACCGCGAAGTTCAGCGAGACGCGCTTCACCCCCAGGTCGGCGCAGGCGCGCAGCGCGGCCGCGATGAGGAACTCGTTCAGCCCGGCTCCGCCGCCGGTGTCGCGGTGCATGAGGTCGAGCGACAGCCCGTCGTCGCCCCACGGGACGAAGTGCAAGAACGCCCGCAAGGCGCCGTCCTTCGTGGCTGTCGCCACGACGCAGTCGCGAGTCGGCCGGGTCGCCGAGGCGGCCGAGCGCCATCGAGAAGCCGCGTTCGGTCTCGGTGCCGCGCCACGACGCGGCCTGCGGCGCGGAACGCGCGCGACCTGCTCGGGCGTCGATGTCGCCGACCCGGCATACCTCGCTGGTGTAGCCGGCTCGCTCGACCCGGTTGACCATCTGCCGGACGTTGCGCATCGCGCGGCCCTCGAGGGTGAACTCGGCCACCTCGACGACCGCCTCGTCGCCGAACTCCAGCGCGGACATGTCGGTCTCGCGCGTCCAGACCTCGCCGCCGAGTTCGCTGCAGCCCAGCACCGCCGGCACCCAGGCGTGCCGTTCGGCCTCGTCCATGAACTCGTTGATCGCGCCGGGCCAGGCCTCGGGGTCGCCGAGCGGATCGCCGCTGGCCAGCATCACCCCGGACACCACCCGGTAGGTGACCGCAGCCTTGCCGCTCGGCGACCAGATCACGCTCTTGTCGCGGCGCAGGGCGAAGTAGCCGAGCGAGTCGCGCTCCCCGTGCGTGGCCAGCAGGCGTCGCATCCGTGCTTCGTTCGTCAACGCCGAGAACCGCGCGCGGCTCGGCCGGGCGGAAGAGCAGGTAGACCGTCGTCAGCGCGGTGAGCGCACCCATGCCGATGAGCGTGAACGTGACGAGATCGTCGACCCGGTCAGTGGTGAAATGCAGCGGTCCCGAGACGCCGACCAGGCCGAACACCACGTGGTGCAGGACCTCGGCGAAGCGAGTAGCTGCCGGCCAGGGAGCGCGGTCGCAGCTCGATGAGCAGCGACCCCGAGCACGATGCTGCAGACGCCGAGCCCGACGAAGGCGCGTGAACGCACGCCACCGCGTCCGCGGATCGCCGAGCGCGAAGAACTCCTGCCGGTAGGCGATCAGCGCGCCGAGCAGCACCACGTCGACCCCGGCAGCGACCACGAAGTCGGCCGGTGCACCAAGTGCAAGGCCACGGAGATGGCGAGCACGGCAACCACCGCTCGCCAAGCCCGCCGCTTGCGGCGCCGCAACGCGTGCGACAGCAGGATCAGCAGCGCGCCGGAGACGACCAGCGCGGCGGCGGCCACCCCGTGCACCGTGTCCGGGGGCGAGCCGCCGGGCAGCACGTGGTCGATGATCTGGACCCGTTCCCACAGCTGTGGGCGCACGACGATGGCGATGTCCCGGGCGCCGACCAGAAACGTCACCAGGCCGGCAGCGAGGGGGACCCAGGTCCGCCGCACGCGCCGCTGGTCACGGCGGCCCGCATCCCCGCCGTCATAAGCGCAAGAGTATGTGGGCGGCGGGTGCATCGGGGAGCCGCTCAATCGCTCAGCGGCCGAGGATGAGGCTCAACGCCTCGGCACGCGTCGCGGATGGATGTCCGGAACGCCCCGCGGACCGCTGAGGTGACCGTCCTGGCACCAGGCTTGCGCACCCCACGCATCGACATGCACAGGTGCTCGCACTCGACGACGACGATGACGCCACGCGGTTCGACGATCCGCGGCCAGCGCATCGGCGATCTGGCTGGTCAGCCGTTCCTGAACCTGAGGCCGCCGCGCGTAGAGGTCGACCAGACGCGCCAGCTTCGACAGCCCGGTGATCTGGCCCTTCTCGTTCGGGATGTAGCCGACGTGGGCCACCCCGTGAAACGGCACCAGGTGGTGCTCGCAGGTGCGAGTAGACCTCGATGTCCGGACCATGACCATCTCGTCGTGCCCGGCGTCGAAGACGGTGGTAAGCACGTCTTCGGGCCGCTGGCGCAGCCCGGCGAACTGCTCCGCGTACGCCCGGGCGACGCGCGACGGCGTCTCCTGCAGGCCTTCGCGGTCGGGTCCTCGCCGATAGCGAGCAGGATCTCGCGGACGGCGGCCTCGATCCGGAGGCGAGGTCGAGCCGTCGGCGACCGGTCAGCCACGGCTCGGACCGTCCATCGCGTCAGTCCGGACGAGCTCGGCCCACCAGCGTCGACGTCCCGGCCGAGCTCGTGGCCCGGCCGCCGGGCTGCCGTTGCCACCGGGCCGTTGCGTGCGTGGCCAGCCGTCGCCAGCGGCGGCATCGCGAGCTCGCGGGGTCATGACCGGCGGCTGTCGGACGGGCTGCGCTTGCCGTAGCCGGTGTAGGAGCCGCCGGTGCGGCCGCTTCTGCGACGGGAGCGAAGACCTCGAGCACCTCGTCCTTGGTGCAGCGTCTCCTTCTCCATCAGACGCAGCACCAGGTCGTCGAGCACGTCGCGGTACTCGACGAGGATCTCCCACGCCTCGTCGTGCGCGGACTCGATGAGCCGGCGCACCTCGTCGTCGATCGTGGAGGCGATCTCCTCGGAGTAGTCGCGCTGGTGGCCCATGTCGCGACCGAGGAAGACCTCACCGGAGTCCTGCCGAACTTGCGGGCGCCCGAGCTTGTCGCTCATGCCGTACTGGGTGATCATGGCGCGGGCGATCGCGGTCGCCTTCTCGATGTCGTTGGACGCACCGGTGGTCGGCTCGTGGAAGACGAGCTCCTCGGCGGTGCGGCCGCCGAGCAGCATGGCGAGCTGGTCGATCATCTCCGAGCGGGTGGTGAGGAACTTGTCCTCGGTCGGCAGCGACAGCGTGTAGCCCAGCGCCCGGCCGCGCGGCAGGATCGTCACCTTGTGCACCGGGTCGGTGTTCGGCAGCGCGTGACCGACGAGAGCGTGGCCGCCCTCGTGGTAGGCGATGATCTTCTTTTCCTTCTCGCCCATGATGCCGGCTCTTGCGCTCGGGGCCGGCCATGACGCGGTCGATGGCCTCCTCGAGCGTGTGCATGTCGATCTGCGTGCCGGTCGTGCCGGGCGGTGAGCAGCGCCGCCTCGTTGATGCACGTTGGCCAGGTCGGCACCGGTGAAGCCGGGGGTGCGCCGGGCGATGACGTCGAGGTCGACGTCGGTCAGCGAACGGCTTGCCCTTGGCGTGGACGCGCAGGATGCCCTTGCGGCCTTCCATGTCGGGGCGGTCGACCACGATCTGCCGGTCGAACCGGCCCGGGCGCAGCAGCGCCGGGTCGAGGATGTCGGGCCGGTTGGTGGCGGCGATCAGGATGACGCCGCCCTTGACGTCGAAGCCGTCCATCTCGACGAGCAGCTGGTTGAGGGTCTGCTCGCGCTCGTCGTGGCCGCCGCCGAGACCGGCGCCACGGTGCCGGCCGACGGCGTCGATCTCGTCGATGAAGATGATGGCCGGCGCGTTGGCCTTCGCCTGCTCGAACAGGTCGCGCACCCGCGAGGCACCGACACCGACGAACATCTCGACGAAGTCAGAACCGGAGATCGAGTAGAACGGCACGCCGGCCTCGCCGGCGACCGCACGGGCCAGCAGCGTCTTGCCGGTGCCGGGCGGGCCGTACAGCAGCACGCCCTTGGGGATCTTCGCGCCGACCGCCTGGAACTTGGCCGGATTCTCGAGGAACTCCTTGATCTCCTGGAGCTCCTCGATCGCCTCGTCGGCGCCGGCGACGTCGGCGAACGTGGTCTTCGGGGTGTCCTTGCTGACCAGCTTGGCCTTGGACTTGCCGAAGTTCATGACCCGCGAGCCGCCACCCTGCATCTGGGTGAGCATGAAGAACAGCAAGAACCCGACGAGCAGCAGAATCGGCAGCAGCGTGAACAGCAGGGATGACGCAGCAGGCTCGCGTGGCTGACCTTCGACGTTGTAGCTTGTCGGGTCGAGCGTCTTGGCGTCCAGACCGGAGATCAGCGAGTCCTGCTGGTCTGGTCGGCGTACGAGGCCTGCATCTTGTCGTGCCGTCCTTCAGCGTGACCTGGACTGCTGTTCCTTGTCCTTGATCAACGCCGACTTGACGTTGCCAGCGTTGATCGCCGCGACGACCTTCGAGGTGTCGACGGACTTGTAGGAGCTGGTACCGCCGACCATCCGGCTGAAGACCAGCACGAGGACGACGACGATCAGCACCCAGAAGAGAGGTCCGCGGAAATATCGTTTCACGTTCATCTGCTCGGGGCGGTGATGGCTCCGTCCCTCCTGCCCAATTGACGTCATCCGACCAGCACGACGCCGAGGTACACGCGCGCAGCGGCCCCGTCCGCGGCCCCGTGTGATTGGACCAAGGCACACGACGGTACACCGGCTAGCGTCGTACACGGGGGGCTGCAAGGTCCCCACGAACGGCAGGTTGCGGTACCGCTCCGCGTAGTCGAGGCCGTACCCGACGACGAACTCGCTCGGGATGTCGAAGCCGATGTAGCGGACAGTCGACGTCGACCTGCACCGCTTCGGGCTTGCGCAGCAGCGCGCACACCTCGACCGAGGCCGGCCCGCGCGACTCGCAGGTTGCGCGACCAGCCACGACAACGTCAGACCGGAGTCGATGATGTCCTCGACGACCAGCACGTGCCGGCCCGTCGATGTCGTCGTCGAGGTCCTTCAGGATGCGGACCACGCCGGAGGACGAGGTCGCCGAGCCGTACGACGACACCGCCATGAAGTCGATCGTCACCGGCAGGTGCACGGCCCGGGCACAGGTCGGCCATGAACATGACCGCGCCCTTGAGCACCCCGACCAGCAGCAGGTCGCTGCCCGGCGTAGTCGGCGTCGATCGCCGCCGCCAGCTCCTCGATCTTGGCCTGGATCTCCTTCTCGCTGACCAGGATCCTGGCCAGGTCGTCGCCCATGTCGCGTTCGTCCACTTACGACGTCTCCTGTCGTGTTGGCCGGTCGGGCCCGGGCGGCAGCGGCCGTTCGTCTGGCTCGCTGAAGTAAAGCCTGCCACATCGGCGCCACACGCTGCGTCCGCCGGGTAGGTCGAGCGGTCCCTGCCCGTGCCAGGTGATCACCAGCGCGTCGGCCGCATCGAGGTGGACGGCGGCCAACGAGCCTGCCGGGGCCCCCGCGGCAAGGGCTGCGTGGCGCAGCACGCGGCGCCGCACGGCGGCGGGTAGCAAGGCGAGCACGGCCACGTCGTAGCCGCCGTCCGGGTGGGCAGCGTCCGCGGCGGCCCGCTGCGCCCACTCGTCGAGCGCGTCCGCGTCGTCGCCGGAGCAGCCGCGCGGTCCGGGCCAGCGCCGCCGGTATCCCCGGCCCGAGCGTCGTCCGACAACATCGGCAGGGCCTGCTCGCGCACCCGGACCCGCGCGTAGGACGGGTCCACGTTGTGCGGGTCGTCCCACACGTCGAGCCCTTCGGCCAGCGCGGCCTGCCTCGTCGTCGCCCGGTCCACGTCGAGGAGAGGACGCAGGTACCGACCGGCGACCGGCGCCATCCCGGACAGCGAGCGGGTGCCCGAGCCGCGGGCCAGCCTCAGCAGGACGGTCTCGGCCTGGTCGTCCCGCGTGTGCCCGAGCAGCACCGCCGCCGCGTCGAGCCGGTCGGCCGCCTCGGCGAGCGCGTCGTAGCGCGCCGACCGGGCGGCCGCCTCCGGGCCGCCCGCCGCCTGGACGACCACGGTCAGCACCTCGACCGGGTCGAAGACCGAGCCCGGCGAGGGCCTTGGCGACCGTCGGCAGCCCGCTCGGCCGACCCCGCCTGCAGCTGGTGGTCGACGGTCACCGCTCCCGCGCGCAGGCCCAGCCGCGGCGCCTCGAAGGCGGCGGCCGCGGCTAGCGCGAGCGAATCGGCACCGCCGCTGCACGCGACGAGCACCGACGAGCCGGCGGGCAGCGGACCGAGCGCGCGGCGAACGGCCAACCGGACCGCGGCGACAGCGGGGACGGGTCCCATCGCGCGGCTACGGCAGGACCGGGGCGCCGAGGACCCGGGCGATCCACAGCGCGGGGTCGGCGATCTCCGACTGGGTGGGCAGCGTGTTGGGCGAGGTCCACACCCGGTTGAACGCCGCCATGCCCCGCGCGTCGACCACCGCCGCCACGAAGGCGGCGCCTTCGGCGTACTGCTTGGCCTTCAGGTCGAGTCCGAACAGTCGTCGCACCGCCCGGTCGGCCGGCCCGGTGGCCCGGCGGCGGGCCGCGAACGCCTGGCTGATCTGCGCGACCGAGGGGATGACGTCGGTGCCGACGTTGTTCATCACGTACTCGCCGTGGCCCTCCAGCAAGGTCATGACGGCGGTGAGGCGCTCCAGGACGACCCGCTGCTCGGGGGTCTGCACCGCCTCGACGAGGGTCGGACCGTCGCCGCCCCGCACGCTGTCGACGATCGCCTCGGCCACTTCCTTGAACCGGCCCAGCAGCGCTCCGGCATCGAGGTCCCCGGCCAGCAGGAAGGCGGAGATCTCGTCCCGGACGTGCTGACCGAGCCACGGGACGGCGGTGAACTGGGTGCGGTGCGTCACCTCGTGCACGCACACCCACAGCCGGAAGTCGCGCGGGTCGGCGTCCAGGATGCGCTCGGTGGCCACGATGTTCGGCGCGACCAGGCTGAGCCGACCGCGCGAGGCGCGTCCGCTCGGCGTCGGCGGCACGAACAGCTCGTACTGGCCGAGCACCTTGCCAGCCAGGTAGGCGAGGACGGCGCCCATCTGCGCACCGGTGACCCGAGAACCGACCGCGCCGACCACCGCTCCCGACAGGCCGTCCGGCCGGCGCATGGAACGCTGCGCGGCCAGCTTCGTCAGCAGCGGCTCCAACAGGATCCGGAAGCCTCCCACGTTGGCCGTGACCCAGCCGATCCGGTCGACCACCGCCACCGGGTCGTGCCGGGCGTCGGAGTCCAGCTGGGTGAACGACCGGACGTGGCCTTCGGCCTCACCGGCCAGGCGCCGCAGCGCGCTGACCGCCTCACGCGCCTCGGCTGGCGTCACCTTCGGCCCCGCAGGGACCAAGCGCGAGGCCGTGGAGACGGCGAACTCCCAGTTCACCAGGTCGACGCTCATGCCCTCACGGTACGTCGTCGGGAGGGTCGGCGGTCATGGTCGGCGTGACGTCGGCCCACCGACCCGCGCGCCGCCCCCACGGATTGCGACGATCATGCAGCAATGGTTGCGCTTGAGCGGCGTGTCGCCAACCATTGCTGCATGATCATCGCGGTGGGGGGTGGCGGGGTAGGTTCGGTTGGGTGACTGGTGCCCTCGACGAACCACTCATCCGCGCCCGCGGGCTGGTGAAGCGCTTCGGCGACTTCGTCGCGGTCGACGGCATCGACGTCGAGGTCGCCGCGGGGCGAGGCGTTCGGCTTCCTCGGCCCCAACGGGGCGGGCAAGAGCTCGACGATGCGGATGATCGGCTGCGTGTCAGCCGCCCAGCGCGGGCGAGCTGCGCATCCTCGGCATGGACCCGCGCAGCGACGGTCCGCGCATCCGGGCCCGGCTCGGCGTCGTCCCGCAGGAGGACACCCTCGACCTCGAGCTGACCGTCCGGGAGAACCTGCTGGATCTACGGCCGGTACTTCGGCCTGCTCCTGGTCGACCGTGCGGGAGCGCGCCGACCAGCTGCTCGAGTTCGTCCAGCTCACCGATCGCGCCCGCGACAAGGTCGAGCCGCTGTCCGGCGGGATGAAGCGACGCCTCACGATCGCCCGCTCGCTGATCAACGAACCCGACCTGCTCCTGCTCGACGAGCCGACGACCGGGCTCGACCCGCAGGCGCGGCACGTGGTGTGGGACCGCCTGTACCGGCTCAAGCAGCAGGGCGTCACCCTGGTGCTCACCACGCACTACATGGACGAGGCCGAGCAGCTCTGCGACCGGCTCGTCGTGATGGACGGCGGGCGGTTCGCCGCCGAGGGATCGCCGCGCGAGCTCATCGAGCGCTACTCCACCCGCGAGGTGGTCGAGCTGCGGTTCGCGCCCGGCGACAACGAGGCGATGGCGGAGAAGGTGGCGGGCCTGGCGGACCGCGTCGAGGTGCTGCCGACCGGCTGCTGCTCTACACCGACGACGGCGACGCGGCGGTCGACGGTGTGCAGGCCCGCGGCCTGGCCCCGGTCTCCGTGCTCGTGCGGCGCAGCACGCTCGAGGACGTCTTCCTGCGGCTCACCGGCCGCACGCTGGTCGACTGATGGACGGGGTCGACTGATGGACGGCTCGGCGCTGCGCTCGTACGAGTACTGGGCCCTGCAGTACCGGCGCACCTGGCGGGGCACCGTGGTGACCAGCGTGGTCACCCCGGTGCTGTTCCTCGCCGCCATGGGCGTCGGGCTGGGATCGCTCGTCCGACGCACCGCAGCTCGGCGGCGTGAGCTACCTGGAGTTCGTCGCGCCTGGCCTGCTCGCGGCGACCGCCATGCAGATCGGCGCCGGCGAGGCGACCTGGCCGGTGCTCGCCGGGATCAAGTGGCAGCGGCAGTACCACGCGATGCTCGCCACGCCGCTCACGGTTCGCGGCATCGCGGGTCGGCCACCTGCTGTGGATGGCCAGCCGGGTGCTGACCACGTCGGCGGTCTACCTCGCGGTCATGGCGGCGTTCGGTGCCGTCGCCTCGCCGTGGGCCATCGCGGCCCTTCCGGCGGCGCTGCTCACCGGGATGGCGTTCGCGGCGCCGATCGCCGCCTTCGCCGCGACCCGCACCAACGACTCGGCTTTCGCGGCGCTCAACCGGTTCGTCATCGTGCCGATGTTCCTGTTCTCCGGCACGTTCTTCCCGGTGACGCAGCTGCCCGCAGTGCTGCGACCCGTCGCCTACGCAACGCCGCTGTGGCACGGCGTCGAGCTGTGCCGCGGCCTGGTCCTCGGCACCGCGACCCTCGGCGGGGCCGTCGTGCATGTCGCCTACCTCGCCGCGTGGGTGCTGGCCGGCTACCTGCTCGCCGTCGCCGCCTTCCGCCGCCGGCTGGTGCGGTGATGGCCACCCTGCTCGCCCGCGTCGCACCCGGTCCTGCCCGTCTCGGCGGCCGGGCTCGGCTCCTCGTCGAGCGCAACCTCATGGTCTACCGGCACGCCTGGCTGATCATCGTCTCCGGCTTCTTCGAGCCGCTGTTCTACCTGCTGTCGATCGGGATCGGCATCGGCCACCTGGTCGGTCAGGTGACCGGGGCCGACGGCCAGCAGGTGGACTACACCGTGTTCGTCGCACCGGCGCTGCTCGCGGCGTCGGCGATGAACGGCGCCGTCTACGACGCGACGTTCAACGTCTTCTTCAAGCTCAAGTTCGCCAAGCTCTACGACGCGGTGCTGGCCACCCCGCTCGGAGTGCGCGACGTCGCGCTCGGCGAGCTCACCTGGGCGCTGATGCGCGGCGCCCTGTACTCCGCGGCGTTCCTCGTCGTGATGCTCGCCATGGGGCTCGTCAGCTCCTGGTGGGCGCTGCTGGTGCTCCCGGTCGCCGTTCTCATCGCCGCTCGCCTTCGGCGCCATCGGCATGGCCGCCGTCACCTTCATGCGCACCTGGCAGGACTTCGAGTGGGTCCAGCTGGCGCTCCTGCCGATGTTCCTGTTCTCGGCGACGTTCTACCCGCTCGCCACCTACCCGCCGGCGCTGCGGATGATCGTCGAGTGGACCCCGCTCTACCAGGGTGTCGCCTTGCTGCGAGGGCTGACCACCGGCGACGTGCACCCAGAATTGCTGCTGCACGCGGCGTATCTCGCCGCCATGGTGCTCATCGGCGTGCTGGTGGCCATCAGGCGGTTGGAGAGGCTGCTGTTGCGGTAGCGCGGCGGGCGCTACCGGCAGCCGCAGCCGGCGAGCACCGCGGCGAGCTTGTCCAGCGCCGTCTCCGCCTTGGTCGTGCCACCGACCGGAACCCCGTTGCTGATGAACGCGAACGCCAGCAACCGCCCGTCGGCGTCGCTCGCGTAACCGGCGAGGCCGCTCACCCCGTCCAACGTGCCGGTCTTGGCCCGGACGACTCCCGCGCCCACCGGCGCGCGAGCGCCGAACCGCTGCGCGAGCGTGCCGCTGAAGCCTCCGCACCGGCAGCCCCACCACAACCGCGCGCAGCTGTGGGTGGTCGACGGAGGCGGCGAGCCGTAGCAGCTGGACGAGCGCGGCGACGGTCACCCGGTCGTCCCGGGACAGGCCGCTGTTGTCGGCGAGCCCGATTCCCGCGGGGTTCACGCCGAGCGACGTCAGCACCTGCGCGGTCGCCTCGGCCGCGCCGGCGAACGATGCCGGTAGGCCGTGGTGGATCGCCACCTGCCGGCCGAGCGCCTCGGCGAGGTCGTTGTCGCTGCGCTGCAGCAGCCGGTCCACCAGGGCGGACATCGGCGGCGAGCTGACCGACGCGAGGACCGCGGCACCGGCCGGGGCCATGCCGGGGGCAGGCGAGCCGACGACATCGATCCCGCCCGCCTTGAGGAGCGCGGCGAAGGCAGCGCCGGCGGCCGCGGCGGGGTCAGCCACCCGGGGCGAGGCCGACGGGTCCTTGCGGCCCTCGTCGACCTCCAACGCGCTCACCGGGGCCACGTTGCCGGAGCTCACGTAGGTCGGCTTCCACCCGGGCCCTGTCGCCGGCCCGGAGTACAGGGTCGCGTCGAAAACGAGACGGACCTGACGCACGCCGTCCGCCTCAAGCTTCGCCACCGTGGCCGCGGCAAGGTCGGTGAGCTTCGCCGGCACGGGGTAGCCGGGATCGGCCTTGCCGACCGCCTTGGGCCCGGCCAGCGTCGGGTCGCCGCCCCCGACGAGCACGATCGTGCCCGGCTCGGCGCCGGCGACCACCGAGGTGGTGATCCGGTGATCGGGACCGAGGGCAGCCAGCGCCGCGACCCCGGTGGCGAGCTTGGCGGTGGACGCGGGGACGACCGGGGCGTCGGGCAGCTGGGCGAACAGCACGTCCCCGGTAGCGACATCCACGACCGTGCCGACGACCGGGGCGCCCAACGCGGGATCGACCAGGCCGGCGGCGAGGGCGGCGGCCAGGGCGTTCGGCGCCGGCCGCTCGGCCGCGTCGGACAGCGCGGGCAGGACCGGGGCGGCGGCCGGGACCTGCGGGAACGTCACCGCGAGAGCCCCACCCGGCCCCTGGCTCGCACCGGTCGCGGAGCCCAGCCCACGGTTCAACGCCCAGGTGCCGCCGTAGGCCGCGCCACCGACCAGGGCGACGGAGACGACGAGCGTGACGGCGCGGCGACCACGTCGCGTCAGTGCCACCTCGGCACCTCCAATTCTCGCTCTCAACCGGACATGAGCGACACTAACGATCGGTGCAGTCATTTAGGTAAGGAGTCCCGTGCAGTTCGACGTCACGATCGAGATCCCCAAGGGCCAGCGCAACAAGTACGAGGTCGACCACGCCACCGGGCGGATCCGCCTGGACCGGATGCTGTTCACCTCGACGCGCTACCCCGCCGACTACGGCTTCATCGAAGACACCCTCGGGCTCGACGGCGACCCGCTCGACGCGCTGGTGCTGCTCGACGAGCCGACGTTCCCCGGCTGTCTGATCCGGTGCCGCGCGATCGGCATGTTCCGCATGACCGACGAGACGGGCGGCGACGACAAGGTGCTGTGCGTGCCGGCGAACGACCCGCGGCACGAGCACCTGCGCGACATCCACCACGTGTCGGAGTTCGACCGGCTGGAGATCCAGCACTTCTTCGAGGTCTACAAGGACCTCGAGCCCGGCAAGTCGGTCGAGGGCGCGACCTGGGTCGGACGCTCCGAGGCCGAGGCCGAGATCACGGCGTCACGCGAGCGGTACGTGCCCGCGGACCATCACGAGCACTGAGCTGATCGCCAACGCTAGGGGCGCGCCTGTATGGGCGCGCCCCTAGCGTTGTCTGGCGTTTGTCGCTACGGCCGGACAGCACCGATGTAGTCGGGCCGGCCGATGCTGTGGATGCCGGTCTGCTTGCCCGTTGCCGGCGCGTCGATCATCTGGCCGTCGCCGATGTAGAGCCCGACGTGGTGGATCGTGCTGGGCTTGCTGGTGTCGTAGGCGAAGAACACCAGGTCTCCCGGACGCAGGTCGTCCTTGGAAACACGCAGACCCTGACCCCATTGCGCCTGGGAGTAGTGGCTCAGGCTGACGCCGCCGGCCCGCCAGGCCATCATCGTCAGGCCCGAGCAGTCCCACACGGTGGACTGGATCCGACCGTTCGGCGTCTCCGCCCAGTCGGTCTCGCCCTCGCCGCTCCACTTGTACCAGGTGCCGATCTGCGACTGCGCGAACGCCACGGCCCGCGCGGCGCCGTCTGACGTCGACAACGACTTGCCTACTCCGGGCACCGGCAGGCCGCTGCCGCTCGGCAGGTTGGCGTTCCTCGCCGCCCGCTCCCTGGCCGCTCTCTCGGCGGCCTCCCGTTCGGCCTTCTCGCGCGCGAGGCCGTCCGCCCGGGCCTTGACGATGTCGGCGACCTTGCCGTTGGCCACCGCCAGCTGGGCCTCGAGGTCGCGCTGCGTTTGGAGGTTGGCCGCGATCTGGCGCTGCTGGGAGGCCACGGCCGCCTCGGCAGCGGCCTTCGCAGCCGCCACCTTGTCCGTCTGCGCCTGCTGGGCGGCCAACGCCTGGCTCGCTTCGAGCTCAGCCTCGGACTCAGCGGCCTCCACCGCGTGCAGGTGACCCAGGAAGTCGCCCTGGGTGCGGGACACCATGGTGAGGATCGACGCGCGGTTGATGAAGGCCGTCGGGCTGTCGGACTCCAGCAGCACGCTCAGCGACCCGAGCTCGCCGCCACCGCGGTAGCTCGCCGCCGCAAACCGGTCCATCTGCGAGCGGGTGTCCTTGACGTCTTGTTTCGCGCTCGCGACCTTCGCATTGGCGGCGTCGGCGACGGCCTGCGCATTCTGCAGCTCGACCATCGCGCCGTTGTACTCCTCGAACGCAACCTCTGCCTGAGTGTTGAGCTCGTCGAGCTTGTCGTTGGCGGCCTGCAGCTTGGCCTGGATCGCGGCGATCGCGGCAGCCTTGTCGGCGACCTTCTTCTTGGCCGCGTCCACCTCGGCCTGGGTAGGGGTCTTGGGCTTTGTGGCCTTGGTGGTCGGTTTAGCGCTGGGCTTGGGAGTGACCTTCGCTGCGGGCATCGCGGCCGAGGCCGGCACGCTTGCCAACACGAGCGGGCCAGCGAGGCTGAGGGCCGCAACGACCCCGAACAAGCGCCGACGTCGGGCCGTTCGAAGGCTGGTCCAGCGCACGTGCCTACCTCCCGGGCTCGCCGGTCTCACGCCCGCCGCGGTTCACCCGGCGGCCGACTTCGACCATAGCGAGCAATTCACTCGAGTAACACCAGTAACAACAATCTCTTCCGGGTACGGCGGGAATGCCACGGATGTGATTTCACTGTGGTCACTCTGTGCGCACTTGTCTATGGGTGTCGGCCAAACAAGGGCGTTTCCTTAGCCGATGTGGCTCGGAAAGTTCCAAAACGCCCACTTCGTGCACTGGCGGCCTACTGGGACGCCCGGGCATCGGCGGGCGATCAGACGCCGCCGACGGTCGTCGCGCCGTACCGCTCCATCTCACGATCGAGGTCAAGCGGCGACAGCTCCTTGCGTGCCGCGAGCGCCGAGTCGTCGAGCAAACCCATCGGCACCAGCCAGGCGATCTCGAACTCCAGCCCGTTCGGGTCCTTGCCGTACAGGCTCTTGGTGGTCCCGTGGTCGGTGGCCCCGACCAGTGCGCCCCGCTCGGCCAGCGCGACGCGCAGCCGCGCCAGCTCGGCGAGGGTGTCGACCTCCCAGGCAAGGTGGTACAGCCCCACGGTCGAACGGCCCGCGGCGGACGGGCCCGCCCCCGACCCGATCTCGAACAGGCCGAGATCGTGGTCGTTGGTCGAGCCCGCCGCCTGCAGGAAGGCCGCGCCGGTGAAGCTGTCCGGCGTCATGTCAACGCGCCGAAAGCCCAACACCTCCGTGTAGAAGGCGACGCTCGCCGTCACATCGCGCACGTACAGCACTGCGTGGTTCAGCCGGGTGATCGGCATGTCGTCTCCCTCTACGTCGGTAGTTTGTCGATCCGGATCAGACTGCCGCGGTCGCGTCCGCGTCGCGCCGTTTCCAAGATCGCCTCGATCTCGAGCGCAAGCTGGATCTTGTCACTGACGACCACCCCGCCGCCGTCCATCGGCATCGAGATGTCGATGCCGAAGTCACGCCGGTTGAGCTGGCCGGTGGCCGTAAAGCCGGACCGGTAGCCGCCGAACGGGTCGGCGGAGAAGCCGTTGACCTCGAGCGCGAGCTCGACGGGCCGGGTCACGCCGTGGAGCGTCAGGTCGCCGACCAGGGTGAAGTCGTTGCCGTCGGCGCGGACCTCGGTCGAGCGGAACGTCATCGTCGGGTGGGTCGTCACGTCGAAGAAGTCAGCGGAGCGGATGTGCTCGTCGCGCTGGGCGTTGTTGGTGTCCAGCGAGGTCAGGTCGATCTCGGCGGTGACCGACGACTGAGTCGGGTCCTCGCCAGTGACGACCTGGCCGCTGAAGGTCTTGAAGTGACCGCGCACCTTGCTGACCATCATGTGCCGCGCGGTGAAAGAGATGTCGGTGTGGATCGGGTCGATCGTCCAGGTGCCGGCACGGTAGCCGGGGATCTGGGAGACGGTCATGGGTTCTTCCTCGCTTCGCTGTAGTTCAACACTCAACCACTTGACTGTACGTGAACGCTGGTTGAGTCCTCAACTATTCCCCCGGCTTTGCTCTACCATGGCGGGCGTGACCACCACCGAACCCAGCGAACCGCGCTGGTTGAGCGCCGCCGAGCAGAAGGCGTGGCGCGCGTTCCTGGAGGCCAACCAGCTGCTGTTCGACCAGCTCGACCGCGAGCTCAGCCGGGACTCCGGGATCGGCCACGGCTACTACGAGATCCTGGTGCGCCTGTCGGAGGCACCGGGGCGGACGCTGCGGATGAGTCAGCTCGCCGACAGCTCGCAGTCCTCCCGCAGCCGGCTGTCGCACGCGGTCGACCGCCTCTCCGAGCGCGGCTGGGTGGAGCGCCTGAGCTGTCCGACCGACAAGCGCGGCGCGCTCGCCATGCTGACCGACTCCGGGTTCGCCGCGCTCGCCGCGGCCGCCCCGGGCCACGTGGCCGGGGTGCGCATGCACCTGTTCGACCAGCTGTCGCCTGAGCAGGTCGCCCAGCTCGGCCAGATCAGCGACCAGGTCCGCAACGCCCTTCTCGCGCACCGGGACGCGGCGGGCGCGACCGGCAAGACGGCCAGCGAACCCGCGGCGAAAAGCGACTGAAGCGCGCTGCGTCGGGCAGCCGGGCGAAGACGACCTCGGCCGGCCCACCCATGAAGGACGGACCGGCCGAGTGACGCACGAGCTGTGAAGTCAGAAGTCCTCGTCGAAGGCCACTGATCCGCCCACCGCGATCTGGTAGGCGGACACCCGGCGCTCGAAGAAGTTGGACAGCTCCTGCACGTCCTGCAGCTCCAGGAACGCGAACGGGTTCGCCGAGCCGTACACCTCGCCTAGCCCGAGCAGCGCCAGTCGCCGGTCGGCGACGTGCTCCAGGTAGGCACGCATGTCGGCGATCGACATCCCGGACACCCCCTGCTCCAGCAGGTCCTCGGCGAACGCCACCTCGGCGTCGACCGCCTCGGTGAGCATCTCGCGGACCTGCTCGCCGAGGGCATCGTCGAACAGGTCCGGCTCCTCCCGGCGCACGGTGTCGACCACGTCGAACGCGAACGCCATGTGCATCGACTCGTCGCGGAACACCCAGTTGGTACCCGACGCCAGCCCGTGCAGCAGCCCGCGTGAGCGCAGGAAGTACACGTAGGCGAAGGCACCGTAGAAGAACAGGCCTTCGATGCAGGCGGCGAAGCAGATGACGTTGAGCAGGAAGGTTCGCCGCTCTTCGCCTGGTGCGCAGCTCGTCGAGGGCGGAGATCGAGTCCATCCACTTGAAGCAGAACTGGGCCTTGCGCCGGATCGACGGGATGTTCTCCACCGCGTCGAAAGCCTGCGCCCGCTCGTTCTCGTCGGGCAGGTAGGTGTCGAGCAGGGTCAGGTAGAACTGCACGTGCACCGCCTCCTCGAACAGCTGGCGGGACAGGTACAGCCGTGCCTCGGGGGCGTTGATGTGCTGGTAGAGGTTGAGCACCAGGTTGTTGGCGACGATCGTGTCGCCGGTGGCGAAGAACGCGACCAGCCGGTTGACCAGGTGCCGTTCCGCGCCCGACAGCTTCGCCAGGTCGGCCAGGTCGGAGTGCAGGTCGACCTCCTCCACCGTCCAGGTGTTCTTGATGGCGTCGCGGTAGCGGTCGTAGAAGTGTGGGTAGCGCATCGGACGCAGGGTCAGGTCCATGCCGGGATCGAGCAGCCGGGCGGTCATTCGCAGGCCTCGCAGGTCTCGGGGTTCTCCAGGGAGCAGGCCACTGCCTCGATGTCGAGAGGGTTAGGCGTATCGACGGCAGCCACCGTGGCCTGCTGGATCCGCGTCGCCGGGCGCGAGCGCAGGTAGTACGTCGTCTTCAGCCCCGCCTTCCAGGCGTGCAGGTACATCGACGACAGCTTCCCGATGCTCGGGGACGCGAGGAACAGGTTGAGCGACTGGCTCTGGTCGATGTACGGGCCGCGCGCGGCCGCGAGGTCGATCAGTGCGCGCTGCGGCAGCTCCCACGCCGTGCGGAACAGCAGCCGCGTTTCCGCTGGCAGTGCGCCAATGCCTTGCACCGAACCATCGGCCCGCTTGATCGCGGCGCGCACGTCGGCGTTCCACAACCCCTGCGCCTTCAGCTCGCGCACCAACGCGGAGTTGATCTGCAGGAACTCCCCCGACAGCGTCTCGCGCTTGAACACGTTGGACACCTGCGGCTCGATGCACTCGTAGCAGCCGGCGATGGAGGCGATCGTCGCGGTCGGCGCGATCGCGATGAGCAGCGAGTTGCGCACGCCGTGCTCTGCCACCCTCGCCCGCAGCTTGGTCCACCGCTCGGTCTGAGTCGGGCTCACGCCCCAGGCGTCCACCTGGAACTCACCGCGCGCGATCCGCGTCTGCCCGTACGCCGGGTGCGGTCCGCTCGCCACCGCCAGCTCGCACGACGCCTCGAGCGCGGTCAGGTAGACCTCCTCGGCGATGCGGGTGGACAGCTCGGCCGCCTCGGCGGAGTCGAACGGCAGTCTCAGAGCGAAGAACACGTCCTGCAGGCCCATCACGCCCAGGCCCACCGGCCGCCAGCGCGGGTTGCTCGCCGCGGCCTGCTCCGTCGGGTAGTAGTTGATGTCGATGACCCGGTCGAGGAAGACCACCGCGGTGCGGACCGTCGCTCGTAGCTTCGCCCAGTCCATCCCCGCCGCCGCGACGTCCACGTGCGCACCGAGGTTGACCGAGCCGAGGTTGCACACGGCAGTCTCGGCGTCGCTGGTGACCTCGATGATCTCGGTGCACAGGTTGGACAGGTGCACCACGTTCTGCGGGTCGGCGGTCTGGTTGCAGGTGCGGTTGGCAGCGTCCTTGAACGTCATCCAGCCGTTGCCGGTCTGCGCGAGGGTCCGCATCATCTTGGAGTACAGCTCACGCGCCGGGACCTGCCGGACAAAGCGGCCGGCCGCCTCCGCAGCCCGGTAGACCTCGTCGAACCGATCGCCCCACAGATCGGGCAGCTCGGGCACCTCGTCCGGGTCGAACAGCGACCAGGCGGTATCGGCTTCCACCCGGCGCATGAACTCGTCCGGGATCCAGTGCGCGAGGTTGAGGTTGTGCGTGCGGCGGGCGTCCTCGCCGGTGTTCTCCCGTAGCTCCAGGAACTCCTCGATGTCGGGGTGCCACGGCTCCAGGTAGACGCACGCAGCGCCCTTGCGCCGGCCGCCCTGGTTGACCGCGGCGACGGAGGCGTCGAGCGTGCGCAGCCAGGGCACGATGCCGTTGCTGTGCCCGTTGGTGCCCCGGATCAGCGCACCCCGGGAGCGGATCCGCGACCACGCGATGCCGATGCCGCCGGCGAACTTGGACAGCTGGGCGACCTGGGCGTAGCGCTCGTAGATCGAGGCCAGCTCGTCGCGCGGGGAGTCCATCAGGTAGCAGGACGACATCTGGGTGTGGCTGGTGCCGGAGTTGAACAGGGTCGGCGAGCTCGGCAGGTAGGCGAGGGAGGACATCAGCCGGTAGAAGCCGATCGCCTCGGCCGGCGTGGTCGACAGTCCGCAGGCCACCCGGAGCAGCCACTGCTGCGGTGACTCGATGACGAGCCGGCTGGTGGGGTGACGCAGCAGGTAGCGGTCGTAGACCGTGCGCAGCCCGAAGTACTCGAAGCGGCGGTCGGCGTCGGCGTTGATGGCGTCGTCGAGCTTGCGGGCGTTGGCGGCGACGAACGCGGCAGTGACGTCGTTGATCAGTCCTTCGCGGTGACCGGTGGCCACGCTCTGGCTGAACGAGGCGATCTGCTGCCCGCGGACCTCCTTGTCGATGTACGCCGCGAGCAGGCGGGCGGCGAGCCGGGAGTACTCCGGCTCCTCGGTGACCAGCTCGGCGGCTGTCTGGATCGACAGCCGGTCCAGCTCGGCTGAGGTGGCGCCGTCGTACAGACCGCTGATCGTCTTGGTCGCCACCCGCAGCGGGTCGACCGCGTCCAGGTCGTCGGCGCACCGCTCGACCGCTCGGACGATCTTGTTGACGTCGACGGGCTCCAGTGCGCCGCTCCGCTTGCGCACCTGCATCTGGGTGCGCCGGGCCGGGCTGCCAGCGTCAGGTAGTGGGTTGTCTGAGATGTCGACACGTAGGTCGACGGACGGGTCGGTGACCGTCACGGGCTCTCTCCTCGCGAGCTCGATCGAAAGCCAGTCCGGCGAGCGCGCAGGTGGAGGGAGCAGCGTCGATGGGCACCACGGTGCTCAGGAGTGCCCGAGCCGCTAGGTGCCGACGTGCGTTCCCTGGCCCGCCCACGAGGCCGCAGAACTGCCGCACGCGGATGCGCACGGTGGGCTGGCAGGTCTTCGGACTCGCGGGCTTCGACGCGGCACCGACAGGTACCTCGTCGACCTAGTGGCCATCGCTTCCCAGATCCGGTGGCTCCGGTCCCAGTGCTTGTTGACGGCGGTCGTTCCCACTCACCGCTGCGGGGCAGTTCCGGATTCTCACCGGGTTCCCTCTTGCGACGCCGTCCCTTGTCAGGTCGGGCGAACCAGCTGCGTGCGCCACCATACCTCGTGGTCGATCACGTTCCTGGCACCTACATCTAGTGGGCGTGTCTCGCTCGGACGAGTCGTACAGTCGGAAGGTGCAGCTAGTCGGCAGTTTCCGCGGAGGTCCCAGATGGACGACGACCAGGAGATCCTGCACCGCATCGACGAGGTGGTCGCTGCCGAGCGGCAGGTACGCGAGAAGCTTCGCACCGGCGCCCTCTCCCCGCAGGACGAGCAGGCCCAGCTGACGGGCCATGGAGACGGCGCTCGACCAGTGCTGGGACCTGCTGCGCCAGCGCCGCGGGCTCGCCGAGGCCGGCGGAAACCCCGACGACGCTGAGGTACGTCCGCCACGAGAGGTCGAGGGCTACCTGCAATAGCCACCCCCGGGCCAGTAGCTGCCCCTGGTCGTGCCGTACCTCGCCTTCGGTTGCTACGGCCCCCCACGGCTCGAGCCGACCCCGCCCGCGGCGGCTCGAGCCGGCTCAGTGAGCCGAACCCCCACCCGTCGGCTCGGTCCCATGACCGGCGTGCGGCACCCGCTCGGTCGGGATGACCCCCATCCGCCCCGCCCGGTAGTCCTCCATCGCCTGGATGATCTCGGCCTCGGTGTTCATGACGAAAGGCCCGTAGTGCACCACCGGCTCGCGGATGGGCCGCCCACCGAGCAGCAGGACCTCCAGGTTCGGCGACTGGCCGCTCTGTCGCGCATCGGCGGCGACCGTGAGCACGTCGCCGGCACCGAACAGCGCCAGCTGGCCGGACGTGACGGGGCGGCGAGAAGGACCGGCGCTACCCCGACCGGCCAGCACGTAGGCGAGCGCATTGAAGTCGGCGCGCCACGGCAGCGTGAGCTGCGCGCCCGGGTTCACTGTCGCGTGGATCAGGGTGATCGGCGTGTAGGTGGCGCCGGGGCCGGCATGCCCGGCGAGGTCGCCGGCGATCACCCGGACCAGCGCACCGCCGTCGGGTGAGGACAGAAGCCGGGTCTGCCCACCCCGGATGTCCTGGTAGCGCGGCGGATTCCACTTGTCCGACTTCGGCAGGTTGACCCAGAGCTGGATTCCGTGGAAGAGACCACCCGATACGACGAGCTCCTCCGGCGGCGCCTCGATGTGCAAGATGCCCGCGCCTGCCGTCATCCATTGCGTGTCGCCGTCGCTGATGAGCCCGCCGCCACCGTGGGAGTCCTGGTGCCGGAACGTCCCGTCGATGAGATAAGTGACTGTCTCGAAGCCGCGGTGCGGGTGCCAGGGCGTGCCCTTCGGCTCGCCGGGGCCGTAGTCGACCTCACCCATCTGGTCCATGTGCACGAACGGATCGAGGTCGCTCATCTCGATGCCGGCGAACGCGCGGCGGACCGGGAAACCTTCGCCTTCAAAGCCCTTCGGCGCCGTTGTCACCGAGCGCACCGTGCGTTCGGCGGTCACCGTCGGGTCAGGCAGCGGGACGCTGGGCAGCAACAGGACATTCTCGACGGTGACAGCAGGCATCGCGCGCTTCTCCGATCCTCGGTCCCAGCATCTCGAGGTGAAGCGAGTGCAGGGTGGTCCTCCGCGACAACCGTACGACGACCGGGATCATTCCGCGCGGCCACCAGGCGGTGAGGTAGCTCAAGGCGGAGTACGACCCCGGCAACCTTTTCCGGTTCGGGTACGCGGTGCAGCCCGATGGCGTGCTGGGCTGAGCTGACGGCCGCCAGCCCGATCTTCGCGGCTCGGCCTAGGCTCGGGGGCGTGGAGGTGTCTCGTTCGCGCTCGTACGACGAGCCGCATCCGCGCCGGCTGGCACTCGATCACCCGTCCCGAGCGACGATCCTCGCCGCGCACCGAGCGGCGATCGACGCCGGCGAGAGCGGCTACGTCGACCCCGACACGGGGTTCTTCGTCTTCACCGCGGTCTCGCTGGCCGCAACAGGCAGGTGCTGCACCAACGGATGCCGGCATTGCCCCTACGTATGAACCGCTCGACAACTGACAGGTGGTCGCGTCCGCTGTGAAGATCGTCTCGCTACTGCCGTCCGCGACCGAGATCGTCTTCGCCTTGGGACTCGGCGACGACTTACAAGGCGTCAGCTTCGAGTGCGACTACCCGTCGCAGGCCCGCACGAAGGCGATCGTGTCGGGGACGGCGCTCCCGGACGTCCCGATGAGTGCCGCCGAGATCGACACCGCTGTCGCCACCACGGTGCAGGCTGGTGAGCCGATCTACACCTTGGACGCCGACCTGATCCGTGCCATCCAGCCGGACCTGATCCTCGCCCAAGACCTGTGCGCGGTGTGCGCCGTGCCGTCCGGGGCGGTCGAGGACGCGTTGGGCACCCTCGGCTGCCGCGCCGACGTCCTGTCGCTTGACCCGTCCAGCCTGGAGGAGGTGATCGGTTGCATCGGCCTGGTCGGCGCTGCCACCGGCACCCAGGCGCGGGCCGAGGTGTTGATGGCCGAGCTGCGCGAGCGCGTGGAGCGGGTGCGGGCGGTGGTGGCGGGCCGGCCGACGCCGCGGGTGTTCGCCCTGGAATGGTCCGACCCGGCGTTCAGCGGCGGGCACTGGGTGCCGGACATGATCCTCGCGGCAGGCGGCGTGCCGGTGCTCGCTGATGCCGGCGAGCGGTCGCGCCGGCTGGAGTGGGCCGAGGTCGCGGCGGAGTCTTTCGACGTCGTGGCGTTCATGCCGTGCGGGTACAACCTCGACGCGGCCGTCGCCGAGGGCGCGGTCCTGCTGGAGCGGCCCGAGCTAGCGGGCGCCGCGCAGATCTGGGCGGTGCACGCCGATGCGTACTTCTCCCGGCCCGGTCCGCGGGTCGTCGACGGGGTCGAGGTACTCGCGTCGATCCTGCATCCGGACGTGGCGCCGGTCGCCGCGGGGGCCGTTCGCCTGAGGTAGCACCCGCGTCGCACCGCGGCCGACGCGTGAGCGGGGCAGCGCGCTCAGGCGCTCGCGCTGTCGCCGAGATAGCGCTCGGCTGCGGGTTCCAGATGACTCGCGACGAACCGCGCGATCACCTCGCTCGCGTCGAAGCGAGTGCTCGTCCGGCCCAGCGGCACCATGTGCGGGCCGCCCGGCCAGGTGTGCCCGCCGCGGTGGACGATCCAGGACTCCACCGCGGTGCCGCCACGCCCGCCAGCGCTGACCGAGCGTTCGACACTCGTCCGGTCCCGCCCGGAAGCCGGCAGGGTCTCGTGAGCTGTCTCGGTCTCGCACCCATCGATCGCGCACCAGCGGGCGACGGTATCGGCGACGGACAGGACGTGTGGTCCGCCGAGAATCGTCCGGCCACCACCTATCGGTATGGCGCGGTCGGACGTCCCGTGGATGAGCAGCATCGACACCGCATGCGCGGGCGCGACCTGCGCCAGGGCGACCGGCATCGGTCCCGCAACGGGTGCGATCGCCGTGATCCGGTCTCCGAGCTCCAGCCCGAGCCGGTGGCACATCATGGCTCCGTTGGACAGACCCGTGACACCGGCCCGCTCCGGGTGGGCGCCAGCCTGGTCCGCCAGACGATCAATGAGGCGGCGGATGAATGCCACGTCGTCGACCTGTTCCCGCTCAGCCGGGGTATTGCCGTGGCCGTCGTTCCAGCTGTGCCTATGGCCGTCGGGATAGGCCACGACGAAGCCGAAGCGATCCGCAACCGCATCAAAGTGCGTGAGGCGCCGCATCTCCAGACCGTTCGAGCGTCGGCCGTGAAGGACGACGATGAGCGGGCGTGCTGGCACGGCTGGCCCGTCAGGCACATGGAACGCGTAGGTCCGGCGCCGCCCGGCGACGTCGATCGAATCGACCACGTCAGGCATGGACACTCACCCGGTCGGTGACCGCGACCGCAGCCACGACGGCAACCGCGAGGCCGCTGGTGACCCGGCCGGTGGCCGCGCCGACCCGCATCAGGTTGGCTCGGCTCACCTGGCCTCCTTGCGGCGTCGCTGCTGCCGGGGTGCAGCGGGCTACGGAGACCTAGGGTCCTGCACCGATAGGCCTGGGGCAATGCGTCAGGGGCGGTGCTCGATCAGCCAACGCGGCCGAGCCACAACCCGTCGCGGGCTCGCGTCGCGGCGACGAACAGGTTGCGGTGGGCCAGCTCGGCCTTCTCCCGCTGCACCGCTTCGTCGGACCCGCCCGAGGTGAGGAGCTTGGTCTTGACCTCAAGCCTTGGCAGGAACACGTGCTTGAACTCGAGGCCCTTCGACCGGTGGTAGGTACCCACCTTGATGGCCTGCTGCGTGGTGTCCCGTCCCACGTGTCGCAAGGTCGAACCACCGGCAGGCCACTGCCGACAACGCTTCCGCATAGCGAGTCCACAGCGCCTTGGTAGGGAACAGCAGGGCGATGTCCCCGGGACCGACGTCGACCCTCGCCAGAGTCGGCACGCACGTCGACGACGAGCTGCTGATCGTGGGCATCGACGTTCGCGAAATCGCTTGTCGACGACGTCTTCGCCGTGTCGTAGCACCTCAAGGCCGCGGTGAGCAGGCTGTCCTTCGCCGTCCAGGTCGTCGAAAGGATCGCCGGCAAGGAACGTCGATGCGGCGGCGAGGATCTCGACGGTGTTCCGATGGTTGTGCTTGAGGACCGTAGCCCGTCCGCTGACGCTGATGCGAGCCTCGGACAGGTTCCATCCGCCTGCGTAGACCGCCTGCTGGCCGTCGCCGAGAAGCAGGAGACTGTCGGTCTCATCGACACCGCCCGCGAGGAGCTGGAGAAGCTGCACGCCGACCAGCGTCAGGTCCTGTGCCTCGTCGACGACGATCGAGGCATAGGTGGGTTGCGGTTGGCGCCGCAGCTCGTCACGAGCCATCACGAGCAGGTCGTCCATATCGACGATGCCACGAGCGGCGAGCTCCTCGTCGTAGGCGCATGCTAGCTGCCAAACGATCTCGCGCCGCGCGGCGTTGAAGGCGGTGCGTCGTCCAATTCGGCGCACCCCAAGGTACTCCTCCAGCGAAGCCAGTCCGCGGCCCTTGATGACGGCCTCGATCTCTTCCGCGTAGTAGTCCTGCGAGCACCCCGTTCCACCGAGCCCTTGCGGCTTGCCGACACGGGCCCATGCGACTCGAAATGCCTCGGCGGCCTTCTTCGGATCCATGCGGTAGCGGATTCCACGCTCCTTCAAGACTGCTGTCGCCAGCCCGTGCACGTGCGTGAATTCGACCCGGTCGACGGTCTCGGGCGACAGACGGCGATAGGCCTCCTTCATGACCGGGGCAAGGGTCCTGACAAAGGTCACCCAGAGCATGCGACCCGGTCTTGTCGCGGCCTTCCCCGCTAGCCAGTGCAGCCCGACCGAGGTCTTGCCGGTGCCGGCCGGCCCCCCGATGCGTGCCGGCCCCGAGTAGGTACGACGGACGAGCGGTGTCTGCTCCGGGTGCAGGAACACCGTCCAGTCTTCGATCGGGCGTTTCAACGCCGCCCCTAACCCGGTCAGTTCCTGCTCGTCCAGTGCGAACAACGCCTCGATCGTGGCCTCGTCGACGTCGTACGGCGGGAGCGCCTCGGAGAGAAAGCGGAACAGCTCGTCGACGTGCTCTGGACTCAGGATTGTCGGTCGCCGCAGGAGGAAGGCCTGCAGGCTGCCAAGGTCGCTCACGCAGAACCCGCCCAAGGGCCGGCTGGTCGCTCGGTGCGTTTCCCGCGAAACAGATGACGGGAACAGGTCGCACCAGCGGGAACCGCGTCGTCGCTAGCAGTTCCTCTATCGCGCCCGACAAGGTCGTCAAGCTCACGACCTTGTCGTCCCGGCACCGACCGTTCTGGTACAGCGAGCGGCCACGGACCTCGATGCTGCCACCCCAGTTCTTCGCGTCGATGACGAAGACCCCGGTCGGTCCGACCAGAACGTGGTCGACATTGGCGCGCTTCGAGCCTGGCCATCGCCGGTCATCGAGGTGCCGGAAACCTGACAGGGCGAGGCCGCCGAGAACTTTGCACACAGCGCGCTCACCCACGCAGCCACGGCCCCACGCATCGTCCTGACTACCGCGACTCGACCGGAAGCCGGTTGAGCGCAGAGCTGCCGAACCCCCAGCGGGCATATCGACCCCCTTTGCTTCGAAAGAAGATCGGCACGAACAGTCGTTGAGTTGATGACGTTCCTGCGCCGTTCGTGTGACGGCGGGTCTTCGGGGCCCCTACGCTGTGACCCGCTGTCGCTCAGGCTGGCTCCGCAGGGCTGCCTAGGACTCGACGCGAAGGCCCGTCATGGAGGAAGGGGTTCACCGTGTCCGCGCTGCCGGCACAGTCACGCGGTCACCGTGAAAGTCCACCCGCGGTCGTCATCCTCGCGGTAGCCCAGCTGGTCTGCGCCGGCGCCTTTCTTCTCGCCGCGTCCTTCCCACCCAGCAACAGCGTGCCAAGGATGCCTGACGCCACCATGGCGGTGTGGGCCGCCGTGACCGGGATCGCATTGTGGCGGTTCGGCCACCGCCTGGCACCGTCGTCGCTGCATCTCATGCTGGCGTGCGACACCCTGTGGATCAGCATGGTCGTCTACCGCTCCACGACCGCGGACGCGGCGATGATCACGACGTTCGGCTACCCCTGGATCGGGCTGTACGCCGCGTTCTTCTTCTCCCGACGGGCCATGTACGGGCACATCGCCCTGCTGTCCGCCGCGTACGGCATCGCGCTCTTCCTCGCCGAGCTGCCGCACGCCGACGTGGCCAACAAGGCCGTCATGTGGCTCCTCGTGGTCATCACGACCGGAGCGATGGCCGCGATCATCGGGCGGCTGGTCGACACGATGCGCCGACATGCCGAACGCGACCACCTCACCGGCCTGCTCAACCGACGCGCCTTCCACAGCATCGCCCGACGCGCGGTCGCCGCCTCCGGCCGCACCGGCGAGAACCTCACCATCGCCGTCCTGGACCTTGACAACTTCAAGAAGGTCAACGACAGCGGTGGCCATGCGGCGGGCGATCGCCTGCTCGTCGAGGTCACCACGGCCTGGAGCAAGGAGCTGCGTGCGAGCGACGCGCTTGCGCGACTCGGTGGCGACGAGTTCGTGGTCTTGATGCCGGGCGTCGACACCGAGGAGGCGCGACACGCGCTGCGCCGGTTGCAAGCGGCCAGTTGCGCGCCATGGTCCGTCGGAATCGCCCAGCTGGAGTCGGGCGAAAACGTCGAGCGGTGGCTGTCACGGGCCGACGCCGACCTGTACCGCACCAAGCAAGCCCGGGCCGCGCGGTTCGAGCAGCACGCGGACAGCCAACCGTAGGTGCTGCCAGCTCCAACGCCAGCTGCCTGTCCGGCGCCGCTACCCCGCCAGCGAGAAGCGCTCGAACCGGGCCGCGAGCCGGTCTTGGTCGGGACGGTCGGCGGCTCGCCGAGGTAGCACGATCGTGCGGCCGTGCATCTCCTGGAGCCCGTGGCGAAGCATGGGGCCGTCCGTCTCGGCCAGCAGCCGGCTCTGGATCTGCACCTCGTAGGTCGGGCTGATGCCCAGCAGGTGCTGGTCGTAGGCGGCATGGTGGATCTTGCACAGGCTCAGTCCGTTGCTCACGACGGGGTGCCCGGCCGCCTCTTTGTCGCCCGTGATGTGGGCCGCGTCGAGGAGTTCCGCGTGGCGCAGCGTGCATACAGCGCAGCGGGTCTCGTAGGCCCGGATGACTCGGCTGCGGAACTCGGGCTGATGCAGTCGCTGCTCGACGATGCGCGTCGCGTACCGACGCTCGTCTTCCGTCGGGCTCAGCGGATCGCGCAGCATCCGCAGCTCGTCCAACACCACCGTGAAGAAGCCCTGGACGGGATCATCGCCGGCCACGTAGACCGGGAAGATCGGCACGAAGACACCAGGCGTGGATCTTCCGCAGCATGATGATCGGCAGCTTCAGCTCGAAGGCGCGGCGCAGCTTCGTGTTGTCACCGGCGGTCGAGCCAGCACGGTACGCGTACCGCCAGACCCCAGGTGCGATCTCGACGTCTGCGTAGGGACCGGTCGGCGAGGACAGCACCGACAAGGTCGCTTCCATCGACTTGGGGTTCCAGATCCCCTTCGAGGTGTCGATGAGCCGAAGCGGCTCCCCGTCGACTGAGAACGCCGACAGCTCTGCGCGGGTGACCGTCCCGTCGCCACCGTCGATCCGGCGTTGCAGGGCACGCATGATCCGCTCGCGTGCGCTGCGATCTTCGGCGACTCCCACGGCGCATAGCTTGTCAGCTTGCGAGGCAGTTCGGGTGGAGGCCGGGAGCCCGGTTCATACGCGGAGCTTGGCGGCGAGCTCCCAGATGGGCCGCTCGAGGACCTCACTGAACGTGGGGAACGGGTGCACCACGTCGGCGAGGACCCAGACGGGCACCTCGGCGCGCACCGCCAGCGCTACTTCGGAGATCCACTCCTCGGCGCGACCCCCCATGCCGGTGGCGCCGACGATGATCCCGCGGCGAGGGTCGGCCACCAGCTTGACGAAGCCCGCCCGCGCTCCCTCCGTCGTCGAGCGCACCGTGTCGGTCATCGGCGCTGTCACGATCAATGGTTCGATCCCGGCCGCACGGGCCGTGGCCTCGGTGTGGCCGACCGCGGCGAGGACCGGGGAGGTGTACACCGCCCGCGGCACGGCGCGGTAGTCCGCGTGCACATCGTGACCCTGCAGGTTCGCGGCGACGACCCGGCCTTGGTAGTGCGCGGTGTGGGTGAACGGCGCGGCCCGGGTGACGTCACCGACGGCCCAGACATGTTCGGCGCCGACGACCCGGCAATGCTCATCGACGGCGACAGCAGCCGTCCTTGCCGAGCGTGACCCCCAGCTGCGTCGAGCCCCAGACCGGATGAGCGCGGCGCCCGGCCAACGGCCAGCACGAGCCGGTCCGCCTCGATCGCCCGGCCGTCGGCGAGCTGGATGCCCACACCGGCGCCCGCCGGTTCGGCGCCGACTGCTCGCGCATCCACGTGCACCCGCACCCCTCGCTCGAGAAGGACGCGCAGCATCTCTTCGGACGCCTCGATCTCCTCGCGCGGGATCAGCCGGCGGTTGCTCTGCACGAGCGTGACCGCAATACCAAAGGTCGCGAACAGGAAGGCGAGCTCGCAGCCCACCGGGCCACCCCCGAGCACGACCATCGAGGACGGCAGCTCCGACGTGCTCAACGCCTCGTCGCTGGTCCATGCCGGGACCCGATCCAGGCCGGGCAGGTCGGGCACCACGGGCATGGATCCGGTGTCCAGCACCAGGTCGCGGTAACCGATCTCCTCGCCAGCGACACTCACCACGCCCGGTCGGACGAGGTGTCCGGTGCCGCGCAACAGCGTTGCGCCGGATTTCGCGAGCCCCGCAGCATTGAGGCTGTCGTCGCGACCGTTCACGATCCGGTCCCGACGCTGCACCGCCTCTCGATAGGCATCCGCGCCGGCAATCCGACCGGTGAAGAGCGCCGAGAACTGCTCCTCAGCGGCCAGATGCCACACCTCGCCCGAGCGCAGCATCGCCTTGCTCGGCACGCAGGCGACGAACGGGCATTCGCCACCGACGCGGGACTGCTCGACGACGGCGACAGACCTGCCCGGCACCGACCCCCAGATCATCTTCGCTCCGGCACCACCCCCGAGGATCACGATGTCGAAGGTGTCCATGAGGCCTCCCGGGTCGACGGGCTGCTGGGCTTTCACCGTACGCCGCACTCGCATGGCAGGCTGAGCGCGTGGACGACGCGGAGGGCCCAGCGATCTGCTCGGCCAAGGGGTGCCGGGAAGCTGCCTCCTGGGCCGTGGTGTGGAACAACCCGAAGCTGCACACCCCGGACCGCGAGAAGGTCTGGGCGGCCTGCGACGAGCACAAGAAGCACCTCGCCGACTACCTTGCGCTGCGGTCGTTCCTGAAGAGGGTCGATCCGCTGTAGGCGATCTCGGCCTGCCGGACACGTGGAGGCTCAGGACGTCGAACCTCCTTGCGGTGGTCGCCGAAGAACGCGCCGAGCCGGTTGACGCACGACGAACGAACGGCTTCTCCCGCGGGCGCCCGGCTTCGTTCCAGTTCGCGTGCGGCACGATGAGGAACAGGTGTTGCGCGTCCGACGCGATGTGGGTCTTCCAAAGGTCTTTCAGGTCGTGGTTGTTGGTGACAGTCCCGCCACGCTCGAGACCCGGTGGCGGCCGGTCAGCCGACCTGAAAGGACCGCTTCGACAGGCCGGCCATGTACCCGTCGATGGTTGTCTCGACGGGTGCAGCTGGGTCGGTCGCTGCGCCGAGCGTGATGAACAGCGGGATGTAGTGGTCGACCGTCGGGTGGGCATAGGGCATGCCGGGCGCGTTCGACCTGTAGGCCGACAGCTCGTCGATGTCGCCGGAGGCCAACGCCTCAGCAGCCCACGCATCGAAGTCCGAAGACCAGCCCGGGACGACCCCGTCGACGAACATCTCCCGGGTCATGAACGGCAGACCGTGGGTCATGAAGCCGGACCCGATCACCAGGACGCCTTCCTCGCGCAACGAACGAAGGCGCGCCCCCAGCGCCAGCAGTCGAGCCGGGTCCTGAGTCGGCAGGCTCAGCTGGAGCACGGGGATGTCGGCATTCGGGTACATGACCTTCAGCGGGACCCAGGCACCGTGGTCCAGGCCACGACCCCGATGCTCGTGCACAGTCTCGGTGTCGGGCAGGACCGACAGCACCTGCCGGGCCAGCTCGCTCGCGTCGGGGGTGTCGTAGCGCATCTCGTAGTACCGCTGAGCGAAGCCGCCGAAGTCGTAGACCGGCGTGGTGTTCGCCTCGGTGCTGGAAAGGCTCAGCGGCGCCGACTCCCAGTGTGCGGAGACGATCAGGATGGCCTTGGGCTTGGGCAGGGACTGCGCCCACCCGAACAGCTGGCGCATCCAGATTGCGTCGTCGAACAAGGGCGGCGCACCGTGGCTGATGTACATCGCGGGCATCGGCCCGTCCTCGGCTGTCCAGATCCGCTGGGCGGCGCTCGCCGGGGCGGCGCCGACGACGAACTCGTCGAAGGCACCGCCCGGCACCGCGGGGTTGAGCACCATACTCATGAACGGTCTCCTTGGGTGCGTCGCCCTTCGGCGGCCGCCAGTCTCTCGTGGTACTCCGGTCGCGCATCCATGGCCGCCGCGAGGCGGTAGTGCGTGATCGCGCTGTCGACGACGCCCTGCCGCTCGAAGGTGCGACCGAGCGCGAAGTGGGCGTAGTCGTCCGTTGGATCGAGCGCGACGACACGTTCGAATGCCTGCTGGGCGCGGCGCAGCTGAGCCGACGCGAAGTAGGCGCGACCCAGCAACAGCTGACCTGCCGCGACGTCGTTCAGCTCATCGACCATCGGCTCGAGCGTCTCGACCGCTGCCAGCGGCTCGCCGTGCTCGAGGTGTGCCTCAGCCAAGCGGTAGCGATCGAACAGCGTCATCGATTCCTCCACTCGTCGGTACGCCAATGTCACCGCACCAACCGAATCCGGACCGACGACATTCCCGTCGTGGCGGCTCAGTAGAACCCGACTCGCGCCAGCGGTTCGACGAGCTCGCGTTCCTCGTACGACAGGTGCGACAGCAAAGTGTCGCTGAGCAGGTCGACCGCCGCGCGCAGGTCCGCCATCCCGTCCGGCACGGACACGAAAGCGACCAACGCCTGGTCGACGCCCTCCAGGACGTCGTGGATGGCCAGGTGCTCCTCCTTGAGCCGGTCGATCACCGGCTTCAGGGCCGGATCGCGGCGGGCCAGGTGGGGGAAGACGCTCTGGTCCTCGAGGCCGTGGTGGGCGGTCACGATGCGGCAGTAGGACTCGCAGTACGTGCCCAGGGTCCACTTGTTCTGGCGCATGGTCATGGTGTTGATGTGCGAGCGCGCGGCGCCGGCGTCCAACGGTTCCTGCGGCGACCTGGTCGATGAGGTCCCTGACCTCGGCGAGCTCGGTCGCGCAGCGCGTCGTGCACGTCGATGAGGTGCTGGCTGGTGGCCAGTTCATGGGCGGTGTAGGTGCGGCCCGGGTCGGGCGCTGGTCCGGCGGGGCGCGTCGACTCGTCCCAGACCCGCACGTCGCTCAAGCGCGTTCCGTCGTCCGGGGTGGGTACCACGGCGAAGGGCGCATGGTTCACGCCTGATGCCGCCGAGGGCCGGGGCTCGACGGGTGCCTCGAGCACGACTGCGGTGGGCTCAGATGCGGCAGGCACGGTCGGCGAGGTGCGCTCGGCGTCGACGAGCTCGCGGACGGCCGGCGCCACCTCGCCGGCGAAGCGTCGCAGGTCGGTGGGGTCGTCGCTGCCGAGGATGAACGCGCTGATCCCCTCGGTAAGGGCAAGCTCGGCCAGCTCGTCGACCCATTGGGCCGGCGGGCCGGTCAGGGGCCCTCCGCCGGAGGCGGCGAACGTGCCGTTGATGTTGAGGAGCCGGCGAACTGCCTGGGGGGTGCGCCCGGCCTGCTCCGCCGCTTCGTCGATGATCGCGTTCCCGGCCGCGAGGTCGCCCGGCTTCAGGTAGCTCAGCGACGGCAGCCAGCCGTCGGCGCTGCGGCCGGTCATCGCGAGCATCCGCGGCTTGTAGGCGCCCAGCCAGATCCCGATGTCGTGGGCCGGCGAGGGACCCCGCTTGGCGCCCGCCACCCGGTAGAACTCCCCGTCGACGCGCACGCCACCACGAGTGTCGGTGTCCCAGACCTGCCGAATGACCTCGATGGCCTCACCGAGCGCCTGCACCGCCTGACGCGGTTCCAGGCGCCGCCCGCCCATCGCCTCGATGGCGTCCCAGAACGCTCCGGCGCCGAGCCCGAGCTCAATCCGTCCGCTGCTGAGCAGGTCCAGGCTCGCGAGGCTCCGCGCGAGCACCGCCGGCGGCCGCAGCGGAAGGTTGGTGACGTTCGCCGAGAGATGGATCGTGGTGGTCTGCGCCGCTACGTAGCTGAGCAACGTCCAGGTGTCCAAGAACCCCGACTGGTACGGATGGTCCTGGAACGTCGCAAGGTCCAGGCCGACCTCCTCGGAGAGCTGGGCGAGCGCCACCACGTGGTGCGGGTTGCCGTTGTCGGGCGTCAGGAATGACCCGAACAGCAGGTCGTGGCCGTAGTCGCTCACCCGGCGACCTTCCCTTCTCGAGGCAGGTCTGCCGTCAGGCTGACCTGTCGCGACGGCGTGGGCGCTCGGACGCCGAGGCCAGCGCGCGAACCGTGATGGCAGAAATAGTATGTAACGCAGATGAATTGTCAAAGCGAAGGTCTGCTGCACCGCACGTACAGTACGATGTGCGCATGGTTCCCCCTCGCGTCGCCCTCGAGGCTCACGACTCCTTCCGAGCCTGGAGCGCTGAACGCGACCTCGGTTGGATGTTGGGCGTGGCCTTCCGCTCCTACGTCAAGGCCGCCGACACCGCCCTTCGCGACCTGCCCGGTGGGCCGCGGGGCTACCAGGTGCTCACCTTCGCGGCGCAGGACGGCGCGGCAAACCAAGGCGCGATCGCCCAGCGAGCTCGGCATCGACCGCACCGTCCTCACCTACCTCATCGACGACCTCGAGCAGCTCGAGTCTCGTCGAACGCCGTCCCGACCCGACGGACCGACGCAGCCGACTGGTAGTCGCCACCGACAAGGGACGCGCCCTGTGGGTGCAGTGCCAGGAAGCGCTCGACCCATGTCGAGGCGCACGTCCTTGGCGTGCTCGACCCGGACGAGGCCGCCACGTTCCGCTCCCTGCTTCAGCGCGTGGCCTGCCGTGCGCAGGTGCTCGACCCGATCGAGAGCCTGTGCGAGGTCGTGGAACAGGTGCGGCCGGCTGCCGGGTCTCCGGCTCCGCGCCAAGCGCAACGCCCGCAAGCGTTGACCTTGGCCGCCGGACACAGTGAGGCCATCGGCATTTAGGGCATCGGCCCGAGCGCCAGCAGCGTCGTCACGAGTTCCGCGTGGGCCCACGCGAGCGGCCGGGCACCACGCGATCGTCCGGTGGTCCCGTCGATCTGCTCGCTGATCGCGGCGGCGTCGGTGTGGGCGATCACGAAGGACAAGTAGCCGAGCGCGCGGGCGATCTGGTGGGCCGATCCGGCCGGATCGCCCGGCTGAGATCGGGCGAGGCCCGTCAGCCCGGCGCGGGATCGGGCGAGGCCGGCCAGCCCAGGCCGAGCCCCCGAAGCCAGGTACGCCGAACGCTGGGCGCGCCGCAGGTGGTACTGCGCCGCCCACAGCGTGGTGACCGGCCAGGGGTTGCCGCCGGTGGATCCGATGCCGTCGTTGCAGTCCTCCGGGAAGCGGCCGATGCCGCCTCCCACCTGTCCGGCCTGCTGCCAGGCGGCGTTGACGGGCCACCGGGTGGCGAAATGGTCCTCCAGCGCTCCCACGGTGGCGACCATGTCCGGGTCGTCCACGTTGAAGGCGTCGTCGGTCACGTCGTAGCCGAGCAGCACGCTTCCGACGACACTCATGTCGAGCCGGCTCGTCGCGTCGAACCACCGCGGCCGCGCCCCGACGAGCGTGGATGAGTCCGCGCCGCTCGGGATCGCGAAACGCGTTGAGCCGCAGGGCCTGCCGCTCGGCCGCGTCGCGGTAGCCGGTCGCGTGCGGCGTCCTCGGCCGCCGTCGCCACGACAGGCCGCGCGACGCAATGCCCGGCGGCCCAGGTTGACCGCGTGGAACGACGTGCCGACCGTGAGCTCCCACAGGTCGAAGGCCTCGCGGCTCGCCTCCTGGGCTCAGCAAGTAGTCCAGGAACGGCCTCGCGATCGCGAGAGCCCAGTCGCGGATCCTCGACGACGGACAGGACAGCGAGGGCCGTGGCGGCCGGGCCGTCGGGTTGCGGATCGCCATAACGGCCCACGGGTCTGCCCGCCATCGTGCAGCGACTGACCCCGACGCTCGCCTGCCGCGCCAGCGCCGGCCCGAGCTCCGCGACGAAAGCCCACGTAGCCATCGAGACGGGTGCGGGCCCACCGGCGCACATCCTCGTCCGGTCCCGACCCGGCCAACGCGTGAAGGGCAACGGCGACGTGGGCGGCGTCTCGCTGCCAGAAGAACCAGTAGTCGGGTTCCTGCGCCGACGATGCGGGCGGCGCGGCGGCGATGGCGCCGCCCGGCGCGCAGCACCGATCCAGTGCTGCGACGGACTTCTCGGAGCAGCTCTCGCCGCATCTCGTCGTCGAGGGCAAATGACGGCGCGTCTCGGCTGGCGGTCGGGGGCGCGACCGCCTGGGTGATGCCGCCGAGGATCGCCGCCGCGTCGTAGCGGGCGCTACGCGGAACGCCGCGCCCGACGCCCGCCGCCCGGAACGCGGCTCCGGCACGTTCCTGCGCGAAGCCGGTCCCGAGCAAGGACAGGATCAGCACCGACGTACGGGGGCCATCACCGGCGGTCTGGTGCATCCACCGCGGCGCCGGTCCCGGGCCGACGTACCAGGCGTAGCAGTCCGCGACCGGGGGATGGTCGCGACCGAAGATGGCCACCGTCGTCCCCGTTAGGCTGGGCCCATCGATGAGAGGCACCAGATGACCGGCACGTCACCAAGGCCGAGCGCCGTGAGCAGGCGACGCACCTGAACCCCGGCCGGCGTCTCCTCGGCGCCGAGAGCCTCCACGTCGACCAGGACCGCATGGGGTGCACCGAGCAGGTCGATGCGCGCGACGCCAGTCGACCAGCTCTTCGGGCCCGGTCACCGCGCACGCACCCGCGGCGTGTCGTGAAGCGCCTTCGGATCGGCGTCATCGCCTCGATCGCGCATCGCACGCCTCCCCGCGGCTACGGGCCGTGGGAGCAGGTGGCGTCCACGTTGACCGAGGGGCTCGTGGCGCTCGGTCATGACGTCACCCTGTTCGCGACGGCCGACTCGATCACGTCGGCGCGCCTGCACGCCGAGGCCCCGCGCGGCTACGAGGAAGACCCGGGCATCGACGCCAAGGTGTACGAGGGGCTGCACAACGCAGCCGCCTTCGAGCGAGCCGGCTCCTTCGACGTCATGTCGAACCAGTTCGACTTCCTGCCGCTGACCTACAGCCGCCTGGTGTCGACGCCGGTCGTGACGACCATCCACGGCTTCTCCTCCGAGCGCATCCTTCCCGTCTACCGCGCGTACGACGACATCGGCCACTACGTCGCGATCAGCGACGCCGACCGGCACCCCGACCTGAGCTACGCGGCGACGATCCATCACGGCATCGAGCTGGACCGCTTCACCTTTCGGCCCGACCCAGGGGGCTACCTCCTCTTCCTCGGCCGCATCCACCCTGACAAGGGGACGCACCTGGCGATCGAGGTCGCACGCCGGGTGGGGCTGCCCCTCGTCATCGCGGGGATCGTCCAGGACCAGGCGTACTTCCGCGACCTCGTGGAGCCGCACCTCGCCTCGGCCGGCATCACCTACGTGGGGCCGGTCGGGCCGGCCGAGCGCGACGAGCTGCTCGGCGGTGCCTTCGCGCTCGTGCACCTCATCGGTTTCGCCGAGCCGTTCGGGCTCTCTGTCGTCGAGGCCCTGGCCACCGGCACTCCGGTGATCGCGTTCCGCCTGGGGTCGATGCCCGAGCTGATCCGTCACGGCACGACCGGCTTCCTGGTCGATGACGTCGCGGGTGCGGTCGATGCGGTCAGCCGCGTGGACTCCCTGCGCCGCAGGGACTGTCGCGACGACGTCGAGGTTCGTTTCACCGCGGACCGCATGGTGGCTGACTACGCCGAGCTCTTCGCCCGCATCGTCGCCGGCGGCCCGCCGGCCAGCAGCCGGTCGAGCAGGAGCGGCACGTCGACGAAGGCGAACCGCACGGACGCGTCACTGACCCCGTAGGGCAGCAGCAGCTGGTCGCCGTGCAGGAGGGCCCCGCAGGAGTACACGACGTTGGGCACGTACCCGTCGCGCTCGTCCGCACTGGGGCGCAACAGCGGGTCGCGCAGCGCCCCGATCACCCGGCTCGGATCATCGAGGTCGAGCAGGAGCGCGCCGATGGCGTACTCGCGCATCGGCCCCACCCCATGGGTGAGGACGAGCCAGCCGGCCTCGGTCTCCACCGGTGAGCCGCAGTTGCCGGTCTGGATGAGCTCCCACGGCTGGCTCGGTGCGTGCAGCGTGCGCGAGTCCCCCCACCACCGCCCATCGAGGGAGGTCGCGATGGCAACGTTCTCCCGGTCCCACCGCGACAAGGCGACGTAGCGCCCGCCCACCGTGCGGGGGAACAACGCCATGCCCTTGTCCTTCGCGGCCGGGCCAGCGAGCTGGGACATCCGGAACCTGCGGAAGTCCGCGGTGTCGATGACCTGCGGCGCGACACGTTCGCCGTCGAAAGCCGTGTAGGTCGCCCGGTAGAGCACGCGCCCGTCGTCCTCGACGAAGCGGACGAACCGCGCGTCCTCGATGCCGCGGCTCTCCGACGGGGCGTTGAGGCCACAGCACCCGTTCGGCGATCGCAGGAGAGCGGCGAGAACTCGACCTCGTAGCTGCACCGCGCGATGCGCCGGGCCAGCTCGCCGGTGCGGGCGCCGCCGTGGCGGGTGACCCGCTGCCCGGTCAGGGCCACCAAGGCGCCGCTCCAGCTCGTCCTCGTCGAACCGAGCAGGCAGGCAGCTGACGAGGAAGGAGGCGCTCTCGGCGTCAGCGCCCTCCTCGGTGAGCTTCGCCGCGAACAGCTCCCGGTCGTAGGGCGTCGGGGAGGTGCGGCCGCCTTCGATGTGGGGGCCCGGGTCGTCGATGCGCAGCTCGCGACCGGGGCCGAGCACGCCGGTCCGGAACTCCACGCTCGACAGGTGGCCTTCGCCGACGGCTCGGAGGCTCAGCAGGAACCGGAGGTGACCGGCCGGAAGGTTCGACTGGTCGGGGTGCGCGACAGCCGAGGGGTTGAACAGCGCCGCTCCCTCGACCGAGAACTCGTTGGTGAACCACGCACCGATGAGGCTGCGCCGCTCATCGGTCAGGGCGTCGCCGTCGGGTATGCGGTGGGCGATCCGCTCGTAGTGGCTGAGGAGAGTGCCAGGTAGGTCGCGGTGCCGGCCGGCGTAGCGGGCGCGCACCCGCTGGAGCGTGCCGGTGACGACGTCCTCGGGGAGGTCGAGGATCCTGGCCAGGACACCGGAGGCGCGGGACTCGCGGTCCAGCAGGAGCTCATGGCCGGGGACGAACAGCCGCGCCAGCACGCGCGTCGGGTCCGCCTTGAGCACGACGTCGGTGCGCGTCACCAGACCGGCAGCGTCGTCCTGGTGGCTCATCGACGTGCTCATCGGGTGCACAGCGACAGCCAGCGCGCCTGCTGCAGGGTCGACACCAGCGCCAGGGTGGACTCCGCACCTTGGTTCTCGTTACGACCATCGCGCTCCAGGCCGTCGCAGCCACCGCCGCTGTCCGCGTCGTACAAGGGCGTGCCCGAGTCGTTGGCGCCGAGGAACCAGGCCGCCGCGAGGTCGATCCCCTCGGCCCAGCGCCGGCGCCCCGTCAGGTTGTACGCCCGGGCGCAGGCGTCGGCGAGCGCGGCGACCTCGATCGGCTGCTGGTCGAAGCCGGGGCTCAACGGCCGGGTGGTGCCGGACGGCCCACGGCCACCGACCGGGACGACGGACAGGTGACCGTCGCGGGTGTCGGCGTCGAGCAGCCAGCCCAGGAGCAGCAGCCCGTCCGCCACGAGCGACGGATCGTCCAACGCGTCACCGGCAGCGAGCAACACCTCCGGAAGGGCCGCATTGGCGTAGGTCAGGCGTGGCTCGGGCCAGAGCCAGCCGTCGGCGTCGCCGCCTGGTCGTTCATCTCGGCGGCCACTGGCCGGCCGGTCTGGTCGGCGGCCACCGGCCGGCCGATCATCGCCGCCGCCGCGGCGATCAGCTCCCGCGCGCCCTGGTGCCCCGGCAGCACGCGGAGGACCTCGGCGGCGCCGAGAGCGGCGAAGGCCATCGCGCGCGACCACGGTGAGCGCCACCGGGCGCCGCGCTCGAAGGCCGCGAGCGCCGCATCGCGCTGACGCGACTGGACGGGACTGGAGACAGCGGCGCCCAGCCCCCACAGCGCCCTGCCCCAGCAGTCCTCGATCGAGGGCTGGTCCTTCCACTGCAGGTCGGCCCCCCGCCGGTTGCGGAACCGGCCGTCGCCGGCCTGCGCCGCCAGGACGAACGACACGTACTGCTCGCGGAGGTCGTCCAGCGCCGGATCCGCCTCACGGCAGACGACCACCAGCGCGCGCGCGACATCGTCGACGCAGTAGCCGTGCTCGCGGCGCGCCGTCGTTCCCAGGGCGTGCTCGTACAACCCGCCCTCGTCGGTGAGCCGGCGCAGGTGGGTGAAAGGCGGGGGCGGCACGTTCACGAGGCAGGGGCCAAAGCCGCGGCCACCAGGGAATCCGCGATCTGTTGGTAGCGCCCCGCAACAGCTCCCCACAGCAGGTCCGGCGCCTTCTGCACGGCCTGCGCCGCCAGCGTGCCGGCAAGTCCTGGCTCACTAAGGACCCGACGCAGGGCCGACTCCAGCGCCTGCGGGTCCCGCTGCGGGACCACGAGCCCCGGACCATCCGTCAGCAGCTCGACGGCGTGGGGGAACGCCGTGGAGACGACCGGGCGACCTGCCGCCACCGCCTCGATGAGGACGCCCGAGGTGACCTGCTCGCGTGAGTCGTACGGCAGCAGCACCACGTCGGCGGACTCCACCAGTTTGGCCAGCTCGGCGACGCCGAGGTAGCTGTCGTCGATCTCGACGATGTCGCCCACCCCTCGTTCCTCGACGCGCTGTTTCAGACTGTCGCGGTAGTCCTCGCCGTCGCGCTGGAGCACCTTGGGGTGGGTCTTGCCGATGACCAGGTAGCGCGGCCGGAGGTCACGCAGGCCTGGCATGGCGTCGATCGCCCACTCGATGCCCTTCCCCGGCCCGAGAAGACCCCACGTGAGGATGAGCGGTCGGCCACCGGGACGGCGCAGCGTGCGGACGGCGCCGTGGTCGATGGCACCGTGCGGGATCACGGCGATGTGCGCGGGGTCGGCGCCGTAGCTCTCCACCAGCCTGCGTCGGGCGGTCTCGGTCATCGTGACCACGACGTCGGCGGCCTGGAGGAGCCGTCCCAGGATGCGACGTTGCCTCGGCGTCGGTTCTTGCAGCACGGTGTGCAGGACGATGATCGTCGGCACCGTCAGGGCGTCGACGACGTCGACCACGTCGCTGCCGTCGGGGCCGCCGTAGATGCCGTACTCGTGCTGGACGACGACCACGTCGTAGCTGTTCAGGTGACGCACCGCGTTGGTGGCACTGTCCGTAGACCCATTCACCAGGTGCGCCACCACTTCCGTGCCGGGGTGGGACTCGGGCTGGTCGACGACCCGGATGATCCCGACGGCCCCGGGCGAGCGGTCCAGCTGTTCACTGAGGGCAGCGCTGAACGTGGCCAGGCCGCATTGGGTGGGTGGGTAGGTGCTCAGCAGGCCGATGGTCGCTGATGTCATGGTCACAGATGGTCCCTTCCTGACGACAGCCGAAGCTGATGAGGAACCGAGGCGGTCGACCACGTGTGCGGTGAACCCTGGCTAGCAGCGGCCAGCTGGGCTTCGGAAGAAACGGTCGGGCCCACCCGCCTTCGGGTGGTCGTCCTGCGACTCCGCATGCACGGAGCCCAGTCGTCGGCCTGCGTGCCGAAACGGCGACGTCCACGATGAACGCCCGCAAGTCAGAAATCCGCGGAAGTCACATCAACAATCGTGGACCTATTGGCTCAACTGTTATCAACCTAACACTCACGGGGTCTACAGCGATGCGCGTGAAATTGCCGCCTCGGTCGACTCGCGCTCTGTTAGCGCCGCACTCAAGGCCTAGTGCTCTGTAGGTCCAGCCGCCTTCTGCTCCGCCGGGCTGCCAGCCAGCACCGCGCAGGCGGCCATCACGGCGACGACGGCCAGCAGCGCGGGCAGCATCCAACCTGGGCGCACGTTGTCACCGAGGACGGCCACTCCGACGACACCTGGCACCACGACTTCCACCGCCCACAGCACGGCGGTGGCCGGCCCGACCGGTCCGCGCTCGAGCGAGCGAGCGTAGGTGAGCGCGCCGACTACGCCGAACCCGAGCACGGCCCATGCGAGCGGTTCGGTGAGCAGGTGCGGCCAATGTCCATCGCTGAGCACAGCGCGGGCACACAGCGCGGCACCCGAGAACGCAAGACCGGCCAGCGAAGCCATCGGCAGGGAACCACCATGGCGGTACAGCACCGCGGTCACCACCACCGTGATCGCCAGCCAGATCAGCATCGCCAGCTGGAAACCGTGCGACACCGGGTGCGCGGACTGCGCGCCCGAGGCACCGGCGACTACCGCGAGGGCCAGCACCACGACGGCGATGGCGATGGCGTCGCGTCTGCGCAACCGGACGCCCAAGAAGATCCGGGCCAGCACCACCGTCACGCCCAGGGAGCCGGCCAGCAGCGACTGGACCACGAACAGCGGCAGATGCCGCAACGCCAGCAGCGACGCGACCCACGCCACGCCGTCGCAGGCCAGACCCGCCAGGTAGGCCGGGTGACGCATGACCGCGGGTCCGCTCGCACGGCTTGCCCCGACCGCCTGGAGCACCGACGCGACGCCGTAGCCGAGCGTGCCGACTAGTGCCGCGAGCAGGGCGAGGGTCACCGGGTGCCTCGGCTCACGGTGCCGACCGTCTCCATCGCTGTCCCACCCATGATCACCTCACGGCAGCCTACCGAGCGTGCTCCCGCTTAGGCCGCAGCGGTGCGTTCAGCTCGGGCATCACCACCGAGGTACGCGCCCAAACGGTCAGCGAGCTGCGAGGGCGTGAGAACTGGTTCGGCAAAGGCGATTGTCGTCGTGCGGCCGCCCGTCGAGTCGACCCAGTGGATGTCGACTTCGCACGAGTCGAGCGCCGCAAGGCTGACCCCGGCTATCGCCTGGAAGGGAATCGCGTAGCGCGTCATGACGAAGGTGCGCAGTTCATTCTGGTGATCCGCGTTGAGGTGCGCAGCGACTTCGCGGGCGTAAGCGACGATCGCCTCGGACTCGGGCGTGTGCCCGTAGAGCTCGCAGCGGGCAACCTCGGCCAGGAGCTTCCGATCTAGCCGCGCTTCTTCGGCTTGAACAGCCTCGCGAGGCTTCCGCCGACCGCGTCGGCGGCACCGGCGATGGTCCCGCCGATGTCCTTGACCGCGGTGAGCGCCTGCGGCCTATCGGGGATCCCATCCCCGTCGATGTCCACGCTCCGGAAGGGGCGCGTGACCGTGTCGGCAGCGGTCGCTGCGCCGGTGCCCACTGCGACGGCGCCCGTCGCGACGCCACCCCCGACGGTGCTGGCAGCCTCGGTGATCCAGCTTCCCGTCGACTTCGCCGCGTCCTGTAGAGCAGCCAGAGCCCGGTTGCGCTCGGCCTCGCCGTCATCGGCGTCAGGCGTCGACTTCACCGGAACGGCCAGGTGTGGGGGGAACGCGTCGGGGGCCGGAGGGAACGCGACCCGTGCAGCGTCGATGACGTCGCGGCCGAACAAGAAGCGCGTGACGCCTCCCATCAGGGCTCCGACGCCGTACTCGATCGTCGCCTGCTGCTTCCCGCTCAAGCCCGCGCGCACGGTGTCGAGCTGGCCCGTCTGGATCGTCTTCACGAGATCCTGCGCCGCCCCCGCAGGGAGGGCCTGTGTCCGCGAGCGTGCTCGCCCAGTGCGACCAGTCCGTACGGCCAGTCGCGATCCGGTGGCCCACGTCAAGGACACCGTCTGTAGATGAGTCCGCGAGGTCCTCGGCCATCGTCGCGATCTGCTGCTGGCTGACGCGACCGTTGGACAGGCCGTAGACGAGGGCGTGGGCCTGGTTCTGATCGAGGTCCATTCCGCTCCGACGGCGGTGCTGTTATCGCCGGCGTGCTCGCCGGTGGTGACTTCGCGCCAGGGTGTAGCTGCGCCGCTGATGCTGAACGAGGTCCGCGACGACCGCGCCGAGATGCGTGTCCGCGAAGCGCTGGCCCAGCGCCGACGAGTCCGTACGGCGCGCTGCGATGCGGTGACCCGCGTCGAGGACACCGTCTGCAGATCAGCGCGCGAGGTCCTCGGCCATCGTCTCGATCTGCTGCTGGCTGACGCGACCGTTGGACAGGCCGTCGACGAGGGCGTGGGCCTGGTTCTGATCGAGGTCCATTCCGTGAATGTCGGCGATTGCTAGCCCGAAGATCGCGGTGATCTCGAACTGCAGCTGCTGATCGCCTGCCGGAAGCAGCGCCGCGACTCGTCTCGCGCCGGTCGTCGCGGTGCCAAGCGCTGCGCCCTTCGCCACCTCCTTAGCTGCAGCCTTGGTAACTTCCTTGCCGGCCTTCTTGGCGGCCTCCTGGCCCGCGCTCTTGGTGCCGGCCGCCACGGCCCCGGCGACCGGAATCATTGCGATACCGACATCGACAGCGATCGCGCTGGCGGCGATGACGGCACCCGCGGTGCTGATCGAGGTGCCGTAGTGGCGCTCGAGACCTCCATGGCTCGGCGGGGTCGCCTCCGGATGCCGGCGGCGCAGCCACATCACGTACCGGCGAGCGATCGAGTGGCGACCGCTGACCGCCTTGGCGATGTCACGGTGCTGCGGGTCATCAGTTGCGGCTCGGCATCTCGACGAGGTCGACCTCGGCGGGGGTCGCCTCCGGATGCCGGCGGCGCAGCCGCATCACGTACCGGCGAGCGATCGAGTGGCGACCGCTGACCGCCTTGGCGATGTCACGCGCAGCGTCCTCGTCGACGAGCCGCCTCTACGCGTGATGGCCTCGCTCCCGGTCATCGCTCGCTCCTCTCAAGCCCCAGGTGAAGGGGTGGCTGACGACGCTGGGTCGTCTGGCGAGTGTGGCCGCATGAGCGCCCCGGCTGCGGGACCGGGCACGCTACGACACCGCGTATGGGGTTGTGGCGCTTGGCACTAAGCCCACACTCAAAGCGCAACAGGCTGACACGCGTGGGGCCCCCTGTGGACTACGGCAAGAACCTGTCGATTCCGCGAAGGACCGGACCGATGACCGCGCGGTTTTGCACGCTGTGGTGCATGACGATCGCTCGGGCGCGCCGGATGATGTCTCTCCCTCCGCCGGGATGGATCGCCTCCGGCGGTCTGCTGCCGCTGTCGCGTCTGTGGAGGTCTCGGGCGCATCCCTCGCAGACCGCAGCTTCTGGGTGCTCGCCGAGGCGGATCAGGCACCTCGGGTAAGTCGCGTCAGCAGCACCAGCAGCGGCTGTCGAACTCCTCGACCGAGGTCTCGGGCAGGGCGCTCACGTCAGGGCCGCTGCCAGCTGCTCGAGAGTTGGTGCGCCTGCCAGCCCGCCAGGAGTGCGGTACAGCCGGCAGGTCAGCCCCACCGCGTCGTCTGGCGTCGCGAACGGGTCGACGCCGTCGACCCGGATGGTCGGCGAGCCGGTGCAACTTGAGCCGCTCGGCTTCAGTACTGCAGCCTTACCTGCACGACCTCCTCGTCGCACGCGCGAGTCGCGCCCCCACATGGCGCGTTGGGCCTGGGACACAAAGGCCGCGCGCTGGTACGACGCTTCGGGCCTATGGTGGATCGATGAGGCGCGCGCTCGCACTCCTGTTGGGGCTGTACGTGCTGGCGGCCGTCGTCGGCAGAGTGCTCGAGGGTGCTGGAGTCAGCCAGTGCGACTGCTCCGAGGCCTGCTGGTGCCGCCGACCCGGGCTGTCCGCGTTCCGGTGGGTGTTCCCCTTCCGGCACCGGTAGGTGTCCCCCCGTCGGCGGTAGGCGTGTGATGAGCGCGGTCAGCGGCGCCGGAGGACCCACCGCGGGACCCCCGGCGGGTCCTCCGGGGCCGACGCTGTGGCAAAACCTGTGGCAAAACGCGTGCTGCTCGCGGAACGCAAAAGGCCCCTCCCTGCATCGCTGCAGGTCAGGGGCCTTGCCGACGTGGAGCCGCCTCGGAGATTCGAACTCCGGACCTACGCATTACGAGTGCGTTGCTCTGCCAACTGAGCTAAGGCGGCTTGGTGCGCCGGAAAGTCTACAGGCCGGCGCTGGGCGCGCGAGGCGGTGGGCCCAACCGGGGCCCGACGTAGCCCAGCCAGGACCCAACTCCCCGGACTACGAGCAGCGCGTCCCCGTCGCAGGCACCGTGAGGTCGACCAGGTAAGCGTCGATCGCCTTGTCCACGCAGCTGCTGCCCGTGTCGTATGCGGTGTGCCCGTCCCCCTCGTGGGTGAGCAGGACGCCCGAGGACAGCTGCGAGGCGAGCGCCTGCGCCCAGGCGTACGGCGTCGCCGGGTCGCGCGTGGTGCCGACGACGACGATGGGCGGCGCCCCGGCGGCGTGGATCGGTGCCGGGGTCAGCGTGGGCGCCACCTGCCAGTACGCGCACACCATGGAGTACCAGGCGATGTAGGCGCCGAAGTGCGGTGCGTCCGCCTCGTACGCCTTGGCGTCGGCGACGTAACGCGTTCGCGTCCCGCGGCGCCGGATGGTCGACGCAGTTGATCGCGATGTTGGCTTCTTGGGAGTTGTCGTAGGTGCCGTCGGCCTGCCGGCCGCTCAGGCTGTCGGACAGCAGCAGCAGCACCGAGGCGTCGCCCGCGAGCGCTCGCCGCAAGCCGGTCCGCAGGAGCGGCCAGCCCTGGGCCTTGTCATACAGCGCGGCCGCGATCCCGGTGGTCGCCGCCGACCAACCGACCGTCCGGCCGCCGGGCGCCAACGGCGCCGGCAGCGGCTGGGTGCGCACCTGCGACAGCAGCCGGTCCAGCGACGCGTTGGCTGCGCTCACCGACGTGCCGAGCGGGCAGTTGGATCCCCGGACGCAGTCGGCGATGAACGCCTGCAGGGCGACCTCGAAGCCCTGGGCCTGCACCCGGTCGGTGGCCTCGCCGGACAGCGACGGATCCAACGCGCCGTCCAGCACGAGGGCACGGATCTTCGTCGGGAACATCTCGGCATAGATCCCGCCCAGATACGTCCCGTACGACTTGCCGAGGTAGGTGATCTTCTCGTCGCCCAGCGCGGCCCGCAGCACGTCCATGTCGCGAGCGGCGTCGCGGGTGCCGACGTACGGCAGCAGGTTGCCCGACATCGCCTGGCACCCGGCGGCGAACGCCTTGCTGGCCTGCTCGATCGCCGTCACCGCGGTCCCGCTCTCCGGGACCGCGTCGATGGACAGGTACGCGTCCATCTCCTTGGCGCCCACGCACCGCACCGGCGTGCTGGCCGCCACCCCCCGAGGGTCGAACCCCACGATGTCGAACTTCTGCAGGATCTGCTTGGTGACGATCTGGGTGGCCGCCCGCGCGTACTCGACGCCCGACCCGCCAGGGCCGCCCGGGTTGACCACCAGCGAGCCGATCCGCTTGCCGGGGTCGCTCGCCGGCAGCTTCACGACGGCGATGTCGATGAGGCGGGAGGCCGGGTCGTCGTAGTTGAGCGGGACGCGCATGGTGGCGCACTGGAACTTCCCGCCGCAGCTCGTCCACGCCAGCTGCTGGTGGTAGTACGCCTGGGTCTCGCTCGGCGTGAACGTCGCCGACGGCGTGGGCTCGGCGCTCGAACCCGGTGCGGAGGGCGACTGCGACGCCGAGGCCGCCGGGTGCCCGCTCGACGTGCACCCGGCGAGCAGCGTGAGGGCCACAGCCGCGGCAACGGCCGGAAATTTGCGCACGGGTCAGTCTCCCGCAGCAGGGGCGGCGGCGTCCGCCGAACCGCCGCCGTAAGCCCCTTCGTAGGCCTGACGCGAGCCGCACACGCTGGCCTTGGAGCACGTGGTCCGCCGCCCGCCGTCGTTGAGCCGGACGACGACGCTGTCCCCCGGCACGTTGTAGCCGACCAGCGCGCCTGGGCCCTCAGGACTGTCGACCTGGGTGCCGTACTTGGGCAGGTCCGCCTTGAACTCCGTGTACAGCGGGTGCTCGTACTTCAGGCAGCACATGAGCCGTCCGCACGCCCCGGAGATCCGCAGCGGGTTCAACGGAAGGTCCTGGTCCTTGGCCATCCGCACCGACACCGGCTCGAAGTCCTTGAGGAAGGTCGCGCAGCACAGGTCCCGGCCGCACGGCCCGATCCCGCCCTGCACCCGCGCCTCGTCGCGTGCGCCGATCTGGCGCAGCTCGACGCGGCCCGCCATCGCCCTGGCCAGGTCACGCACCAGCGCCCGGAAGTCGACCCGGTGCGGGGCGGTGAAGTAGGTGACGAAGGTGTTCTCACCGTCGAGATAGTCGATGCCGACCACCTTCATGGGCAGCGAGTGGGCCTTGATGAGCCGCTTGGCGACGACCTTCATCTCCGCGCGCCTGCCTCGGTTGCGCTGGTCGCGCGCCAGGTGCTCGTCGGTGGCGATGCCCTCGCAGACGGGCAGGCCGCCGATCTCCTCGCTGACGTACTGCGGCGCCCACACGCACTCGGCGACCTCGGGGCCCGAGCTGGTCGGGACCAGCACCAGGTCGCCGACCTTGGGGGTGTGCGGCCCGGGGTCGAGGTAGTACAAGCGGCCGTACCGCTCGAAGCTCACCGCCATCACCATGCCCACGGCGCCCACCCTATGCGCCATGGCGGTGTCTGAGCGCCAGCCGCGCCTGGCTCAGCCGGCCCGCAGCGCCAACGTCATCGCCTCGACGGCGAGCAGCGGGTTGGCGTTCGCGGCCAGCAGCTCCCGGCAGGCCAGCACCGCGTCGATGCGCCGCAGCGTCGACTCCGGCCGCGAGGTGGTCGCGACCTTGCTGATCGAGGTCGCCAGCTCACCGTTGGCCAGCTCCACGCCCGCACCGAGCTGGACCACGAGCACGTCCCGGTAGAACGAGGCCAGGTCGACGAGCGCCCGGTCCAGGGCGTCGCGCTTGGTGCGCGTCGCGCGTGACTTCTGCCGCCGCTGCAGGTCCTTGAGCGCGCCTGAGGCCCCGCGGGTGGCCGTCCGCGTCGCCGCTCCGCCGGTGCCACCCTCGCCGTAGGCCTGCTTCATCGCGGCGGTCTCAGCCTCGTCCACCTCCGCCGCGGCGGTCGACGCCTCCGCACCGGCGGTCTCCACCAGGGCCGCTGCCGCCTTCAGGCACGCGCCGACGTCACCGACCGACATCGGCACCCGCAGCACCTCCTCGCGCTGGCGCCGGGCATCGGCGTCGGTGGCGAGGCGCCTGGCCCGTCCGACGTGACCCTGGGCGGCCCGGGCGGCGACCGCGGCAACCTGCGGGTCGATCCCGTCGCGGCGCACCAGGACCTCGGCGACGTCGACGGCCGACGGCGTGCGCAGCGTCACCAGCCGGCAGCGGGAGCGGATCGTGGTCACCAGGTCCTCGGCCGCCGGCGTGCAGAGCAGCCAGACGGTGCGCCGGGCCGGCTCCTCGATCGCCTTGAGCAGCGCGTTGGCGGCCTCCTCGGTGAGCCGGTCCGCGTCCTCCACCAGGATCACCTGCCAGCCCGGGCCGGACGGCGCGAGCGCCGCCTCGCGCACCAGCGACCGCACCTCCTTGATGCCCAGGGACAGCCCGGCCGGGCGGACCACGTTCACGTCGGCGTGGGTGCCGCCGAGCGCGGTCGTGCAGGCGTGGCAGTGTCCGCAGCCGGGCTCCGCCTCGGCGCACTGCAGGGCGGCGGCGAAGGCGCGGGCGGCGACCGAGCGGCCCGAGCCCGGCGGTCCGGTGAACAGCCAGGCGTGCGTCATCCCGGTACCGGCGCCGCCGGAGGCGACCTGGGCTGCTGCCCGCGCCGCGTCCAGCAGCTGGGCGCGAGCGCGGTCCTGACCGACGAGGTCGTCGAAGACGCTCATCGTGGCTGCCCTGACGGGGCGGCGGCTCCACCGCAAGCCGCAGCAGCCGTGCCAGCAGCACCAGCCGCCCCGGCCAGCGCCGGGGCGGGCAGCCGACCGGACAGGTGCGTCCAGATCGCGCGTTCGATGTCGCCGAGCTCCTGTGCCGCGTCCAGCACGAGGTAGCGCCCCGGGTCCCGGCCCGCGAGGTCGAGGAACATCTGCCGGACCCGCTCGTGGAAGGCCAGCGGCTCGGCCTCCAGACGGTCCGCCGTCGTGGTCCGGCGCAGCCCCTGCTCGGCCGACAGGTCGAGCAGCACGGTGACGTCGGGCACCAGGTCTCTCGGTGGCCCAGCGGGACAGCTCGGCGACCTCGTCCATCGGCAGCGCGCGGCCCGCACCCTGATAGGCCAGCGAGGAGTCGATGTAGCGGTCCGTGATCACCACGGCGCCTCTGGCCAGCGCCGGGCGGATGACGGCGTGCACGTGGTGGGCGCGGTCCGCGGCGTACAGCAGGGCTTCCGCCCGCTCGGACAGGTCGGTTGTCTCGTGGGAGAGCAGCACCTCGCGGAGGCGTTGGCCGACCGGCGTCCCACCCGGCTCATGGGTGAGCACGACGTCGTGGCCGGCCGCGGCCAGCCGGTCCGCGAGCAGCCGGGTCTGGGTGGACTTGCCCGTGCCCTCGCCGCCCTCGAAGGCGACGAACAGCCCCGAGCCCACGCCACCACCCGTCACTGAGCACTCCCTTCGGACGGCAGCCAGGATGTCACGTTCGGCTCGGGCTCCGCTCGGCGCCGGCCGCCGTCTTCCGCGCTCACCCAGTGTCGCCGAATACCTGTGCGGCGGATGTCGTCACCTACGCCGAGATCCGTCGCACAGGTCGGGTGGGTCGGGTGGGTCGGGTGGGTCGGGTGGAGCCGGCAAGCGTCAGGCCGAGTGCGGCCGCGATCTGCTCAGCGACCAGGTGTGGCGCGATCCGAAGGGCGGCGCTGGGGAATCGGAGGACACGCTCGCCCGCGATGACCAGCTCGTTCTCCCGATGCATGTCGTCCCAGGCGTGAGATGCGACCAGATGGACGGCACCATCGATCTCCACGACAAGTGTTCGACCGTCCGGCAGCTCGAAGTAGGCGTCGAGATACCGACGACGACCTCCACGATCCTTGCGAAGAACCTGGCGCAGGGGTACCGGCAGGCCGTACCGGCGGCAGAGGCGGATGAGGTCGATCTCGCCCAGCGTGTGGGAACCGCCTTCGATATCGCCGAGGACTGCCATCAGAAGCCTTCGGTGCCGCACCGCCCCTGCCTTCTTCAACTCTTGCCGCAGCCGAGCGACGGTGGTCAGCCGTTGCTGGACCCCCGCTGCCAGGATCGCGCACGCCTTCAGCGGGCTGGTCGACCACGCGGCCGCATCGACCAACGCACGCTCGACGCGAACAGCCGGCAGACTTCTCGCCCGCTGAACGTCGTCTGGCTCGTAGCGGCGCGACAGATGGACCTTGATGCCGGGCATGCGTCGCACCCGGGCGCCGGCCTTGACGACGACGTGGACGACATCAGTGTCGAAACCAGTCAGTCCGTGGGCCTGGGCTGCCGTCAGGCCGGCGAGCGCGGCGCCCTGATCGGCGTTCAGCACGGCGACCCACCGCCGCTGGCGATGAGTCAACGGACCGCGATGCAGCACCACGACGTGAACCCCGACGATTCGCCACCTGCGGGCACGAACCTCGTTGCGCACGCCGTCATGGTCCACTCCGAGCGCCGCGAGCTGTGCGCGCGTCGCCACGTCGTCCTGACGTTCGGCCAGCGCGCGAAGAGCCGCGTGTCGTGCCCAGGTCGTCGCCACACGCGACAGCGTGCCGAGAACGATGTGGGCGCGCACGCGTTGTCCACAGCCACGCTCACCTACAACGCAGCCACCCCACACTTGTGCGGCGAATGTCGGTCAGGAGCGCGAGATCCGTCGCACAAGTCGAGAGGTGGGTCAAGCCTTCTTCGAGGCGACCTTCTTGGCCGCTGTCTTGCGCGGCGCTGCCTTCTTCGCAGCCGTCTTGCGCGGCGCCGCCTTGCGGGGCGCGGCCTTCTTCTTCGGCGCCGGCCCCTTCGCCCGCTTCTCAGCCAGCAGCTCGGCGGCCCGCTCCAACGTCACCGACTCCGGGTCGTCGCCCTTGCGCAGCGTCGCGTTGGTCTCCCCGTCGGTGACGTAGGCGCCGAAGCGGCCGTCCTTCACCACCACCGGCTTGCCCGAACCCGGGTCGTCGCCCAGCTCGCGCAGCGGCCCGCGCGCAGCCGCAGCCTGGCGGCCCCGCGTCTTCGGCTGGGCGAGGAGCGCGAGCGCCTCCTCCAGCGTGACCGTGAACAGCTGCTCCTCCGACTCCAGGGAGCGCGAATCCTTGCCGCGGGTGATGTACGGCCCGTAGCGGCCGTTCTGCGCGGTGATCTCCTCGCCGTCACTCTCGCCGAGCACCCGCGGCAGCGTCAGCAGCCGCAGCGCATCCTCGAGCTTGATGCTGTCCAACGTCATCGTGGCGAACAGCGACGCGGTCCGCGGCTTGGCCGACTTCGGCGAGCCCTCGGGCAGGATCTCGGTGACGTACGGGCCGTAGCGCCCACTCTTCGCGACGATCTCGCGGCCGGAGTCCGGGTCGACACCCAGCTCGCGGTCGCCGCTGGGGCGGGCCAGCAGCTCTTCGGCGACGTCGACCGTCAGCTCGTCCGGGGCCATGTCGTCGGGCACGTTCGCGCGCTGCTCGCCCTGCTGCAGATAGGTGCCGTACCGGCCGACGCGGACCATGATCCCGGACTCGCCGATCGGGTAGGAGCTGATCTCCCGGGCGTCGATCTCGCCGAGCCGGTCGGACACCATCGCCTTGAGGCCTGGGGTGCTCGCGCCGTTGTCCGCCACCCCGAAGTAGAAGCTCGCCAACCACTCGCGGCTCCGCGCCTCGCCGCTGGCGATCCGGTCGAGGTCGCCCTCCATCTCGGCGGTGAAGTCGTAGTCGACCAGGTCACCGAAGTGCTGCTCGAGCAGCTGGACCACGGCGAACGCCAGGAAGGTCGGGACGAGGGCGCTGCCCTTCTTGAACACGTACCCGCGGTCCAGGATCGTGCCCATGATCGAGGCGAACGTGGACGGGCGGCCGATGCCGCGCTCTTCCAGCGCCCGCACCAGCGACGCCTCGGTGAAGCGTGCCGGCGGGTTGGTGGAGTGTCCCTCGGCCTCCAGCGAGGTGACGGTGAGCGTGTCCCCCTCGGTCAGCTGCGGGAGCCGCCGCTCCTTCTCGCCCTTGCCGGACTTGTCGGCCTCGGTGTCGTCCGAGCCCTCGACGTAGACCTTGAGGAAGCCCGGGAAGGTGACGACCGTCCCTGCGGCGGAGAACTCGGCGTCCTCCCCGCTGGAGGCGAGCGCGCCGAGCCGCACCGACACGGTGTGCCCGGTGGCGTCGGCCATCTGCGAGGCGACGGTGCGCTGCCAGATCAGCTCGTACAGCCGCAGCTCGTCGCCAGACGACCTCACGGGCCAGCTCGCCAGGAGTGCGGAAGGCATCACCGGAAGGCCGGATGGCCTCGTGCGCCTCCTGCGCGTTCTTCACCTTCTTCTCGTACCGGCGCGGCACGTCCGGCACGTACTCGGCCCGTACAGCTCGCGGACCTGGGTGCGGGCCGCATTCAGCGCCGTCTCCGACAACGTCGTGGAGTCGGTACGCATATAGGTGATGTGGCCGTTCTCGTACAGCCGCTGCGCCACCCGCATCGTGGTCTGCGAGGAGAACCGGAGCTTGCGGCTCGCCTCCTGCTGCAGGGTCGACGTCATGAACGGCGCGGCCGGGCTGCGGCGGTACGGCTTGCGCTCCACCGAGCGCACCGTGAACGCGGCGCCGGCGAGCCCGGCCGCCAGCGCGCGGGCCCGGGCCTCGTCGACGTGCACGGCACCGGCGGTCTTGAGGCGACCGAGGGAGTCGAAGTCGCGGCCCTGCGCGACCCGCGCACCATCCAGCGTGCGACAGCGAAGCGGAGAACTCGGGGTCGGTGGCGAAGCTCGCCTCGATGTCCCAGTACGACGCGGAGCGGAACGCGATCCGCTCCCGCTCGCGCTCGACGACCAACCGGGTCGCCACCGACTGCACCCGGCCGGCCGACAGCCGGGGCATGACCTTCTTCCACAGCACCGGGGACACCTCGTAGCCGTAGAGACGGTCGAGGATGCGGCGGGTCTCCTGAGCGTCGACGAGCCGCTGGTCGAGCTCGCGCGGGGCGTCGACGGCGGCCTGGATCGCGTCCTTGGTGATCTCGTGGAACACCATGCGGTGCACGGGCACCTTCGGGTCGAGGACCTGCAGCAGGTGCCACGCGATGGCCTCGCCCTCGCGGTCCTCGTCTGTGGCCAGGTAGAGCTCGTCGGAACCGGCCAGCAGGGTCTTCAGCTTGGCGACCTGCTGCTTCTTGTCGGCGTTGACGACGTAGAGCGGCTCGAAGTCGGCGTCCACGTTGACGCCGAGCCGGGCCCACGACTCCTTCTTGTACTTGGCCGGCACCTCCGCGGCACCGTTGGGCAGGTCACGGATGTGGCCGATGCTCGACTCGACGACGTAGCCAGCGCCAAGGTAGCCGGCGATCGTCTTCGCCTTCGCGGGCGACTCGACGATCACCAACCGGCGGCCGGTGCCGTCGGGCGTCTGAGTGCGGGTGGCCACGGTGCTCCCTGTCCTTGTAGTCATGCGGCGAAAGGTGCCGTGTGGTGCACGCGCCGTGGAACCTTGGCCACGTTGCCACTCGGTGTCAACCCCGAACGGTAACCGGGCCAACCCCCGCAGCGCTGCCCGGGCCCACAGAATCTTCCCTCGCGCGCCGACTTCATTGCAGAGGGCTCCGTGCAAATATCTCTTTGCGTCCCAGGCTAGCCTGCCGCACCCGACCAAGGTCATCGACGGCTTCGCCGCGCTGACGGCGCCCACGCACGCTGCGCAGAGCCGGGCCGCGCTGGCCCTGTAAGCAGCAATGGGCGGCACCCGAAGGTGCCGCCCATTGCTCCGTCGGCCCTTGCGGGCCTGCGGTCGAGCTAGACGAGCGTCAGCGTCAAGACGCCGGTGTAGGTCCCGACCCGCGTGCTGCCGGGGATACCCAGGTCGAGCGTGGCGCCGCACTGGAACGCACCCGCGCTGTGACCCGCGACTCCCGAGCACAGGGACCGCGTGTTGGCGAGCCCGGTGCCAAGACCCGGCGTGGCGGCCGGACCGGCCGTCACGGCCGGCGCCTCACCAGCGGGAACCGGCAGCGTGCCGGAGGTGACGGACGCGCCCGGTGCCCAGCCGAGGTTGTCGGCGAGGATCGTCCCGTTGGTGCCGACGAAGTCGCTCACCTGGCCGGTGAGGCTCCACCCTGCGGCGGTACCGCGGGGGTCGACCACGGTCACCGCGTTGAGCGCACCGTGGACGATCTGGTCGTAACCCGTGAGGGTCGTGGCCGGCATCGTCAACTGGTTGCTACCAGGGATCGACATCGCCAGCGCTGCGCCGGTGATGTCCGCCGTGATGAGCTGGTACGCGCCATCCGGACCGGTCGAACCGGTGGAGCTGCCGAGCGAGGTCGCGACCTGGTTCAGGCCACCGAGCATCGGCAGCGTGACGCTGCTCTTCGCCAGGTCCAGCGTGAGCTGGCGACCGGCCGGGGGACGGATCGTGTACTCGTTGTCGCTGGACAGCACCGCGATGCCGAGGCGGATGCCGGCGTCGAAGATGTAGTCCATCGGCTGCATGTTGAAGTGCAGCTTGTAGAACTCACCCGGGACCATCGGCTCGGTGACGCTGAGCGAGGTGCGGTTCTGCGGGTCCATCCAGCCGCGGCTGACCACGACCGGGTTGCCGGTCGCCGGGTAGGCGAGCAGCACCGCGGTGAGGTTGGCCGAGGACCGGTCGAACGCCATGGTCAGGTCGACCAGCGGGGTGCCGTTCATCCGCAGCGGGGCGGTGAGGGCGTTCGACTTGTAGAGCAGCCGGTTGTCGTTCGCCGCCGCCCGGACCATCGTGGTGACGGTCACGGCGCCGTTGTCGGTCAGCGTCTCCTTGGTGGAACCCGCGGTGGACGAGGTGAAGGTGAGCCCACCGGAGGTGTTGCCGCCCGCGTTGAAGTTGAACTTCACGCCGGTCGTACCGGCCAGCGGCCAGTCCGCGTACGGGGTCGGGTTCGCCGTGCTGCCGTTGACCTGGGCGACGATGTACGCCTTCGGCATGTCCTCGACGCCGTTCTGCACGCCGAACAGGTAGCGGGTGAACCAGCGGTTCAGCAGGGTGTCGTTCGGCGAACCGCCGTGACCGCCACGGTGCAAGTACAGCTGGCGCGGCACGTTGTTGGCCTTGAGCGCGTCCCAGAGCTGCACGGCGTGGCTGGTCTGCACGTTCCAGTCCGCCAAGCCGTGGGCGATGAGCACTGCCGCGTGGATCTTGTTCGCGGTCGTGAGGTAGTTGCGGTCGTCCCACACCTTGCTGTAGTCACCGGTGACCCGGTCCTGGACGGTGACGAGGTTGGCGATGGTCGACCGGCAGATCTGCCGGTCTGCACGGCTGTAGATGTACTCGCCGAGGACGTCGAGGTCCTCGCCGTTGCAGCCGCCGCAGCCCTTCACCATGCCGTTGGCGCGGTAGTAGTCGTACCAGGTGGAGATGGCCGAGATCGGCACGATCGCCTCGAGGCCCTGCACGCCGGTCGCCGCGATGCCCGTGGGCAGCGTGCCGTTGTAGGAGGTGCCGATCATGGCGGTCTTGCCGGTCGTCCAGGTGGCGGCGGCCGGCAGCTCGACGGTGCCCTCGAGGCTGGTGTAGGCCTTTCCGCGACCGTTCAGCCAGTCGATGACGGCGACGCCACCGGCGATCTCGTTCTGGTCACCGACCGCGGAGCAGCCGGTGGACAGGCCGGTGCCGAGCGCCTCGGCGTGCACGACGGCGAAGCCGCGGGGCAGCCAGACCGACTCGAACGTGGTCGAGATCTTGGGGCTGGTGCTCTTGCGGCTGGCCTCGGTCCACGCCCGGGAGGCCGGGGGGCTGCCGAGCTCGTGGTCGACGTTCCAGTTCTTCGCGTTCGCCGTGCCCGCGTAGTACGGGCTCATCTCCATGATGATCGGCGCCTTGTAGCCGCTGTCGGTCTCCAGCGGACGGCTGATGTCGATGTGGACGCGGTCGGTCTTGCCGTCGCCGTCCGTGTCGAGGCCGGGGACCTCGACCCATGCCTCGGTCCGCAGCGCGGTGGCCGAGGCGCCGAAGACGCTCTGCGACAGGCCGTCGACGAACGTCGGTACGGCCGGCGCGGGCGCGGCGCTCGCGATCTGCGGCAGGGCGGCGACGCCGAGTGCGGCGACCACGGTCGCCGCGACAACCATCGTGAGGCGCTTGCGCGCCGATCGGTGTCCGGGGGTGACAGCACCGGCTCTTGTGTAACCCACCTGGGGTCCTGACATTGGCTCTCCTACGCATCGTGGGAAATACAAACCCGTTGATCCGCCCTCGATGCTCTAAACCAGCCAGCCCAAGGGTTTCGATCCGGCGCAGGCTATTTGTACTTCACTAGACGCGTCTACGGACAAAGCGGACTTACGCGCCGGTGAATTATTACGAATGTGAATAGAACGAAACGCCCGAATGATTAGTCATCGCCCAATTCGGACGGAAAGGGAAGGAGGAAACCCTCCGCCACGAGCTGGCGCACCGCGCTGATCCCGCCCGTCCGCACGTCGGCGACGTCAAGCTCGGCTGCCTGGGCCGCCGCCTCGAACAGCACACCCAGCGGCACTGAACCATCGCAGGCGCTGACAATTGCGGCACCCACCTCGTCGACCGGCCCGGACCAGCGCAGGCCATTCGCCAGCCGCAGCACGGCAGCCTCGGCACCGTCGTGCAGCCGTTCGGTGCGCTCGACGATCGGCATCTGAGGCGACCGTGAAGCGGTGCGCCAAGAGGTCCGCATCGGCGGCTGTCCGCAAGAAGTCGTAGCGGTCGAACCAGGCGGCGATGTGCGGGCCGAGTGGCTGCTCCACCGACTGCCTGACGTCCTGCAGCTGCAGGATCGGATCCGCCGCACCGCTGCGACGAAGGGTGACGATGCCGAAGCCGACGGCCTCCACCCCGCGCGCCTCGAAGTCAGCGAGCCAGGCGTCGTAGAGCGCCGGGTCGCTGTCGCCGGAGTCGGCGAGCCACAGCTCGACGTACTCGGCCGGATCCTGCACCTCGCGCTGGATGACCCACGCGTCGCACCCGGTTCCGGTGAGCCAACCGGCGACCCTGTCCCGCCAGTCCCGCCCCGCGTGGTGCTCCCAGTTCACCAGCAGCTGGCCGAACCCGCCCTCGGCGAGGTGCCCAGGAAGCTGCCCGACCAGCTGCGCGCACAGCGCATCGCCGGCCAGCCCGCCGTCGCGGTAGGTGTAGTGACCGCGCGGGGAGATGACGAACGGCGGGTTGCTGACGATGAGGTCGAACTCTCGTCCAGCAACCGGCTCCATGAGACTGCCGGCCAGTAGCTCGACGTCGATGCAGTTGAGCTCAGCCGTCATCGCGGCGAGCCGCAACGCCCGAGGGTTCGTGTCGGTGGCGGTCACCGCGCCGGCGTGCGTCGACAGGTGCAGGGCCTGCACGCCGCTGCCGGTGCCGATGTCGAGGGCCCGGCCCACCGGGCGGCGCACCGTCACCTGCGCCAGCAGGGTGGAGGCGCCGCCGACCCCCAGCACGTGGTCGTCCGGCAGCGGGCGCGAGGCCCGCTGGTCAGAGACGACGTACCACTCGTCGGCGTCGGAGCGCGTATGGGCGGACGTCGAGCAGCGCCCGCGCTTCGTCACCGTCACGCGCCACGAGGCCGGCCTCGAACAGGATCGGTGGCACTGCGGCCGCGTTGACCGGCAACCCCAGCAGGAACAGCCGGACGAGCGTCTCCAGCGGCGAGCCACCCCTCGTCGCCCGCTCGGCGGGGACGACCTGCTCGCGCGCCAGGGCCGCCGACGCCATGGGGCCGAGCAGCTCGGCGACGCCCTCGTAGGCGTAGCCGGCGCCGAGCAAGACGTCGCGGACCCTGCGCATCCGGTCACTCGAGCTCACCTGCGCCCACCTCGCCTCGTCGACCGTGCCGGCCCCGAACGGCGACCGCGGAACACCCGTGGGCACCGCGCCCAGGATGTTCCGCGGTCAACGTACCGGTGGAGCGGGCTGGGTCAGACCGCGACCTTGTCCGCCGGCTGCTCCTCGCCGACCGCAATGCTGCGGCGCTTGGAGACGGCGACAGCAACCACGATCACTGCGAAGGCAAGCGCGGCGACGCCCAGTCGCACAGCGACGCTCTTGTGGTCGCCGATGCTGTAGCGCACGACCGCGGGCGCGATCAGCAGCGCGACCAGGTTCATCACCTTGAGCAGCGGGTTGATGGCCGGGCCGGCGGTGTCCTTGAACGGGTCGCCGACCGTGTCGCCGATGACCGTCGCCGCGTGGGCGTCGCGAGCCCTTGCCGCCGTAGTGGCCGTCCTCGACGAGCTTCTTCGCGTTGTCCCAGGCGCCGCCGGAGTTGGCGAGGAACACCGCCATCAGCGTGCCGGCGGCGATCGCGCCGGCGAGGTAGCCAGCCAGCGCGCCGACGCCGAGCGCGAAGCCGACCGCGATCGGCGCGAGCACGGCGAGCAGGCCGGGGGTGGCCAGCTCGCGCAGCGAGTCCGGGTGCAGATGTCGACGACCTTGCCGTACTCCGGCTTCGCCGGTGCCGTCCATGATCCCGGGGATCTCGCGGAACTGGCGACGCACCTCGAAGACGACCGCGCCGGCCGCGCGGGACACCGCGTTGATCGCCAGGCCGGAGAAGAGGAACACGACCGACGGCACCGATGATCAGGCCGACGAGGACGTTCGGCTGCGGTGACGTCGTGGTCGACGGTTCAGCCGCGTCGAGCCCGGTGAGGTCGGCCAGCCGTTGATGCCGGCCTTCGCCGAGCGCCGTCGCTGACCGCGTCGGTGAACGAGCCGAACAGCGCGGTCGCGGCGAGCACCGCCGTCGCGATCGCGATGCCCTTGGTGATGGCCTTGGTGGTGTTGCCGACCGCGTCGAGCTGGGTGAGGACCGCCGCGCCCTCGCCGTCGACGTCGCCGGACATCTCGGCGATGCCCTGCGCGTTGTCCGAGACCGGGCCGAAGGTGTCCATCGCGACGATGACGCCGACCGTGGTGAGCAGGCCGGTGCCGGCCAGCGCGACCGCGAACAGCGACAGCATGACGGAGCCGCCGCCGAGCAGGAACGCGCCGTAGACCGCCGCGGCGATGAGCAGCGCCGAGTAGACGGCCGACTCCAGGCCGACCGAGATGCCGGCCAGGATGACGGTCGCCGGGCCGGTCAGCGAGGTCTTGCCGATGTCGCGGACCGGGCGGCGGTTGGTCTCGGTGAAGTAGCCGGTGAGCTGCTGGATGACCGCGGCGAGCACGATGCCGATGACGACGGCGACGAGCGCGAACACCCGCGGGTTGCCCGCCGTGGCCAGCGATCTCGGCGCTGTCGCCCGTCGAGCTCGGCGAAGCGTCGACGGCAGGTAGGTGAAGACCGCGATCGCCGACCAGCACCGCGGAGATGAGCGGCGGAGATGAAGAAGCCGCGGTTGATCGCGGTCATGCCGCTGCGGTCGCCCGTGCGCGGGGCGCACGGCGAAGATGCCGATGACCGCGGTGAGGACGCCGATCGCCGGCACGATCAGCGGGAAGACCAGGCCCTGCGTTGCCGAACGCCGCCTTGCCGAGGATCAGCGCGGCGACGAGCGTGACGGCGTAGGACTCGAAGAGGTCGGCGGCCATGCCCGCGCAGTCGCCGACGTTGTCGCCGACGTTGTCGGCGATGGTCGCGGCGTTGCGCGGGTCGTCCTCGGGGATGCCCTGCTCGACCTTGCCGACCAGGTCGGCGCCGACGTCGGCGGCCTTGGTGAAGATGCCGCCGCCGACCCGCATGAACATGGCGAGCAGCGCGGCGCCGAAGCCGAAGCCCTCGAGCACCTTCGGGGCGTTCTCCTTGTAGATCAGCACGACGACGGCCGCGCCGAACAGGCCGAGGCCGACGGTGAACATGCCGGCGACGCCGCCGGTGCGGAACGCGATCCGGATGGCCTTGTCTGCGCCGCCCGACTCGCGGGCGGCGGCGGCGACCCGCACGTTGGCGCGCACCGCGAGCCACATGCCGATGTAGCCGGTCGACGCCGGAGAACACCGCGCCGACGAGGAAGAACACCGACCGGCCGATGCGCTGGCTGCCGGTGTCGGCCGGCAGCAGGAGCAGCAGGAAGAAGACGATGACGGCGAAGACCGCCAGGGTGCGGAACTGCCGCGCTGCAGGTACGCCGACGCGCCCTCCTGGACCGCCGTCGCGATCTCCTGCATCTTGTCGGTGCCCTCGCCGGCGGCGAGCACCTCGCGCACGAGGAGGCCGGCGACACCGAGCGCGGCAAGGGCGATGACCGCCACCACGACGACTAGAGCCAGGTTGTGACCGGTCAGAGACACTGACCCAGTGCTCCCAGCGGCGAGGGTGAGCCCGGACATGCGTCCTCCTAAGACTCGCGCCCTCCGGTGACGGAGGTCGCGGACCGTATCGACATGGGACCGCACCGGCGCGCCACAGAGGCGACCGACAGCGTTGGCGGCTGCCGGAGTCTACGACACGATTTTGCTAGAGAGGCACTTGTCGTGTATAGGACGCACCGACCGTTTCAGGCCGGTTTAGTGGTCAATCGCGCCGGTTGACCGGGTCGGCTCGAGCCGTGATCTGCGGTCCCGTCGCGGTCAGTCCGTGGTGGTGAGCGCCTCGTCACCGTGGCGTGGATCGGGAAGACCTTGGTCAGGCCGGTGATCCGGAAGATCTTGAGGATGCGCTCCTGGGTGCAGCACCAGCCGCAGCGAGCCGTCGTGGGCCCGCACCCGCTTCAGGCCGCCGACGAGCACGCCGAGGCCGGTGGAGTCGAGGAACTCGACGCCCTCCATGTCGACGATCAGGTGGTGGCTGCCGGCGGCGACCAGGTCGACGAGCTGCTCGCGCAGCTTCGGCGCGGTGTAGACGTCGATCTCGCCGCCGACCGCGACGACGGTGCGGCCGGCCTCGGCGCGGGTCGACAGAGACAGGTCCACAGCAAGGTCCTCCAAGGTCAGCCAGGCATGGTCGACGCGTGCGCCGGGTAGCGACGCTGCATCGGCCCTACCCGATCAGTATCGGCCCAACCGCCTCGCATCGCCATGGCGGTGCGACACTGACGCCGGTGCCCGAGCAGCGAACCGCCTCATCGGCCGCGCCGAGCGCCCGCGGGCCCGGCGCGTGGGCCCGGCTGCGCTCCGGCGCCGGCCGCGAGCGAGCGGGTCACCCACGTCGAGCAGATGCCGGCCCGCGATGCCCGCACTGCACCCTGGCCCGAGTGGGTGCCCGCACCGCTGCGGTCGACGCTCGGCGACGCCGGGATCGCCGCGCCGTGGGCCCACCAGGTCGAGGCCGCCGAGCTGGCCTGGGCCGGCCGCTCCGTCGTCGTCGCCACCGGCACGGCGTCGGGCAAGTCGCTCGCCTACCTGCTGCCGATGCTGACCGCGGTGCTGGCAGGTGACGCCACCGGCTCGTGCGCCGGACGCGGCGCCACCGCGCTCTACCTCTCGCCGACCAAGGCGCTGGCCGCCGACCAGCTGCGGGCGCTCGACGTCGCTGGGGCTGCCCGGGCGTGCGGGCCGCGACCTACGACGGCGACACCCCCGAGGAGGAGCGCGACTGGGTGCGCGCGCACGCCAACGTCGTCCTGACCAACCCCGACATGCTGCACCGCTCGCTGCTGCCCGGCCACGCCCGCTGGTCGGCGTTCCTGGCGGCGCTGCGCTTCGTCGTCATCGACGAGTGCCACGCCTACCGCGGCGTGTTCGGCTCGCACGTCGCCGCAGGTGCTGCGGCGGCTGCGGCGGGTCTGCGCCGCGCTACGGCGCCGAGCCGGTGTTCGTGCTGGCGTCGGCGACCGTGTCGGACCCGGCGCCGCTCGGCGTCCCGGCTGGTCGGCCTGCCCGTCGCGGCGGTCACCGACGACGGGTCGCCGCGCGGCGCGACGACGTTCGCGCTGTGGGAGCCGCCGCTGACCGACCGGCGTCGGCGAGCACGGGGCGCCGGTGCGCCGCTCCGCGACCGCCGAGACCGCCGACCTGCTCACCGACCTGGTCGTCGACGGCGTCCGGACGCTGGCGTTCGTCCGGTCGCGGCGCGGCGCCGAGGCCGTCGCGATGTCCGCCCGGCGAGCGCTCGGCGAGGTCGGCGCCGGAGCTCGCCGCGCGGGTCGCCGCCTACCGCGGCGGCTACCTGCCGGAGGAGCGGCGCGCGCTCGAGCGGCGCTGCGTCGCGGCGCGCTCGTCGGCCTGGCGACGACAACGGCGCTCGAGCTCGGCATCGACGTCGCCGGGCTCGACGCCGTCCTGCTGGCCGGCTGCCCGGGCACCCGCGCGTCGATGTGGCAGCAGGCCGGTCGCGCCGGGCGCGACCGGCGGGGACGCGCTCGCCGTGCTCGTCGCGCGCGACGACCCGCTCGACACCTACCTGGTGCACCACCCGGAGGCGCTGTTCGGCCGGCCGGTCGAGGCGACCGTGCTCGACCCGGACAACCCGTACGTGCTCGGCGCCGCACCTGTGCGCCGCCGCGGCCGAGCTGCCGCTGCGGCGAGGCCGACCTCGCCCTGTTCGGCCCGACCGCGCCGCGACCTGCTCGACGACCTCGTCGCGCGACGGCCTGCTGCGCCGGCGGCCGACCGGCTGGTTCTGGACCCGGCGCGAGCGGGCCTGCGACCTCGCCGACATCCGCGGCACCGGCGGCGCGCCGGTCCGGGTCGTCGAGGCGGCCACCGGTCGGCTGCTCGGCACCGTCGACGCCGGCGCGGCGCACGCGACGCGTGCACGCCGGTGCGGTCTACCTGCACCAGGGCGAGACCTACCTCGTCCGCTCGCTCGACCTCGACGACGGCGTCGCGCTGGTCGAGCGGGCCGACCCGGACTACACGACCTCCGCCCGCGACGTCACCGACCTCTCGCATCGTGCGGACGCTCCGCTCGCACGCCTGGGGCGAGGCGACGGTGGCGCTTCGGCGAGGTCGACGTGACCACCAGGTCGTCTCCTTCGGACGCAAGCGGGTCCCGGGCGGCGAGGTGCTCGGCGAGGAGCCGCTCGACCTGCCGGTGCGCCAGCTGCGCACCCGGGCGGTGTGGTGGACCGTGACGCAGGCGCCAGCTCGCCGCGGCCGACGCTCCTGCCGCGCCGACCTGCCCGGGCGCCGCGCACGCCGCCGAGCACGCCTCGATCGGCCTGCTGCCGCTGTTCGCCACCTGCGACCGGTGGGACATCGGCGGCGTCTCGACCGCGCTGCACGCGGACACCGGGCTGCCCACGGTCTTCGTCTACGACGGGCACCCGGGCGGTGCGGGTTTCGCCGAGCGCGGCTACGAGCCGCCGCCGTGTGGCTGACCGCGACGCGCGAGGCGATCGCCGCCTGCGAGTGCGCGGCGGGCTGCCCGTCGTGCGTGCAGTCGCCCAAGTGCGGCAACGGCAACGACCCGCTGGACAAGGCCGGCGCGGTGCGGCTGCTTCGGGTGCTGCTCGCGGGGGCTTCGTCCGGAGCCACCTGAGCGATCGTCAGGCCGGCAGCAGGTAGAGCGAGTCCGGATAGCACCAGCCCCAGTCCTCATCGGGTTGGAGTGAGGCCATCAGTGGGTGACCGCTGGAGTGCCAGTGCGCCGTCGCGTGCCGGCGCGGGGAGTTGTCGCAGCAGCCAACATGGCCGCACACCAGGCACTCGCGCAGATGGACCCAGGTGCTGCCCTCGCGGAGGCAGTCTTCACAACCCTCACGGGTACTGGGCTCCACGTCGGGGCGCGCCTCGTCGAGGTGGAGGCAGGTGGCCCCGGTCGGCCGACCTTCATCGTCACCGGCCACCTCCCAGCGCACCGTCGTGCTCATCGGGTTCCTTCCGGCCAGTCGGCCAGCTCAGCCGCGGCGTCGAACGTGCTGGTCAGGAATTCGAGTACCGCCTTCTCGGGCAGTGTGCCGCCGGCGAGGATGTCGCCGTAGGGGAGGAGGAACTCACCGAGATCCGCGTTCCAGGCCGCCTCACCCGGACGGGCAACGGCGTGCTCAAGCCCGTCAGGTTGAGGGTAGGCGTAGGTGTAGAAGGCCGGCGCCGGGTAGCGCTCGTCACCGGGCCAGAAGCCGGCACACACCTCCTCGGAGTCCATCGAGCCACGGCGGATCACCCCGGCGTCGGGCGGGATTTCGACCCGGCGCCCCGAGTAGCGGGTGTAGGCGAGGTCGAACGTGCCCCAGAAGAAGTGCACCGGACTGTGCCGTCCGGCGAACGGCGCGCGGTGGCGCTTCAACACCTGGTCCGCCGAGGACAGCACGCGATGGAACCTCCTCACCCACTCCTGGTCGTAGTTCACGTTGGTGTCGTCGGGGAACGGCACCGGGTTGGGCACCTCCTGGGGCATGGGGCTGATCGGGACGTCCGCCCCGAGGTAACGGAGCGTGGCGAGGGTGTCGCGGTAGAACGCGGCGACGCTTCGCCCCGGCAGCGCGAAGCCCACCTGCTCACCGTCCTCGGTGCGGGCGAGCATGCGGTGCGCGGTCAGGTCCAGGTCGAGCTGGAGGACACGCCGTTCATACGGCATCGGCCCGGTCGTGAGGCCGCTGACCGTGACGAAGAGCGGCACATGCCACCACTGCGGCTCGGCAGGTGCAAGCGCAAGCCGTACCTTGCCGAGCACCTGCGTGAACATGTGCACCGTGGTGCGGGTTGGGGCCCAGGCATCGAGCGGCAGCTGCGGCCAAGGGTCGGTAGGCGCCGTCACCCCTTCACGGTGCTCCCGGCTCGGCCACCGATCCAGGTCCTCGGGTGACCTTTGCCGTCTCGGGACGGGACTTGTACCTCGTCGAGCGGCAGCAGGCGACGTCGTCCGGTGCATCATCGAATCGAGTGGAGTTGCCGGAGGAGGTTGCTCGGTGCCTTCCCGTGCCGCAGTCGGGGCCGTGGTCCTCGCTGCGGCTATCGCTGGGTCCAGTGCCGTGGCTGGCTGCTCGGTCGGCTCGGCCGCCGCCCGGCCGGTGTCGACCTATCCGGTGTCACCGGAGCCCGTCCGGCTACGTGAGGTCCCCGTGCACGCCGCGCCGGTGCGTGACGGCGACCTGCGACTCCAAGTCATCGGCTTCACCGACCGGATCCCGGTCATCACCGGCACTCACGCGGAGTGGTACCCGCGCGGGACCTACATGCGCGTGCGCGTGCTCGCGCAGGACGTGGGCCTGGATGCGACCTTCCTCGTCACCATGAAGCAGGACCTCATCGATGCCGCCGGCCACGTCTACCACCCTGATCCCGACGCGATGCGGATCAAGACGGCAGCCCGACGAGTTCGACCTGGCGCCATCGGACCGGGTGGAGTTCGACCTCTGGTACGACGTGCCGCTCGGCACGACGGCACGCGAGGTCCGGCTGTTTGGCAGCCCACCCTCGACCGGTGGGCAGCTGGTGTCGCTACCGGCCGGTGCGCCGACGCCGACGCCGTGAGGACCCGGCACGCTCGGTCCCGGCTCGCTCGGGCTGCCGGCCGCGGCTCGCTCGGGAGTTCCGCCGCTCGCTACGGGCCCGGCCCGGCTCTCGACCGCACGGTCGCCGGCCCGACCACCGCGCCGACCGGTCCGTGGACGGACACGCTGACAGTGACGTCGACCACCTGACCGACCACCGTGCAGGCGACCAGCTGGGCGCCGTTGGCGTGCGCGAGCTCGGCGGCGACCGGACACACGGCATCGGTGGCCCCCGGCTGGAAGAAGGCCTGATCGGCGGCGGCCAGCGCGGCCAAGTCTGCCGCGGCGCCAGCACGGTGGCGGGCGACCATGCCCTGCGCCACGGCCAGTACGCCTGCGGTGACCACCCACACCAGGACGCCCGCCGACAGGACCCAGATCGAGGCCGAGCCGCCGTCCGGCCTGCAGCCGCCTGCGGCGGCGACGACCCTGTCCGATGCACCTATGGTCGGCGCCGCCACCTGCATCGCCGGCGCTCATGGCACGTTCCCGCCGAACGCTTCGGTGGCGGCCACCGCCGTACCGGACACCTCGAGCCCGGGCAGGCGCGCCAGCGGGCCGGCGCGCGGCACTGTCCGCGCGTTGACGGTCACCCGGATGTCCTGCCCCTCCGCGCGAACGGTCACCACCGCCCCGGCAGGTGCGGCCGACCGGGCGGCGGCTTCGACGGTCGCCAGCTGCTCCCCCCGCGCGGCGGCCCGAGCGCCAGCCCGCGCGGCGTCGACGCACCGCAGCTGTGCGGTCGCGGCACCGACCGCCCACAGGCACATGCCGAGCAGGATCGCGAGCACCGGCAGGGCCGCCGCCGTCTCCGCCGTCACCGACCCTCGTTCGACCGCCCGACCCCTAGAACGCCGCCTGGAGCGCACGTGCCACCAGCCCCGTCAGCAGCTCGAATACCTGCGTGCTCGTCACCACCTTGTAGAGCACGGCCGCGAAACCGCAGGCGGCCACCGTGCCGACCGCGTACTCGGCGGTCGACATCCCCCGGTCACCGCGCAACCGGTCCGACCAGCGCACCCGCATGGCACCGTAGATCCGAGCAACAGCGCGAATCCGACCTGACCAGCGCCCACGACCGTTCGTCACGGCCGCCGCCACCGCGCGCCCACGCACCTGCGCGCCACCAGTTCGACACACCATCGAGCGTCCCCTCCCCGTCGCCCAGCTCTTCCGCAATCACCGGCGGCTCGCTGCCACCCCGTCGCCACCTTGGCGTTCGCCAGGCCGCCCCCGGGGCGGCACGTGCTCGGGTGTGGATACGCCCGCGCGGCGAACAGGGTTGTGGACGGCCCTCTCCGGGCGCGCCCTCGCCGGCGATCGTCAACCCACCGCCGCCCGGGCCAACCCGACGACGACCGGGACGACGCCGACCAGGACGAACGCGGGCAGGAAGCACAGACCCAGCGGTACGACCGCCCGCACGCCGAGCCGGCGCGCGGCCGCCTCCGCCGCGGCGCGAGCGGTCTCCCGTCGGTCGCGCGGCGAGACGCTCGAGCGCATCGCCGAGCGGTGCGCCGGACACGCCCGCCCGCATGAACACACGCGCGACCTGGTCGAAGGTCTCGTCGTCGAGCAGAGTCGACCAGGCGACGTCCGCCGCCGCGCCCAGCTCGAGCAGGCGAACCACCTCGGTGAACTGTGCTCCCACCGGACCGCCTATCGCTTGCCCCACCACGCGCAGTCCGTCCACGACCGTGCCACCGGTCCACAACACCGCGGCGAGCAAGTCGAGCGCGACCGGAAGGTCGATGGCGAGGCGGGCTTCGTTCGCCCGCCCGGCCCGACGATCCACCCCGAGGGAGGAGTCCGCCGCGAGCCGGCGTAGCAGGCGGTGCGCACCGACGCCGACCCCTGCAGCGAGCGCGAACCCCGTGACGCCGCCCACCAGCACGAACGTCCCGCAGCCGGCGCACGCGGCGGCACCGACCGCGCCACGGCGAGACCGGCGACGCCCGCCCGACCCCGACCGCGACAGCCGCGGGACCTGCGGCCTGTGGTCGAGCGCCGACGACCGCCGGACGGGAGGTCTGCAGTCGAGCACCGACAACCGCGCGGGCCCTTCGGCCAGGTGCCCGCGGCGCGAAGCCGAGACCGACCGCTACTGCGGCGCACGCGGCCGCGACGAGCGCGGCGAAGGTCGACACCGTCGCCTCACCGCCGTCGCACAGCGCTCAGGAGGACGCGCGCACCAGACGCGCCGCTCATCACGACCCGCCCGGCGCGACATCCGCAGCCGCACCGCGCACAAGGCGGCGGGTCCAGGCCAGACCGGCGAGTTCGAGCCCCACGGCCGCGATCGCACAACCCCACCCCGGCGCGGTGCCGAACAAGAAAGTCAGCGGAGAGGCGCCCATGGTCGCGCCCAGGATCAGCCCGAACAGGGGCAGCCCCGCGAGCAGTCGAGCGGTCGACCGTGGCCCTTCCATCTGGGCCTGCAGGTCCTCGCGCGCCCGTGCGTCGGCGCGCAATGCGGCGGCCACGTGGTCGAGTGCGACCGCGAACCCGGCACCCGTGCCGCTACCGATCCGCCAGCAGGCGGCGAGGTGCCGGCAGCCGGACAGGGACGCCTCGCTGCCCGCCGCGTCGAGCGCCCTCGCCACCGCCTCAGGGTCGGCCCCCACTCGCACCGCATCGAGCAACAGCTGTGCCGACCCTTCGCCCAGGTCGCTCGCGCTCGCGTTCACGGCGAGGCCCAACGCTTCGTGGGGGGTCCGGCCGGCGCGCAGCTCCGCGGCCAGAGCCCGGGCGATCTCGACGACCGCGGTGCGCCGCCGCGTCGCTACCCGCCGGCTGGTGGCGACGGTGCGCATCCAGTTCCACCAACCGACCCACGGCGCGCGCGTGCCCAGGCTGATCGCGCCTGTGAGCGCCAGGTCCCGCCGACCCATGCCCGCCCCGCGCGCGTCCGCCGTCGCATGCCCGGCCCGCCACGACCGACACCTAGCCGCAGATCGTTCAGCCGCGCCGAGGCCGGCCCGGGTCCGAGCACGACTGCCAGGGCGCAGCTCGCGAACACCGCGCAGCAGACCGGCGCGGCGGCGCTCATCCGGCCGCGCTCATCAGTGGCCCATCAACGCCGGGCCCGTCAGCGCCCCACCCATCCGTCAGCGCCCCACCTACCAGTGACCGACCAGCCAGTAGCCGCTCCAGCTCGGCGGCACCCGGCCCGGCCCGCGTGACCCCGTCCGGCCCGAACAGCACGGCCGGCACGACGACCACCAGCGCCCCTTCGCGACGGACGACGGCGATCTCGGCGAGCCGTCGATGCCCGCCGGGTGGGCGCTCGAGGTGGACGACGACGTCCAAGGCCGCACCGAGCTGGCTGTGCAGCGCCTCCCTCCCCATCCCGGCGGCCATCGCGAGCGCCTCCAACCGGGCGGGCAGTTCAGCGGCGCTGCCGGCGTGGACCGTCCCGCACCCTCCCTCGTGGCCGACGTTGAGCGCGGCCAGCAGGTCGATGCACTCGCCGCCGCGCACCTCGCCGATGACGATCCGGTCCGGCCGCATCCGCAACGCCTCACGCACCAGGTCTCGCACCGTGATCGCTCCGGCGCCTTCCGCGTTGGCGTGCCGCGCCTCCAGACGCACGAGGTGCGGGTGGACGGCGCGCAGTTCGCGGGTGTCCTCGACGACGACGATCCGCTCCCGTGGATCGGCCAGGCCCAGCGCGGTGGCGAGCAGAGTGGTCTTCCCGGTCCCGGTGCCGCCGGTCACCAGGAATGCCAGCCGGCCGCGAACGATCGCGGACAGGAGCTCGGCCCCACGCGGGGACACCGAGCCGTTCTCGATGAGCTCGGCGAGGGTGAAGCCGCGGTTGGCCGGCACCCGCAGCGACACGCACACGCCGTCGGGCGCGACTGGCGGCAGCACGGCGTGCAGCCGAGTCCCGTCCGGCAGCATCGCGTCGACGAAAGGCGACGCGTCGTCGAGCCGGCGCCGCGCCACCCCGGCGAGCCGGACCGCCAGGCGCCGCACCGCGGCCTCGTCAGCGAACCGCACCGGTGCGCGCTCGAACCCACGACCCCGGTCGACCCACACCTGGTCGGGTCCGTTCACAACGACATCGGTGACGCCGTCCTCACGGAGCAGCGGTTCGAGCGGGCCCGCGCCGCCCAGCTCGGCACGCACCGCCTGGAGGATCGTGAGCACGTCGGCGTCGGAGTAGACACCGGCCTCGGCACGTAGGGCCGCGGCCACCCGTGCGGTCGACGGCCCGTCGCCGTCGGAGGCGACCCGCACCCGGATACGGTCCACCAGATCGGGGTCGAGCCCAGCTCCCACGTAAGGAGCCATCGGAGCCACCCGGGCTGACGGGTTCACGCCGCGCGATGCCCACCGACGTGGGCGGCCAGCTCATCGAGGAACCCCCGGCAGAAGCCCGCCAGGGGGCCGCGACCTCCGCGGGCGGGTGGTTCGCCTCGTTCCAGGCAGGCCGCGAGGCCCGGTTCGGCCCGCAGCTCACCAGCGAGGGGTCGACCCAGCGCGGCCGCAACATCGCCGGCGGCGAGGCCTGCAGGTGCCGGCCCGCGCACGACCACCCGCAGGTCACTGGCGTGGCGCGCCACCGACGTCACCACCCTCGTCGCGGCCGCGCAGGCCCGCACCTCGGCCGGAACCACGAGAAGGGCGGCGTCGCACTGGGTCAGGGCGAGCCGTGCCGCTTCGTCGAGATGGCGCGGAAGGTCGATGACGACGAGGTCGCTGCCGCGTTGCGCGGCCGACAGCACCGAGGCCATGGCCGGCGCCGGCACGGACATCGTGTCGCCCCGGTCCCAGGACAGCACCACCAGCTCGTCGACCACCGGGAGCGCCGCCCGCAACGACCCCGGGCTCACCCGTCCGGTGGCCGAGGCGAGGTCGGGCCAGCGCAGCCCGGCGACGTCCTCCCCGCCGAGTGCCAAGTCGATGCCGCCGCCGAGTGGATCGGCGTCGATCAGGAGCGTGCGGCGACCCGCGCGCACTCCAGTGACCGCCAGCGCGACCGCTAGGGCGGTCGCACCCGCGCCGCCGCGCCCGCCCACGACGCAGACGATGGGGGCGCGCGATTGGCAGCCCTCGGCGGCGGCGACGAGCCGGTCGACCAACCACGACTGGGCGTCCGGCAGGAACACGACGTGTTCGGCGCCGATGTCCACGCCGCGCCGCCACGTGCCCGTGTCACCGGTGTCGGCGCCCACCAGCACCACACCGGGCCGACGGCCCAGACCGAGCCGGGCGAAGGACGCCGACGCGTCGTCGCCGACCAGTACGAGCGGCGCCGAGCTGGCCCGACGCCCCGCCGTGCCCGCCTCATGGGCGACGTCGATCTCGACACCGGCGACCGCCGCGAGTCGAAGGATCTCCTCCAGGGTGTCGGGATCGGACGTCACCACGAGCGGGCGCTCCGCTGGCTCCGGGCGGGAAGGATGCACTGTGCCTCCACAGGTGTGCGTCGTCCCGCCACCCTTGTCGGCGCGCAGCCACCAGCACCGGCTCGTCATGCGACCTGTGGACACCGACAGCGGACTCGACACGCTGTGGACAACATGGGACGGCCCCCGCTGGGGGGGGTAGCGGGGGCCGTCGGTGGGCCGGTTCTGGGGGGTAGAACCGGGCCCAGTTATTACGGTAACCCGTTCGGTTCGCGGAGCAAACACCGGCCAGCAACCTCACTCGGGCAGACCAACCGGACATCTAACTCGCCCGAGGACGCGATGCAGCCGAAGTCCCCGTGCGCTACCGCCGTTCGGCCTATCCTTCGGACGTGACCCGTGCTGCGGCGTTCTTCGACCTCGACAAGACGATCATCGCCAAGTCGAGCGCTCTGGCATTCGGCCGCCCCTTCTACCAGGGCGGTCTGATCAACCGGCGCACCGTGCTCAAGAGCACGTACGCCCAGTTCGTCTACCTCGTCGGCGGTGCGGACCACGACCAGACCGAGCGGATGCGCGCGTACCTGTCGCAGCTGGTGATCGGCTGGGACGTCCAGCAGGTCAAGGACATCGTCGCCGAGACGCTGCACGAGCTCATCGACCCGGTGATCTACGACGAGGCGGCGGCGCTCATCGAGGAGCACCACGCGGCCGGGCGCGACGTCGTGGTCGTGAGCTCCTCCGGCGCGGAGGTGGTCGAGCCGATCGGTGCGCTGCTCGGCGCCGACCATGTGATCGCCAGCCGGATGGTCATCGTCGACGGCCACTACAACGGCGAGATCGAGTACTACGCCCACGGCCAGACGAAGGCCGACGCGATCGCCGAGCTGGCGGCCGACCAGGGCTACGACCTGGCCGCGTCCTACGCCTACTCCGACTCCTCCACCGATCTGCCGATGCTGTCGACGGTCGGACATCCGCACGCGGTCAACCCGGACCGGCTGCTGCGCAAGGAGGCGACCGCCAACGGCTGGCCGGTACTCCATTTCTCGAACCCGGTGACCCTCCGGACCCGCTACCCCCGGCTCACCACAGGACCCACCCCGGTGATCGCGGCCGCCAGCCTCGGCGCGGGCGTGGCCGCCGCCGGCATCGTCTGGTTCGCCCGCCGCCGGGGTCGGCTGCGCCGGACCGCATAGCGGCGGGTCACATGTCGCTGGCCCCCGCACGCGATGTCCCGCAGACGAGCAAAGGAACCAGTCGAAGGCTTCCGTATCCACGCGTTCCGGCGTACAACGGAGGCAAGGGGACGGTGGTGCTCAGGCAACACCGTTTCTGGCGCGACACTCGGTTACCCACGTGCGACCAGCCACGATCGGCGCGCCGCGCGGTAGGACGACGGGACCTCCACCCGTCGACGTACCACCCGGCGACTACGAGGTGCACGCTTGGTCACTCGAGCGTCGCCGCGACGGCGTCCCGCCTATGCGGGGCGCCGATCGCATGCGGATCGACGATCATCGGCCTAGCGTGCTGACCCCGGCGCGAACCGTCACCGCGACGTCCGTCGGTGGCTGCCTCGTGGTCGCGGCGGCCCGACTCGTGACCGGTGGAGCCGGCCCGGCGCCCATGATCGCCGCCCTGAGTCCCCTCGCCCTACCCATTGCGGCGGCCACTGCGGTGGCCGCTGCGGCACTGCGCCAACCGGTCGTCGCGACGCTGGCCGCCTGCGCAGTCGCCGCCAACGTGCCCTGGCCGGTCGAGTCCGAGCCGCGCGAGTCCGAGCCGCGCGAGTCCGAGCCGCGCGACGACAGGGCCACGGCACTCACCGTCCTCGCCCTCAACCTGCGCCACGGCTCGGCAGACGCCGGCCAGGTGATGGACCTTCTGTATCGGGCGCAGCCCGACATCGTGGCCTTTGCCGAGCTCACCCGGGGGGCGGTGGACCGGCTGCGAAGGGCCGGCCTCGACGACCTGTGGCCACACACGACAGTGGAGCCGAGCCGACAGGGAGACTCCGGCACCGGGGTGTACTCGCGGCTGCCCGTGCGGGTGTGCCCACCCCTCAGGGAGACGACGATGGCGATGGCGACGGTCGAGGTGACGGTGGGTGGCCGGGTTGTGCGGATCGTCGCGGTGCACGCCTTCCCTCCGCTACCTGGCCGCACCGCGGCCTGGCGCGCCGACCTGCGATCCCTTCGCGATCAGGCCACCGCTCGCGCGACGCCACTCATCCTGCTCGGCGACTTCAACGCGAGCGTTGACCACCACGCGTTCCGGTCAGTGCTGGCGACGGGGATGCGCGACGCGCACCGGGCGGCCGGGCGCACACGGGTCAGCACCTGGCCAACCGGTTCTGTGCTGCCTGCACTGCTCCACCTGGACCACGTGCTGGTGTCGCCCGAGCTCGCCGTGACCGGTGTCAGCGAGCACGCCGTGGCCGGCACCGACCACCGGGCGGTGGTCGCCGAGCTGCGACTGCATCGCTAAGCCCCGCGGGACCGGACCCGCACGCCCGCGCCTGCGCATCCGCAGTGCCGGCAGAACGGAAGGGCCACAGGTCAGCCCCGGAGCATGGCCTCGCAGATAGCCAGGCTCTCCCGCGCCCCCAGCTCGACCGCCCTGGCGCAGTGCACCACCCAGCCGGCGACGCCTTCAGCCGTTCCACCCACGTAGCCGGCCAGGGCATCCTCGTACTCGGGCGCCAGCTCCAGGTGGCCAACCTCGGGGACCAGCACGGACTTGGCGTCCAGCCCGCGGGTCACCAGCACCAACCGCTGCGCGGCCCGGGCCACCACGCCGCTCGCCACGTCGAACGCCGGCATCCCGAGGATCTCCCCGTGCACCACCGCAGCCAGCACGATCGCCGGCGTGGAGGTGCGCTCGACCACGAGCTGGGCGAGCGAGGTGAGGCGGGCAGCAACGTCGGGCTCGGCGCGCGGCCGTCCGAGCTCCTCGGCGCCCGCACGGTCGGTCGCGGCCACCAGGTGCAGCCGCGCCAGGGCCTGGAGCGGCGCTCGGCGCCAGACCTCGACCAGGGCGCCTACCTCCGTCGACGCCCGCAACGCACCTTGGACGACCGGGTCCGAGCCGGGCGTGTGGCGCAGGGTCGCCAGGTCGACGTCCACCCCCTCCAAGGCAGCCGACGCGCGAGCCCCGCGCAACGCCGACTCCGCGCTGACCTCCGCGCGCTGACGGCGCAGCACCCGGTGGGTGTGCAGCCGGTCCACGGCGACGCGCGCCTGCTCGACGGCTTCGCCCACGCCGGGCATGGCCGACAGCGCCGCAAGCGGGTCGGCGGCCACCATGATCGGTGTTCCGGCCACGTTCTAACCCTGCGCCTGCGGGGGCATCTTCTGCAGCTTGGCCAGCGCCGCCGGGTCGAGGTGGTCGAGGTAGTCGGCGACGTCGCGGTAGGACACGCACTTCACGTCGGGCATCGCGCACGCCTTGACGTACATCTCGGCCAACCCGTCGGTGTAGATGCCGCCGTTCCACTTCTCGAAATGGTTGCCGAAGAACAACGGGGCGCGGGTGCCGTTATAGGTGGCCTGGAACGCGTTCCAGTAGGTGTCGTAGACCTGCTGCTTCAGCGCTGGCTGGTCCGCGGCCGCAGCCGGCTTCCCCTTGGTCTGCGCGTAGTAGAGGTTGTAGTCCATCGCCAGCGCGGTCCTGGTGGTGCCCGCCAGGCGCAGGCTGGCGAGCGGGAACTCCCACACCCCGTCGATCTTCGTCGGCCACTTGAGGTGACCGGGCGGGCTGGTGTCGTAGCGGAACCCCAGCTTCTTGTAGGCCGGGATGACCGCGCCGTTGATGTCACCCTCGAGGCACGGGGTGCGGCCGCCGACAATCTCCTTCTTCGGGTCGAAGGCCCAGGCCGGCAGGTTGGCCACGCCGGAGACTGCGGAGATGTTGGTGATCCAGTCGAAGAACTGGTTGGTCTCGCTGACCCAGTCCGCGGTGGTCCACTTGCCGACACCGTTCGGCCCGCAGAAGTGGCCGTTGAAGTGGGTCCCGATCTCGTGGCCGGTCTTGTAGGCCTTGTTGACGTCGTTGATCCAGGTCGGGATCTTCTCCGCGGTGGTCCAGCCGATGTCGGAGGCGCCGACCGCGTGACCCGGTGGCTTGTAGATCATGCGCTTGTCCTTGGGCACCGCGTAGATGCCGGACAGGAAGAACGTCATCTTGGTGTTGCCTGCCCGGTGGGCGACGTCGAGCCAGTAGTTCCACAGGTCGTGGCTGCCCGAACCGTCGAAGGCCACGACGATGAACTGCGGCGGCTTGCCGCCTGGAGGGACCACGACCGGCGAGGTAGGCGTCTTCGGGCCGCTCGTCGGCGACAGCGACGGGCTTGCCGGGGCGGACGACGGTGGAGCCGGCGACGGGTCGGCCGGCCCGGACGAGGTGGTGGACGGCGAGGGCGAGACCGAGACCGACGGGCTCGGGCCGAGCGCCACGTCGTGCTTGCCTGGTGAGCACGCGCTCGCGCCGGCGACAAGGAACCCGACAGCCCCGATGGAGACCAACCGACGACGCACTCTTCACACCTCTCACTACGCAGGCGGCCACGGTAACCGTCCGCAACTGTGGATCAGGGCTCCGGGGGTGCTCGCCGTGCCAGCAGTTACCCAACCTTGACCGCACGCCCTTTCGACGTTCGAGCCGCACAGGTGGTTGACCCCTACCGATCCCGATCATCGCGCGTAGGCTTGCGCCCAGCTGCAGTGACGGAGAGTTGGACCGCTGAAGGAGCACCCTGGTGAGCGACGAGACGGGCTTGTCCAACCTGCTTCATGAGGCGCGTCGGTTCGCCCCGCCCGCGGAGCTTGCCGGCAGCGCCGTGGCCACCCAGGCCATGTACGACGAGGCCGCCGCGCGACCGGCTGGCGTTCTGGGAGGAGCAGGCCCGAGCCCTGACGTGGCAGACGCCGTGGACCGAGGTGCTCGAGTGGGAGGCCCCGTTCGCCAAGTGGTTCGTCGGCGGCACGCTCAACGTCGCGGTCAACTGCGTCGACCGCCACGTCGACGCCGGCCTCGGCGACCAGGTCGCCTACTACTGGGAGGGCGAGCCCGGCGACACCCGGACGATCACCTACGCCGACCTGACCGCGAGGTCTGCCAGGCGGCGAACGCGCTCACCGAGCTCGGCGTCGCCGCCGGCGACCGGGTCGCTGATCTACATGCCGATGATCCCCGAGACCGTCGTCGCGATGCTGGCCTGCGCCCGCCTCGGCGCGCCGCACACCGTGGTCTTCGGCGGCTTCTCGGCCGACGCGCTGCGCGGCCGGATCCTGGACTGCGACGCGCAGGTCGTCATCACCGCCGACGGCGGCTACCGGCGCGGCGCGGCGTCCGCCCTCAAGCCCGCGGTCGACGAGGCCGTGCGCCGAGCTGCCCGGACGTGCGCGACCGTGCTCGTCGTGCGCCGCACCGGCCAGGACGTCGGCTGGACGGACGGCCGCGACGTGTGGTGGCACGACGTCGTCGACCGCCAGCCGACCACCCACGAGGCGCAGGCGTTCGACGCCGAGCACCCGCTCTACATCATGTACACGTCCGGCACCACGGCGAAGCCGAAGGGCATCCTGCACACCACCGGCGGCTACCTCACCCAGGTCGCCTCGACGCACCGCGACGGTCTTCGACCTCAAGCCGGACACCGACGTCTACTGGTGCGCCGCCGACATCGGCTGGGTCACCGGCCACAGCTACATCGTCTACGGCCCGCTGGCCAACGGCACGACGTCGGTCATGTACGAGGGCACGCCGGACACCCCCGGCAAGGACCGCTGGTGGTAGATGATCGAGAAGTACAAGGTCACGATCCTCTACACCGCGCCGACGACGATCCGCACCTTCATGAAGTGGGGCGAGGAGCTGCCCGGCCGGCCACGACCTGATCGTCGCTGCGGCTGCTCGGCTCCGTCGGTGAGCCGATCAACCCCGAGGCGTGGATGTGGTACCGCAAGCACATCGGCGGCGACCGCTGCCCGATCGTCGACACCTGGTGGCAGACCGAGACCGGCGCCATCATGATCACGCCGCTGCCGGGCGTCACCGCCACCAAGCCGGGCGCGGCGATGACCCCGTTCCCGGGCATCTCCGCCGACGTCGTCGACGACGACGGCACGTCGGTCGGCAACGGCGAGGGCGGCTACCTGGTGCTCACCGAGCCGTGGCCGGCGATGCTGCGCGGCATCTGGGGCGACCCGCGAGCGCTACCAGGAGACCTACTGGTCCCGGTTCGACGGGCATCTACTTCGCCGGCGACGGCGCCAAGCACGACGACGACGGCGACATCTGGCTGCTCGGCCGGGTCGACGACGTCATGAACGTCTCCGGCCACCGCATCTCCACCACCGAGGTCGAGCACGCGCTGGTGTCGCACCCGAAGGTCGCCGAGGCGGCGGTGGTCGGGGCGAGCGACGCGACCACCGGCCAGGCGCATCGTCGCGTTCGTCACCGTCAAGGGCGACGCCGGCATCGACGACAGCGACGGCGCGGCGTTCGTCGCCGAGCTGCGTGAGCACGTGGCGAAGGAGATCGGCCCGATCGCCAAGCCGCGCCAGATCATGCTCACCCCCGAGCTGCCCAAGACCCGCTCGGGCAAGATCATGCGCCGGCTGCTGCGCGACGTGGCCGAGCACCGCGAGCTCGGCGACGTGACGACGCTGCTCGACTCCGAGGTGGTCGCCGCGATCGCGGAGCGGATGCCTTCGGCGGCCGCCGAGGACTGAAGCCCGGTCGCTCCGCCTCGACCCGCCGATCCCCGCCCGCCCTAGTGGTGATCATGGGCGTTTCAACATCATTTGCGGAAGATGACGTTGCAGCGCCCATGATCACCAGGCGCGCCGCACGGGGGCACGGTCGCATGGGCCGCCGGAGAGAACGGGCCACCGGGCACGACGGGCCGTAGGCCGCACGAGGGCAGTGCCCGCGCGGCAGGTCTGATGCGCCGGGTCCGGTGAGCCTGTGGACAACTCGAACCGCCGCGACCCAGCGATCGCTCACGATGATCGCCATGCGTCCTCATCGGCTCGTCCCGCCGGCTCTCGCCGCCGCACCGTTCAGGTCGGCGGCCGCCCGAGCACTCGGCGTCACCCCACGCCAGCTTCAGGGTCCGGCCTTTCAGCGGGTCCTCCATGACGTCTACGCGGCCACTTCGATTGGCCGGACTCACGATTTGTTCTGCGACGCCGCCGAGCTGGTCCTGCCTTCCAGCGCCGCATTCAGCCATGTGACCGCAGCGCGCATCTACGGGCTCCCGCTAGTTAGCGCCCAGACCAGATTTCCCGAACGCATCCACGTGATCACCTCGGGTCGACGCAAAGATCTCGTCATTCATGTGGCCCAGCTTTCCGCTGCCGACGTGGGCGTATGGCGCGGACGCCGCCTGACGACACCGGCCCGCACCTTCATCGACCTCGCAGCGTCCCCTTCGCTGGTCGACCTCGTCGAACTCGTCATCCTCGGTGACGCCATGCTGGGCAAAGGTCTGGTGAATCCGGCGGCCCTCGATCTCACCATCGCCGAGCACCACCGCCGGGGCGCTACCCGCGCGCGCACCGCCTTCGCACTCCTCGATGCAGGTGCGGAGTCACCCATGGAGACTCGCCTGCGCCTGATCCTCGTGCTTGCAGGACTTCCTCGGCCTCGGACACAAGTCGACCTGTTCGGCCGGCACGGCGAGTGGATCGCACGCGCCGACATGTACTACCCGCACGCCCGACTCGTCATCGAGTACGACGGCCAGCAGCACCGGACCGACAGCCGGCAGTACGACTCGGACGTCGTGCGTATGGAGCTGCTCGAGGAAGCGGGCTACCGGGTGCGCAGGTTCCGCGCTGCCCAGGTGTTTCAGCGGCCCGAAGAGATCGTCTTCGCCATAAGCCGCCTGCTGGGCGTGGACCCGTCACCCGCGTTCCTGGAGTGGACGGGTCGGCCGATAAGCACTGACGAGAGTGCACGTTTCAACGTCATCAGCGCGGGATGACGTTGAAACGCCCATGATCACGGTCGCGGCGCCAGCGCTGTTGATGTTGCTGGTGATGTTGGTAGTGTCCGCGCCGGCGGCATCAGGTTCGCCGTGCCGCCAAGGTTGCCACCAGGCAGCATCGACGACGGAGGAATCGCATGACCGAGCCGGAACGACTATCGGCTGCAGAGCTCGAGATGATGCGGCGCCGCCTGATCACCCGGGTGGTTCCCTTCATGGTCGTCCTGGCCGTGGCGATCTTCCTGCTCCTGCGACTTCGTGGCATCGGACTGCCCATCGCATCGGCCGCCGCCCTCGTCCCCTTGGCGGTGAACACGCTGTTGCTCAGCCGGTTCTCGCGCAAGCTCGCCAAGAACTCCGAAGCCGGCGACTGGACCGCCAACGGCGAAGGACCGATAGCCTGAACCACGGTGCGCCGGGAAGTCTGGTCGGCAATTGCTAGCCGCCTGCCCGCCGACCGTAGGGACCGACCGCCGTGCGCCGACCCGTCGACCTCTCCTTCCGCCTCACCCGGCACGTCGCCGAGGCGCTGCGCACCGAGACCGTCGGCGGCGCGCTCATGCTCGGTGCGGCCGCCGTCGCACTGATCTGGGCCAACTCGCCGTTCTCGCACGGCTACCACTCGTTTCAGAACGCCGCCTTCGGCCCTGCCGCGCTGCACCTGCACCTCACCGCGGAGCAATGGGCGTCCGACGGCCTGCTCGCCATCTTCTTCTTCGTCGCCGGTCTCGAGGTCAAGCGCGAGTTCACCATCGGCGAGCTCAACTCACCCCGCAAGGCCGCGCTGCCTGTCATCGCCGCCGTCGCCGGCATGGCAGTGCCCGCCGTCATCTTCCTGCTGGTGAGCGTCGGTGTGCCGGGCGCCCATCGGGGGTGGGCGGTGCCGGTGGCCACCGACATCGCGTTCGCGCTCGCCGTGCTGGCGGTCGCCGCACCGCGGCTGCCGCCGTCGCTGCGCATCTTCCTACTGACCCTCGCGGTCGTCGACGACCTCGGCGCGATCGCCATCATCGCGATCTTCTACACCGAGACGGTCTCGCTGCTCCCGCTGTCCGCCGCGATCATCCTGCTCGCCGGCTACGCCTGGCTTCAACACCGGCGGGTCCACGCGTGGTGGCTCTACCTCCCCCTCGCCGCCGCCTGCTGGGGATTCATGCACGCGAGCGGCATCCACGCGACCGTCGCCGGTGTCGCGCTCGGGCTGTTGACCCGGGTGCGCCCCGACCCGGGCGAGACCGACACCCCTGCCGACCGCCTCGACCACCAGGTACGGCCGATCTCGGCGGGCGTCGCGGTGCCGGTGTTCGCCCTGCTCGCTGCCGGCGTGCCGATCGGTGCGCACGCCCTGCACGAGGTCGCAACCGACCGGATCGCACTAGGTGTCATTGCCGGCTTGGTCCTCGGCAAGTTCATCGGCGTGTTCGGCGGCGCCTATCTCGCCGTGAAGCTGGGCCTCGCCCGCCTGGCGGACGACCTGCACTGGCGGGACATCGTCGCTGTGGCTGCCCTCGCCGGGGTCGGCTTCACGGTGTCCCTCCTGATTGCCGACCTCGCCTACCCGGCCAGCGAGCGCGGCGAAACCGTGAAGGCAGCGGTCCTGGTGGCTTCCGCGCTCGCCTCCGTCATCGCCGCCGTCCTGCTCCGTGGCAGCAGCCGGGCCCACCACAGGCGCCACGGCGAGGAGCAGGTCGATGCCCAGAAGGCGACCGGGCCGACCTCCGACCAGCTGAACGATCTGTGACAGTCTGACGGGATGGGTGGGATGGGCGGCATGGGCGGACCGCAGCGCACGGTCATCGAGGTCGACGGACCGTGGACGCACCGGGACGTGAGCGCGAACGGCGCCCGCTTCCACGTCGCCGAGCTGGGCGAGGGCCCGCTCGTCCTGCTGCTGCACGGCTTCCCGACGTTCTGGTGGTCCATGCGCCACCAGATGCAGGCCCTCGCCGACGCCGGGTACCGCGCCGTCGCCGCCGACCTGCGGGGCTACGGCGGGAGCGACAAGCCGCCCCGCGGCTACGACGCCTTCACGCTGTCCTCCGACATCGCCGGCCTCGTCCGGGCGCTCGGCTCACGCGACGCGGTCCTCGTCGGCCACGACCTGGGCGCCGCCGGGGCGTGGACCACCGCGGTGACGGACCGCGAGATCGTCCGCGGGCTCGTCGTCCTGGGCGCCGCCCACCCGCTGCGCCTGCGCGCCACCCTTGCCAGCGATCCCAAGGGCCAGCTCGCGGCCAGCCGTTACCTGATGGCGTTCCAGCGCCCGTGGCTGCCCGAGCGTCAGCTGGTGCGCGGCGACGCCTCGCTGGTCGCCCGGCTGCTGCACGCCTGGTCGGGGCCCGGCTGGCCCGACCCCGAGAGCGAGCGCCGCTACCGCGACCAGATGAAGGCCCTGCACGTGGCGCACTCGGCACTGGAGTACTTCCGCTGGTCGATGCGCTCTCAGCTGCGTTCAGACGGCAGGCGCTTCGCGAAGGTGATGCGCACACCGGTGGACGTGCCGACCCTGCAGCTGCACGGGGCCCTGGACACCTGCATGCTCCCTGGCACCGCGCAGGGCTCCGGCCGGTACGTGGCGGGCCCGTACGAGTGGCGGCTGCTGACCGACGTCGGGCACTACCTGCACGAGGAAGCGCCGAAGGCGGTCAACACCGAGCTGCTCGATTGGCTAGCCAGGCTCGACCAGACCCGATGAGCCCGCGTGACCGAGACGCCCAGGGACGGCCGCTCAACGCCCGCCCGCGTGACGGTCTTGGCCGGCCGATGCCGCGTGGCGCCGCCGGCGTGGCACGCGTCCCCGACGGGCTGATCCTGGCGCCCGACGACGCGTTGAACCGTGCCGAGCGCTACCTGGCGCAGGGCCAGCCCTTCCACGCGCACGAGGTCCTCGAGGCGAGGTGGAAGAGCTGCCCGCCCGAGGAGCGGGACCTGTGGCAAGGCCTGGCTCAGCTCGCGGTCGGGTTCACCCACGTGCGACGCGGCAATGCGAATGGTGCCCGCACGCTGCTGATCCGGGCCGCCGCCCGCCTGGCCCCGTACGCGTCCGGCTGCCCCTACGGGGTCGATGTGCCGACGCTGGTGGCTCGCGCCGCGCGCATCGCTGCCTCCGTCGAGGCCGACGGGACCGGTGTCATCGAGGCGACCGAACTGACCGCGCCGCTGCGCGCCGCGCGCTGACCTGCGGGCCCGCAACCCACGCCCCAAGATGATCAGCCATTGGGCATCCACCCACGCTGTACCGCGCCATCAGCGTGCCAAATCGCCCAATGCCTGATCGCTAGGAGGTGCCTTGCGGCCACCGGCCCACTACTGACAGCGCACTAGGCGCCTCGCGCCGCTCTACGAGCAGGCCAGGGTCGACACCGGCGCCGTCGCGTTCGTTCCGGCGGCGACTGCCGGGGCAACCTCGGCGTGGGTGAGCGCGTAGGCGGTGCTGTCATCGGTCGGCGACTTGGCGAACACCACGCCGTAGACATGACCGTCTGGCGTCAGCAGCGGACCACCGGAGTTGCCCGGATGCACCGTCGCGCGCAACGCGTAGACCTCTCGGCTGACCATCTGGTCTTGGTAGATGTCCAGCCCCTGCGCGTCGATGACGCTGCGCACCCGAGCGGCCGACACCAGGTAGGGACCGTTCTCCGGGAAGCCGGCCACCACGGCGGAGGCGCCGACGTCGGCGGCCGCCGCCCAGGTCAGCGCTGGGCGGTCCAGCCCGGGTACCGCGAGCACCGCGACGTCCCGCTCCGGGTCGTAGAGCACCACTCGCGCCCGCAGCACGGTCCCGCCGTCGGTGTAGACGCGGGGCGCCTGGACACCGGCGACCACGTGCGCATTGGTGAGGACGCGGCCAGGCGCGATGACGAAACCGCTGCCTTCCAGCCGGCGTTCGCAGGACGGGGCCACCCCGACGATCTTCACGACGCTCTGCCGCGCGGCGGTGACGCCCGCAGCGTTGACGACCGTGGGGTCGGGGACCACGACGGGCGCGATCCGCTCGGCGCCGATGCGGCCGAAGACCTGCGGCACCCCCGTCGCAACCACGATCTTGCGGAAGTCGGTGAACCAGGTCCGGGTGGTGGCCGGCACGGCGCGGTCGACGGTCGCCAAGATGCGCGAGTCGGTCGCCTGCCGGGCGAGCAGCGGGAACGGCGAGTGCACGACCGTGCTGGCGAGGAACCAGGCCACGAGCAGGACGGCGACCGCGGACAAGGCCGCGCCACCGGCAGAGTCGACCAGTCGGGCCGGCCGCCAAGTGATCCGGCCGTGCAGGACCTCGCCGATCGACGAGGCCGCGAACCGGCCGAGCCCGATGAGCGCGAGCACGCCGACCAGGACGATGACAGCCTGACCGCGCTCACCGCTGGCGACCCCGCCGAACCAGGAACCGACCGTGCGCGCGATCGGCGGCGCGACCAGCACACCGACGACCGCGCCACCGACGAACCCGACGAACCCGAGCGCACCCGCGACGAACCCTCGCCGGTACCCCGCCAGCGCGGCGGCGATCACCACGACGATGAGTAGGAGGTCGAGCGCGTCCAGGTGCACGGGTACCAACCTAAAGACATCGCCGGGTCGTGAGCGAACCGCTAACGGACGATCAACTGACCCTTCATGCCCGCTGCAACGTGGAAGCTGCACAGAAACTGGTAGGTGCCTGGCGCACCAGCGGTGAAGGTGACCGAACGCTCGGCGCCGCCGTCGACCGTGCCGCTGCGTCGCGTGGAAGGCATCGAGGACGAAGTCATGCGGGACTTGGCCGGTGTTCCGCAGTGTGACCTTCACCTCACCGGGCGCCACGACGATGGTCGCCGGAGTAAACCGGAGGCTGTTCGTGCCGTCGATGGTCACCTCTTGCACCCCGCCGGCGCCAGGTGTCGCGGTGACTTCGGCGCCCTGCCCGGCGGGTGAGCTCGTCGGGGTCGTGGACTTGCCGCTGCTACCGCCGCAGGCCGTGAGCACAACCATGGCGGCGGTGACCGTGACGGCGAGCGGGGCGATGCCTAGACGTGAGGGTGTCATCACAGCTCCTCGGGGATGAAATGCGGACCGGGCGGACCGGGCGGACCGAGCGGCTCAGCGGGATGCATGGGAAGCTCGTGGAGCCGTCCGGTGTCCCAGGGCACCGCCCAGCCACCGAGCGCGAGCAGCCGGTCCAGCAGGCCGGCGGTGAAGCCCCACACGAGCAGACCCGCGACGTCGAAGGCGGGACCGGTGAAGCCGCTGAGGTGCCGGACCCGCAGTCGGTTCGCCGGGTCGGCCAGCTCCGCCACCGGGACCCGGACGACGGCGGCGACCTCGGCGGGGTCAGTCGCCGCGACCGGGGACGGCTCCCGCCACCAGCCGAGAACCGGGTGCACCACGAAGTCGCTGACCGGCACGAACAGGGCCGGCAGCTGGGCGACGACGTCGATGCCGTGCGGGTCGAGTCCGGTCTCCTCACGCGCCTCGCGCAGGGCCGCCGCCACCGGGCCGTCGTCACCCGGGTCCACCGCGCCGCCGGGGAACGCCGGCTGCCCGGCATGGCTGGCCATGGTGTGGCTGCGCTCGATGAGCAGCACGTCGGGCCCCGACGGGCCCTCGCCGAACAGCATGAGCACCGCGGCCTGGCGACCGCCGACGGCGGGAGGCAGGATACCGGCTGAGCTGTTCGGGTCGCACCCGCGCGGCGGCGACAGCGAGCGGCCGCAGCCACGCAGGCAGCCGGTCGAGGTCGTGGCCAGGCGCGGGGCGCCTGTGGGCGTGGGCGCCGGTCACAGCTTCACTCCCAGGTAGCGCTCCACCAGGCCGGGCAGCTCACCTGCCACGATCTCCCCACGCTGCACGAAGGCGACGGTTCCGTCGGCGGTGACGAAGAGGGTGATCGGGATGCCGACGCTGCGGTACGCCTGCCGGACCTTGCCTTGGGCATCGACGACGGACGGGTATCGGATGCCCAGCCCGCGGCTGCCGTCGAGGGCGTCGTCGATGCTCTCCCCGGGATAGGTGAGGTCGACGACGCCGAGCACGTCGAGGCGGCCGGTCCCATCGACGTACGCCTTCTGGAGCGACGCGGCTTCGCGCTGACAGGGCTCGCAGGGCGCCGCCCAGACGTTGACCAGCATCGGCCGCCCGCGCAGGCCGGCGAGCTGGACCGCCGGACCGTCACCTAGGCAGGGAAGGGTGAGGTCCGGCAGCCCGTCCTTCACCGCCGAGCCCTTGCCGGAGGCGGGACAGTCAGGCAGCCCCGCGGCTGCGATCAGCCGCACGGTTTGCTCGGTCCGCTTCCCTGACGCCGAAGTGCTCGCGCTCGGCGCGCACGCGGCGAGGCCCAGGACGACCACCAATGCAAGCGCTCCGCGTGCACGTGCCAGTCTCCCGAGCCTCGGCGTCACGAGAAGGGCCCCTCGCGCACCAGCGCGGCCGCGACGACCGGATCCGTCGGCCCTTCCCCGTACGACGGGCACAGGTCGGCGAGCGTGCAGGCACCGCAGGCGGGCTTGCGGGAGTGGCAGACCCGGCGGCCGTGCCAGATCAACCGGTGGGACAGGACGGTCCAGTCCTTCTTCAGGATGAGCGTCGCCGACCGCGATCTCGACCTTCACCGGGTCGGTCTCACCCGTCCAGCCGAAGCGACGCGCCAGCCGGCCGAAATGGGTGTCCACCGTGAGCCCCGGAACCCCGAAGGCGTTGCCCAGCACCACGTTGGCGGTCTTGCGGCCCACCCCAGGCAACCGGACGAGGTCGTCCAGCCGCGGCGGCACCTCCCCGCCGTACTGATCGCACAGCGCCTGGGCCATGCCCAGCAGCGAGTTCGCCTTGGCCCGGAAGAAGCCGGTCGACTGAATGAGCGACTCCAGCTCGGCCCGGTCGGCGCCGGCGTAGGCGGCCGCGTCGGGGTACTTCGCGAACAGGGCCGGAGTGACCATGTTCACCCGTTTGTCGGTGCACTGCGCCGACAGGATCGTCGCCACCAGCAGCTCGAGCGGCGTGGTGAAGTCCAGCTCGCAGTGCGCGTCCGGGTAGAGGGACCCGAGCATCCCGGCCATGCGGCGGGCGCGCCTCACGAGCGCGGTATGTGTCTCGTCGATGAAGGTCTTGCGCGCCACGCAGGCAGCCTACGGGGCGAAGACGGCCACTGCCCCATCCGGGTGACGGACCTCAAGGCCCCCGCGGAACAGGTCGATCCCCGTGCAGACATCAGACGCTCAGGAGGTACCGGAGGATGGCAGTTGGCACTGGCGGCAGCCGGTCCAAACCCAGGCGCGCGGCGCCAGGTCCACCGAGTGGTGACTTCGAGCATCTGAGCCTCGAGGCGTTGCGCACCTATCGGGAGGCCCTCGCCGCCGAGGAGAACCGGGTGTCCTATTGGCGCCGGCTCATCCAGAGCCGCCTCGACGTGGTGCGGGCAGGTGCCAGCGGCGCGGTCGCCATCGCCGACCTTCAGAGCATCCTCTGCCGAACGGCGCCCAGCAGCTTCCGCGGCGGCCTGGTCAGGATGCTTCCGGTCGCCGACTTCCCGCCGACCCCCAACATCGCGACCCTGTGGGATACGCAGGCGGCCGACGGCGACCCGGAGCGCGAGGAGGCTCTGGCCGCCAAGTTGGCCGCCGTCGAGGCGGAGCTGTCCGTCTACCGACGCGCGCTGCACGACCAAATCGGCGCGGCGACGACGGAGCTCATCGCGCGCTACCGGGTCAACCCAGTCCAGTGCCTGACGGCCCTGCCGGAGCGACGGGTTGCAGTGCGCAGTGACTCTTGAGCCGACCGGTCACCACTGGCGCGGGCGAGATGTGACACTTGTCCGCGTGGAAGACATTCTCAGCCGTGTGCCGCTTTTCGTCGCACTCGACGAAGAGGCAGGTGCCGCCCTTCGTGCGGCACTGACGTACGAGTCCTTCGAGCGTGGCGACGTGATCTTCAACGAGGGCGATCCGGGCGAGAAGCTCTACGCGGTGATCGACGGCAAGGTGAAGATCGCCCGGACCGCGCCCGACGGCAGGGAGAACCTGCAAGGCGTGGCCGGTCCCGGCGAGATGTTCGGCGAGCTCTCGCTGTTCGACCAGGGCCCCCGGACGGCGAGCGTGGTCGCGCTCACCGAATGCTCGGTCGCCTCGCTGTCCCACGCCGCGTTGCGGCCCTGGCTGACCGGTCGCCCTGAAGTCGCCATGCAGCTGCTCGAGGCACTCGCGCAGCGGCTGCGGCGGACCCACGACGTGCTGGCCGACCTGGTGTTCTCTGACGTTCCTGGGCGAGTGGCCAGGCAGCTGCTCGACCTGGCCGAGCGCTTCGGAGTGCCGACGAACGAGGGCGTGTACGTCGCGCACGACCTCACCCAGGAGGAGCTCGCCCAGCTCGTCGGCGCCTCACGGGAAACGGTGAACAAGGCGCTCGCCGACTTCGCCCAGCGCGGCTGGCTGCGGATCGAGGCGCGGGCGGTGATCCTGCTGGACGCCGAGCGGCTCGCCCGACGGGCCGGCTAGCGGACGGGCTGGCTCGGCGCGGTGCCGATGATGGTGCCGGTGCTGTCCAGCGCGACAACCTGCGCGATCGGGGCGCTCGGGGTTAGCGGGATGAGGTAGACGGTGCCCGATGCGCCGTCCACCCCGGTGCTTGCGACACCGGTCAGCAGGCTGGCGGAGTGGTGGACGCCGGCGCCGTCCACGCCGTAGACGCTGGCAGCGCCCGAGGCCACCGTGCCGATGAGTACCTCCCAGCCCGAGAGCTCTCCACCGGTGGACGGGCTCGGGACGACCGACGGGTGAGCTGTCGTGATGACGCTCGTGCCGAAGATGTCGCCCGCGGCGACCGTGAGCACCTCCGACGGCACCGTAGCCGCGACAGATGCCTGCTTGAGAGTGACGTAGAACAGGAGCGGGGCGCCTACCTCCACCTGGGCATGCCAGACCCCGTAGTCGGTCGCGTCGCCGCCCGGCTGAAGTCCAGGCGTGACCTCCGTCGTGGGAGTTCCGGTCGATGTGGCACCGATCGTGCTCCCTCGCTCGGCGAGGTGCTGAACGCCGAGTGGGACCGCGACCGCGACGGTCACCAGCGCGGCGGCGGCGCCGACCAGCCCGACCGGCCTGCGGAACCGGTCGGCCTGGATCCGGCGCTGCTGCTTCGTCCAGGCGCCGGCAACATCGGCGTCGAACCGCGCGGCCTCGGCCTCGAGCGCCTGCCGGATCTCCTCGCGTGAACGGGTCCCCGTCGACGGTCTCGCCGTCGAAGCTGGTCGCGTGTCATCGTGTCTCCTCAAGGACGGTGCGGAGCGCCGCGAGGGCGCGGAACGTCTGTGACTTGACGGTGCCTACGGCGATGCCGAGCACCTCGGCGGTCTCCGCCTCGGTGAGGTCGAGCCAGTAGCGCAGCACGACGACCTGTCGTCGGCGTTGGGTCAGGGTGTCGAGCGCAGCGAGGATCTCCCGGGCGTTCTCCCGCAGGACCGCCGCAGCCTCCGGGAGGTCGTAGGCCGACGGCGGCCGTTCGGCGTGGGTCGTCGGTGCCATCCGGCGGACGACCCGCAGGTGCCTCAGCCGGGATCGGGTGAGGTTGACCACCGTGGTGCGCAGGTAGGGCAGCGCTCCCGCCGGATCGCGGAGGATCACCGCGGCGCCGGTGCAGTCGGGTGAACGCCTCCTGCACCGTGTCTTCGGGATCATCCGCGCCCAGCAGACCCGCAAGACGGACCAGGCCCGCGAAGTGGGTGTGGAAGAGCACGGCGAACATCGCCTCCGCGTCGACGGCGACCTGCTGCACGGGCCCTCGTCGCAGACGTGCTTCGCCGTCGTCCGTCTCCGCCACTGCTCATGTCAGTCACGCCCCAAAGACGCCCCGCTGCGGGAAAGGTTCAAGGCATGTGCGCGGCGGCCAGATCCGCCCGACGCGAGGGCGCGACCTAGCCGGCCCCCAGATACTCCAGCTGCGCCTGCACCGACAGCCGCGCGGCGAACCGCAGCGCCGGATCCAACCCCGGGTAGACGGCGTCCACCACCTCGTCCACCCCCGTGGCGCCACCGGCCAGCGCCGCGGTGACCTGCGCCAGCCGCTCGGCGCGGTGCGCCAGGTAGCCGTCGAGCACGCCGACCGGGTCGGTCACCGTCGGTCCGTGACCGGGCAGCAGCATCGTGACCGGATGGGACTGGGCGAGCGCGCGCAGCCGCCGCAGCGAGGCGAGGTAGTCGTCGAGCCGCCCGTCCGGGTGGGCGACCACGGTCGTCCCGCGCCCGAGCACGGTGTCCCCGGTGAGCACCGCCCCATCGGCCGGCAGCAGGAAACTCAGCGAGTCCGAGGTGTGGCCGGGGGTGGCCACCACCCGAATCTCCAGGCCGTCGCAGTCCATCACCGCGCCGTCGACCAGGCCCTCCGAGCCGAGCCGGTGGGCCGGGTCGAGGGCGTGGACGGGTGCGCCGGTGAGCGACGCCAGGCGCGCCGCGCCTTCGGCGTGGTCGGGGTGGCCGTGGGTGAGCAGGATCTGGGCGACCTGCTGGCCGCCGCCGGCAGCCGCGGCCACCACGGCTCTCAGGTGCTCCTCGATCAGCGGACCGGGGTCGACGACCACGCAGCGGGCCGCGCCGGGCTCGGCGAGCAGCCAGGTGTTGGTGCCCTCCAGCGTCATCGGCGAGGGGTTGGGCGCGAGCACGACCCGCCAGCGGTCGACGCTCACCCGTCAGTCCGATGCTGCGCCGCGTCATAGCGCTCGTCGCCGGGCAGGACCAGCACGTGCCCGTGATCGGTGTCGAACAACACCCGCGGCGTCTTGACATCGAGCTCGGTGGACCGGTCGGCCGCGAGCGCAGCCGCCACCGAGTCGAAGGCTGCCAGCTCGCTCACCGCGACGAGGGTCGGTGGGAACATCCCCAGCTCACCGTCGAGATAGCCCTGGACCACGTCGGCGGGCCGCATCCAGACCACCCGGTCGGCCTCACCGCCCACGTGCCGGGTCTGCTGCTCCGCCGGCAGCGCGGCCACGAAGAAGCTGGTGTCGTACCGCCGTGGTTCGAACTCCGGGGTGATCCAGTGCGCCCACGGCCTCAGCAGGTCGGCCCGCAGCACCAACCCACGCGTCTCCAGCAGCTCCGACAACGCCTGCGACCTGTCCAGCAGTGCGAGCCGGTCGGCTTCCCAGCTCTCGTCGCGCATGTCGCCGACCACCGCGTCAGGCGATGGACCGGCGAGCAGGACGCCAGCCTCCTCGAACGTCTCCCGGACGGCCGCCGCCACGAGCGCGCGCGCCAGCTCCGGGCTCACCCCGAGCCGATCGGCCCACACCTCGACTGTTGAACCCGTCCACGCCAGGTCGGCGTCGGCATCACGCGGATCCACACCGCCGCCGGGAAACGCGTACATGCCGGCGGCGAACGCCATCGAGGTCACCCGTCGCAGCAGGTAGACCTCCAGGCCACCCGCACCGTCCCGCAGCAGCATGACGGTGGCCGACGCCTTCGGCGCCACCGCTGGTTCGGCACCCGCGTAGAAGGCGCGTGCCCGCTCGACCAGTGCCTCGGGGAGGACCAGCGGCGGAACGGCGACCATGCCGACGGCTAGACCTCGACGACCATCTCGACCTCGACAGGGGCGTCGAGGGGCAGGGCGGCGACGCCGACGGCGCTGCGGGCGTGCACGCCCGCATCACCGAAGATCTTGCCGAGCAGCTCGCTGGCGCCGTTGACGACACCGGGCTGACCGGTGAACTCGGGAGCGCTCGCCACGAAGCCGACGACCTTGACGATGCGCTTGATCGCATCGAGGCCACCAGCGACGGACGCAGCGGCGGCGACCGCATTGAGGGCGCACGCCTGCGCAGCGTCCTTCGCTTGCCTCGGGAGTGACCTCGGCGCCGACCTTGCCGACCGCGAGCATCTCGCCGCGCACCATCGGCAGCTGGCCCGACGTGTAGACGTAGTTGCCGCTGCGCACCGCGGGCACGTAGGCGGCGACCGGCGGGACGACGTCGGGCAGGGTCAGGCCCAGCTCGGCGAGGCGCTCGGTGTTGGTGCTCATGCCTGCTTCTCCCGCTTCATGTAGGCGACCAGCTGCTCGGGGTTGGGACCGGGCACGACCTGGACCAGCTCCCAGCCATCGCTACCCCAGTTGTCGAGGATCTGCTTGGTGGCATGGACCAGCAACGGCACAGTGGCGTACTCCCATGAAGTCATGGCGGCAGCCTAGCGGTGTCAATTTCCCGCTCGCGGCACCCTCGGGCACCTACCTACCCGGCGACAGGCAACTCGCTGCCGCGCGACACCTCGTGGTCGTTCATGGCCGCCTGCAGGAGGCGCTGCCACGAGGTGACGTTGGGGCGGCGGCGCAACAAGGCCCGGCGCTCACGCTCGGTCATGCCACCCCACACCCCGAACTCCACCCGGTTGTCGAGGGCGTCGGCCAGGCACTCCGAGCGGACCGGGCAGCCCTGGCACACCTTCTTGGCCTCGTGCTGAGCCGCACCAGAGACGAAGAGAGCGTCAGGGTCGGCGCGACGGCACGCGGCGTTCATGCTCCAGTCGGTGGTCCAGGTCATGGTCATGGCGGTCATGGCCCCACATCCCTCGTTAGGAGTTCGCACCGCACGTGACGTGTCGCTGCACCTTGCGAAAGACCTATCGGCAGCACGCCCGCGGTTCTGAAGGGCCCGATTCCGGGGGCCGGTTACCCTGGCACGGTGTCCGCCTCCTCGCGCTCCGACCTCGCCGCCGACCGGCCCCCCGCAGGGGGCCGGTTGCTTCTGATGCTGGCCGTCAGCGGGCTCGCCGGCGTGCTGGCCGCCGGGCTGGCGCTCCCGCTCGTCGGCGGCGCCGGGCTGCTCGCCCGCGACAGCGTCCAGTCCTTCGACGACCTGCCGATGGAGCTCCAGCGCGCGCCGCTGCCGCAGCGGTCTGTCATCTACGCCGCGGACGAGACCACCGCGCTGGGCTCCTTCTACTACGAGAACCGCCAGTCGGTGTCGCTCGACGACGTCGCGCCGATCATGCGCAAGGCGATCGTGGCGATCGAGGACTCCCGGTTCTACGAGCACCACGGCTTCGACCTCCGCGGCACCCTGCGGGCCCTGGTCAGCACCTCCAGCGGGACGCGGCAAGGCGGCTCGACGATCACCCAGCAGTACGTGAAGAACGTGCTCATCGAGGACGCCAAGGCCCAGGACGACCAGGCGGGGATCGAGGCGGCCCGGGCGGCCAACGCCGGACGGAAGATCCGCGAGCTCCGGTACTCGCTCGCCCTGGAAGAGAAGCTGTCCAAGGACGAGATCCTCGAGCGCTACCTCAACACGGTCCTGTTCGGCGCGGGTGCCTACGGCATCGACGCCGCGGCCGAGCGCTACTTCAGCAAGTCGGCGTCACAGCTGACCCTGCCCGAGGCGGCGCTGCTCGCCGGCGCCGTGCAGAACCCCAGCCGTTACGACCCGACGCGCAACCCCAAGCAGTCCACGGCACGGCGCGACGTGGTGCTGCGCCGGATGGCGGAGCTGCACTACATCACCGAGGCCGAGGCGGTGGCCGCCGTCGCCTCGCCGCTGGTGCTGCACCCCTCCGACATCCAGAACGGCTGCGCCACGTCGTCGGCACCGTTCTTCTGCGACTACGTGGTCAAGGAGATCCTCACCAACGAGGTCTACGGACCCGACAAGTCCGCGCGGACCAGGCTGCTGCTGCGCGGCGGGTTGTCGATCTACACCACGCTGGACACGACGGCTCAGCGCGCCGCCCAGATCGCCGTCGACACGTACGTCCCCCGCGACCCGGACAAGAACGCCGGGGTGGCCGCGGCGATCGCCATGGTCGAGCCCGGCACCGGCTACATCAAGGCGATGGCCATCGACCGGGACTTCGGGACCGGACCGTCGGCCACCCAGGTGAACTACGCGGCGGACTACGCCCACGGCGGTAACAACGGGCGCCAGTCGGGCTCGACGTTCAAGATGTTCACGCTGGTGACCGCGCTGCAGCAGAAGCTCCCGAGCGGGACGCGCATCGACTCCCCGGCCAAGGTGACGGTGGACGGGTTCGTCAACTGCGACGACGGCAACAAGGAACCCCCCTACACGGTGCGCAACGCCGGGGACAGCGAGAGCGGCTTCTTCAGCCTGGCCGAAGCGACCTGGCACTCGGTCAACACGTACTTCGTGCAGCTGGAGCAGCGGGTGTCGCAGTGCGAGGTCGCCAAGACCGCGGCGGCCATGGGAGCCAAGCGCGCCGACCTCACGCCGCTGCGAACCACCCCGTGCTTCACCCTCGGCTGCAACGAGGTCGCTCCACTCGACCTCGCGAACTCCTACGCCACGCTGGCCGCCCACGGGCTGCACTGCCCCACGGTCGCGATCACCCGCATGATGAGCACGGTCGACGGTGAGACGACCGCCATCGCGATACCCCCGACCGAATGCGACCAGGCGATCGACGCCAAGGTCGCCGACGCCGCAACCGCCATCCTGACCGGCGTGCTGACCCAAGGGACCGCGAAGGGCCTGTCGCTCGATCGGCCGTCCGCCGGCAAGACTGGCACCAACAACGACGAGCGCGACGCGCTGTTCGCCGGCTTCACGCCGCAGCTCGCGACCGCCGTCTGGGTGGGTAACCCCAGGGGGAGCGACAGCCCCAAGTACTGGCTCCAGAAGATCACCATCAATGGCAAGTACTACTCGCGCGTGTACGGAGCGACGATCCCCGGCCCCATCTGGAAGCTCGCCATGACCGGGGCGCTCGAGGGGCAGCCCGTCAAGAACTTCACGACACCGAGCTCGACCGTGCTCAACGGCGAGGCGGTCACCGTGCCCGATGTGACCGGGATGCCGCTGGAGGAGGCCAAGGCCAAGCTGCGCCAGGCTGGGTTCCAGGTCGAGGTCAACCCCCAGTACGTCGACGCCGCGGTCCCGCTCGACACCATCGCCTCGACGGAGCCGGCGGCGAACGCGACGTCGTACCTGGGCCAGAAGATCACGCTCTTCGTGAGCAACGGGTCGGTGGTCGCCACGACGACGCCGGACCCCTCGATGACGCCGGACCCGTCCGCGTCGGGCTCGCCCACACCGCCGCTCAGTCCGGGGCCGTCATCGCTGATAACGCCGCCGGCGGTACCGCCGCCAACCCGCCAGCCGCCGCCGCCCAAGACCTGACGCCGGGGTCAGGCTCCGAGCTGGCGCCGCACCTCGGCCGCGACCCGGCCGCCTTCGGCCTGACCGGCGACCCGGGGCGTCACGACCTTCATGACCGCACCCATGGCCGCCATCCCGCTCGCACCGGTCTCAGCAATGGCCTCGCTCACCAGAACGACCAGCTCGGAGTCCGCCAGCTGAGCGGGTAGGTACGCGTCCAGCACCGCGCCCTCGGCGAGCTCGCGCTCCGCCCGCTCGGGGCGCCCTGCGGCGGTGAACGCCTCCGCGGCGTCGCGGCGCTTCTTCGCCTCGCGGGCCACCACCTTCGTCGCCTCGTCGTCGGACAGCTCCCGGGCCTCGGTGCCGGCGACCTCCTCCACCGACAAGGCGGTGAGGGTCATCCGGATGGTGGAGGTCCGAAGCTCGTCGCGTGCCTTCATGGCCGTGGTGAGGTCGGTGCGCAGTCGGTCTTTCAAGGTCATGGCGCTCAGTCTGTCACCATGAATGGATGCGCCCGTTCATCGCCGTCCCACTCGCCGCCGCCGCCGTCGGCGTCGCCTATGCCGCCGGCGTCGAGCGCGTGTGGCCCCGGCTGCGGCAGGTGACGGTCCCCGTCCTCGCGCCCGGGCTCCCGACCGCTCCGCGTGCTGCACGTGTCGGACATCCACCTGATGCCCGGTCAGGACTGGAAGCGCCGGTGGATCACCTCGCTCGAGCGGCACGACCCCGAGCTCGTCATCAGCACCGGTGACCACATCGCCCACCCGGACGCAGTCGGTGAGCTGTTCGAGGCGTTCGGCGCCTTGCTGGACCGGCCCGGAGCCTTCGTGTTCGGCTCCAACGACTACTACGCACCTGTGCTCAAGAACCCGCTGCGCTACCTGCTCGGCAGCCTGGGCCGGACGCCGCCACGGGCCACCGCCCCATCGCTGCCGTGGCCGGTGCTGCGTGACGGGCTCACCGAAGCCGGCTGGCTCGACCTGTCGAACGCCCACGGTCACCTGAAGGTCGACGGGCGCGAGATCGCACTCGCGGGCGTCGACGATCCGCACATCCGCCGCGACCGGTACGCCGAAGTGGCCGGCCCTGCTGACCCGACGGCGGACTTGCGTCTCGGCGTGACCCACTCGCCCGAACCTCGGGTGCTCGACTCGTTCGCCAACGACGGCTACGAGCTGATCATGGCGGGTCACACGCACGGCGGGCAGCTGCGGGTGCCGTTCTACGGGGCGCTGGTGACCAACTGCGAGCTAGACCGCCATCGCGCCCGTGGGCTGTCCCGTTGGCAGGACTCGTGGCTCCATGTTTCCGCCGGACTAGGCACTTCGCCGTACGCACCGGTGCGGTTCGCCTGTCCGCCGGAAGCCACTCTGCTGACCCTGGTGGGCGTGGGCTAGACTCTCCGGGCGGCACGGGGTGTGGCGCAGCTTGGTAGCGCGCTTCGTTCGGGACGAAGAGGGCGCAGGTTCAAATCCTGTCACCCCGACGTTCAAAGGCCGGTACGTCTCTCGCCAGACGTGCCGGCCTTTGTCACGTTCGGGGGCAGTTCCACGCGGGCCGATGCGGGTACGTCCAGCCGGACGACGCCACCCGCCGCCGCCCGCCCCTCCAGCACGAGCGTGGCCCGTCTAGGTGCGCCAGTGCGCACCTAGACGAGCCACGATCGGGAGAAGAGCGTTCTACGCCTCGGCGAGCTCCGCGGCGATCAGCTCGGCGATCTGAGCGGTGTTGAGCGCCGCGCCCTTGCGCAGGTTGTCCCCGCACAGGAACAGGTCCAGGGAGCGCGGGTCGTCCAGCGACTTGCGGACCCGGCCGACCCAGGTCGGGTCGGTGCCGACGACGTCGGCCGGGGTCGGGAACTCCCCGGCCGCCGGGTCGTCGACCAGCACCACGCCCGGTGCGTCCCGCAGCGCCTCCTGGGCGCGGGCCTGGTCGACCTCACGCTCGAAGGTGGCGTGCACGGCGAGCGAGTGGGTCGTCACGACCGGCACCCGCACGCAGGTGGCGGACACCTTCAGGTCCGGGCAGCCCGAGGATCTTGCGCGACTCGTTGCGGACCTTCAGCTCCTCGCTGGACCAGCCGCCGTCCTTGAGCGAGCCCGCCCACGGCACGACGTTGAGCGCCAGCGGCGCCGGGAACGGGCCGTAGTCGCCGACGAGGCGCCGCACGTCACCGGTCTGCTGGCCGAGCTGGCGCGAGCCGGCCACCTTGTCGATCTGGTCGTAGAGCGTGTCGATGCCGGCCTGACCCGCGCCCGACGCGGCCTGGTAGGAGGCGACGACGAGCTCGTTCAGGCCGTACTCGCGGTGCAGCGCGCCCATCGCCACGATCATCGACAGCGTCGTGCAGTTGGGGTTGCTGATGATCCCGCGGGGCCGGACCCGCGCCGCGTGCGGGTTCACCTCGGGGACGACCAGCGGCACGTCGGCGTCCATCCGGAACGCGCCGGAGTTGTCGACGGCGACCGCGCCGCGCTCGGCGGCGATCGGCGCCCACTGCGCGGACACCTCGTCCGGCACGTCGAACATCGCGACGTCGACGCCGTCGAAGACCTCCGGCGACAGCGCGATGACCTCGACCTCCTCGCCGCGGACGACGAGCTTGCGGCCGGCCGACCGCGCCGAGGCGATGAGGCGGATCTCGCCCCAGACGTCCTCGCGGGTCGACAGGATCTCGAGCATGACGGTGCCGACCGCACCGGTGGCGCCGACGACGGCCAGCGTGGGCTTGCGGGTCATCGTCCGGTACCTCCGTAGACGATGGCGACCTCGTCGGAGCTGTCGAGGTCGAACGCGCTGTGCACGGCCGCCACGGCGACCGGCAGTTCGTCCTCGCGGACGACGACGGAGATGCGGATCTCCGAGGTGGAGATCATCTCGACGTTGACGCCGGCGTCGGCGAGCGCGCCGAAGAACGTGGCGGTGACACCGGGGTGGGTCCGCATGCCCGCGCCGACCAGGGAGAGCTTGCCGATCTGGTCGTCGTAGAGCAGCGACGAGAAGCCGATGGTCCCCTGCAGCTTGGTCAACGTCTCCACGGCCACCGTGCCCTCGCTGATGGGCAGCGTGAAGGTGATGTCGGTCAGTCCGGTGGCCGCCGAGGACACGTTCTGCACGATCATGTCGATGTTGATCTCGGCGTCGGCGACCCCGCGGAAGATCGCCGCGGCCTCGCCCGGCTTGTCCGGGACGCCGACCACGGTGATCTTGGCCTCGCTGCGGTCGTGCGCGACGCCGGAGATGATCGGCTGCTCCATCTGGTCCTCCTCGTTGATGGCGGCGATCCAGGTGCCGGTGCGCTGGGTGAACGAGGAGCGCACGTGGACGGGCATGTCGTAGCGCCTCGCGTACTCCACGCAGCGCAGGTGCAGGACCTTCGCGCCGCCAGCGGCCATCTCCAGCATCTCCTCGTAGGAGAGCCGCTCGATGCGCCGCGCGGTCGGCACCAGCCGGGGGTCGGCGGTGTACACGCCGTCGACGTCGGTGTAGATCTCGCACACCTCGGCGTCGAGCGCCGCGGCCAGCGCGACCGCGGTCGTGTCCGAGCCGCCGCGGCCCAGCGTGGTGATGTCCTTGGTGTCCTCCGAGACGCCCTGGAAGCCGGCGACGATCGCGACGTGACCGCCGTCCAGGGCTTCCCGGATGCGGCCGGGCGTGACGTCGATGATCCGGGCCTTGCCGTGGACCGAGTCGGTGATGACCCCGGCCTGGCTGCCGGTGAACGATCGCGCCTCGGCGCCCAGGTTGGCGATCGCCATCGCGAGCAGCGCCATCGAGATGCGCTCGCCGGCGGTGAGCAGCATGTCGAGCTCGCGCGCGGGCGGCACCGGGGACACCTGCGCGGCGAGGTCGATCAGCTCGTCGGTGGTGTCGCCCATCGCGGAGACGACCACGCACACCTCGTGGCCGGCCTTGCTTGGTCGCGACGATGCGCTGGGCCACGCGCTTGATGCCCTCGGCATCGGCGACGGACGAGCCGCCGTACTTCTGCACGACGAGACCCACGGGGACCGCTCCTCGGGTCGGGACTGACCGATCAGGCCTTGGCGGTGGGTCAGATCACGACGTCGGCGCGACTACCCGCGCTGAGTCTATCGGCGACCGCTACGGTGGCCCACGTGAACGACCGGACCCTGACGCCTCCCCGCCTGATGATCTTCGCCGTGCTTGCCGTGGCGGCGATGGGCCTGAGCGCCTGCTCGAACAAGGGGTCGACCGCACCCGAGCAGACCAGTTCCCCGACGCCGTCGTCGCCGGCCACCACGCCCGCGGTGGCCGCGGGCGAGACCTTGAAGGCGGCCGCAGCCGCGGCCGCGGCGGCCAGCTACTCCGCAACCTACGAGCTCACCACCACCGAACCGGCCCGCACCGGGACGACGGTGGTCTACCGCACCCCCTTCGCCACGCGTCTGGACATCACCACCGGGTCCCAGACCGTCCAGGTGTACGTCACGGCAGACGGCACGTTCACCTGCACCCGGCAGGCGTCCACCCAGCCGATGTGCGTGACCCTGGCCGGCGCCGGCGAAAAGGTGGCGGCGGACGTCGACCCGGGCCTGCAGCACCTGTTCACCTCGACGGTTGCCAGCCTTCCGCACCGGCACCGGGTTGACCGTCACCGAGGCGGGCTCGGGTCCGGCCGCCGAGGGCCTGCCCGCCAGCGTGTGTTTCGCGGTCTCCACCGCAGGTGAGGATGCCGCGACGTCCGGCACCTTCTGTTACTCCGCGGACGGCTACCTGGCGCTCGCCACCTTCGCGCACAGCCGGATCGCCCTGGTCAGCCTCGGCGCCTCGCCCACCGCAGCCGACCTGACGCTGCCGGCGACGCCGACACCGCTGAAGGACTGAGCCGCAGCCCTGCGGGGGCCTGGGACAGTCGGGGGTCAGGGGTAGATCGTCTGGTGCTCGGCGAGCATCGCGACGAATTTCTCGATACGTCGTGCCCGCGTCTCGGGCTTCTTGGCGTCCTGCACCCGGTACAGGATCGCGTACCTGTTCACCCCGGTCAGCGTGGCGAAGAACTCCCGCGCGGCCTCGTTCGCGTCCAGCGCACGCTGCAGGTCCTCCGGCACGGTCGCGGTGCGCTGGCCGGCGTACGCGGCGTCCCACCGGCCGTCGGCGCGCGCCGCCTCGACCTCGCGCAGGCCGGCCGGCTCCATGCGCCCCGCCTCGATGAGCGCCTCGGCCTTGCCGCAGTTGATCGTCGACCACCTGCTGCGTGCCGACCCCGCGGGGTGAAGCGCTGCCGCCAGAACCCGCCGTCGGACGTCGCCTTCTGGCCGTCGATCCACCCGAAGCACAGCGCCACGTCCAGAGCCTCGGCGTAGCTGACCGAGGACGCGCCGGCGTCCTTCCTGGCGATCCGCAGCCACACGCCCGTCGAATTGCGCGTGGTGCTCGGCGAGCCAGGCGGCCCACTCCTCGCTGGCTCGCGAAGGTGAGGACCGGCAGGTCCGGCTCGGCCACCGCCACGGCACCCGGCTCAGACGGCGGCTGGCTCGGGGGCGTCGAGCCGCACGTGCGCCACGACCGCCTGCAGCGCCCGCAGCGCCGCGCCGGCGTGCGTCCCCCAGGACGACAGGTAGGAGAACTGCCACCACCACAGCGCTTCCATCGCCCGGCCGTCGCGGTAGTGCTGGAGGCCGTGGACGAGGTCGGCGGTGACGTCGGCGATGTCGTCGGACAGCCGGAAGGTCATCACCTCCGGGTGCGCGTCGTACGGGTCGAAGAGCTCGGAGTACTCGTCGATCGGGGCGAGCAGCCGGGCCAGGTTCTCCCGCAGCGGGTCCGCGTCGGGGTCCGGGCCGGCGTCCGGCTCGAACCGCTCGTCGGGCACCACGTCGACGATCGCGCCGAGACGGCCGCCGGCGAGCAGCAGCTGGGACACCTCGAGCAGCAGCATCGACACCGCGTGGTCCGGCGAGTCGCCGCGGGCGACCTCGGTGACCGCCACCACGAAGCTTCCGACCTGATCGGCGATCTCGGCAGCGAAGTCGGACAGGTCGTCCGGCTGGTGTGTCAGACATCGAGCAGTCTCCGTCCTTCGAAGGCACGACCGAGCGTGACCTCGTCCGCGTACTCCAGGTCTCCCCCGACGGGGAGACCGCTGGCGAGCCGGGTGACCCGAAGGCCCATCGGCTTGACGAGCCGGGCAAGGTAGGTGGCCGTCGCCTCACCCTCCAGGTTCGGGTCGGTGGCCAAGATGAGCTCGGTGACCGTGCCGTCGGCGAGGCGCACCATCAGCTCGCGCACCCGCAGGTCGTCCGGGCCGACGCCTTCGATCGGGCTGATCGCGCCGCCCAGCACGTGGTACCGGCCACGGAACTCACGCGTCTTCTCGATCGCGACGACGTCCTTGGACTCCTCGACCACACAGATGACGGTGAGGTCGCGCCGCGCGTCACGGCAGATCCGGCAGAGCTCCTCCTCGGAGACGTTGCCGCAGACGGCGCAGAAACGGACCTTGTCCTTCACCTCGGTCAGTGCGTGCACCAGCCGGCGCACGTCGACCGGGTCAGCGGCGAGCAGGTGGAACGCGATCCGCTGGGCGCTCTTGGGACCCACCCCCGGCAAGCGACCCAGCTCGTCGATGAGGTCTTGAACGACACCTTCGTACACGGCGACCTAGAACCCAGGCAGACCGAGAGGGGGACCCGACGGGCCGCCGAGACCCTGAGCGAGCGGGCCCATCTGCTGGGCCTGCAGCTCGGCGGCCAACCGGCCCGCGTCGCGCACCGCGGCGATCACCAGATCGGCGAGAGTCTCGGTGTCCTCGGGGTCGACCGCCTTGGGATCGATGACCAGCCCGACCAGCTCGCCGGCACCGGTGAGCGTCGCTGTCACGAGGCCGCCACCGGCGTGACCGGTGACCTGGGCGCTCGCCAACCTCTCCTGGGCCGCCATCAGCTGCTCTTGCATGGCGGCGGCCTGCTGCAGGAGCTGCTGCATGTCCGGCATCCCATCCGCAGTCATGGCATCTCCTCGATCGCTTTTGCTGTCAGGCCGAGCCTATGTCCTCGGCAACGGTCGCAGACACGACCTAGGGGTGAACGTCTGGTGATGGCGCGGCGCGCCCCGATTCTCGGCCGGACGACCTGACAGGATGGGCGCCGTGATCACCTCCGTCCGGACCCGTGCAGTCGTCGCGGTCGGCGCGGCGGTCGTGCTCATGGTCGGCGGCTGCACCTCGTCGCACTCGCGGGCAGAGCCCGCCGTGGCTCCCGCCGGGTCGACGCCTGCGTCGCCCACGGTTGCCGCACCAGCCCCGACCGACCCTGCCTCGGCGAGCCCGCCCGCATCGCCGTCTGCATCGGTCGGCGCGACGCCCACCGAGACTGCGGCCGTCCCCAGCGCCGCTGCGTCGACCCCTGCGTCCGCGAAGCCGGCGCCTGCCTCATCCCCTCCCACATCCCCTCCCGCATCCCCAACCGCCGGCGCCGCGATGAGCCCGGCGCCACGGCTGGCCGCCGGGTCGCTCGCCGGGCGGGTCGTCGTCCTCGACCCGGGTCACAACGCGGGCAACGGCAAGGCGACGGCGTACCTCGTCGACGCCGGCAACGGCATCCGCAAGGCGTGCAACACCTCCGGCACCTCGACCAACGCGGGCTATCCCGAGCACGCCTTCACCTGGGACGTGGCCCAGCGCGCGAAGGCGCTGCTGACGGCTGCGGGCGCCACCGTCGTGCTGACCCGCTCCTCCGACGACGGTGTCGGGCCGTGCATCAACGAACGGGCCCGGATCGGCAACGAGGCCCACGCGGACGCCGTCGTGGGCATCCACGCCGACGGGCACAACGGCGGCGGGCACGGCTTCTTCGTCATGCAGCCGCCGGCCGGCAACCCGAACATCAACCCCGGCTCCTCGGGCGCCTCGCGCCGGCTCGCGCGGGCCATGCACGACACCTTCCCCGTCGTGTCAGGCGTCCCGTCCTCGACGTACATCTCCGGCGGCTACCTCACCACCACCGACACCGGCGGGATCAACCTGTCGACCCGTCCGATCATCACCATCGAGTGCCTCAACATGCGCGACGCCGGCGACGCCGCCAAGGCGACCGACCCGCAGTGGCGCCAACGGATCGCCGCGGGCATCGCGGCCGGGATCGCGGCGTACCTGGCGCAGGGCTAACTGCGGCGCTGGTGACATTCACGCCGAGATGCCAGCTCGTGATGCAGCCAGGTCGCGCAGTCAACCGAGTTGGCTGAGTCCCTTTTTCAAGTCATCACCATTCATCGCGGGTGCGAGGACGACCTCGGCGTCGAGCGTGGTGAAGAACGGCTCGGCGAAGGGCGGGATGCTGGAGGCATCCGGCAGGTCGAACACGATGAACGCGGTGCGCTTCCCGTCGAAGGTCGTGAAGAACATCGCCTCTGGCTTCCACCGTTCAGCGGCCTGCTGCATGACGCGGCCGATCGTGCCTTCCTGAATCGCCTTGTTGCCCGTCTCGACCGGGATGGTGACCCGTGCCATCGTCCTCATGACTGCCTCCTTGGTACCGCTAGCACCATTCCGGACCTCAATCACGATGGAGCGTCAGACCGTGAGCGGCACCTGGTGGACTTCGTCGGCCCGGTGCCCGGCCCGCTCGTGCACCCGCTGCACGGCCTCCCCGTTCGGCGCCTCGGACAGGCAGTAGACGATCCCGGACGAAGGGTCGGCCCATGCGTGCTGGAAGTCGACTCCCTCTTCGCTTTGGATGGCCAAGTCGGCGTCGTGGGCTTCCTTCAGCTGCTCCGCAGTGAGTCCCACCATCCCGTGGTGAACGTCCATGAACATTGGCATGACGACCGCCTCCTGCGGCCCGCGGTGAGCGCGAGCCCTGTTCGGGACACTACGGCGCACCTATGGTGTGGGCAATGCGCCTTAGGCCAAGAGACTCACCCGCCCAGGCCTTGGTTCGCCCTACGTCCGCGGCTCGACGATGCGCGGGGCGAGCAGGTCGATCCTGCAGGCAGAGGCGATGCCCGAGCTCACCCTGCCGGCCGGCGGGTGACCCGCCGTGGGGGCCGGCTCAGCTGCCGGCGTCGTCCTTGATGATCGTCGCGCCGAGCTGCTGGCGGAGCAGGTCCACACCGGTGGCGCCTTCGTCGACGTCCTCGTCGTCCTCGCTCGCCCCGGTGTCCGCAAACGCGCCGGTGTCCGCGTAGTGACCGGGGCTCTCCGGCCGGCCACCGCGCTCGGGCTCCTCCGACGACGGGGCGGGCGACCAGGTGCCGCCCGAGGAAGCGGGGACGCCGCCGGTGCGGCCGGTCGGTGAGCCTGCGGCGGCCACCACGATCTCGAACCGCCAGGTGACCCCGAGGAACTCCTGCAAGGTCTCCCTCAGCACGTCCTCGTTGACGCCCTGACCGAACTGCCGAGCCACCGGGGCCGTACCGAAGGACAGGACGAGCACGTCCCCGCGCAGCTCCACCACCTGCGCGTACTGCGAGAGCAATGCGTAGGTCGTGCGCTTGCGTGACTTGACCGACTCCAGCACCTGGTCCCACACGCGGCGGACCGCCGCGGTGTCGAGACCGCCGCCCGCCGAGGGGCCGGCTGCGGGCCGGATGGCAGTCGGGGGGGCCGCGGGAACGACCGGCTGGGGGGCCGGCTGCTCAGGCGCCGGAGCAGAGGGCGTGCGATCCGGGGTGGTGGTCGGCGCCGGCGCGGCGGGCGCGGCCGACTCGGCGACCGTGGGACGTGCGGAGGCGGCGGGTCGTGCGGCTGGCGGCTCCGCCGCGGCAGGCCGTGCACCACCCGGCTCCATGCGGCACCGTTCGTGCGCCAGCTGCCTCCGCAGGTGCGACAGGACCTTGAGACACGCGCTCCGCCGGGCGCGGGGCACCACCGGCCGGTCGTATCTCACCGCCGCCGATGTCCATCCGGCGCTCGAGCCGGTCGAGGCGGGCCAGCGCCCCCGCGGCACCCGAGGCGGCGCCGGGGAGCAGGACGCGGGCACAGATGAGCTCCAGCAGGAGCCGCGGCGCGGTGGCTCCCCGCATCTCTGTCAGCCCGGTGTTGACGATGTCGGCTGCCCGCGACAGCTCCGCCTGACCCACCTGGCGTGCTTGCGCCACCATCCGGTCCAGCGAGTCCGCCGGGACGTCGAGCAGCCCCTTGTCCCCCGCGTCGGGCACGGCGGCCAGGATCACCAGGTCGCGCAGCCGCTCCAGCAGGTCGGCGGTGAACCGCCTCGGGTCGTGGCCCGCATCGACCACCCGGTTGACGGTCTCGAAGACCGTCGCACCGTCGCTGGCCGCGAACGCGTCCACGATCTCATCGAGCAGCGCCGCGTCGGTGTAGCCGAGCAGGCTCACCGCTCCGGCGTACGTGACGCCCTCATCGCCCGCCCCGGCGATCAGCTGGTCCAGCACGGACAGCGAGTCGCGGGCCGAACCCGCGCCGGCCCGCACCACCAGGGACAACGCGGCCGGCTCGATGGCGATCTTCTCCGCCGTGCAGATGCCGGACACCAGGTCGCGCAGCGCGGTGGGTGCCATCAGCCGGAACGGATAGTGATGGGTCCGGGAGCGGATGGTCCCGATGACCTTCTCGGGCTCGGTGGTCGCGAACACGAACTTCAGGTGCGGCGGCGGCTCCTCGACGAGCTTGAGCAGGGCGTTGAAGCCCTCCCGGCTCACCATGTGCGCCTCGTCGACGATGTAGATCTTGAAGCGGTCGCGGACCGGGGCGAAGAACGCACGCTCGCGCAGGTCCCGTGCGTCGTCGACGCCGCCGTGCGACGCCGCGTCGATCTCGATGACGTCGATGCTGCCCGGGCCCGACGGTGCCAGCTCGACGCAGGAGTCGCACGTCCCGCAGGGCGTCGGCGTCGGGCCCTGCTCGCAGTTGAGCGAGCGGGCAAGGATGCGCGCGCTCGACGTCTTGCCACAGCCACGCGGGCCAGAGAACAGGTAGGCGTGGTGGATCCGGTTGGCCGCAAGCGCGTGCCGGAGCGGCTCGGTGATGTGCTCTTGCCCGACGAGCTCCGCGAACGTGCCTGGCCGGTACTTGCGGTAGAGCGCGAGGCTCATCGGCAACATCCTTGCCTTCGACGGTGCCGGATCACGCCCGGCACGAAGCGGAGCGAAAGGACCCCCCGCGCACCCGCCAGAGCCCGCTTACCCTTGCTGCCTTCCGGCCCTGGGGGAGTTCACGAGATGCACGCCGCGCGAGGGGTCTGCCGGTGAGTCTAACCCTCCCCACCGGGTTCGCTACCGCGCCCGCCTGGGCGCCAGGGGAGGCGGGCCGGCCGAGGTGCGAGTGTGGATTGTCACCCTAAAACGGCCCGCTCGAGGGGGACAATGTGCACAATTGTCAGGGTGACAATCTCCTGGGCGCCCGTACTGCACCGGGGTTCCGAGCCGGGCAACGATGACCGTCCCCTCTACCTCTCGGTTGCTGACGCCATCTCCAAGGCTGTCGCCGAGGGAGCGCTGCGGCCGGGCGACCAGCTGCCGACCCACCGGGCGCTTGCGCAACAACTGGTCGTCACCGTCGGCACCGTCACGCGGGCCTATGCCGAGGCCGAGCGGCGCGGCCTGATCGCGGGCCAGATCGGGCGCGGCACGTTCGTCCGTGCCGGTCGCACCCCGTTCACCGCTGGGCATCCAGCCACCCTCGCCGCCTCCGCCACCACAGCGCCGAGCCGGCCAAGATCGCCAATTCCCGCTACCGCCGTGCCGACAGCGGCGGAGGTGACCGGCACCGGGGCCGGACCGCGACCCGTCGACCTCTCTGTCGTCCGTCCGCCGAGCGGCGGCATCAACGTGACGGCGCTGCTCGCCGAGCTGCTGGCCGACCCGGCGATGGCGGCCGCGGCGGTCGGCGTGGACACCCCGACCGACTCCGCGTCGCACCGTGAGGCCGGCGCCCGCTGGGCCGAGCATGGCGGCTGGACACCCGATCCGGCGGCACTGGTTCTCACGGCCGGCGCCCAGCACGGCATCACCGTGACCCTCGCCGCCACCACCCAACCGGGCGACGCGGTCGCCACCGACGAGCTGACCAACCCCGGGCTGCTGGCCGCGGCGGCGCTGCTGCACGTCACCGTGGTCGGCGTGACCCGCGACGCCGACGGGCCGCTGCCGGCGTCGCTCGACGCCGCGTGCCGCGCACGCCCCGTCCGCGCCGTGTACCTGCAGCCCAACCTGCACAACCCGACTGCGATCACCATGTCCGTCGCCCGCCGCAGCGAGCTCGCCACCGTGGCGGAGCGGCACGGCCTGGTGGTCATCGAGGACGACCCGCTCGGGCCGCTCGACCCCGGAAGACCTGCGCCGATCGCCGCGCTGCTCCCGGCGCAGACGCTGCACCTGTCGGGGGTGTCCAAGCTCCTGGCACCGGGCCTTCAGGTCGGGTTCGCCGCCGTGCCGACCGCCTGGCACTCGTCCGTGCTGGCAGCGGTCCGCGCCTCCACCTGGACTATCTCGCCGCTCATGGCCGAGGTGGTCGCCCGATGGATCGCCGACGGAACGGTCGAGTGGATCCTGGCCAGTCGGCGGCAGGAATGCGATGTCCGGCGGACACTGGCTCGGCAGGTGCTTCCGGTGAGCCCGGCTGACGGCGCTCCACACTTCTGGCTCGACCTGCCCGAACCGTGGCGACCTTCGGCCTTCATCGCGGCCGCGGGTGCCGAGGGCGTTGCCGTTTCCTCGGGCGAGGACTACGCGGTCGGACGCTCCCCGGCGGCTTACGGAGTCCGGATCGGGCTCGGCGGCGAGTACGCAGATCTGGCCCGCGGCCTCGACGTGATCGCACGTCTGCTGACCACCCCTCGACCACCCGCACCGGACCGGTAGACTCCCCGGCGGAGGATTCGCCTAGTTGGCCTATGGCGCACGCTTGGAAAGCGTGTTGGGTGCAAGCCCTCGGGGGTTCGAATCCCCCATCCTCCGCCAGCCGAAGGGCCCGTGACCTGCAGCGATGCGGTGGTCACGGGCCCTTCGTCATGGAGGCTCGACCGCGCCGGTTCCCAGCAGATGCGGCGTCGAACTCGTGAGCGTCGCGTCAATGCCTAGTCGGGCGGGACTGCGAGACTCAGACCGGCCTCCCCAAGCGCGAGGCCGCATCGAAGGGTCTGACCGCGGGTGAGGAGGTCGGCGATCAATAACCCGACTCCGACGCCGCGCCGTTCACTGGCCGCGATGGCAACGTCCGTCACCCTCGTCGCCTTCGTCGCCTTCCTCGGACCCAGCGCCGCTGCGCCACCCACCGGCGGGCACCCGCCGTTCTCGCTCGGCGCGCGGCCGGATCCGTGGCTGGTCACCTCGTTGCTGGCGCTGGCCGTGCTGCTCGGCGCGGCCGGCGCCTACGGCGCATGGCGCGCCGCTCGGCAATGGTTGGGTGCCACCCGTCCAGCCGTCTGCTCGCCGCCTCCGCCCTCGCGGTCGGCGTCCTTGTCCTGCTGCCCCCAGTCGGGTCGGCCGATCCGCAGAGCTACGCGGCCTACGGGCAGATGGTCGTGGCCGGTCGCGACCCCTACGTCACCACGCCGGCCGAGCTTGGCGGGCCCTACGGCGACGCTGTCGAGGCGCCGTGGCGAGACACCCCCAGCATCTACGGCCCGCTCGCCACCGCCGAGCAGTCGGTCGCCGCGCGGTTGGCCGGCAACCACCCCGGCCGGGCCGTGTTCGCCCTCGACGTCATCGGCGGGCTCGCCTTCCTCGCCGTCGGGTGGTTGCTGCAGCTCCTCGCCCGCGACCGCGCCGGCCGGGCACGAGCCGCCTTGCTGTGGTCGGCCAACCCGCTGCTGCTGATCACGGTCGTGGCGGGCGGGCACCTGGACGTGCTGATGGCTCTAGGGGTGACCGCCGCCCTGCTGGTGCTGCGACGGGGCGCGGTGGTGGCCGCGTTCGCCGCCGGCGTGCTCGCCGGCGCGGCCTGCGGGGTGAAGGTCACCGCCGCCTTGGTCGGCATCGCCTTGGCGTGGTCGGTACGCCGGTCACCCAAGCGGCTGGCCGCCCTCGCGCTGGGCGCCGCCGCGGTGCTGGTGCCTTCCTACGCGTGGGCCGGGCCGCACGCCTTCGACCAGCTCCGGACCGCGTCGCGCTTCGTGTCCGGCGCCACGCCGTGGCGGGCGGTGACCAGCGGGCTCGAACACTTGTGGGACTCCGACCCGGCGCGCACCGCTATCCGGCTCGCCGCGGTCGCGCTGGCCGCCATCGTCGCCGTGGCACTGGCACGTGGGCTTCCCCGCCGGGGCGTCGACCCGAGCGACCCGGCCGTCGACAGTCCCAGCCACCCGGGCCTGTCCGGGTCCGCGGCCGAAGTCGCGACCCCACGCGCGGCCCGCTCCGCACTCGTCCTCGTCCTCGCCTGGACGTTGGCCGCGGCCTACGCGCTGCCCTGGTACGACACCCTCGCTTGGTCGCTGCTCGCGCTGCTGACCTGGTCCACGTTCGACGTCCTGCTGCTCGCGCACACCAGCGTGCTTGCCCTGGCCTACCTACCGGGTCGCACAATCCCGCTCCCACCTGTCCTGCACGACGGACTCACCGCGATCAAGTCGGGGGTGGCGCCCCTCGTCGTGCTCGCCACGATCGTGGGCGCCGTCATGCTCGCCCGGCGACAGGGCAGAATTGATGCCACGCCTAGCTTGGGAGCTCCCTGATGACGCTGTCGACCGACACCCGCTCCGTGCTCGACATCCCGCTCGCCGAGTACGACCCCGAAGTGGCAGTCGAGGTCGCCGCCGAGCTGCACCGCCAGCAGTCGACGCTGGAGATGATCGCCTCGGAGAACTTCGCGCCGCTCGCCGCCCTCCAGGCGCAGGGCTCGGTGCTGACCAACAAGTACGCCGAGGGCTACCCGGGCAAGCGCTACTACGGCGGGTGCGAGCACGTCGACGTCATCGAGCAGCTCGCCATCGACCGGGTCAAGGCCCTGTTCGGCGCCGACCACGCGAACGTGCAGCCGCACTCCGGCGCGCAGGCGAACGCCGCCGCGATGGTCTCGCTGCTGCAGCCGGGCGACGCGATCCTGGGCCTGGACCTGGCCCACGGCGGTCACCTCACCCATGGCATGCGGCTCAACTTCTCCGGCAAGCTCTACGACGTCGCACGCGTACCACGTGCGCGAGTCCGACCACCTGGTCGACATGGACGAGGTCGCCCGCCTGGCGGCCGAGGCCCGCCCCAAGTTGATCATCGCCGGCTGGTCCGCGTACCCGCGCCAGCTCGACTTCGCCGCGTTCCGCGCCATCGCCGATGAGGTCGGCGCGTACCTGATGGTCGACATGGCGCACTTCGCCGGACTGGTCGCCGCCGGCCTGCACCCCTCGCCGGTGCCGCACGCCGACATCGTCACCACGACGACGCACAAGACGCTCGGCGGCCCGCGCGGCGGTGTCGTGCTGTGCCGCGAGGAGTTCGCCAAGAAGGTCAACTCGGCGGTGTTCCCCGGCCAGCAGGGCGGCCCGCTCGAGCACGTCATCGCGGCGAAGGCGGTCGGCTTCAAGATGGCCGCGTCGGCCGAGTTCGCCGACCGCCAGCGGCGCACGCTCGCCGGCGCGAAGCTGCTCGCCTCCCGCCTGCTGGAGCCGGACGCCACCGCAGCGGGCGTCCAGGTGCTCACCGGTGGCACCGACGTGCACCTCGTGCTCGCCGACCTGCGCAACTCCGAGCTGAACGGCCAGCAGGCCGAGGACCGGCTGCACGAGATCGGCATCACGGTCAACCGCAACTCGGTGCCGTTCGACCCGCGCCCGCCGATGGTCACCTCGGGCCTGCGCATCGGCACCCCGGCGCTGGCCACCCGCGGGTTCGACACCGAGGACTTCACCGAGGTCGCCGACATCATCGCCCTCGCCCTGCAGCCCAGCTACGACGCGGCCGCGTTGAGCACCCGGGTCAAGGCGCTGGCGGGTAAGCACCCGCTGTACCCCGACCTCGGCTGACCACGACACCACCAATCGTGATCACGAAGGATCGCCCGGGCTATGGCCCGGGCGATCTCTCGTGATCACATGAGGCTTGCTCGCGCTACCTCCCGACGTTGGTCGGCCAGACCGGCAGGATCGTTCGCTTCCAGGTGGCGTTGGTGACGATGGCGAAGGACGCGTACCACGCGACCGCGGCCGTGACGAGCCCAGCGATACCGCCCGCCTTGGTCCAGTTGGTGGACTGCTCGAGCGCACCGATGCAGAGCAGCCAGAACGTGACCATCAGGGTGAAGAACACCCCCACGATCGCCAGGTTGGTCCGAAGCGACGCGATCAGCATGTAGGTGGTGAAGATGCCCCACGCCATGAGGAACAGCCCAGTGGCCTGGTACGTAACCGCGGCCGGGAGACCCGGCGCCACGAACCGCACGTAGGCCGCGTAGGCGAGCCAGAACGCGCCGTACGACACGAACGCGGTCGAAGCGAAGGTGTTGCCCCTACGGAACTCCCACATGCCGGCGAGGAGCTGGGCGATACCGCCGTAGAACAGTGCCAACGGCAGCACGACCAGCAAGAGCGCCGGTGTCGTGATGATCTGCGCGTTGAAGACGCTCAGCACGAAGGTCGTCATGGCGAAGCCGGCGAGCCCTAGGGCAGCGGGGTCAGCGATGGCCGGCCACTGCGTCGTCGGAGCGAGCTCTACCCGTGTTGCCGGTCCCATCCCCTCCTCGACGGTCGCTGCGGGACTAGCCCCTGCGGGCATGGGCGCCGCATGGGCCGGCACCTGATGACTGGGAAACTCTGCGGACACGATGTCCTCCAAAAGTGCGGTGAGTTGCGGCGACGGACGCGGTTCAGTCCTCGGCCGCCTTGACGGACTTGGCCCGTTCGGCGATGTCCGCGACGACGTCGGCATTCGCCAACGCGGTGATGTCGCCCAGCTGGCGCTGCTCCGAGACGTCCCGCAGCAACCGGCGCATGATCTTGCCGCTGCGGGTCTTCGGCAGCTCGTTGGTGAAGACGATCGACGCCGGTTTGGCGATCGCCCCGATCTTGTGGGCCACGTGGTCACGCAGCTCTTGCAGCAACGCCTCATCCCCGACGACGTCGCCTTTGAGCGAGACGAACGCGGCGATGGCCTGGCCGGTCCGGGCGTCCGTCCGGCCGACGACCGCGGCTTCGGCGACCGCCGGATGGTCGACGAGCGCGGACTCGACCTCAAGGGTGGAGATCCGGTGCCCGGAGATGTTCATGACGTCGTCGACACGGCCGAGCAACCAGAAGTAGCCGTCCTTGTCGCGCTTGGCGCCGTCACCTGTGAAGTAGACCCATTTGTGCTCCTCGGGTTTGCTGAAGCGCTTCCAATACACGTCCACGTAACGCTGCTGGTCGTCCAGCAGGGTGCGGAGCATGGCCGGCCACGGCGCGTTGAGCGTGAGGTACCCGGCGCTACCGAGCGGTACCGGGTTGCCTTCGTTGTCCACGATGTCGGCGACCACGCCGGGGAAGGGCATGGTGGCCGAGCCCGGCTTTGTCGACGTGATCCCCGGCAACGGCGTGATCAGGATCATGCCGGTTTCGGTCTGCCACCACGTGTCGACGATCGGCACGCGCGCCTTGCCGATCACGTCGTGGTACCACATCCACGCCTCGGGGTTGATCGGTTCACCGACGGTCCCCAGCAGTCGAATCGACGACAGGTCGTGCCGGTTCGGAAACTCATCGCCCCAGCGGATCATCGTGCGCAGCGCGGTCGGGGCCGTGTAGAACAGCGAGACCTTGTACCGCTCGACCAAGGCCCACATCCGGTCCTTGTCCGGGTAGGCCGGCGTGCCTTCGTACATCACGCTGGTCGCACCGTTGGCCAACGGACCGTAGACGATGTAGCTGTGCCCGGTAACCCAGCCGATGTCGGCGGTGCACCAGAAGACGTCCGTCTCCGGCTTGAGGTCGAAGATCAGCCGGTGGGTGGCGCCCACACCGACCAGGTAACCGCCCGTCGTATGCACGACACCCTTGGGCTTCGCGGTCGTCCCTGACGAGTAAAGGATGTAGAGCGGGTGTTCCGCATCGACCTCGACCGCGTCGAAATGGTCGGCCTGCCGCGGCACCACGTCGTGGTACCAAAGGTCGCGGCCTTCCTTCATGGTGACGTCGTTGCCTGTGCGCCGCACGACCAAGACCTTGCTGATCGACGGAGCGCCTTGCAGAGCCTCATCGGCCCAATCCTTGAGCGGAATGATCGAGCCGGCGCGCCACGCGCCGTCGCACGTGATGAGCACCTTCGCGTGGGCGTCGTTGATCCGGTCGCGCAGCGCCTCTGCCGCGTAGCCGCCGAACACCACCGAGTGCGTCGCCCCCAGGCGGGCGCAGGCCAACATCGCCACGGGGAGCTCGGGAACCATCCCCATGTAGATCGCCACCCGGTCGCCAGTGCCGACACCCAGCTCGACGAGGGCGTTCGCGAGCCGGCACACCTCGGCGTGCAGGTCGCGGTAGGTCAGCACCCGCCGATCGCCAGGCTCGCCCTCCCAGTTGTAGGCGATCCGGTCGCCGTGGGTGGCGAGGTGCTGATCCAGGCAGCTCTCGGTGATGTTGAGCCGACCGCCGACGAACCATTTCGACGTTGGTGCGCCGCTCCAGTCGAGGACCTCGTCCCATCGCTTGCGCCACACATAGTTGTCCGCCTCGTGCGCCCAGAACGCTTCGAGGTCCTTCGTCGCGTGCTCGTAGATCGCCGCGTCGTGCGCGTTGGCGTGCGCGGAGAACTCCGGCGGCGGCGGGAAGGTGCGGCTCTCGTGGAACAGCGCTTCGATCGTTGGGTCGGTGGACATGCACGGACCTCCCGCCTCGTCGGAGTGGACGTCGAACCAGGCCTTCCCGCGGTTGAAGCGCAGGTCACCGGTGCTGCGCGCTCCCTCGCCGAGTCGCCGTCGCCCTGAGCCGAGCGGTCGCCTCAGCGCGCCGAATGGTCGGTCACCCCAGCGATCGTCTGCGGGCGCAAAGCGCCCCTGGGAAGCGCACGCCTGTGCGGTTACCGTCGAGGTATGAGGTACGGGCTCGTCTGGGTGGGGGCCGTCGCGCTGGCCGTTCTCGCTCTGGCGGCCGTCGCCTACTCGGTGCGAGCCTGGCGCGGGCGCGGTACGCCGCTCCAGCGGGCCGGGTACGAGATCCTGCACACCGCGGACGCCGCCGCGCAGGCGCTGCGCGCGGGCCTGACCCCGGACAGCGCGGCGCGCGCCGTCCCGGCGCTGCGCACGCTGCTCGCGACTCCGGCGGTCGCCATCGCGGACGGCTCCGGACTGCTCGCCTGGGACGGCTCCGGCCTCGACCACGCCGACCGGCTCCCGCACCTCGTCGCCGACGTGATGGGCAACAGGAGGGCCCTGCTCATCCGGCACGCCGACCTGGTGTGCGACCTCGGACCGGACTGCCCGCTGCGCGCCGGCGTCGCCGCGCCCCTCACCGTCGAGTCCACCGTCGTCGGTGTGCTGGTGGCGCTCGCACCGACTGCTCGCTCCGGGCTGCTGCGCGCCACCGCCGAGGTCGCGCGCTTCGCGTCGCTCCAGCTGGAGCTGGCCGAGCTGGACTCCTCGCGCACCCGGGCGGCCGAGGCCGAGCTACGGTCACTGCGAGCGCAGATCTCACCGCATTTCGTCTACAACGCGCTCACCGCGATCGCGTCGTTCGTGCGGTCCGATCCGGACCGCGCCCGGGCGCTGCTGCTCGGCTTCGCAGACTTCACCCGGTACAGCTTTGCCAGCCACGGCCCGTTCGCGACGGTGGCCGACGAGCTGCAGGCCGTCGAGGCGTACCTCGAGCTCGAGCAGGCCCGTTTCGGCGACCGTCTGCAAGTGACGCTACGCATCGCACCCGAGGTGCTGTGCGTCGCCGTGCCGTGCCTGCTCATCCAGCCGCTGGTGGAGAACGCGGTCCGGCACGGCCTGGAGCACAAGCAGGGGGCTGGGCACCTGACGGTCGTGGTGGAGAGCCGAGGCAGCGAGTGCGTCATTCGCGTCGAGGACGACGGCATCGGCATGGATCCAGAGCTGGTGCGTGACCAGCTCGCCGGGCGGGGCAGCGACGGGATCGGCCTGGTCAACGTCGATGAGCGCCTGCGGCAGGTCTTCGGGCCCGCCCACGGGCTGACCGTGGAGACGTCGGTCGGCATCGGGACCAAGGTGACGGTCCGGGTGCCGAAGCAGAAGGACGGGGTCCGGGCATCGTGAACGACCGTCCGCCCATGGCCGTGCTCGCCGTCGACGACGAGCGCCCCGCGCTGGAAGAGCTGCGATTCCTGCTGTTGCGGCAGCCCGGTGTCGGCGCCGTCGACACTGCCGACGACGCGACCGATGCGCTCCGGTTGCTGCACGACCACTCCTACGACGCGGTCTTCCTCGACGTGCGCATGCCCGGCTTGGACGGCATGGAGGTGGCGCGGCTGCTGCGCCGGTTCGCCGATCCGCCCGCGATCGTCTTCGTCACCGCCTTCGACGGCTACGCGATCGAGGCCTTCGAGGTGAACGCCAGCGACTACCTGCTGAAACCGGTCTCGGCGGAGCGTCTGGCGGCCACCGTGGCGAAGGTCCACAGCGAGCGCCTTACCGACGACCCCGGGGCCGGGTACGGCGACGAGCTGGCCACCGTGCCGATCGAGACGGGAACGTCGATCCGCTGGGTCGAGCGGAGCGCGGTGTGCTGGGTGGAGGCGAACGGCGACTACGTCCGGCTGCACACCACCGACGGCGCCGCGCATCTCGTCCGCCTGGCGCTGTCCCTGCTCCAGGACCGCTGGTCGACGGCGGGGTTCGTCCGGATCCACCGCAGCTACCTGGTCAACCTGCGGTTCGTGACCGAGCTGCGGACCGAGCCGAGCGGTGGCCACGTCGTGCTGGTCGCCGGGCGCGAGCTGCCGGTGAGCCGCCGGAACGGCCACGAGCTCAAGGAGCGCCTGACGCACGTCGCGCGTCAGACGCCGACCCCGCCCAAGTGAGCGTGCCGTCGCATGATCGCGGCGCAGCGAGGTCCGCTCCCAGGCAGCCGGTCGACACGACCGCGGGATCGTTCGGCGGTCGGCTTTCGTTCCACAGGTTCAGCCGGCACTATGGATGGCAGACGATTCGCGTGGTTTGTCATGTTCTGCGACCCAGCCATGCGGTCCACGGATGATTGGGCGCCGAGTTGATGATCGAACGTGACCTGCACGCGATCGAGCTGTACGCCAACGGGCTGTCGCTGGGGCGCGCGCGCCGGCGAGCAGGCCTGCCGCTCGGCCATCCGCCACCGGCACGAAGCGTTCGCCGAGGCGGTCGAGGGCACACTCACCGCGCGACTCGGCGTGATCCCGCTCGGCCCGGTGCTCTTCTTCCTGCTGTTCACCGTGGCCGTCGTCTCGCTCAGCCTGGGCGGGCACTGACTCCTCGCCGCGGCTCCGCCACGACCGAGCGTCAGCGGTCCGGGCGCTGCGGGCGGCCGATACGGACCCGCACGCCGGGCGAGTAGTGGACGAGCGGTGCACCCGTCGGCGACGGCAGACCTGCGGCGCGCACCAGCGCGTCGTCCACCTCGAGCGCCTGAGCGCGAAACAGCGGCCAGCGAGCGTGCGCCGCGCGCGCGAACCGCTGGTAGCGGCCAGCTGAGCTGAACAAGATCCATCGCGCCGTGAGGAAATGGTCCAGCTCGGTGAGCGCGTCAGGCTCATAGGGCTCGCCCACCTCGATCGACCACCTTGCTGGTCGCACCTCGGGGACCCGGCCAGCGGCGGCGGCACTCGTAGCGGACCTTGGCGCCGTCCACCGTCAGCCGCATCGCCGACCAGAAGTACGGGAGCCGGTACGTCGCGCGGGCAGCGAGGACTGCCCCGAGCCGCGCGGCATCCAGGCGAGAAGAACCAGATGCCCACCCGGCCCTGCGCATCGCGCACGTAGGTCCGCACGTTCGTCTCGCAGAACCGGGTCAGCCCACGGCAAGGAGCCGACCGGCGGCACCTCCACCTCCATCGCGAACGGCACGAGGCCGACCCAGGCGAGCCCGTCCATGGAGTGCACCTGCAGGCCAAGCGGAAGCAGCCGTTGCACATCGTCGACCGGGAAGCTCCAGTGCAGGAACGTGAGCGTCGCCCAACGGTGCAGCATGACCGCATGCCGGACCTCGAACGGGCACGACGCGGGGTCGATGCTCGCGGCGTCGACGCTCACGCGGGTCGACGTTCACGGCGTCACACGAGCCACGAACCGTCACGCATGAGGGTCCGCCCTCTTCAGTCTCGTTGGCTTCTCTCCATGCCTGGATCCGGTCCGGTCGAAGCACGAGGAAGACGTAGCTGCCGCTGGCCGCGCGAGGGTCCCAGTCCGCCTGGCCGGCGTAGCCGTCCGCAAGGTCCGCCGCGTCGTTCACGTCGACGACCTCGTCGAGGATGACGTCGATCATCACGACGTCGCGCGTCGTCCCTACGGCGAGACGGGCGCGTCCTGAGGCGATGACGTTGCCTGCGGTGAGCGAGTCACGCTCCACCGCGACAACAGCTCGCTCCCGAAGCCAGGCCAGCGACAACGGCACCAGGTGCGCGGTCGCGTGACCGCTCGGGTCCCGCCGCCGACGCGACCCACACGTCGATGTGCTGCTCCTGCAGCTTGGCGAGAGTGTCGGCCTTGCGCTGCTGCCCGCTGCGGGGCTCGGATCGATCCACGACCGAAGTATGGCCTCGACGCCCGTGCGTCGCACGAGCCAGCGGCGCGAGCCGCGCATCGCAGCGTCAGCACCGCTTCAGCGCCGCCACGCGAGCGGCAGCCGCTTGATGCCGCGCTGGAAGTTCGATCGCAGGTACGCCGGCTCACCGGCCGCTTCGAGCCACGACGTCCGCGCCAACAGCTCACCGAACAACGCCCGCATCTGCACCCGCGCCAGGTGCGCACCGAGGCAGAAGTGCGGGCCGTGGCCGAAGACGAGGTGATCGCCGGGCTTGCGGCGGATGTCGAACGTGTCCGGGTCGTCGAAGACCGCCTCATCACGGTTGGCCGAGGCGAACGAGACCACCACCTTGTCGCCGGCGGCGATCGGCACCCCGGCCAGCTCGGTGGCGACGGTCGCCGTCCGCCGAAACGTCATGACCGGCGTCCACCACCGCAGCATCTCCTCGACCGCGCCGGGCAGCAGCGACGGGTCCGCGCGCAGCGCCCGCTGCGCGTCCGGATGGGCCAGCAGCGCCAGCATGCCGCCGGGGATGCCGTTGCGCAGCGTCTCGTTGCCGGCGACCGCGAAGAGCCAGAACAGGTTCTCGAACTCCTCGACGGACAGCTGGCCGCCGTCGTCGTCGCGCTGCGCCATGAGCAGCGACATGACGTCGCTGCCGGGGTTGCGCCGCTTCTGCTCGCCCAGCAGGTGCGCGTAGGTATAGAGGTCGACCATGCCGGCGCGGCTGCGCGGGTCGGGCATCCGGCCGTCGGCGTCCGGGCTCGGGTCGCACGGCGAGCGCCTCGGCCGCCATCTCGGTGCCGCTGCCCGCGTCGAACGCCGCGCTGGTCGCGTAGTCGGGGTCCTGGAAGCCGATGACGCGATTCGACCAGTCGAACAGCAGCCACCGGTCGCGGGCCGGGACGCCGAGCACGTCGGCCAGGCTCAGCAGCGGCATCTCGGCGGCGACGTCCTTGGCGAAGTCGCACTCGCCGCTGCTGCCGCCGCTCAGCATGCCGTCGACGATCGCCCGGGCGTGCCCGGCGATCTGCTCCTCCAGCGCGGACACCGCGCGCGGCGTGAAGGAGCGCGACAGCATCCGCCGCAGCCGGGAGTGCTCCGGCGGGTCCATGTTGAGCATCATCCGGCGCACGTAGGCCAGGTCCGCCTCGCTCGCCGGGTCTCGGATCTGGGTGCCACCGAGCGCGGAGGAGAACGTCGCCGGGTCTCGCAACGCCCGCTGAACGTCGCCGTGCCGGAGCACCAGCCAGTAGCCGGTGCCGCCGGGCCAACCGAGGAGAGCCGGTTCGTCGACGCGTACGACCCCACGCTCGCGGCGCAGCCGCGCCAGTGCGTCGTAGGGCACGCCGTCGACGTAGGTCGACGGGTCGTGCACCAGCGCCGTGGCCGCCGAAACCCAGCTCTCCTCGGTCATGCGTCTCAGCCCCCGAGGAACGCCTCGACGCTGGTCGCGAGGGCCACCGGCGTCTCGAACATGGCGTAGTGCCCTGCGTTGGCCACCGTCGTCCAGCTCGCAGTTCGGGAACGTCTTGAGGAACGTCTGCTCCATCACCGGGGCGCCGAGCGCCGGGTCGTGCTCGCCGACGATGACCTTGACCGGGACCGGCGTTGCCCTGCACCTCGGCCGCGAAGTCGCTCTTGGCCCAGGCCAGCAGGTAGTCGGCGAAGGCCTCCCGCGTCGAGGTCGCCACCGAGTGCGCGACCATCTGGTCGATCCAGGTGCGGGTGAGCCGGTTGCCGGTGGTGAAGTCGATGATCATCGCGCGGTTCTCGTCGTTCTCGGCGGCGCCGGAGAACAGGCCCCAGCTCTGGTCGTCGAACGGCACGCCCGACGCGGGCACCGGGCTGATGCCGACGATCCGCTCGACGCGCTCCGGCGCCTTGGCCAGCACGCGCTGGACGGCCATGCCGCCCATCGAGTGGCCGACGAGGCTGAACGTCGGCCAGCCCAGCTCGTCGGCGAGGGCGAGGGTGTCCGCGGCGATCTCGTCCATCGTGTGCTCGCCGGCCTCGTCGATGCGCGCACCGTACCCGCGGTAGTCCGCGAAGACGTAGGTGAAGCGCTCGCCGTCGAGCAGCTCACCCCAGTGCCCCCAGCCGGTGGACGAACCGAACCAACCGGGCAAACAGATGACCTTGCGTGGCCCGTGGCCGACGGTCACGTGCGGGATCGACATGTTCTCTCCTAGCGAGAGTGACAACAGATTCGTGCGAACAGATCGACACCGTACTGGGCCCACGGTGGCCATAAGCGGCTCGCTCACGACTAGCTGCGCCCCGCCGCGTGTCGCTGTTTGCTCAGCCTGGTGGCGGCCACGACCGCATCGACGACCTCAGGGTGCTCTCGCCGGGCCACGCAGGCGGGCGAACCTCGCTCGGGGCGCTCCCCGAGGAACCTGGTCGCGGCATTGGCCCTCCTGCCGGGTGCGGTCATCCGATTCCCGCGCAAGAGACGCGAGTGCCAGTTGCCCCCGACCAGGTACCTGCGCCGGGCGACGATCGCGGCTGCCGCGGCGTAGCCGGCAACGACCAGGACGCTGAGCCAGCCGGACAACGGGCCCTCACCTGCGGCAGCGACTCGCATCGCGCCGGTGGGCAGCAGGCCCTCAGGAACCACTACGCCGATGAGCGCCTCGCCCATCGAGGTCCAGACGAGGAAGGTGACGATGCCGACGACCGGATTGCGAAAACAGAACCCGAGCGCGACGCCGAGGGCGGCGCCAAGCGCACAGATCAGCACGCAGGCGAGCACATGACCACCCACGCCCGCTGCACCGGTCAGTCCCACGGGGACAGTCACGGCTGTGCAGGATCGGCAGACCGAGGCCGAGCGTGGCCCGCCGCACCGACGAGGCCAACGACCGCGCCCAGGCCAGCGAGAACAGCCAGCTTGGCAGCCATCAACGCGGCCACGCCGAGGCGTTGCCAAGTAGGTGCCGATCACCATCTTGTTGTGGAACTCCGCCCCCACCGACAGCAGCCCGAGGACCACCATGGCCATCGCGGGCAGCGTGCCTCCGACAAGGCCGAGGATGGCGCGAGCCTCCACATCCTCGCTTCCATCGGCGGGGATCGCGGCCGACGCCAACCCGGCAATCGCCAGCATGGCGATAAGCAGCACGATGAAGCGTCCAGCGGGGCGTGCGGATCGTGCGCAGCTTCAAAAGTTCACTAGCGAGCTGGTTGTTCAACGGATGGCTCCTTCTGATGCGGTCAGCTCGCAGGAACACCGACTCCAGGTTGGGCGCGTCGTCGTGCATCTGGGTGAGGGCGATGGCGCGGTTGGCCGCAAGCGCGCCGATGTCGGCTGCGGGCATGCCGGTGACCAGCAGCGCGTCAGCGAGCCGCTCGGTAGTCGCACCCGCCGCGGATAGCTCGATAGCGAGACGTTGCGGGTCGGTGGTGCGCACGCGCACCCGGTGACCGGCCCTGAGCGGATCTCCTGCAGCGATGCGTCTTCGACCAGCCGACCGTGGGCGATCACCACGACGCGGTCGGCCACCTGGTCGACCTCGTTCAGCACGTGGCTGGAGACCAGCACCGCGCGGCCCTCGGCACGTAGGTGCAGCAGCAGCTCACGCATCCAGCGGATCCCGTCGGGGTCCAGGCCGTTGGCGGGCTCGTCGAGAACCAGCACCGGCGGGTCCCCCAGCAACGCGGCCGCGAGCCCGAGACGCTGGTGCATGCCGAGGGAGAACGCCCCGACTCGACGGCGGGCGGCGCCAGTCAGACCGACCAGGTCGAGCACCTCATCGACGCGGCTGGCACCGATGCCCGATGCGGCGGCGAGCACGCGCAGGTGGTCGCGAGCTGTGCGGCCCGGGTGAGTCGCGCGGGCCTCGAGCAGGACACCGACCTCATGGGCCGGCGAGCGCAGGTCGACATAGCGAGACGCCGCCGAACGTCGCCGTGCCGGACGTCGCCGTGCTGAGGCCGGTGAGGATGCTTAGCGTGGTCGTCTTCCCGGACCCGTTGGGGCCGAGAAAGCCCACGATGGTTCCGGCTTCGACACTGAAGGTCAGGTCCTCGACGGCGGCTAGGTCGCCGTACTTCTTGCACAGGTGTCGCACTTCGATGGCGGACATGCGGGGTGCTCCTTACAAACGGTTGTCGCTGGGATCGGCTGGCCTTGGCTGGACGGAGATCCGCCCGTCGGCGACCTGAGAGCGCTGGACCGGCTCCACTCGCGCTGAGGCGAACGGAACCGGCCCAGCCGATCAATAGGTCACCGTGCGGTGTCGGATGCGGCGACAGCTCCGACCAGCACCGGTACCGGTTCGCTCTCAGGTGACCCACCCACCACGACCGGCGCGATGCCGTGGTCGAGGGTCGGCATCCAGGACAGCCAGCGCGGTAGGTACCAGTTGCGTTCGCCCAGCAGTGTCATCGTCGCTGGGAGCAGGAGCACCCGGATGACGGTGGCGTCGATCAGCACCGCGATCGCCAGCCCGAGCCCGACCTGCTTCATGCTCGTCATCGAGAGACCGACGAAGCACAGGAACACGAACACCATGATCCGTGCGGCGCTGGTGACGACACCGGCGGACGCCTTGATCCCTGCGGAGATGGCGTCTGTCGTGCGTCGGCCCTCGGCCCGGGCCTCGCTGATCCGGCTGAGGATCAGCACGTGGTAGTCCATCGACAGCCCGAACAGGATCACGAACAGGAAGAGCGGGACCCAGTTCACGATCGCGCCGTTTCCGGTCAGGCCGATGAGGTCCGTGCCCACGCCGTGCTGGAAGACCAGGACCATGGCGCCGTACGACGCGGCCACGCCGAGCAGGTTCATCACGATCGCTGTGCAGGCGATCACCACCGACCGGAAGGACACCAGCAGCAGCACGAAGGCGAGCACCAGGACGAACCCGAAGACCCACGGCGTGCGGTCATCCATCAGGTCCTTGAAGGCCACCGACTGCGCGGTGCTGCCGGTGATCTTCACGGTCGCCCCGTCGATGCTGCCGACCGTGCCAGCAACCACGTCGCGCAGGCTCGCCAGCGCCCGGACCGAGGCGGGTTCCTCGCCGTCACCGTCCAGCGGGACCGAGATCACCGCGACGGTCCTGGCGGGGTCGGTCTGCACGGTGATCGGTTCGTGCATCTGGCCAGTCGCAATCGCCTGCGTGCGCAGCTGCTCGATGGCGGCGGTCACCTCCGGCGAGGTCACATCTGCGCTCTTGACCACGACCCGGCCGGGTCGGCACCCCGGGGAAGGCGGCCGTGAGCCGCTCGTAGGTCTGCATCACCGCGAGGTCCTTGGGCAGGTCCTCGATGCCCTCGTTCCGCAGCTGCAGGCCGAGTGCCGGCAGGGCCAGCGCGCCCAGGGCCAGCGCGGCGACGACGGCGGTGGCGAGCGGGCGGCGCAGCGCCGCCTCGAGGAGCCGGTGCCAGGCCCGCCGGTCCGACCGCGACCCGCGGTTCAGCCACGGCAGCCGGCCCTTGTTCACCCGGTCGCCGAGCAGACCCATGAACGCGGGCAGCACGGTCAGCGAGCCGACGAGCGAGCAGAGCACCACGAGGATGGTGGCCATGCCCATGCCGGTGAACACCGAGAAGCCGGTCAGGAACATGCCGGCCATCGCGACCATCACGGTGAGCCCGGAGATCAGCACCGAGCGGCCAGACGTGCCGGCGGCGCGCTCGATCGCCTCCCGACGGCTTGCTCCGCGTGCACGCTCCTCGCGTTCGCGCTTGAGGTAGAACAGCGAGTAGTCCACGCCCACGGCCAGCCCGATCAGCAGCATCACGGTCTGCGCTGCGCCGTTGACCGGCAACACCTGGCTGGTCAGCCCCACCAGGCCGAGCGCGCCGACAAAGGCGGTCAGGGCGAAGACCAGCGGCAGCACAGCGGCAACCAGCGCTCCGAACGTCAGCAGCAGGACGAGCAGCGTGATCGGGATGGAGAGCAGCTCGGCTCGCTTGAAGTCGTGGGTCATCACCTCGTCGAGAGCCTTGCCCGCGCTGGTCCCGCCGAACTGCTCGATGCGAACCTGCGGGTGCGCTGCGGCCGCCGCCTTGACCGTCTCGATCGACGCCTCGACGCGGTCCCCTGCGGTTTCTGGATCGCCGGCCAGGTCGAAGGTGACCAGCTGGGACAACCCGTCAGCCGAGACGAGCCCGGCGCCCGCCTCGGAGAGCGGGTTGGTGACGTGTTCGACGTGCTTCGTTGCCGTCAGCCGGTCAACCAGGTCGCGGATGGCGGCGTCGGCAGCCGCGGGCGGGGCTTCCGGGTCGCGCTGGACGAGCACCATCTCCGAGGCCGGTTCGACGATGCCGGCGCGCTCCAGGATCCGTGCGGCCTCGGCGTTCTCGCCGATCTGCGCGTCGCTGTCGGTGATCTCGCCGCGCTGCACCGAGCCGCCGATGACCAGCGCGATCACCACGAAAGCGAGCCACCCGAAGATTGCGGTCTTGGGGTGCCGGGCGCTCCAGCCGCCCATCGCCCCTGCGAGGTTGCGTTGTCTTTTCATCTCTTCCTGCCGTCTGAGGATGGGGTGAACGTTTGGTGAGGACAACGCTGCCAGCGCGGATCTTCACCGATGTAGGGACAGCGACGCAGCCGCGTCAGGATCTTCGGCCGAGGGTCGGGTACGTCATTCGGCCAGGTCTGCCTTGCCGCGGCCGGCACCCAGCACAGTGGCGATGAAGACGTCGGAGTCGCCGTCCTTCTGCACGAAAGTGATCGCCCCGGCCGACAGGGCGCGGTCGCGCATCCCGTCTCGGACGCTCATCGCGACCACGGTCACGCCGTCCCTACTCAGCTCCGCGACGAGCGCCAACCCGATGGCGGCTTTGGGCAGCAGGAGGTCGACCAGCACGATGTCCGGGCGGAGGGCGGCGATCAGCCGGCGGGCCGTCCCGGCGTCGCCGCAGGCGCCCACCACCGTGATCCCGGTGTCGCTGCCGAGAAGCTCCACCAGGGCGCGTCGTACCCGCCCGTCGTCCTCGACGACGAGCAGCCGCGCGGGCTGATTGCCCGGGGGGTCGATGGGGTCGCCGAGGGAGTGCCGAGAGCTCATGGTGCGGATGCTGTCAAGCGGGAGCGGCCGGCACGACCGCCTAAGGACGGTACGTGGGTGCGTCGAATATCCGAGGTCGGCGGGACATTTGACGTAGCCCAGGTTCAGTCCCGTCCAGGGAGTCCGATGCCCTCTCGGTGGGCCCACAGCGCCGCCTGCGTGCGGGACGCGAGACCGAGCTTGGCCAGGATGTTGCTCACGTGGGTGCGTGCGGTTCGTTCGGCGAGCGACAGTGCTTTGGCGATCTCGCGGTTCGACCGACCCTCGGCGACCAGGCCGAGCACCTCCACCTCCGCGGTGTGAGGGTCGTCGCGGCTGCCTTGGGGGCGCGCAGGGACGCGGCGAGCTCTCGGGCGACGGCCGGGTTGCAGGTGCACGTCACCGCGCACCGCGGATCGCACCGCGGCGGCGACGTCGTCGGCCTCGGCGTCCTTGAGCAGGTAGCCGCTCGCCGCCGGCCTCGAGCACCGCGCGCACCTTGGCCTCCTCCAGGAAGCTGGTCACCGCGACCACCTCGACGCCGGGAAAGCGTTCCTTGACGGTCCGGGTGGCTTCGACGCCGTCCATGTCCGGCATCAGGAGGTCCATCAGCACGACGTCGGGCAGCGTCGTCAGCGTTGTCGAGCACGGCGAGCTGGTTGACCGCGTCGCGACCGTTCTGCGCCTCGCCGACAACCTCGATGTCGTCGATGAGCTCGAAGAAGGCCCGCATGCCGCTACGGACGACCCGGTGGTCGTCGACGAGGAACACCCGGATCGGTTCGTTCAGCTCGTTTGGTTCGGCGGCCTGGGCTTTCACGGTGGCTCCTGCTCGGCTGGGTGGTCGGTGGTGACGGTGACGGTGGTGCCCGCGCCGAGGCGGCTAGCCAGGTTCAGGCACCCGCCGATCGCGGCCGCGCGGTCCGCCCATGGTGGTCAGACCGAGGTGTCCGGCGTAGGTCGCTGCCGGGTCGAAGCCCACGCCGTCGTCGCTCACCACAGCCCGAACCTGGTTCTGCTCCCGAGACACTGTCACCGAGGCGTGGCTCGCGCGGCGCGTGCTTGACCGTATTGTGCAGAGCCTCCAGGACGATCCGGTAGAGGTGCTCCTCCACGTCAGCGGCGAGCCCGAGACGTTCCGGCGGCCCGGTGACGGTGACCGGCAGGCCCTCGCGCGCGGACAGCGCGCGCGGCCTGCTTGCTGAGCGCCGCGACGAGCCCCTCCTCGGCCAGCGCGCCGGGACGCAGCTCGAAGATGAGCGCGCGCATCTCGGCGAGCGCCCCCTGGGTGAGCTCCCGCAGCTGCCCGACCGACCGTCCCAGCGGCCCGTCGGCAGGCAGGTCGGCCCGCTCGCCAGGGCGAGCTGCGCGGAGCGCGCGTGCAGCGTCATGGAGAACAGCGCCTGCGACACCGAGTCGTGCAGCTCGCGGGCCAGCCGCTGCCGCTCCTGCAGGGCAGCGCTGTTGCGGCCGAGCGCCACCAGCCGGTGGTTCTCCACCGCGGCCGCCGCCTGGTCGGCGATCGCGGTCAGGAAGGCGATCTCGTCCGGCTGCGGCTCTTCGTCCGGGCAGGTAGTAGACGGTGCATCGCGCCGAGGCTGCGCCCCAGCGAGTCCAGCGGCACCGAGACCACCGATGTCCCACGCGACCTCGGTCAGGAACTGGTGCATCGGCGCGGGCGCGCGGGTTTCGCAGCTCCGGCGCCGGGGCGTCGTGGACGATCTGGAACTCGCTGGCCCCGCACGGCCCGCGCGCCCGTCGGAGTCCACATCCAGCGCCCAGGACTCCGCAGCCCCTCTTCGTACCCGTCCGGCAGCCCGTGGGTCACCACCTGCACCGCAGCGCCCGGAGTGGTCCATCAGGTGGATCGCCACCGCGACCCCCGTGCTCGCCTCGACGACGATGCGGGCCAGGCTGCGCAACGTCGCCTCGAGCGGCTCGTCCACCACGAGCGTCGCGGCGATCGCCGCCAGCGCCGCAACCCGGCGCTCCAGCGAGATCCACGGCCCTCTCGCGCTCGGTGACGTCGTGCACGACGATCAGCTGCGCCGGCTGGCCCTGCCAGCCGATGGGCGTCTCGCGGACCTCCACCGGGACCAGGCGCCCGTCGGTGCGGCGCAGCACGGTCTCGTAGGCTCGGCGGTCGTTCGGCCGCCGGCATCGCGAGATAGCCGCTGAGCTCGGGCCGCGCCTCGGGCACGACCCACTCGTCGACCCTGCCGTCACCGACGGCGGCCTGGGCCAGCTCGTTGAACGCCTTGCTCGCCTGGAAGATCGCGCCCTGCGGCGAGGCAACCACGAGGCCGTCGAGGCTGGAGCTCGAAGATCTGCGCGTACTGGCGTTCGCGCTCCCGCAGCCGCTCCTCCGTCCGTTCCAGCCGGACGGCAACTCCGATGATCCCGGCGGCAGTCCGCAGCGCCGCGAGCTCGGCCTGGGACCAGGTCCGCTCCCGCTCGCAGTCGTCGAAGCCGAGGACCCCCCACCACGAGCCCTCGACGAACACCGGGACCGCGACCGTCGACTGCACGCCCTGCGGGCCGAACAAGGCGCGCTCTGTCGCGGGCATCTCGCGGACGATCCCGGTGACGATCTCGCCGGCGCCCAGGATTCTGCGCCAGCGATCGAACCCGGCCGCCTCGTAGGGAAGGGCCTGCAGCTGCGGGTCGTCCTGCTGACGGGACCACGCCCTCGGCGTCCCATTCGTGGATCTGCCGGCTGTACAGGACGCCCTTGGTCGTCCTCGAAGTTGGCGGAGAGGAAGACCCGGCTTACCTCCGCGGCCCGGCCGAGGGCGCCCAGCACCACCGGAAGCTCGTCGGTCCACGCGGCAGTGCCGCCGAGGAATCGCTCCGTAGCGACCCGCGCCGCGTCGAGGATCGCGTCCCGGCGACGGAGCTCCCGCTCGTATGTCGCTGCGTCGACCATCTCCGCGGCCGCCCCTTCCTCCAAGCCGGGCAACTGTAGCCGAGGCCAGCGTGGTGGCCGGACGAACCGGCAGGGCCGTGACGGCAACGTCCACCTCAACGACGAAACCCCCCGCGAAGCAGCCGGACCGGCTGCCCACGGAGGGTTTCGTAACTCGAAGGTCCCCACTTTCGTAAGGACCCCATGGCGGTGGCGGTGGGATTTGAACCCACGGAGGAGTTGCCTCCTCACACGCTTTCGAGGCGTGCTCCTTCGGCCGCTCGGACACGCCACCGCGGAGGATCCTACCGGACCTCTCGGTGGCCTTCGAAGAACGCCCGGAGCACGTCCCCACAATCAAGATCGAGCACGCCACCCAGGACCTCGGGACGGTGGTTGAGCCGCCGGTCGCGGAGCACGTCCCACAGCGAACCGGCGGCCCCGGCCTTGGGGTCGATCGCCCCGTAGACCACCCGGTCGACTCGTGCGAGGACCGCGGCACCCGCGCACATGGTGCACGGTTCCAAGGTCACCACGAGCGTGCAGCCGGTGAGCCGCCACTGCCCGAGCGCACGAGCGGCTTCGCGCAGCGCGACCACCTCGGCGTGCGCGGTGGGGTCCCCGGTGGCCTCCCGCGCGTTGCGGCCAGCCCCGACCACAACACCGTCGACGTTCAGGACCACAGCCCCGATAGGAACGTCACCAGTGCTCAGCGCAAGCTGCGCCTGTTCGAGCGCGAGCCGCATCGCCGCGTCGTACGGCGTGGGGACCGCCACGTCAGCGGAGCAGCTCATACTCGTCGGAGCAGCCGATGCGCTCGCACAGCACGGAGATGACGTCCGCGGGGAGCATCCGCACCGAGGCGCACAGCTCAAGCAGGTCCTCACCGGAGACCCCGAGGTCGGCGAACAGCTCAGTGGCGCCACCAGGCTCGGGCTCCGGCGACGCGCTCTGCTCCTCGTCGTCGCGCACCGGCGCCGGCTCGTCCGCGTCGAGATCCTCCGGCAGCTGGTCCTCGAACAGCACGGCGGCCAGCTCGCTGGTCGCGACGGCACGAACGTCGGAGATGAACACCCGCGCTTCCTCGGCGCCGTCGAGGCGGACGAGGGCCAGCCACTCGTCGTCCGCCTCCACGAACAGCAGCACCGGGCCATCTCCTGGCGCCGACGAGCGCATCAGCTCCGCCACACCCTCGATGTCCTTGGCGGGTTCGAGATCGACCTCGGTTGCCCTCCAGCGACCACCATCACGCGCGACCAGTCCAGCGAAGTAGCTCACAAAGACTCCTGTCGGGTCGGAACCTGTCCGGTGGCGGGGCTATCGAGCGCCGGCATCGACGACTCGCACGAGCTCGTCTGCGAAACCCAGACGACCGGCCACAGCGAAGAGGATTTCATCGGCGTACGCATCGACATCGGAGAGCAGGGCGCTGAGCTCAAGCTCGTCGACGCCGAGGTCGGTGAAGATCGACACATCACCAGCCGGACTCACGTCGTCCAGCTCGTCGTGGTCGTCGTCCGGGACATCGATGCCGAGGTGCTCCAACGCTTGCTGCGCCAGGTCCCACTCGTCGGCGGCCGTGACGTCGGAGAGCAGCACGCGTACCTGCTCGCCCGCCAGGCGAACCACCACGAAGAACTCGTCCTCGACGTCGATGAGGGCGATCGCATTCCCCGATCCCGGCTGCTGGCGCAAAGCGGCGACCACCCCGTCGAGATCGTCGACCAACCGGTCCGGCAGGCGACCCACCTCCCAGCGACCTTCATCGCGCACGACTACGACGGCGAAACCTCCGCCGCCCCTCGCGTCCACCGCCATCGTCATCCTTCCCTTGCGGGCATCGTGGCACGACTGGGCCCAGGACCAAAGGGTAGGCCAACACGCTAGATTGACCCGCCATGCGGACCTTCGTCGTCGACCACCCCCTCGTCGCCCACAAGCTGACGATGCTGCGGGACTCCCGTACCGACTCTCCGACGTTCCGCCGGTTGGCCGACGAGCTGGTGACGTTGCTGGCGTATGAGGCCACCCGGGACGTGCGGACGTCGCCGATCAGCATCACCACCCCGGTCGCCGAGACCGAGGGGGTGCGCCTGGCCCGTCCGCTCCCGCTGGTTGTCCCGGTCCTCCGCGCAGGCCTCGGCATGCTCGACGGGATGACCCGACTGCTCCCCACCGCGGAGGTCGGCTTCCTCGGGATGGTCCGCAACGAGGAGACGCTCGTGCCGTCGACCTACGCGACGCGGCTCCCCGCGACGTTGCAGGGCCGGCAGGTGTACGTGCTGGACCCGATGCTCGCCACCGGCGGCACCCTCGCCGCGGCGATCCAGCTGCTCATCGACCGGGGCGCCGACCAGGTCACCGCGGTCTGCCTCCTCGCCGCACCAGAGGGAATCGCCCGGATGGAAGAGGCGTTCGCCGACTCCTCCGCGCTCGTCACCGTCGTCACCGCCGCAGTGGATGATCGGCTCAACGAGGTCGGCTACATCGTGCCCGGCCTGGGCGACGCGGGCGACCGCCTCTACGGCACCGTCAGCTGATCAAACTATCTGCCCGTCTTGCGGCGCGCCTCCCACCATCAAGGCCGATGTCGGGTGAGAATGACGTGCCGAGTGAGCCGTCCTGCCACTGCTGGCATGATCGCCTGGAGGACCACGCCGGTGCCCAACCTCAAGAAGATCGCGACCTGGCTGGTCATCGCCTTCATCGCCTTCACGATCATCTCCTCGCCTGACAAGGCTGCGGACATGACGCACACCGCGTTCGGCGGCATCGCCTCGGCCGGCCGGGCGATAGGCCAGTTCTTCAGCGCACTCACCTCAAGCAGCTAACGCCCTCGTGTCGCAGACGGACGACGGCCCCAGGTCGCAGGGACCGCCGGGCGCCGAGCGCTACCTGCTGGAGCAAGAAGACGTGGTGTTCGCGGTCCGCCGGCACGCCGCCCAGCTGGTCTGGCCGGTGGCCTCCCTCGTCGGCGCCGCGATCGCCGTCCTCGTGCTGGACGCGCTGCTGCCGCCCGGGTTGGCGCTGCTGCGGTTGCTGCTCGTCGTCGGCAGCGGCGTCCTCGCGGTGCGCATCGGCATCAAGGTGCTCCAGTGGCGCGTCGAGTGGTTCCTCGCGACCAACCGGCGGCTCATCCTCACCACCGGCTTGATCACGCGCAAGGTCGCCATGATGCCGCTGTCCAAGGTGACGGACATGTCCTACGCGCAGTCCCCGCTCGGCCGCCTCTTCGGGTACGGCCGGTTCGTCCTGGAGAGCGCCGGCCACGACCAGGCGCTGCAGACGATCAACTACGTGCCGGCCGCCGACGTGCACTACCGCGCTCTGTGCACCGTGCTGTTCGGCGCGCCACCGTCCCGACGGGGGTGAACGACCGCGCGCGTCACAGCGCCTTGACGGCCGCCAGCACCTTGGTCAGCGACTCCTTCGCATCCCCGAACAGCAACGTCGTCTTGGGGTTGTAGAGCAGCTCGTTGTCGATGCCGGCGAAGCCCGGACGCATGGAACGCTTCATGAACACCACGTTGGCCGCGTGGTCGACGTCCAGGATCGGCATGCCGTAGATGGGGCTGCCCGGAGAGTCCCGCGCCGCCGGATTGACCACGTCGTTGGCACCGACGACCAGCGCCACGTCGGTCGAGGCGAACTCGGGGTTGACCTCGTCCATCTCGCGGAGCTGCTCATACGGCACGTTCGCCTCGGCGAGCAGCACGTTCATGTGGCCGGGCATCCGTCCCGCCACCGGGTGGATCGCGTAGCTGACCTGCACGCCGCGCTCCTCGAGCACGTCGACCAGCTCGCGGACCGTGTGCTGCGCCTGCGCGACAGCCAGCCCGTAGCCCGGCACGATGACGACCTTGCGCGAGTAACCGAGCAGGATCGCCACGTCCTCCGGGCTGCCCGAGCGCACCGCGCGGTCGGACGCCCCCACCGCCACCGCCGAGCCGGCCGTCGAGGTCCCGGAGAACGCCCCGAACAAGATGCCGGTGATAGGTCGGCCCATCGCCGCGGCCATCAGCTGGGTGAGCACGGTGCCGGCCGCACCGACCAGGGTGCCGGCGACGATGAGCAGCGTGTTGTCCAGCACGTAGCCCGACGCGGCGACGGTGAGCCCGGTGAACGCGTTGAGCAGCGAGATGACGATCGGCACGTCCGCGCCGCCGACCGGCAGCACGAACAGCACCCCCAGCACCAGCGACAGGATGGTCGCCGCGACGAGCAGGTGGACGCTGTGCGTCGGCAGCACCGCGAGTCCGAACCCGATGGCGGCAAGGGCGACCAGCGCGGTGACGACCGACGCGCCGGGGAAGGTCACCGGGCGTCCGGTGATCAGCTCCTGCAGCTTGGCGAAGGTGATGGCGCTGCCGGCGAAGCTCACACAGCCGACGATGCAGGAGAACACGACAGCGATCGCCACGCCGATGGTGTCGGTGGAGGAGGACCGGATGTACTCGGTCAGCGACACCAGCGCGGCCGCCCCGCCGCCGACGCCGTTGAAGATAGCCACCATCTGCGGTACCGCGGTCATCTTGACTCCGCGGGCTGCCGGGATGCCGATCGCAGTGCCCACCGCGATCGCCACCAGAATCGCCGGCAGGTGGCCGACGTGGCCCCCGTTGCCTTCGACGAGGGTGACGCCGACGGCGAGCACCATGCCGGCGGCGCCCAGCAGGTTGCCGTTGCGCGCGGTCCGCGGGCTGGACAGACCCTTGAGCGCGAGGATGAAGCAGACCGCAGCCACCAGGTAGGCGAGGTCGACCCAGTTGGTGCGGGTCACCGCTCGACCTCCTTGCGGCGCTCGGCCGGGCGGGGTTTGAACATCTCCAGCATCCGGTCGGTGACGACGAACCCGCCGACGACGTTGACGGTGGCCAGCACCACCGCGGCCAGGCCCAGGGTCAGCTGCAGGGCGCCGTGCGCCTGCCCGGTGATGAGGATCGCGCCGACCAGGATGATCCCGTGGATGGCGTTGGCGCCGGACATCAGCGGGGTGTGCAAGGTGGTCGACACCTTGGAGATGACCTCGAAGCCGACGAAGACAGCGAGCACGAAGACGGTCAGCAGGGCGATGCCGCTCATGAGGCGCGCACCTGCCCGGCGTGCGTCACGCAGGCGCCGGCGACGATCTCGTCGTCGAAGTCGGGTCGCACGATGCCCTCCGTGGTCATCAGCAGCAGCAGGTTGACCAGGTTGCGCGCGTACAGCCGGCTCGCGTCGTAGGCGAGGTCGCTGGCCATGTGCCGCCCACCCCACACCCGGACCCCGCCATGGTCGACGGTCTCGCCCGGCTTGGACAGCTCGCAGTTCCCGCCGGACTCCGCGGCGATGTCGACGATGAGGCTGCCCGGACGCATTGCCTCGACCATCGCGGCGGTGACCAGCAGCGGCGCCCGCCGGCCGGGAACCGCGGCGGTGGTGATGACCACGTCGCTGGCGGCGAGGTACGGGGTGAGCAGCTCCTGCTGGCGCAGCGCGCGCTCGGCCGTCATCTCGCGGGCGTAGCCGCCGGCGCCCTCGAGGGCCTCCAGCTCCAGCTTCACGAACGTCGCACCGAGGCTGGCTACCTCCTCAGCAGAGGAGGGCCGCACGTCGTACGCCGACACCACCGCGCCGAGGCGTCGCGCGGTGGCGATGGCCTGCAGGCCGGCCACGCCGGCACCCAGCACGAGCACCTTGGCCGGCGGGACCGTGCCGGCGGCGGTCATCAGCAGCGGGAAGAACCGGGGAGCCAGCGACGCGGCGACCAGCGCCGACCGGTAGCCGACGACCAGTGCCTGCGAGGACAACGCGTCCATGCCCTGCGCCCGGCTGATCCGAGGAAGCCTGTCCAGCGACAGCGCGGTGACCTGGCGCTCGACCAGCACCTCGACGAGCGCGGGCAGGTCGGCGGGCTGCAAGAAGCTCACCACGACAGCCCCGGCCGCAAGCGTGGCCGCATCGGCGACGGGCAGCGGCTGGACCGCGAGCACCACGTCGGCACCGGCCACCGCATCCCTGTCGACCAGCTCGGCGCCCGCATCGGTGTACGCGTCGTCGGTGAAGCCGGCGGCCACCCCGGCCGAGCGCTCGACGGCGACAGTCAGCCCCGCCGCGGTCAGCGCGGGCACCAGCTCGGGCACCAGCGCCACGCGGCGCTCGCCTGCGACGGTCTCGGCCAGGACGACGATTCTCACGACCCGCAACCTAGACGACCTTGATACCTAAAGGGTGGCATCTGGCCCCGCGTGGCGGTTCGTGGCTGGCTTGGTGATGCGAGGGCCGTCGAGCGGGCATGCTGGAGAACGTGCCGAATGCCGCCCGCGCGTTCATCCGCCAGGCCCGCCGTGAGACGGGGGTCATCGTCGGCGTCTGCCGGAGCCGGGCGCACCACTTCGGGGTGTGGGGATTCATCGTGTCGCTCGTGGTGAGCGCCGCCGTCCTGAGCGTCTACGCCCTCGACCACATCGGCGCCGGCCGGGTCGTCGTGAGCCACTGCTGCGACATCCGCGCGGAGTACCCGCTGTGGCGTGAGCTGGTCGCGCTGCCCGGCTCGATGGTGGCGCCGGCGCCGATGCTGCCCGTGTGGGGCAGCGTCGCGCAGGTTGCGCTGGTGTTCGCCGTGGCCGAGGCCGCCGTGGGACGGCGGTGGACGATCGGCGTCGCCTTGCTCGGGCAGGCCGTCGCCACGTTGTCGGCGCGAGCCTTCATCTGGCTCGGCCCCGCGGTGTGGAGTGGTCTGAACGCCAGCTACGCGCACGTGCTGGACACCGGCCCCTCAGCGGCGACCGTCGCACTCACCGCCTACCTCGCCGTGGTGCTGCGCACACCCATCGTCGGGATCGCCGCGCTGGCCGGACTGCTCAGCGAGCTGTGGGTACGGCCGGACCTGGCGGGTCGCGAGCACGTCGTTGCGCTAGCGGTGGGAGCCGCCTGCGGCGTGGTGCACCTGGCGCGCCAGCGCCGGCGCAACGCCTCGGTGAGCGCCGATCGTCCCGCGCCAGACCCCGCGCTCGTGTGAGCTGGCGCCGAGCCAGGACGCGACGCCCGCGCCAGCGATGATCATCGCCTATGTCGCCAAATACGGCGTGTGTCACGACATGGACACGTAGCGGCTCAATTCGGGTCTTGCCGATGCCGATGACATCTCCATGACCGAGCGCGTCGACGTCGGGCCGGCCGTGACTGGCGACCTCGCCGCCCTTGTGCCACGAGATCGGCGCTCAGGACTTCTTCGTCTTCCGGCGGGTGAGCCCGACCCGGTTCGCGCACGTCGGCGGCGGCGGGTGGGGCAGCATCTGGTCCGGCGTCGTCGAGGCATCGGTCGACGACGAGCCCCTGATCCGCAGGTCGCTCGCCACCGGTGCGATCGTCCGTGAGCACGCCACGCAGGCCACGCCGCACCGTCGGGCCGTACTACGCCGCGACCGTCGTCCTCGTCCCGCTGAGCACCGACATCCTGGTGGTCCTGGGCCACCGCGACGGCTCGATGAGGCTCGCTGGCCAGCAGCCGACACCGCCCTGGTCGCCGCCGCCACCGAGCTCGACCGGGCAACCGACCGTGGTCAGCCCCGCCATGCGTGCTCGCCGACGAGCTCGAGGTGCTCGAGGCCGTGCACGCGGTGAACCGGTCGCTCGCCGGTTCGGTACCCCAGACGCTCCTGCAGCTGGCCACGGTCGCCGCCGCGGCGCTGAGCTGCGAGATCGGCATCGTGATCACGGGTGATCAGCCGGATCGCCGTCGCCCAGAACGGCTGGACCGTCGACCGGCGATGACGCGGAGCTGGCGGACCTGCTCACCACGGAGATCGACGTGAGCGCGGGCCCTATCTGCGTCCAGGACGCCTTGGAGTATCCGCTCCCCGAACCGCTCGCCCCGGTCGAACGGCATCCGCTCGTACTTCGCGGTCCCGCTCCCGCCGCCGGTCGGCGGCATGCTCGTGGTGCTGCACACCGATGCCCACCCTCGCGGCTTCTCCCAGCTGTGCGTGCGGATCGGCCAACGCGTGACCGACGCGATGTCGCTCGTCCTCCAGGTCGCCCTCACCCATGAGGACCTGCAGGACGCTCTCGATCGCACCGCGCTGCAGGCACGCCACGACCCGCTCACCGGTGTGGCCAACCGGCTCGCCTGGGACGAGGCGATCGCGCACGAGCAGCGGCGGGTCGACCGCGGCGAACCGGCGCTGATCGTGATGTGCGACGTCGACGGGCTCAAGACCACCAACGACGAGCTACGGCCACGCGGCGGGCGATCGCCTGCTCGTCGCCGTCGCCCGCTCGTTGGAGCGATGCACCCGCAGCCACCTCGACCTCGTCGCCCGCCTGTCCGGGGACGAGTTCGCGATGCTGCTGCCCGGGCTCGTCGCCGCGGACGCCGATCACCTGCTCGAGCGGTTGAACGCCGAGCTAGCCCGTGCGGCCACCAGCGAGGTGGTGGCCGTGCGCGCGTCGTTCGGCGCGCATGCCTGCGAGCCCTACGGAGAGGTCACCGCCGCCTGGGCCGAAGCCGACCGGCGGATGTACGAGGACAAGCGCGACCACCGCAGCCGCGCCTGAGCCAGCCGGGTCAACCGGCGAGCAGGCGACCCAGCACGAAGACCGGGACGGCCGCGAGCGCGAGCGGTAGCGCCCCGATCAACAGCGCCGGGACCAGCCGCTGCGACCAGTCGCCGGCTGACGCCATGTCGGTCGCCCGGCCGCGTCGTCTCCGGTCGATGTCGTTGGTGCTGGCCGCGTCGCCGTCGACCGCCGGCACTGCCGTCGGCCGCGTCGCCGTCGACCGGCGCTCGACCCCCGCCGCGGCCCCGTCGAGCCGGGGTTGTCGCGCGCCACCTGCGCCGAGCCCCACCGCACGGCCACCGCGACGAAGGCCGCCACGACGGCGATGACCAGCGCGTCGCGATCACCCAGGGCGCCGCTGCCCGACCGGCGATCGACGCCGAGCGCCGGTGCCGCACGACCAGCGCCGAGCGACGGCCCGCAGCCACAGGACCGTCGGCAGCGCGAAGGCCAGCCCGCTCACACCGACCGCGACCGCCCCGACCACGACGACGTCGACGCCAACCCGGCCACCCCGAGCCGACAGGTACGTGGCCGCCGCGACCGCGACGGCGGAGGCGGCCACGGCGGTGGTCAACGACGCCGTCAACGACGGTCGCCCATCCCGGCGGGCGAGCTGGGCGAGCAGGGCCGCCACCACGACGAGCCCGAGCAGGCCGGTGAGCGGCCGGGCGCTCATCGGGTCGGCCGACCACAGCAGCAGGCCGTCGGCGGCGACCGCCGCCGCCAGCGCGACCACGAAGCCGCCGATCCCGCCGGGCAGGCGCACGGTGACGAACCAACCGACGATCAGGACGCACTGCAGGACGAGGACGACCAGCGCCAGCCAGCCACGACCGCCGTGCGCGGCGAGGGCCAGGCCGGCGGCGAAGACCGCGGTCAGGGCAGAGGGCACCCGGGCATCGTGCCAGAAGCGCCACCGGCGAAGGGTGGGAGCACCTCGACGCACCCGCCGTCGACCAGCTCGACCTCGGCGTGGTCGCGCCGACCCACCGGTGCCGAGTCCACGACGAACGAGCACCTCGCCAGCACCCGCGCCAGCTCCGGTCCGTGCCGGTCCCGGGCCGCCGCCAGCGCCTCGGCGAGGGTGCGGGCCTCGTAGGGCTCCTCGGGCGTCCCCGCCGCGGCGCGGGCCGCCGCCCAGTACCGCATCGTTCCGGTGGCCATCAGGCGCCTTCCCCGTCCACAGCGCCGCCCGGGGTCCACGCCCCCGGTAGCGCGACGAGATAGCGACCGATGCGGTCGACGAGCTCCGCTGGCACCGCACCCTCCGCGTGACCGAGGCCCGGCACGACCCACACCTGATGGGGCTGCCGCGCCCGTTCGGCGAGCGCCCAGACCTGCTCAAGGGCAAAGTACCGGTCCCGGTCACCGTGCACGAGGAGCAGCGGGGTCGGCGCGATCGCCCCGACGGCCTCACGCGGCGAGACCGGGTCCACCGGCCACCCGGTGCCGTCGACGCGGGTTCGCAGCACCACCCGCGCCAGCTCGCCGACCCACGGGCTGCTCCAGCACGAAATGAACCCGCCGCATCGGCACCGTGTTCTTCAGGTGCCACCTGCTGGGCGCGCTCACGCTCACCACCGCGTCGACACCGCCGTACAGGGCGCCGTGGCGGATCGCCACCGCGCCGCCCAGGGAGAACCCGCAGCTGGCGACCCAGCCATACCCGAGCTCGCGGGCCCAGCGCACCGCGGCATCCAGGTCGAGCACCTCGGCGTCACCCGCGGTGGTCGCCCCGCCCGACGAGCCGTGCCCGCGAAGGTCGACGGCCACCACGTCGACGTACGGTGCGAGCCCAGCCATCACCCGCTGCATGGCGGCGCTGCGCCACGACCCGGTGAAGCCGTGGGCGAGCACGACCACCCGGCTGGCCCCGCCGTCCGCCCGGCGCCGCCCGCTCTCGCCCGGGACGTGGACGGCCGACAACCGCACACCGTCCTCGCTGACAAGCCATTTCCGCTGCGCGCCCACCCGGATATCCTTTCCTGGATCCCGGCGGTGAGCCAACGGGGCGAGGAGGTCGGCGTGAGCGCACTGCTGCTCCTGTCCAACGCGCTCCAGCCGCCGTCCCAGGTCCTGCCAGCGCTGGGCCTGCTCGGTCACCACGTCCGGGTGGCCCCAGCGGAGGCGTCCGCCCTGCTCGACCTCCCGCGCGTCGATGCCGTGCTCGTCGATGGGCGCCGGGAGCTGGCCCAGGCGCGATCACTGTGCCGGGTGCTGCGCACCACCGGCCTGTCGTGCCCGCTGCTGCTGGTGGTCACCGAGGGCGGACTCGCCGGCGTCACCGCCGAGTGGGGCATCGACGACCTGTTGCTCGAAGGCGCCGGTCCCGCGGAGGTCCAGGCGCGGCTCGCCCTGGCCATCGGCCGGCTCACCAAGACGGCCGAGGAGCTGCCGACGCCGGCCATCCGCAGCGGCGACCTCACCGTCGACGAGCCCACCTACACCGCACGACTGCGCGGCCAGGCGCTCGACCTGACCTTCAAGGAGTTCGAGCTGCTCAAGTTCCTCGCCCAGCACCCGGGCCGGGTCTTCACCCGGGCCCAGCTGCTGCAGGAGGTCTGGGGCTACGACTACTTCGGGGGGACCCGCACGGTGGACGTCCACGTGCGCCGGTTGCGCGCCAAGCTCGGCAACGAGCACGAGTCGCTCATCGGCACCGTCCGCAACGTGGGCTACAAGTTCGTGCTGCCGCCGATCGACCGTGGGCTCGTCCCCGCACCGGTCGACGTCTCCTAGGCGACGTCTCCTCGGCGTGGGTAGGGTCGATCCGTGACGACCGCCACGACACCGCCGAGCTCGACGCCCGCCGGGATGCAGCTGGAGGTCGTCGGTCGGCTGACGCCCGAGGCGATCGAGGCAGTTCGCCACCTGGTCTACGCCGCGGCCGACGCCGACGGCGTCCACCCGCTGTCCGAGCACGTCGTGCTCCACCTGCGCTACGGGGGTGACGCGCCCGCCACCAATCTGCTGCTGCGGACCGAGGGCGGCGACATGGTCGGCTACGCCCACCTGGACACCACCGACCTGGTCGAAGGTCCGAGCGCCGAGCTCGTCGTGCACCCCGCGTGGCGCCGGCGCGGCCTCGGCCGGATGCTCGTGCAGGCGCTCGTCGACACCGCGGGCGACAGGCTGCGGCTGTGGGCGCACGGCGAGCTGGCCGAGGCACAGCTGCTGGCCGAGCAGCTGGGGTTCGGCCGCGTCCGGGCGCTGTGGCAGATGCGTCGCTCGTTGTTCGCTCCCCTGGATGCGCCGGTGCTGCCCGCCGGCGTGCAGGTGCGCACGTTCTCACCGGGCGTCGACGACGAGGCTTGGCTGGCGCTGAACGCCAAGGCCTTCGCCGACCACCCCGAGCAGGGCGGCTGGACGATCGAGGACCTGCACCGGCGGCAGCACGAGCCGTGGTTCGACCCGGCCGGCTTCTTCCTGGCGGAGCGCGACGGCGAGCTCGTCGGTTTCCACTGGACGAAGGTGCACGGCGGGCTGGCGGAGCCGCACCCAGGCGACGCAGCCGGCCACGACTCGGCGGACCACGAGCACGCGGAATCGGCCGACCACGGCCACGCGCCGATCGGCGAGGTGTACGTGGTCGGGGTCGACGCCGCGGCCCGCGCCCACGGCCTCGGCCGGGCCCTCACCCTGATCGGGCTGCGGCACCTGCGCGGCCTCGGGCTGGACGAGGCCATGCTCTACGTCGACGAGACCAACACCGCGGCGATCCGGCTGTACACGTCGCTCGGGTTCGTGCGCTGGGACACCGACGTGCTGTTCGCCCGCGCCTGAGCACACCGACTCAGGTGGAGAAGCCGCCGAGGAACAGGTGGAACAGGTAGTAGGTCGCCGCGGCGACGATCCCGGCTGCCGGCAGCGTGAGCACCCAGGCGATCATGATGTTGCCGGCGACCCCCCACCGCACCGCCCGGAAGCCGCTTCGTCGACCCGACGCCCATGATCGAGGACGTGATCACGTGCGTGGTGGAGACCGGCACCGCGAAGATGTAGGCGGTGCCGAGCATGACGGACGACGCGACGGTCTGCGCGGCGAAGCCGGCGGCCGGGTCGACCTTGATGACCTTGCGGCCCAGCGTCCGCATGATGCGCCACCCACCGGACATGGTGCCCAGGCTGATCGCCCCGGCGGCCGCGAGGATCACCCACACCGGCACCTCGAGCTTGTCCAGGTGCCCGGAGGTGACCAGCGCGAGCGTGATGACGCCCATGGTCTTCTGCGCGTCCTGGGTGCCGTGCCCGAACGCCATCGCCGCGCCGCGACACGATCTGCGCGAGGCGGAAGCCCCGGTTCGCCCGGTGCGGGTTGGCCCGGCGGAAGATCCACAGGATCGCGAGCATGAGCAGGTAGGCGAGGACGAAGCCGATCAGCGGCGACAGCACCATCGGCACGATGACCTTGTCGAACACGCCGAGCCACTTCACCGGGCTGCGTCCCGGCGAGCGCCGCGCCGACGAGCCCGCCGATGAGCGCGTGCGACGACGAGGACGGCAGCCCGAAGTACCAGGTGATCAGGTTCCAGACGATCGCCCCGATCAGCGCGGCGAAGACGATCGCCAGGCCGTGCTCGACCGGTCGGGGTGTCGATGATCCCGCCGCCGACGGTGAGCGCCACCTTGGTGGACACCAGGGCGCCGATCACGTTCATGACCGCGGCCATGGCCAGCGCGACCCGCGGGGTCAGCGCCCGGGTGGACACCGTGGTGGCGATGGCGTTGGCGGCGTCGTGGAAGCCGTTGGTGTAGTCGAAGAACAGCGCGACAACGATGATCGCAACGAGACCGAAGGTCTCCACCCTCAGGACTCCTTGACGACGATCGTCTCGACCGTGTTCGCCACGTGCTCGAAGGCGTCGGCGGCGCTCTCGAGCTCGTCGACCACGTCCTTGAGCTTGAGCACGGTCAGCGCGTCGTACCTGCCGTCGAACAGCTTGGCCAGCAGCCGGCGGTAGAGCTTGTCGGCCTCGTTCTCCAGCCGGTTGACCTCGATCCAGTACTCCTGGAGGCCCTTCATGTCCCGCAGCCTGGGCATCGCCGCCGCGGTCAGCACGGCGGCCTGCCGCAGCACGTCCACCTGGCCCGCGAGCTCCTTGGGCAGCTCGTCCAGCTGGTAGAGCACCACGAGGTCGACCGCGGCCTCCATGAAGTCCATGACGTCGTCGAGCTCGCTGGCGAGCTGGTAGATGTCCTCACGGTCGAACGGCGTGACGAACGTCGTGTTGATGCGCCGCATGATTGCGTGGGTCGCCTCGTCGCCGGCGTGCTCGCACTCGCGCAGCTTCTTCGCGATCTCCTCGCGGTCAGCGCCGGGTTCGAAGATCTCCGCGACGAGGTCGGCAGCGACGACCAGGTTGTCCGCAGACACGGAGAACATCTCGAAGAAGGTTGCGTCGCGTGGGCCTGGCCTGAAGCGCACGAGGAGACTCTCCGTGAGAAGACAGGTTTCCAGGCGAGGACAACAGGTTGTCCAGCCGTGGACGGACGGGCGTCCAGGCACAGCGTACGACTCCCGGCCGCCAGTTCAGATCATGCCCCCCCGTTGTCGCGTGGATCAGCCGCGGCGCACCCCGAGCACATCGTCGAGCTCAGCGTCGGACAGCGCTGCGTCGCTCGCCGCTGCCGCGATGAGGACGTCGCTGTACAAGGCGATCTCCGCCAAGGCGGTCGGATCCTGGAGCCGAGGATCCGCGGGCGGCACCTTCGGCGTCCTCCGGATATCCATCGGTCCCACCTCCTGCGTCGCGAGCCGTGCTGAGTCCCCACGGTACGCAGCCGCACCGCTGATGGCATGGCACGAGATGGCCAGCCCATTCAGGCCAGCGGGCTCACGGCAGCTCCGGTTTGGCCTCACGTTTCTCGCCCTTCCTGCCGATAGGGAAGCCATGGAGGTCCTCTACGTCGACACGTGTGTGCTCTGCAGCTGCTCGCTGGCCACCGTTGACGGCGAGCGCCGACACAGCACGAAGCTCAGGCAGGCGTGCGACGGCTGCTCCTGTCACGAACCCAAGGCCCCGACGCCGAACAGCGGCGGAGCATGACCGCGCGGGGAACGCTCGGGCGCGTTCCGCATACGAGATGACAGAGGTCTACATCGGCCGCCAGCCAATCGTCGACCAGCGTCGCGCCGTGCACGCCTACGAGCTGCTGTTTCGCAGTGATGCCGAGGCCTTCCATGCAGAAGAGTCCGGCGACCACGCCACCACGCAGGTGATCGTCAACACGTTCGTCGAGTTCGGACTCGATCGGCTCGTCCACGGCCGTCTCGCGTTCGTCAACCTGACCCGTCCATTTCTCGTCGGTACGCTCCCTCTGCCGTTCCCACCCACCGAGGCCGTGCTGGAGGTCCTCGAAGACGTCCAGGCCGATGACGCGTTGTGCAGCGGAGTCGAACGCCTCATCGATGCCGGCTACCGGATCGCCCTCGACGACTTCGTCCCCGACGGCCCGACCGCGCGGCTGCTGCCGCTGGCGAGCTACGTGAAGCTGGACGTACTGGGCGTCGACCAGGCCGAGCTCGCCCGTCAGGTCAAGCATTGCCGACAGTTCGACGTCAAGCTGATTGCCGAGCGCGTCGAGACCCACGAGATGTTCACGGCCTGCTCGACCCTCGGCTTCGACTACTTCCAGGGCTACTTCCTGGCGACCCCTATCGTCGAGAGGGCCTCGACCATCACACCGAGCACGGCGATCTGCCTCGAGCTGTTGGGTGACCTCACGCAACCGAACGTGTCGTACGAGACGATCGAGGCCCTGGTCCAGGTCGATATCGGGCTGACCTACCGGATCCTGCATGCAGTGAACACTGCGGCCGTCGGCTGGCAACGTCAGGTGTCCTCCGTGCGGGAAGCGCTAGTCGTGCTGGGAATGAAGCAGCTTCGAGCCTGGGTCCTCCTGATGGTGCTCGCCGACGCCGGCAACGCCGACCCCGATCAGCTCTCGATGGCGATGACCCGCGCCCGAATGTGCGAGCTGCTCGCCGCGCACGTGCCCGGGATCGGCCGCGACACCGCATTCACCACAGGCCTGCTGTCGACCCTCGACTTCCTGCTCGGCGTGCCGATCGACGAGGTGGTGCGACGGCTCCCGTTGGAGGCCACCGTGACCGATGCACTCGTCCGTCGAGGCGGTGTCCTCGGCACCATGATCGACCTGGCCGTGGCGTATGAAGCCGCGGACTTCGAGCGCCTCAAGGACTCGCCCGTCGACCTGACCGACCTGGCCCGCGCCTACCTGTCGGCGACTGACTGGTCGATGCGGACCTGCGAAGACGTGCTGAACGCCTGACAATTCACGCAGTGGCCACGTGCGACGCTGCCCTCCCCCCGAGCCGCAGCCCGTATGAGAACGCCAGAGGGCCTGGGGCCCTTCGCCCGCGGGCCGCATCAGGCCAGGATGACGCTGACTTGTCCCGTGCCGTAGCTGCGGATGTCTACCTTGGCGTCGAGGCGTGGTGCGAGGGTCGTGGCCGTGGTGGCGACGTCGGATGGGGGTAGTTCGGAGGGGCCGTGGACGGCGTACAGCTTGAGGTGGGGTGCGCCGGGGGTGTTGAAAAGGGAGGCGATGATGTTGCACACCTCGAAGAAGTTGTCGTGCAGCACGGGCGGGAGCACGCGATCGTCGATCGCCGCCTCGGCGCCGGCGGCGGGGACGAGCCCGATGGCCGCGCTGGCGTAGGCGGCCAGCGGCAGGTCGAGCACCAGCAGCGCGCTCATGCGCAGCCGTTCGTCGACGTAGACCGCGTAGGCGGCGGCTTCTCGCTCGTTGGCTGTCAGCGGGTCCGCGGGCGCGATGGTGACATCGCGGCCGAGCAGGTCGGTGAGCAGGTCGCGGATCGCCTTGAGGGACGGTAGTGCCGTGGTTGCCATGTGGTGCTCCGGTGCGAGATGGGGTGACGTCAGCCCAGGACGGGGGCCAGGACGTCCTGGAAGACCTCGGGGGTGAACGGTTTGGCGATCAGGAACATGGCGCCGGCGCGCTCGGCGGTCTCGCGCATCTCCGGCGAGCCCTCGGAGGTGACGAACACGAAGGGGACAGTGCTTCCCTCGCCGCGCAGCGCGGTCAGCAGCTCCAGGCCGGTCATCTCCGGCATGTTCCAGTCCGAGAGGACGAGGTCGGGTGCCTCGGTGCGCACCAGCTCCAGGGCGTCGCGGCCGTTTCCTGCCTCGACGAGGTCCAGGCCCGAGTAGCCGGCCTGTCGAAGGGTCCGGGTGACGATCTGGCGCATCACCCGGCTGTCGTCGGCGATGAGTACACGCATGACTGGTTGCCCTTCTTGAGTGTTAGTTTCGCTGCCAGATGGTCACGTTGAGCCGTTCGCCCTCGCAGTCCATCGCGACCTGGGCGACCAGCGCCGCCCCGGGTACGGTGACGCAGTGGCTCTGGCCGTAGCTCACCGCGGGTAGCGAGAGCTGGCTCGGTTCGGGGAGCAGGCTCTTGACGTTCCCGCCGATCATGTTTGCCAGCTCGCCGAAGGCGTCGCCGACTTCGGCGTCGTCGAGCTGGTCCGCTTCGGTCTGGAACATCGCTGCGGCGGCGCGGCGGGCCAGCTGCCCGGAGCAGGACAGCACGACCGAGCCGTTCCAGGCGCCCGCGATGTGCACCGAGGCGTTGGCGGCGTGGCCTTCGGACTGCTGCAAAACGGCGACCTGGGTCAGGGACATGCCGAGGAAGGACTCCCACACGCCGCTGGAGATCTGCACGATGTGGTCCTGGTGGATGGTGTGGTCTTGCTGGATGGTCACGATCTTCCCTTTCAGTCGCGAAGCTGGTAGGCCGCTGCACGGTCGATCTGGACGCGCTCGAACGCGTCGTCGAGGTTGAGCGTCGTCTCGGCGCCGCCGAGGAAGAGGTAGCCGTCCGGGCGCAGGACGCGTCGCACGCGGGCCAGGATCTGGCGCTTGGTCGCCGCGTCGAAGTAGATCAAGACGTTGCGCAGGAAGATGACGTCCATGGACGGCATCGCGGGCCACGGCCTCGGCGAGGTTGAGCACACGGAGTGTCGACCATCTGCCGGAGCCGGGTGTCGATCTGCCAGTTCATGCCCGTGCGCGCGGAAGTGGCGCACCAGCAGATTGGCCGGCAGCCCGCGGTTGACCTCGAGCTGGCTGTAGATGCCCTCGCGGGTGCGAGTCAGCATCTCCTGCGACAGGTCGGTGGCGAGGATGCTGGACTCGCCAGCCGGTGTCCGCCGGCGAGCACGTCGTTGACGATCATGGCGATGCGTGTACGGCTCCTGCCCGCTGGAGCAGGCCGCGCACCAGATGTTCAGGCGCCGCTCGCGCGCTTCGCGCCTTCAGCAGGTCGGGCAAGACGTGCTCGGCCAGGGCGTCGAAGGGGTGGCGGTCACGGAAGAACGACGTCTCGTTCGTCGTCATGGCCTCGACGACCGCGTCGCGCAGCGGCCCGGTGGGCGCTCTGCAGCAGTTCGTCCACGAGGTCGAGCTACCGACGCGGTGCCGCGTTCACGGGCCAGCGTGAGCAGCCGCGACTCGACGAGGTACTCCTTGCCGGGCTCGAGCACGATGGCGGAACGGTCGCCGGACCAGCTGGGCGACGTAGTCGAAGTCGCGTGACGGTGATCGGTCATGGCCGCACCTGCCTGGCAACGTCGCACGGCGGACCGCCGGGCTCCGCGGGCAACGCGGCCTAGGATGGCGCGGCGATCTGGGTCAGCGGCAGGACCTCGCTGGCCAGGCCGGCGTCGGCCACGGCGCCGGGCATGCCCCACACGACCGAGGTCGCCTCGTCCTGGACGATGATCGGCGCCGCCGGCCTCGACGATCTGCTCGGCCCCGCGCGTGCCGTCCTGAGCCCATGCCGGTCAGCACGACGGCGAGCACGCCGCGCGCCGTACACCTCGGCCACCGAGCGGAACAGCACGTCGACCGCGGGCCGGCAGTAGTTCTCCTGGGTGCCCTTGTCCAGGACGCCCGACGATCCCCGAGGGGTCGGCGAGCAGCCGACAGGTGGAAGTCGCCGGGGGCGATCAGGACGGTGCCGGGGGCGGCGTCGGTCCCCGTGGCGGGCCTCGCGTACCGACAGGGCGCTCTTCGGCGTCCAGCCGCTGCGCGAACAGCCCGGTGAACATCGGCGGCATGTGCTGGACGATCACGACCGGGACCGGCAGGTCGGCCGGCAGCGGCGCCAGGATCACGGTCGTGAGCGCGTCCGGTCCGCCGGTGGAGACGCCGATGACGACGACGTCGACCTGGGACGGCACGGGGCGTCGACGCCGCGTTGACGAGGTACGGCAGGGTCTGCCGCGCGGCTGGGCTGTACGGCTGGGCTGGCCGGAAGGCGGCACGTTCGCGTACGCCGCACAGCGCCTTGATCTTCGGGATGCAGCTGCGCGCGGACGCTGTCCATGGACGCGTCGGTGACGCTGCCGACGTTGGCCGGCTTGCGTGACGTAGTCGTTGGCGCCGACGCTCGAGCGCGTCGAGGGTGGCCGCGGCGCCGCGTTCGGTCAGCGTGGTGAACATGATGACCGGCAGCTTTGGGTACAGCGCGCGTAGCGCCACGCAGCGTCTCGAGGCCGTCCATGTTCGGCATCTCGATGTCGAGGGTGACGAGGTCGGGGTTGAGCTGCGGGATCTTCGCCAGCGCGATCTTGCCGTTGGCCGCGGTGCCGACGACCTCGATCTCGGGGTCGGCCGGCCAGGGCGTCGGAGACCAGCCGGCGGACGACGACCGAGTCGTCGACGACGAGCACGCGAGATTGGTGGCATGGTCCAGCCGCAGGCCGAGCAGGCGCAGCTTGTCGGCGACGACCTCAGCGGTGAACGGCTTGATCACGTACTCGTGGGCACCGGCCGCCAGCGCCCTGACGATCTGGCGATGTTCGCTCTCGGTGGTGACCATCATCAGCGTGATGCCGCGCCAGTCGGGGTCTGGCGCGGACCTCGGTGACGAACTCCAGGCCGTCCATCACCGGCATGTTCCAGTCGACCAGGGCGAGGTCCGGCAAGGGGCCTTGCGCGGACCGCTTCCAGCCCCTCGCCGCCGTCGCCGGCGGACGCCACCTCGAAGCCGAGCCCGTCCAGGACGCGGGTCAGGATCGTCCGCATGGCGCGGGAGTCGTCGACGACGAGTGCGCGCATTGCTTGTTCCTCCAGGATGGTGGGTGCCAGTCAGGGTGGGTGGCCGCGCCGGTCGGGGGGGTCCCGGCGCGGCCACCCGGCTCAGTAGCTGGCCTCTAGTAGCGGAACTGGCCGACCAGCTGCTGGAGGTCGGTCGCCATCCGGGACAGTTCGTCGGCGGCCTGCGGGTGCTGCTCGCCGCCGCCGTGGTGTCCGGCGCCGCGCGAGCCACCCCGGTGATGTTGGCGCGATCTCCGTCGACCGGTGGCCGCCTCGGTGACGTTGCGGCTCATCTCGTTGGTGGTCGCGGTCTGCTCCTCGACCGCGGTGGCGATCGTGTTCTGGATGTCGTTGATCTGGTCGATGATCTCGGTGATCTGGGCGATCGCGGCGACCGCGGCGCCGGTGTCGGTCTGGATCGCCTCGATCTTCCGGCCGATGTCCTCGGTGGCCTTGCCCGTCTCCTTGGCCAGCTCCTTGACCTCGTTGGCGACCACGGCGAAGCCCTTGCCGGCCTCGCCGGCCCGGGCGGCCTCGATGGTGGCGTTGAGCGCCAGCAGGTTGGTCTGCTCGGCGATCGAGGTGATCACCTTGATCACGTTGCCGATCTCGGTGGAGGACTCGCCCAGCTTGGCGACGGTGGCGTTGGTCGCCTCGGCGACCGTGCACCGCCTGCGCGGCGACGCGCGGCCGCGTCGGTGGCGTTCTTGGCGATCTCCCGGATCGACGCGGTCATCTCCTCGGTGCCGGTGGCGACCGTCTGCACGTTGCGGGTGACCTGCTCCGCGGCGGCCGACACGACGTTCGCCTGGGTGGCGGTCTCCTCAGCGGAGCCGGTCATCTGCGAGGACACCGCGGACAGCTCCTCCGAGGAGGACGCCAACCCCTGGGCGTTGGTGCCCATCGCCGCGACAGCCTCCCTCATCTTCGCCATCGCGGTGTTCAGGGCTGCGGCCATCTCCCCGACCTCGTCCTTGGTGTGCACGTCGAGCTGGACGTCCAACCGGCCCTGGGCCAGGTCCTGGAGGACCTTGACGGTCTTGCGCAACGGCCTGGCGACCATCCGGCCGATGCTGAGCGCGAGACCGATCGACAACGCCAACGCCACCAGAATTAGCCCGATGATCAGAGTTCGAGCACCGTTGTACGACGCGCGCGCCTGGGTGAGCGTGTGGGTAGCCGCCTCCTCCTCAGCTGTCGTCGAGGCTCGCTGATAGGTCACTGTCGATCTCCACTCGCCAGCGGAACGATCTGCGTCTCACGCACCTTGATGTACTCGTCGATGCTGCCCGGCTTCGGCTAGCGGAAGCAGGCTCTGGTCGCGAACCTGGCGGTACTCCGCGATCGTGGTCTCGAAGTCCTTCGCGCGAACGTCGCCTCCTGGCCGCTGGGCGCGCTCGCCGCGTACTTCTGCCAGTTCTCGTCGATTACCTCGTCCAGCTCCTGGATGCTTCGTTTGCGCGGCGCCCTCGCCTGCTCATCCTTGGCACAGGGCGAGGTTGGCAATCTGAAGCCGGGCGATCTGGAGGTTGACTGTCGACCTGGCCCAGCCACTCGACGGACTCGCAGGTTGTCGGCGTACATGCCATCCAGGTTCTGCTGCGAGGCGCTGAGCTTGGTGATGCCGACGGTGCCGACGATGACCATCAACGCTGACACGGTGAGGAAGCCGGCGAGCAACTTCTTGGCGGTCTTCATATTGCGGAAGAACGAGAGTGCCCCGGCTCCCTTTTTGTTGTTCTGCACGGCGGTGGTTCCCTTCGGAGGTACGCCGCGCAGGGCGGCTTCGGTGGATGTATTGGTGAGTCGGTCAGCGGCGCTCATGCGGCGTGCCCGACGTCGATCGCGAGGTCGGTGTCCAGCACGAGCATGAGTCGCCGGTCGAGCTTGCATACGCCCTTGACCAGCGCGCGGACGCTGGCCGGAACGGTCTCCGGCGGGGCCTCGAAGGTGTCCTCAGGGGGGTCGAGGACGTCTCCGATCTCGTCCACGCGCAAGCTGACGACCTCCGCGTTCGCATTTCGCACGACGACGTTCACGGTTGGCGCGTCCGGTTCACGGGCCGGAAGGCCGAGTCGCGCCCGCAGGTCGACGGTGGTGACGATCTGACCACGCAGGTTGATCAGCCCGCTGACCTCCGGTGGCGCCAGGGGCACGTCGGTGAGCTCCTGGGCCTTGAGCACCTCCTGGACCGATTCCACCGGGATCGCGAACAGGTGCCCGTCGAGCAGGAACGTGCAGTATTGGTGTGACATGGCGATCTCCTTCAGCCAACAGGGACGGGGGCGAAGAGCCCCGGGTCGATAGAGGCCACTGCCTGTGCGATGTCGACCAGTTCGGTGACGTGGTCCCCGATGACGGCGGAGCCCTGGTGCCCACCGGTGTCCAGTGAGGTGCGTACGGCCAGCACGTCCTCGACGATGTCCAGGACGTGGGCGACGATGAGGCCAACGAGGCGGCCCTGGTGCTGGCAGACGACGACCTGCATCGGGTCGGACTCGCCGTGCTCGTTGTAGGAATGCAGCGCCCGGTCAAGGCGGAGCAGCGGCAGGATCTGCTCCCGGTACTGCACCACCTCGTGGTCGCCGATGCGCTCGACGCGCGAGATGAGGAACTCCTCGAGCCGGTCCACCGCGCTCAGCGGGAGCGCGACGCGCCGACCATCGGAGAGTCCCACGATGAGCAGGGACGCGCGGTCGGCTTGAGTGCCGGTGGATGCGCCGGAGGCAGTTGCCGCGGCAGTGTCGCTGACCATTCCGGCCTGCTCGGCGAGGGCATGCGCGTCGAGGATGAGCGCGACCCGCCCGTCCCCCATGATCGTGGCGCCGGCGTACAGGGCAGTGCCGCGCAGCTGCTTGCCGAGGGGCTTGACGACGATCTCCTCGGTATCGCGGATGTCGTCGACGACCAGTCCGAACTGGCGGTCGTCGGACTGCAGCACCGCGATGAACGTCGTCTCATGCTCGACGGGGGCGAGGCCAAGCTGCTCGCGGAGGTCGACCAACGGCAGCAGCGCGCCCCGCAGGCGGTAGACCGGCGTACCCTGAATCGTCTCGATCCGGGCCCGTGCCTGCTCGCGGTCCAGCCTCGCCAGCTCCAGGAGATTCACCTGCGGAATGGCGTACCGGTTGCCACCTGCGCTCACGACGAGCGCCGGGATGATGGCCAGAGTGAGCGGGATCTTGATCCGGATAGTGGTGCCTTCACCGATCGCGCTCGTCAGGTCGATGGCACCCCCGATCCGCTCGATATTCGTCTTCACCACGTCCATGCCGACGCCGCGGCCGGAGACATTGGTGACGGCGGCCGCGGTCGAGAAGCCGGCCTGGAAGATGAGGTTGAGCGCCTCGCGGTCCCCAAGCCGGTCGGCGGCTTCCCGGGTGAGCAGTTCGCTCGCGACGGCCTTGTCCCGCAACCGGGCCGGGTCGATGCCGGCCCCGTCGTCGGTGATCTCGATGTTGACCTGGCCGCCCTCGTGGAAGGCCCGCAGCAGCAGCCGGCCCTCAGCCGACTTGCCTGCGGCGACCCGCATGGCCGCCGTTTCGATGCCGTGGTCCACGGAGTTGCGGACCAGGTGGGTCAACGGGTCCTTGATGGCCTCCAGGATGGTCTTGTCGAGTTCGGTGTCGCGGCCCTCCATCTCCACCCGCAACGACTTGCCGAGCGAGAGCGACAGGTCGCGCACGACTCGCGGGAGCTTGCTCCACACGTTGTCGATGGGCTGCATGCGGGTCTTCATCACGCCTTCCTGCAGCTCGCCCGCGATGAGGTTCAGCCGGTGCGCGGTCCGCTGCAGCTCGGGATCCTGCCGCGCCGCGGCGCGCTGGAGCAGCTGGTTGCGGGTGAGCACCAGCTCACCGACGAGGTTCATCAGGGAATCCAGCAGGTCCACGTCCACGCGAATGCTGCTGTCGGCGACCGAGCGTCGAGCCTCGCTCTGCACATGGAGGGCGTCCGCAATATCACCGGCGTTCGCCACCCCGGCATCGATGAGGATCTCCCCGAGTGGCCGGGTGTCGCCCACCTCCTGGGCGGCCAGCGCCAGGGTGAGCTCCCCGCTGTCCAGGCCGGCATCGACCAGGACCTCGCCCAGCAACGGTCGCGGCGGCGCCGGGACCTGCACTGGTGCATCGAGGAGGTCTTGGTCCATCTCCTCGGCCGGCACATCGTCGCGCGCTCCCTGAGCGCGGGCCCCGTCCATGAGCGCCTCTAGCCGGCCCACCAGCGGCGTGTAGTCGGCCTCGCCCTCACTCCCGGAGCGCTCGATGTCAGCCAGCAGTGCACGCACCGCGTCGACCATTTCCAGCAGCACCGTGGTGAACTCCGGTGTCAGCGTCATGTGCCCGTCACGAAGCCGGGCGAGCAAACTCTCCCCGACGTGAGTGACCGACTCGAGCTTGCCGAACGCGAGGAACCCGCTGGTCCCCTTGATGGTGTGCAGGGTGCGGAACACGCTCGACAGCAGCTCCCGCGAACCGGGGTCCTGTTCCAAGGTGACGAGGTCCCGGTCCAGCTGGTCGAGGTTCTCGTGGCTCTCGACCAGGAACTCCTGGACGATCTCGTCCATGTCGTCCATGAGTCGTTTCCTCCCTGTTCGCGTTTGTTTATACGCAAGTAGCGCGATGAGTTAAAGATCCGGTGTTCGTGCGTGTTCGCCGGTATATCGGCTGATGAAGAATTGATCTGAGGGATTCTGGGCTCAATAGGCCATCTCGACAGATTGTCAATTCCGTACCGACAAGGCCATGGCGCACTTTTGGCTACTGGCGGAGGTGCCGGAGCTCAACGGCCTCTCGGCTGTTCACCTCGGGGTTCCTGGCAGGTCGACGCGACAGGACACTCGGGCCACTGCTCATGGTTGTCCTCACAGGAGATCCGGGGTCGACGGGCTAGTGATCACCTATCTATCGGACTACCTGAAAGGTTCTTGAGATCATAATGATCTCAATGTCACAATCTTGTTGGCAGGGGAAATCACGAGAATGAGGTGCCTGGCCCGCCCGACCCAGCATCTGATCGGTGTCTTCCCGAGCCGCTGAGGATGGGCCTGCCGATGTGGAAGCCCTGTGCGTAGTCGACCCCGACTTGGCGGAGGTACTCCAGCGTTGCCGCGTCGCCGACCGACTCCGCGATCGTGTGTTTGCCCAGGCTCTTGGCGATTCCGACCGCGGCCTCGACCGCCGACTGGTCGGTGAGGTTGGTGAGGCACTGGGCCACGAACTCGCCGTCGATCTTCAGGTAGTCGAACGGCAGGTGCTTCATGTAGTAGAAGGAGCCCATCGAGGCCCCGAAATCGTCGATGGCAAACCGGCAACCGATCTCGCGCAGCTGCTCGGCGAACGCTCGGGTGCGATGAATATGACCGATGGCGTCGCTCTCAGAGACCTCAAACACCACGCGGCCTGGGTCGATGTCGGCGTCGCGGACCATCTCATCAATGAGGGTTGCGAGCGCGCTGTCGCCTGTGGATGCGCCGGACAGGTTGATCGCGAGGAGGCCCGACGGATACCCCTGCGCTGCGACCGTGATGCCGTTGCGAACCACCCACTCGTCGATCCTCCTCATGAGCCCGAGGTGCCTGGCCACGGGCAGAAGCCCGGCTGGCGGGATGAGGTCACCGCTCGCGGTCGGAAGCCGCAGCAAGAGTTCATGACCTGCCGTGGTCTCGCTACGCAGGTCGAGGATCGGCTGGGCGAGCAGGACGAAACGATCCTCCTCGAGCGCCTCTTCGATCTGGTGCGCCCACGTCACGCGAGCGGCCGCCCGTCGCCCGAAGTCGTCGCTTCGATGGCAGGCCCAGCGATCTCGACCGCTCTGCTTAGCCTCATACATCGCGAGATCAGCGTTGGTGATGACCTCGTCGGCGGTGAGCGAAGGGTCATCGAACAAGGCGACTCCGATGCTCACGGTCACCGGGATCGAACACCGTTCGCGCAGCTCGCCAACGTGGGTTCTCACCGCCTGCACTAGATTCTCTGCGAGCCTCGTGGCTTCCGCGTAGCGGGCGCGCGGCACGAGCACCGCGAACTCGTCGCCTCCGAGTCGGGCGATGATGTCGGTGTTCCTGAGTTTGGATCGCAGCATGCCGGCGATCGACACGATGAGCTCGTCGCCTCCAGCGTGGCCCAGCGAGTCGTTGACCATCTTGAAGTTGTCGAGGTCGAGAACGAGGAGTGCGCCGCCGTCTCCGTAGCGGCTGTTCTCGGCGACGTGGCCTTCTATGCGACGGCTGAAGCCCCGCCGGTTGAGCAGCGCGGTCAGCGGGTCGTGGTCGGCGAGGTGCTCAAGTTGGCGCTCGTACCGCTTCCGCTCTGAGACATCGGTGACGTGGACCAAGAACTGCACCGGATCGTCACCTTGGCGACCGCGAAGTAGCGTCGCGGTCAGATGCGCCCACAGCCGCTGGCCGTTGCTGTCGACGAGCCGGCACTCCTGGCTGCCGTGCGTCAACGTGCCCTGGAGCAGGGCTGCTGCCTTCTCGAGCACGCCTGAACGGTCCTCGGAATGGACGATGGCGGACAGGTCGATCCGCTCACCCTGGTGGTCGATGTCACCGAGCATGCGCCGAAGCGCATCGTTGGCCCGCAGCAGCAGCCCGTCGGAGGACAGCAGCGCCATGCCGAGCGGCGCAGACTCGAAGGCCGACGTGAACATGGCCGTACGGGCGACGACCTCCGCGGTACGCTCGGTCACCCGGCGCTCCAGCTCCTGGTTGGCTCGCAGCACCTGCTGGTGCGCCGCCGCCCGAGCTCGTTCGAGTCGGGAGATCATGGCGGCAGCACGCCAGACAACTGTGGTGATCACGAACATGGCGCAGGCGGCGGTGACGGCGAAGGCTGTGCCGTCGTCGAGGAGACGTGCGCCATGCATTCGGAGAAGGACCCATGTCAGCGCGGGCAACGCGAGGGGCACCACAACGATGACGCGCCGGACCAGGATGCCTGCCGCTCCGGTATCCGCGAGGTATCGAAGCAAGCCACGCTGCGGGAGGCTGGCGAGGACCGCGATGGCCGTCAGCGCCAATCCAAAGGCGGTGGCGACAGGCATGGTGGTCGCTCCCCCCACCCGGTACAGCGGCGAAGCGCCCAGCAGGTGGCCGAGCATTGCGAGATAGCCCAAGTTAAGGGTGAGGGCGGCAAGTACGTGCGCGGCGCAGGAGTGACGGCGCAGCAACAGGATCGCCACGCCAAGCGCGAGCAGGCAGGCGGCGGTCAGCGGTGGCATTCGCGCGGTCGCCTCCGCGCCGTCGTACCACTGCGCCTCACCGAACAACCAGCCGTCGAATAGCGTTCGCAGGTTCGTCGCATGACCGATGAGCACGAAGGCACCGACGAGTGCGACTGCAGCTGCTAGCGCGTCAGAAACCCGCTGCCACCCGCGTCGGGCGGAGGCCACCAACCCGGCCGCCGCCAGCACGAGGCACGCTGCCGCCAACGGACGCATCGGGGTGTCAGTGAACAGCACAGTCAGCTCGTGCGCACCAGACATCCAGCCGACCAGGACGATGCTGGCGAGCACCGCCACGAGCGCTGCAAGTGTGCGGGACAGGCCACCTGCTGGTCGGACCACGCGTCGGCCGTGGCGGCACACCTGTCGTTGTGATGATTGGTCGGTGGATCAGCGAGCATCGGGCTTCCCATGGCTATGCAATCGGTGGGGCACTGGGCGATCGGTCAGTGGAACGGAGCGTGAAAACCACCCTTCATCAGCGCCATGAGCTGATCCGTAGGCATGGGACGGCCGATGAAGAAGCCCTGACCCGCATCGCACCCCATCTCCCTCAAGATGGTCAGGTGCTCGACCGTCTCGATGCCTTCTGCCACCACGTTCAGCTCGAGCAGCCTCGCGATGCTGAGGATTCCCGCCACCAGCCGACGGTGGCTGTCGCTGCTGTCCAGACGCGCGACGAATGACCGGTCGATCTTCAAGATGTCCACGGGCAGCAGGTGCAGCCGGCTGAGTGAGGAGTAACCGGTGCCGAAGTCATCGAGCGCGATGCGCACTCCGGCTGCCCGGAGCTGCTGCAGCTGTTCGGTGTCGGCATGCTCGTCGAGCGCGCTCTCGGTGACCTCGAGGACGAGTCGATGCGGGGCGAGTCCGCTGCGTCGGAGGAGGGCGTGCACCTGGTCGGCGAAGCCTGGCACCAGCTGCAGGCCAGAGATGTTCACGCTGCAGCTGATCGGCGTCTCGTTGGCCGGCCAGGCGACGCAATCCCGGCTCGCCTGCTCCATCGCCCACCTTCCGATCTCGGGAATGAGCCCCACCTCTTCGGCGAGTGGGATGAACTCGTCTGGCCCCACGAGCCCTCGCTCAGCGTGCTGCCAGCGGATGAGCGCCTCGACTCCGACGAGACGGAGATTCGCCATCTCGATGATCGGCTGGTAGTGCAGGCGAAGGTCACCTCGGCGGACGGCCCCGCGCAAGGCGCCCTCGGTACGCAGGCGGCTTGCGGCGCGGTCGCGCTGCTCGCGATCGAACAGCTCGATGCGCCGCCGACCTCGCTCCTTCGCGCGAAACATGGCTGTCTCAGCGTCTCGCAGCACATCGGCCGGATCGCTGCTGGCAGGAACGACGTGCAGGCCCATGCTCACGCTCAACGAGACCTCCTCGGTGCCGTCGATGTGCACCGGGTGCCCGAGGATCGCCTGGAGGTTCTCGGCTATCTGAACTGCGTCGGCCACGTCACGGGGATGGTCCAGAAGGACCGCAAAACGGTCACCTGACAGCCTGGCCGCACTGTCGCCCGGGGCAAGGGTGTCGCGAAGTCGACGGGCGAGGACGCGGAGCAGCTCATCGCCCGCAGCGGGCCCGAGCCCATCATTGATGACCTGGAACCGGTCGATGTCGAGGCAGAGCAGCACTGCCTGCCGGGCATCGCGTCCGCTCCGCGCCATGCGCTGGACAAGCCGGTCAAAGAGCAGGCTGCGGTTGGCCAACCCGGTGAGCTGGTCGTGCAGGGAGTCATGCAGGCGGCGGCGCTCCGCACCGTCCCGCTGGATCGCCAGGGTGGCCAGCTGCACGGCCGCGCCGAGCACGTGGTCATCCGTCCCGCTCGGGCCGCGGCTTGACGGCTGCAGCACGCTCAGCACACCGAGGACCGCCTGCTGACTCCGGGCCACGATGGGCATCGCCCAGACCGCCCGGAACCCGGCTGCCGCCAGGTCGGGCCATGGGCCGTCGTGACCCGCTGGGTCCAGCAGCTCGGTGGAGATGACGGGCCGGCCACTCGCCGCTGCCTGCCCGCACGGTGAGGCGCCCGGCCCGATGCGCATGTGACGCAGCTCCCTCCGAGCCTCCGGCGGTGCGCTAGGCGCGGCGGCTAGGTGGAGCCGACCGTCGTCCCCGACGGTGGAGATCATGCACCGTGCGCGAGGCCAGTGCGCCTCGACCATCTCGGCGATGCCGTCCAGAGCTCTCGATAGGGGTGCGCCACCCGCGATGAGCTCCATCAGCCGGCCCTGCTGAACGGTGAGCGCGCCGGCTCGGCTGCGAGCCGTCGCGTCCTGAACCTGGACGAAGAAGTACCGCGGCCGACCAAAGGTGTTCCGTACCAAGGTTCCGCTGATGACAAGGGTCTTCAGCTCGCCGTCGGGCGTAGTCAGCTCGACTTCCAGATGGTGTGGCGTCGCGTGATGTCGGCCGGTGAGGGTGCGCACCAACCTGCGGACGGTCGTCGAGATCTCGCTGCCGGCGGGGAGCAGTTGCTGCCAGTCCGTGCCGCACAGCGTGACTACGTCCGTTCCCGCGAGCGCGGCCAGCGCGTCGTTGACCTGGAGGAAGCGGCCAGAAAGGTCCATCGTCGCCATGCCCGAGGTAGCACTGGTAAAGACGGCGTTGAGCTGGTCGGCCATCTCGTGGTGCTGATGCTCCGCCAGCAATTGCATGAGTTCCGCCGCACGCAACCTGTTCTCCGCCGCGCGTCGGTCCCGGTCGTCGCGCACCGCCGCGACGACCAGGTGTCCGTCATGCGTCGGTGTGAAGTTGAGGCTCACGTCGACTGGGACCAGCGTGCCGTCCTTGCGCTGAAGCTCGATGACTAGATCACTGCCCATGGCCCGCGGACGCTGGTGAGCGGACAGTGAGCTACGCCGTCGTCGATGCGCCACCCGTCGCGCAGACGGTATGAGCACTTCAACGGGTTGGCCGACGAGCTCGGCCGCCTCGTAACCGGACAGGAGCTCCAGCTCACGGTTGACCAGCAGGATGTCGCCGTCGGCCCTGGTGATGATGATCCCGTCGGGGACGCTGTTGATCAGGTCCAGCCGACCCAGGGCATGACCGCTCGGTACGGCTTGGGTGGACATGGCGTCACTCACCTTGGCGACCTCCGGTAACGGCTGGATTGTAAGATTACGTAAATCGTATATCTACAAGATCTATAATTCTGCCCATTACGTCGTCGCTCCAAATGTGGAAAGGTGTGTCTGAACTACCTGTGGGGCCGCGAAGGAGCCGCCGTGAAGCTCGTCCTGACTCAGCGCTCCGAGTACGCCGCCCGGGCCATCGCCTACCTTGCGAGGCACCAGGACGATCTCGTCCCTTCGGAGGAGATCGCCTCCGCTACAGCTGTTCCAAAAGCCGCCCTCCAGCAGGTGCTGCAGGCGCTTGGACGTGCCCAGCTCGTCACCTCCCGGACCGGCGTCGGCGGCGGGTACCTGCTGGCGCGCCCGCCTGGCAGCTGTACTCTGCGGCAGGTCGTCGAGGCCGTGGAGGGTCCGATCTCCGTCCACGTGTGCGGGCTCACCGGCCTCAGCTGCGCTCCGGCGGACCGTGCGCCCTGCACTCCTTGTGGACCGCCAGCCTCGAGCGGTTCGCCGCCATCGCGGACGCCATGACCATCGACCAGCTGGCGGACGAATGGATCATTGATCGACGTTCGGGCGACGCCCGCGGCCATGAGCCTCGTCGTGAGTTCGAAGGCAGGCGACACGGCGGCGTTGCCGTCCGCAGTCAGCAGGTGAAGCCCAGCTGGGCGTGTCCAGCCCCGAATATCAGGTGGTGGGGCTACCTGCCTGGTTCACTTTGGAGTTCAACCGTAGCGACGCCACGAACACGAGCTGCCAGCGTGTCGACGACGTCAGCCGAGGGCGAGGCGGCGGCCACGTTGGCCCGCTGAAGGTCGAGGTAGACCTCCTCGCGGTGGACGTCGACATCCCGAGGGGCCTTGATGCCAACCCGGACGACGTCGCCGCGCACCTCGAGAACGGTGATCACGACATCGTGACCGATCATGACACTCTCGCCGCCGCGGCGGGTCAGAACCAGCACTGGCGCTCCTTCCGTGACCGGCCAGTGCCTAGATCATAGGGGTCACCCCAGCCGAATGTGGCTCCCGCAACGCCTGCGACGGGCCGGCGAGCACCGGCTGCGTCGCCCGCAACGTGCGGGTGTTGACCACCAACGGCGCCAAGAGGTTCGCGGTGGTGTCCGTCGGCTGGTCCCCTAGCGTAAGGAGCACAAGCACAACGACCTCAGCCTCGTCCTCGATGTCGAGGCGCTGCACGGTGTGGTCGTCAAGCTCCGGGGCGTAGCCGGGAAAGAAGGCGAACGGCGCGGCGACGACGAACTCCAGCCCGTCGACATCGAGGGACCGCAGCCGGAACAGCACGTCGTTGTCCTCACCCACTCGCATCAGCGCGAAATGGTGGGCCTCGGGAAAGCCGATGAGCTCACCGACGAAGTCCAGGGTGGGGAGCTCGACAAGCGTGGCAGTGGACATCCCGGAGGTCCTATCGGAGAAAGTCGACGAGGGAGGGCTGGATCGCCTTCGCGGTGGCGCCGAGCGCCGCCTGGTAGGCCACCTGCTGCATCTGAAGATCAAGGATGGTCTTGGGCAGGTCGATGTTCTCGGTGTTGGTCAGCCCCTCGTTCAGGGAATCCAACGCCGCCTTCGCCATGTCATTCATCGTCTCCACCCGGTGGTAGCGGGCGCCGACGTCGGCGAGGGCGTTCTGCACCCGCTTCATCACGGCGTCGATGGCGTCGAGGTCGCCGCTGAGGGCGGCCGGGTTGTTGCGGAGATCGTCGGAGAGCTGGGCCAGCACGGCGAACAGGTCGGTGCCGGGGACGGCGGGCGTCGGAGGTGGACCAGCCGAGGCGGGGGTGCCGGGTGGCCCGAAGACGGCCGCGTGGTCGAGGTTGACCGGCACAGTCGTGCCCGCGGCGATGGTCCGCATCACCTGCCCACTGTCTCCCGCATAGCCGACCACACCCGAGGCGTCCTTCACGTACACCGGGTTGGTGGCAGAGGTGCCACCGAACAGCGGCCGGCCGAGGTACTGGGTGTTGGCCACCGCGAGCAGGTTCTCACGGAGCTGGTCGACCTCGATCGCGATGGCATTACGCGCTTCGGGGCTCATCGCCCCGGAGATAGCGGAGATGTTGAGATCGCGGACCCGGCGGATCAGCGTCATGCTGCCCGTGAGCGTATTGTCCGCGGCCCCGAGCCAGCCCATGCCGTCCTCGGCGTTTCGCTGGTACTGGGTGGTCCGGCTGATGTCCGACCGAAACTGCATCGCCGCCACAGTGCCAGCCGGGTTGTCCGACGGGCGGCTGATCTGGCGACCGGAGGACAGCTGCTCCTGCAGCGTCTGCAGCCGGCCGAGGTTGATCTGCAGTCCGGTCAGCATCGTCCTGCTGATCGATCCTTGGGTGACACGCATCGGGCTCGACATGGCTGGTCTCCTATCGACCGACGAGGCCGGTGCGGCCGATGAGGGTGTCGAGCATCTCGTCCACCGTGGTCAAAAAGCGCGCCGCCGCGTTGTACGCCTGCTGGTAGGCGACCATGTTGGTCATCTCCTCATCGAGGTTGACGCCCGAGTCCGCGTCCCGGCTGGCATCCACTCGTGCCGTGATCGACGTCTGGATCTCGGCCCGCCGTTGAGCGGACTGCGACTCCACACCGAGGGACACGATGAGCTTGCGGTAAGCCAAGTCGGCACCCTTGCCGGCTAGCTCAGCGAGCTTGATCGCGTTGCTGCCGTCGTGGTTGGGCGTCGGGGTCGACGGATCGCCGACCCCAGAGGCGGCAATCAGCGAGGGGTCCGTGACGTTGAGCCGCAGGGTCGCGGTCGACGGCGGCTGGGTGGGGTCGAAGGTGAAGAAATCCACGCCCTGCGCGCCGTTCATATCAAAGCCGGCGGTGTGCACGGCGTTGACGTCGGTCGCCAGCTGAACCACGATCTTGTTCAGACCATCGCGGTAGGACGGCAGGGTGTCGTTGAGTGCTTTCAGCATCCCGCCGGTCTGTCCCGACACGGCCGAGACCGGATAGCCGTCCTTCGCCCACTGGATCGAGACGGTGCTCCCCGGGCCGGCCGCCGGAACGGTGACCTGGTCGAACGTGCCCGCACCCGCGACCTTGAGGGCCTCGGCGTGGCTGCCGCGCACGAGGGCGGTGCCGCCGAGATAGACGTCGACGACGCCGTCGTCGCCAAGACGCGTCGTCACACCGGTGCGGTCGGCGAGCTTCTGGACGAGGAGGTCGCGCTGGTCCATGAGATCGTTCGGACTCAGCCCCGCCCGACTGGCGGCGAGGATCGCCTCGTTGAGGGCCGCCACCGAGGTCGCGGTGCTGTTGATGTCCTCGACGACCGCCGAGAGCTGCTCGCGAGTCGCCGTCCACTGGGTCGCCAGCGCGGCACCGGCCTGCTGGAAGCCGGTGACAAGGGTTTGGGCCCGCTGGATGAGCTGGGCCCGCGACGCGATGTCCTCCGGATGATTGGCTACGTCGTCCCACGCGTTCCAGTAGTCGCCGAGCTGCGCCTGCAAGCCGGTGCTGCCCGGCTCGCCGAAGGCCTGCTCGACGCGGGCGAACACCTGCTGCGACGTCAGCGCCTGGGACAGCGCACCGTGCTCGGTGAGCGAGCGCATCTCCAGGAACGAGTCGCGCATGCGCTCGGTCGCCGAGTAGCGCACACCTTCGCCGACGCCAGTCGGTGACGAGAAGACGGCGGGAATGACCGATCCGCCGACCGAGTTGAGCGTCACACGTTGGCGCGAGTAGCCCTCGGTGTTCGAGTTGGCGATGTTCTGGCCGGTGACCTCGAGACCCCGGCGCTGGGCGTACAGCGAGCTCAGCGCGATGTTCAGCCCAGCGAACTCTGCTCCCACGTCAGATCACCTCGTCGAGGATGCGCTGACGGATGCCGCCAGCGGTGCGGCGGCCGGTGGCGCTGTAGCCCTCCGTAGGCTCGCCGCCGCCAAACCGTTCCAATGCCTCGCGGGTCGCGGCGAAGCTGGAGGTGACGATCTCGCGGTTGGACTCGGCGAGCGCGAGAATCTCGCGTGTCGCGATGAGAAATGCCTCGCGGTGGCTGTTCAACAGGCCGGCCCACGGCTCCGGTGCCACCTCGCAGAGCTGGGTCAGACTCGGATTGGGAGCCAGTCCCAGCTCGGCGGCAGCGTCGTCGACCTCGATAGCGCGGGTGAGCTCAGTGAGCCTCACCTGCTCCAACACCAGCTCCACCTCGCGGGTGGCACGGGACAGCCATCTCATCCGGCCGGCGGCGAGTAGCAACTGCTCCTCCTCGAGCTTGAACAGGAGGACGTCCAGCAGCTCACGCTCACGCCAGAGGATGTCGGACACCTCTGCCAAACCCATAGCCCCGCCCGTCCGCTCTGAGGCCGCGCTGTGCAACCTGCGATTCCCTCATCGGCGGCCGGCGATCGCACCTGAGAAGTCCTGCGCGCCCAACTCGGGTGCCCACGCGTCTCGACACGTCAGCGTCGCCGAGCCGCCCGCCACCTAGTCACTTCGGGCCATCTTGACTCTCGCCTCGGACTACTTCGCGCAAAGAGATCAAGTCGACCGATCGTGCAGGGCGATGACAAGGCCATGCCAGAACTTCGGACTAGCCCCTCAGCATCCGCCACGAGCGGCACATCGAAGCGCGACCAGGACGCGTTGGTCCACCAGAACCTTCCCTTGGTCGGTTATCTGGTGAGCGAGACGGCAAGCAAATTACCGCCGTACGTCAATCGCGACGACCTGACGTCGTCAGGCATGATGGCGCTGGCCCAGGCCGCCCAGAGTTTCGATGCCGCCCTCGGGGTTCCGTTCGCGCGTTATGCCACGGTGCGTATCCGCGGGGCGCTGATCGACGAGCTGCGCAGCCACGACTGGGCCAGCCGGTCGGTCCGCGCCAAGGCCCGCCACCGGGCCGGCGCCCAGGAGGAGCTTTCCGCCCAGCTCGGCCGGACGCCCACCGCCTCGGAACTGGCCGCGCACATGGGTATCAGCGTCGACGCGCTCGCGTCCGTGGAGGACGACATCCACCGCTCGGTCGTCCTCTCTATCCATGGCTTCAACGAGGCCAGCGACCTGGAGGCCCTGCTTCCACATACCGACCCCGGCCCCGAGCAGGTATTGCTCCGCAGGGAGACGGCGTCCTACCTCATCGATGCCGTCGACGAGCTGCCGGCGCGCATGCGCGCCGTCGTCATCGGCTACTTCTTCGAAGAGCGCCCGATGGCCGAGCTCGCCGCCGACCTGGGCGTGTCCGAATCACGCATCTCACAGCTGAGAGCCGAGGCGCTTGTGCTGCTCAAGGCAGGGATGACCGCAGTCCTGGCACCCGACGAGCTACCCGCCGAGCCGCGGCCCGACAGTTGCGTCGCTCGGCGCAAGGCCGCCTATTACGCCTCGATCGCCGCACATTCCGATTTCCGCACCCGGATCAGCGCGCCCGCTGCCGCCACTCAAAGAGTTTCCGGCGTCGCCTGATCGAAAACCCTCAGGTAGGCGTAGCTGCCCGCCGATGAGGTACCCGTCCGGCAACCGCCGGGCGGTTGCGATCTGAAGGTCGCCCACGGATGGACGACCCAAGACCCCTTCAAGGAGGACACCACCATGGGTCTGCGCATCAACCAGAACATCGCCGCGATGAACGCCTACCGGAACCTGTCGGTGACGGAAGGCCAGATGTCCAAGAGCCTGGAGAAGCTGTCCAGCGGTTTCCGCATCAACCGGGCCGCTGACGACGCGGCCGGCCTGTCGATCTCCGAGGGCCTGCGCTCGCAGATCGGTGGTCTCAAGGTCGCCGTCCGCAACGCCCAGGACGGCATCAGCGTCGTGCAGACCGCGGAAGGTGCGCTCACCGAGTCGCACGCGATCCTGCAGCGCATGCGTGACCTGGCGGTCCAGGCGGCCAACACCGGTTCGCAGGACACCGACGCGCAGTCGGCGGCCCAGACCGAGATCGACCAGCTCGACGTCGGAGCTGGACCGGATCGCCAAGACCACCAAGTTCGGCAGCCAGAAGCTGCTCGACGGCAGCTTCTCCGGCGTCTTCCAGGTCGGCGCGTACGGCGACTCGGACGACCAGATCACCGTCGACCTGTCGCAGCTTCGCGCTGGACTCCACGGGCCTGAGCGTCAACAGCCTCGACCTGTCCGGAACGGGCGCGGCCGCGGCCATCAGACCGATCGATGACGCGATCAAGACCGTGTCGACCACTCGGGCCAACCTCGGTGCCTACCAGAACCGGTTCGAGCACACGATCAACAACCTCAACGTCGCCGTCGAGAACCTGTCGGCGTCGGAGTCTCGGATCCGTGACACCGACATGGCACAGGAGATGGTGAGCTTCACCAGGGCACAGATCCTGCAGCAGGCCGGTACGGCGATGCTCGCCCAGGCCAACCAGATGCCGCAGTCGGTCCTCCAGCTGCTGCGCTAATTCCAGGCCGCGGCTAACGATCAGGCGGGGAGCGGCCCGACTCGGGCCCTCCCCGCCTGATCTGCTTTTCAAGGCTTCGCAGTACGGCAGACAAGGAGTGCACGGTGGCGGGACTTACCACGGTAGACGGGCTCGTCAGCGGACTCAACACGAGCCAGCTGATCAGCCAGCTCATGCAGCTGGAAGCACAGCCGCAGACAGCACTCAAGGCGAAGGTGCAGACCACCCAAACCGTCTTGGCGTCCTACCAGAGCGTCAATACGAAGCTGTCCGCGCTGCGAACCGCAGCGCAGAGCCTGAACGACGCCTCGACGTGGCAGACCATGAAGGGCACGTCGTCCTCCTCCAGCGTCGCGGTCACCGCCTCGGCGACCGCCGCCGCCGGTTCGTTCACCTTCGACGTGACGCGCCTCGCTACGGCACAGTCGTCGATCTCCTCCGCCACCTTCAGCGGTCTGTCCGCCCAGGTCAGCGACGGCGGCCCCGTCGTCATCACCAAGGCCGACGGCTCCACCGTCACGATCAACGCCGGCGACGGGTCCCTGGGCGCGGTCGCGGCGTCGATCAACGCCAACGCCGACGCCGGCGTGAAGGCCGCCTCGATCCAGGTCTCACCAGGGGTCTATCGGCTCCAGCTGACCTCTGCGACGACCGGCGAGCCGGGCGCGTTCAGCGTGAGCGGGCTCGGCGACTTCGTGGGCCTGTCCGCTGCCGGGAATGCAGAGATCACCGTCGGCAAGGGATCGGCCGGCGAGTACACCATCACCTCTAGCTCGAACACGTTCAAGGACGCGATTCCTGGAACCAGCTTCACCGTCTCCGCCCTCGAGTCGGGCGTCACCTTGTCTGTGGCGACGGACTCCTCTGGCCTCGCGGACAAGATGCAGGCCCTGGTCGACGCCGCCAACGCGGCGCTGAACGAGATCTCCAAGCAGACGAGCTACAACGCAGGCACGAAGACAGCCAGCCCTCTGCTCGGCGACTCCACCGTGCGCAACCTGCAGCAGAACATCCTCGGCACAGTGAGCACGTTGCTCGGCAACGGCACCAGTACCGCCAACCTGGGCATCCAGCTGACCAAGAGCGGCACACTCACCTTCGACCGGAACACGTTCCTCGACGCTTTCGCCGCGGACCCGGTGAAGGTCCGCCAGGCCGTCACCTCATCCGGCAGCTTCGCCCCCAGCTCGAGCGGCCTGACCGGAACCGTGTCGCTGGTCCGCGCCAGCGAGGGAATGCGCGAGGGACCCCTCGCCGTCGCCGTCACCCAGGCTGCGACCCGCGCCACAACGACGCTTGCCACCTCATCCGGCATCCAGGCGGGACAGGTCATCACCATCGGCATCAACGGCCTGACCTCGACGTACACGACGGTCGATGGCGAGACCAGCGAGAGCCTGGCGGCCGCTCTCAGTGCCTCCGCGTCGAGCCATGGCATCGCCATGAGCGCCTTCGTCAACGACTCCGGCGACGTCGCGCTGCGAGCCAATTCCTACGGCAGCGCACCGGCCCTCACAGCGACGACCGACGGCAGCCTCGCGATCGCCGAGGTGGGTGCCGGCCACGACGTGAAGGGCACCATCAACGGTGTCGAGGCCACGGGCCGCGGGCAGCAGCTCTACACCACCGGCCCAGGTGCCGTCACGTTGCAGGTCACGCTCGACGAGGCCGACGTCGCGAGCCTGGGCGGCGCGTCCGCTGGCACGTTCAACTTCCAGGCGGGGATCGCCCAGCGGCTCAACGCCGTCGCCTACACGACGCTCGACCCGGTTGCAGGAACGCTGACGACGGCCATCGCCGGTCGGAACTCCGCCATCAAGACCTACAACGATCAGATCGCGAACTGGGACGTGCGGCTGAAGACGCGCCAGGACGCTCTGCAGCGCCAGTACGCCAACCTCGAGGTGATGCTCGGCAAGCTGCAGAGCCAGAGCAGCTGGTTGTCGGGCCAGATCGCCAGCCTGTCGGCCAACAAGTGAGAGTGACCTTATGAACTCGACGGCACTGCGCGGCAGGTACCTGACCGACACCATCGCCACCGCGAGCCCGGCCCGACTGCTCACCATGCTCTACGACCGGCTGCTCCGCGACGTGTCGGAGGCCGAAGACGCGCTGGCCGCCGGTGCCCCCGAGCGGGCAGACATCGCGCTGCGCCACGCTCAGGAGATCGTCATCGAGCTCGTGACGAGCCTGGACCTCAGCGCGTGGCCGGCGGGGGAATCGCTGGCTCACGTGTACCGCTTCCTGCTGAGCGAGCTGATCGGCGCGAACGTGCACAAGGACAGCGGGCGGGTCACCGGCTGCCTGCGGCTCATCCAGCCGTTGCGCGAGACCTGGCATGAGGCCGCTGCGCTGACGGCAAGCGATGCGGCCGCACCGGTGTCGGCGTGACACCAACGGGGAGCTGGCCAGCGGCCCTCGACGAGTTCGCCGAGGGACTGCGGCGACTGCGCGCCGCCGTCGAGTCCGGCAGCACCGAGCCGGGCTGGCGTTTTGAGTTCCCCGCCACCCTCGGTGGCCTTCCTGGCGGCCTCGCTGACCGCGCGAATGCGCTGATGCAGGAGGCACGGGCACTGGAGGGCTCGCTGGAGGGCTCGCTGGCCCAGCTCGCTCGGCGCCGGCGCGTGACGGATCGGTTCGCACCTGGGTCCGAGTCGCCGCTGCCGCACTTCGTCGACCAACGCGGCTGACGACGCCCGAAGGCTACGATTCGTCGGCGAGGTGCCGATGGAAGATGCATGCAGCTGCGTTCACCCGTCACCGTCATCGTCACCGTCAGCCCAAGTTGGCAGGACACTCGCGTCTGCCTCGATGCCCTGAAGCCGACGCTCGGGATCCGAGACCAGGTGATCCTCGTCGAGCCCGACGGCGCCTCGACGACCTCGCGGCACGAGGCCTCATGGCTCGAGAGGTTCCCCGTACCCGTGGGGACCGACCTCGACACGGCTCGGACGCTGGCCGCCGGATCGGCGCGGCATGAGACCGTGATCTTCCTCGACGACGACACCGCGCCGGGTCCTCACTGGATCGAACCGCTGGTCGCGGGGCTGGCCGACGAAGCCGTCGTCGCGGTGGGACCACGAACGACGTCCGCGATCGGCAGCCAATGCGTCGAGGTCCCCGCCGAGTTCAATACCGGTGCTCCCGGCCTGCGGCGCTTCGGCCGCGAGTGGCGGCAGGCGCACCGGCGCGGGACCTCCGAGGTCACCTTCCTCACCGGCGTGTGCCTGGCGATGCGGCGCGCCGACGTGGTGGCCGCCGGGGCCGTCAGTACCGCCCTCGGCCGCGGACGCAAGGTCGTTGCGCACGAGGTCTTCCTGCCTCATGTCGCTGCGGCGTCCTGCCCCGTCCCCGGCTTCGACACCCTGCACCGCCCGCTGCTGTCCGCGAACCTCATCGTCAAGAACGAGGAGGATGTCCTCGCCGACTGCCTGGCGTCGCTGAAAGGACTGGCCGACGAAGTCGTCGTCTACGACACCGGCTCGACCGATGCCACCGTCGCCATCGCCGAGCGCGCCGGGGCCGTCGTCATCAAGGGGTTCTGGGACGACCACTTCGGTGACGCGCGCAACCGCTCCCTCGAGCACTGCACCGGGCACTGGGCCTTGTGGATCGACGCGGACGAGACGGCCACGGGCGACTTCGAGGCGGTCCGCCGACGCCTGCGGACGGCCAGCGTCGAGGGCTTCCTCGTGCCCATCGAGAATCTCGCGAGCGGCGGCATCGGCGCATCGTCGGTCTTCAGTCCCGTGCGGCTCTTCCGCACGGACGTCGCCCGGTACGCGGGGCGGCTGCACGAGCAGGTGCTGCACCGCGAGGAGCGGCGCGGCACCCGTGCCGACCGCCTTGCGGACCTGACCCTCATCCACTCGGGCTACCTGAGCGAGCGTGTATCGGAGCGGGACAAGAACAGCCGCAACCTCCGGCTCGCGGAGCTGGCGGTGACAGGCGAGGAGAGCGACGGATCTGTCGACCAGGCCCTGGCGCTGTGCAACCTGGCCCGGTCCCAGTGCGCCGTCGGCCGCTACGAGGAGGCGCGCGAGACCTGCCGGCGTGCGGCCACGTTCACCGAGAATCGCCGGAATCTCCGGACCACCCTGCACACCGCAGCCCAGGTGGAGGTCCTGTCCGGGAACCCAGGCGACGCGTGGCCCTGGGAGGGCAGGCTGCGGGAGGTGTCGTCGACCCCCTACATGGCTGACGCGCTGGCCGCCCAGATCCTCGCCGCGCAGAACAGGTCGGCCGAAGCGCTCGGACTCATCGAGCTACTGCCGGATTCCGCCGTCGACGAGGACGGGAAGGAGGTCCGGCGGGACGCGTTGGTCCGCACCGAGGTGCGGGTCCTGACACAGCTCGGCCGAGTCGACGAGGCGGTCGACCGCCTGCTGGCCACCCTCCGCGCCGGGATCAGCGAGCTGCATCTGGTCGCAATCCTCGAGCTGCTGCGCCAGGCCGACGTGCCCGTCACAGCGGTTGGTCGAGGTCCTGCCCCAGACGTTCTGGAAGCCGTTCTTGGCTCAGGTGCTTCAGGCCCCGCCGAACCTGGGTGACGAGATGCTCGAGGCCATGTGGCAGCACCGCCCCGCCGACCCGGGCATTCTCGCCGCGGCAGTCAAGCTCGGCCCCAGGCTCCCGGTCCTGCGCGCCCTCGAATGGTCGTCGCGGCTGCGCGCCGCCGGGCTTGACCACGCGTGCCCCCTGGCGGCCCTGGGCACAGACCTCTCGAGGACCCCACGCGACCGCGTGCTCGCCTCGGCCGTCGCCGCTGAGCTGTACAGCGACTCCCGGGCGATGAACGCGCTCAGCGAAGCGCTGGCTGAGGTTTCGGACGACGACGCCGCACCTGTGCTCGAAGAGGTGCGCCTGCTCGCGCCGTCCGTCGCCGAGCTGCTCGAGCTCGCGCCCACCGCGTGACTTCGAACCAGAGCGGCCGGTCCGATCGAAGACTCGAGGGGACTTGGGACATCGCGAATGCTCAGGTAACGGACCGGACGGGCCGATGCACGCACCATGGTTGACTCCGCCCCGGCACGTGTCGCGATCGAGTGCGATCCGGCAGCCCTCGAAGATGCCCGCGTCGTCCTGTCCGCAGCGCTGAGCCTGTTCACCGCAGCAGACGGTGTCGAGGTCGCGCTGACCTTGACCGGCGTCGACGAACCGACGACCGAGCAGGCTGCCTGGTTCACGTCAGCCTGCCCCGCCCTCGTGCGAGACGTCGGGCAGCTACCCGACATCGTGCTGCTGGCCGCCGGTGAGGTCGCCGAGTCGCAGCCCCTGCTGCACGTCACCGCGGGCTCGGACCCTGTCGCCAACGCGCACGGCATCGCGCTGCTCACTGCACTCGCCCAGTCGTTGTGGGAGGACCCATCGGGGGGCAGCGAGCCGACTGGCGCACCGCTACGCATAGCGCCCGGGACCCAACCCGATCTGGCGAAGCAGGCCAAGGGGCGGCTCGTGCGCGCGGAAGTCGCGACGGCGATCGCGCGCCGCGACGTCGCGAAAGGCCCTTCGGTGGACCGACGTCCGCACGTCGTCGTGCTCTCGCAGTACCGCGCCTACTGGGGCGCCCTCCAGACCATCTGCGAGGCCTTGCGCGATCGCGACGACGTCACCGTCGACATCGTGGCCCTGCAGCCGCCAAGCGACGACGAGCCCGACCAGACGGCGCGGTTTCTTACCGAGCGCGGGTACTCCCCGCGCGACGAAGCGTGGCTGATGGACCACCTCGAGGAGATCGACCTCGCCATCGTCGACCACCCCTACGACGAGTTCAGGCCAGCACCGCTGCGCACCACCGCCCTGGCCTCACGTGGCATCCGGCTCGCCTACCTGCCGTACTGCACCCCGACCGCGGATGGCGCCTGGCAGCGCAGCCTCATGTACGACCTGCCCTTGCACCAGCTGGCCTGGCGGGTCTTCGCCCGCTCGCCGCGCCAGGCGGAGATGTACGCGAAGTACGGGTCAGTGGGCAATGACCATGTGCGCACCCTCGGGCTCCCCAAGCTCGACCGGCTCCTGCGCCGGACGCCGGGAAGCGTCGCGTCCCCGGGAGTGCGTCGGCTGCACGAGCAGATCAAGGGCAAGCGAACCATCCTGTGGAACGCCCACTTCACGGTCGACATGGGCGAGCGCACGCTCTCGACATTCGACACCTACGTGGGCCAACTCACCGAATGGTTCCTCGCCCACCCTGACCAGGTTCTGCTGTTCCGGCCCCACTTCAACCTCTTCCCGAGGCTGCGCGCACTCGGCGATGTGGGCGTCGGCGCTGAGCGGACCATCCGCGCGGTCGCCGCGCGGCACCGCAACGTGATCCTCGACGAGTCGCCCGACTACGCCGATGCTTTCGCGGTGGCCGACGCCATGATCAGCGACGCGAGCTCGCTCATCACCGAGTTCATGCCCAGCCGCAAACCGCTGCTGTACCTGCACAGCGAAGCGGGGCCCGGCTACAACGAGGACGCCGGCTACTTCGACGACCTCTATCAGGCGCGCTCCTGGCCGCAGGTCGAGCAGTTCCTGCGGATGGTGCGTGCCGGTAACGATCCGATGGCGGCACAGCGCGAGGCCTCGCTGGCCACCCACTTCCACCAGCTCGACGGCCACGCCGGCGAGCGGATCGCCGACCACCTGGCGACGTACCTGCGCTACGAGCTCGGGCTGGGGCGCCAGGAAGCTGTCCGCAGCGTCGCAGGCCAGCGGCTCGCCGGCTGAGAGCCGAAGCGAGGCGTCCTCGCGGCGAGCCGGTGCCTGCTGAAGGGCGCTTCTCAGGCCAGCAAGGCTTCTGCGAGCGCTGCGGGGGCGTCGCTCTCGCGCTTCGCCACAGCAGCCCGCCGCACGGGCTGGGTGTCGAGCCGCACGTCGATGACCTGCCCGGTATGCGAGGACATCAGGACGTCGAGTGCGGACAACGCCACGGCCTTCGAAGCAAGCAGCGTGCCCTCTGGCTCCAGGCCAAACGCCCTGCTACGCATGGGCGTTGCCGTCCGCTCGGGGTTGATGGCGTTGACCTGCACCCCACAGTCAGCCCACTCATCCGCGAGCGCCTGGCTGAGATTGACCACAGCAGCCTTGGTTGCCGAATAGCTGCTGTAGCCGCTGCGGCCCCGCGTATACGAGCTCGACGTGAACAACAGCAGATGGCCGCGCGTAGCACGCAGGTGCGGCAAGCTCTCCCTCGCCACGTAGATAGGCCCGTGGAGGTTGACCCGCAAGCTCTCTTCAAGGTCATCAGGTGTCAAGTCGGCGAGGGCCCCTCTCCGAAGGATCCCGGCCGTGTTGATCACCCAGTCGATCCTGCCAGCGGCTGATACCGCTGTGTCGAGCGCACGTCGCACATCCTGCGGATTGGCAACGTCCGTGCCCGTCATGGACCTGCTGAAGGCGAACGCGGTGCCCCCGTATCCGCGAATGAGCTCGACGAGGTCTTTCCCGATGCCATAGCTGCCGCCGAACACCACAGCGACGCGGCCCGCCAGAGCCGTCGCGTACTCGTCATCCCAGTGGTGCGGAAGGGTACGGGTGCCGAGCTGAAACAGCTTGTCGGCGATGAACAGATCGATCGCGTGGGTCACCTTCATGTTCTGCTCAGAGCCCTCGACGACATGGATCGGGACATCGGGCAGGTATCGCAGGACCACCCCGCAGTCGTCGGTTGCCTGGAACTCCGCGTCCTGCCCGGCGAGCCGATACGCCCGCCGGAGGGTCGACAGCCGGAAGGCCTGGGGCGTCTGGCCGCGACGCAGGCGTGAGCGGTCCGGTATGCCGACGATCTTGTCGTCGTCAACCTCGATCACGGTGTCCGCGGAGGGAATGGCGACATCGACGGCTTCGACGCTACCCAGGGCCGCGATGCAATCGGAGATGATCCGTGCGTCGACGAAGGGGCGCACCGCGTCGTGAACGAGCACATTGGCCTCGCCGCCACCGAGGAACTCGAGCGCCCGGACGGTCGACTCGTTGCGAGATCGTCCGCCCTCCACGACCGCGGTCACCTTGGTAAACCCGGCTGCCGCGGCCAAGCGCTCGACCTGCGCCGTGAAACCGGGGCTCATCACGACGAGGATCTCGTCGATCTCCGGGTGCTCCTGGAAGGCGGCGATCGTGTGTTCGATGATCGGCTTTCCGGCAACCTTGATGAGCTGCTTGGGCAAGTCCATGCCGACGCGGGTGCCGATACCGCCACCGAGGATGACTGCGAGATTCCGTAGGCGATTCACCCCCACACCATCGGCACGATGTGGACCAAGCATGAAGGAATGACACCGCCCGATGCCTCACCCGTGAGGGTCTGGCCGAGTCCACGCGATCCGTGCGGTCAAAACGTTCAAGGTCACCCGATCGGGGCCCGAATGTCTTCTTGAGCTACGGATAGCTCGCGCAGGGAAATGCCACGGATCGGCAACCGGAGAACGTCTCATACCGGAGGTCTCGACCCGTGTGCTCGCGCACCCCGTCACACCCCAGCCGCCCGCGAGCGGAGGCTTGGCGTGATCAGTGACGTCACGATGCAGGCGCTGCATGCCACGCTGACTGGTCTGTCGACCCGCCAGCGCGCGCTCGCCGACGACATCGCCAACATCAACACTCCTGGCTACCGGGCGCACCGCGTCATGTTCGAGGACAGCCTGCGTGACGCGCTCACCAGCGGCGGTTCGCCGAACGTCGAGCCCACCGTGCTCCGGTCCCTCGAACCCACCCAGGAGAACGGCAACAACGTCAACGTCGACCAGGCATCGCTACAGCTCATCGACACCGGCCTCCGCTACCAGTTTGGCGTCGAGGCGCTGACCGCGAAGTTCAACCTCCTCCGCACCTCCTTGAAGGGGACTTCCTGATGCCCATCTTCGGCGCCATCGGCGTTGCCGGAACTGGACTGACCGTCCACCGCAAGTGGCTCGATGCCATCTCCGACAACATGGCCAACATCAACACGGCTCGGTCCACCAACGGTGCGGCGTTCCAAGCCCGCTACGTCGTGGCCCGCCAACTGGACGGAGCCGACGGGGGGGTGCAGGTCTCCGGCATCACCCTCGGCAGCGCTGAGGGCCGGCTCGTCTATGACCCGAGCCACCCGCTCGCCGACGGCCAGGGCATGGTGCGAATGCCTGACATCGACCTGTCCAGCCAAATGACTCAGCTCATCATGGCCCAGCGCGGATACGAGGCGAACCTCGCGGTCGTCGACCGGGCCAAGGACGCGTACCAGCAAGCCCTGCAGCTGGGTCGGTGATCGCCATGGTCAACGCAGTTACCGCCATCACCCCAGCCAGCGGCTTCACGCCGATCACCCCTGTCTCGCTGCCCAGCGGGATCGAGGCAGCCGGGTCGGCATCCTCAGCCGCCTTCGGCGACATGCTGTCCCAGGGCCTGGACCAGCTCCAGGGCCTGCAGAACACCTCGGACTCGCTCGCCGTCCAGGCCGCCACCGGCGACCTCAAGGACGTTCACGACTACATGATTGCCAGCACCGAGGCTTCGGTTGCCACCGAGCTCACGGTCACCTTGCGCAACAAGGCTGTTGAGGCGTTCAACGAGATCATGCGGATGCCGATGTGAATCTCAACATCCAGCGCACGATGGACCGAGGGCGCGCTGCGTTCTCGGACTTCACGATGGGCCAGAAGACGGTCACGGCGCTCGCGGTGGTCGGCCTGCTCCTCGGCGGTCTTGCGCTCAGCAAATGGGCCTCTCAGCCGAGCTACACCCCGCTGTTCAGCAACCTTGCGGCCTCCGACGCTAGCGCGATCTCCGACAAGCTCAACGCGCGCAAGGAGTCGTTCAAGCTGGCCGATGGCGGCCAGACAATCCTGGTTCCCGGCAAGCGGGTGTACCAGCTGCGCCTGGACATGAGCAAGGACGGGCTGCCGACCGGCGGCGTCAGCGGGTACTCGCTGCTGGACAAGCAGGGCATCACGACCTCGGAGTTCCAGCAGAACGTCGAGTACAAGCGGGCGATCGAAGGCGAACTGGCCAAGACCATCACCGCGATCGACGGGGTGCAGGCCGCGGTCGTCCACGTGGTGATCCCCACGCAGGACCTGTTCGCTGCTGACGACCGCAAGCCGACCGCCTCGGTCCTCGTCCAGACGTCCGCGAACAAGCAGCTCGGGACCGAACAGGTCCAGGCCGTCGTCCACCTGGTTGCGGCCAGCGTCGAGGGGCTTACCCCGGAAGCGGTCACTGTCGCCGACTCCACCGGCCGGATGCTCAACACCCCGGGCCAAGACGGGCGGCTCGATGCGGCGAGCAGCATCCGCAGCCAGCAGACCGCCGACTTCGAGCAGCGCCTGTCCCGGTCCCTCAACGAGCTGTTGGTGCCAGTCGTCGGCGCGGGTCACGTGGTGACGCAGGTCAGCGCTGACCTCGACTTCGACTCCCGCAACACGCAGACCGAGAAGTACATCCCGGACCCGTCGGCGCCGCCGATATCAGAGACCACGACCAAGGAGACCTACACCGGTACCGGCGCAGCCTCCGGTGGGGTACTCGGCCCTGACAACATCGCCGTGCCCACCGGCACCGGCGGTGACAGCAGCTACAGCAAGGAAGGCACCACCAAGAACAACGCACTCGGCCGCGAGGTCGCGTCGGTCAAGACCGCACCGGGCCAGATCAAGCAGCTGCACGTCGCCGTCTTGATCGACAAGGCGACCGGCGGCAGCGTCGACACGAGCCAGGTACAGGCCCTGGTAGCCACCGCCGCTGGCCTCGACACGACGCGCGGGGACAGCGTGCAGGTCTCCCTCATGCCGTTCGACGACACCGCTGCCAAGGCAGCTGCCAAGGAGCTGCGCGCCGCGCAGAGCGCCAGCGACCGGAACAAGCTGGTCGGATACGGGCGGGACGGCCTCCTTGCCCTGCTCGCCATCGCCGCCGTCCTGCTCGGCCTGCGCCGGGCTCGGGGCAAGGCCACGGACGCCATCGACAGCTTCGACGCCCAGGCCGAGCTCGAGGAGGCGCGCCGACTGCTTGCACTCCAGGCAGGGGCGGCCCTGCGCGAGCAGGACCCTGCGGCCCTAGCCGCAGCTCCGCACGAGTCGGTGCTCGCGCTCCGGCCGGGCCTCGGTGACGAGATCGGCGACCTGGTCGAGCGTCAACCCGAGGAGGTCGCGCAGCTGCTTCGCGGTTGGCTCGCGGACCGGAGAAGCTCGTGACGTCGGCCCCCGAGCCCATGACTGGCCTGCGCAAGGCCGCCGTGTTGCTCGTTCAGCTCGGGACCGAGAGGTCCTCTCAGGTCTTGTCCTCGATGCGCGAGAACGAGGTCGAGGAGCTGATGGCGGAGATCGCCCGGCTCGACACGATCGACAGCGACGTGGTCGAGAACGTCCTGGTGGAGTTCCAGGATCTCCTGGTCGCACGCAAGTACTACGCACGCGGCGGCATGGACTTCGCCCGCGAGGTGCTGGAGTCGAGCATGGGCGCGGACAAGGCCCATGACATCCTCGGCCGGCTCAACGCGTCGCTCATGGAGATGCCGTTCCAGTTCCTTCGGCGGGTGGACCCGCGCCAGGTGCTGTCGTTCCTGCAGGAAGAGCACCCCCAGACGATGGCCCTCGTCCTGTCCCACATGAGTGCTGAGCAGGCCGCCATCGTCATGAGTGGCCTCGCCCCTGACCTGCAGACCGAGGTCGCTCACCGGGTGGCCCTGATGGAGCGCACCTCACCAGAAGTCGTCCAGCAGGTCGAGAGCATGCTCGAGCGCAAGCTGTCCTCGGTGCTGCAGCCCAACGACATGTCCGCCGTGGGCGGACTTCAGCCGCTCGTCGACATCATCAACAGGTCGGACCGGGCCACCGAGCGAATGATCCTTGAGGGCCTCGCCGAGCGCGACCCAGAACTCGCCGAGACCCTCCGTGCGCAGATGTTCGTCTTCGAGGACATCGTGACGCTCGAGGATCGCGCCGTGCAGCTCGTCCTGCGCCAGGTCGAGGTCTCCGACCTGGCCAACGCCCTCAAGGGGGTCCGAGACGACGTCCGCGACAAGGTCCTGGCGAACATGTCGGAACGTGCCGGCGAGAACCTCGTGGAGGAGATCGACCTGCTCGGCCCGGTGCGCCTGAAGACGGTCGAAGAGGCCCAGGCGAAGATCGTCCACGCCATCCGCGCGCTCGAGGAGGCCGGCCAGATCACGGTGTCGCGAGGAAGCGAGGATGAGTTCGTTGCCTAGCCGCCCCGCTGCGAACAGCCCCATCCTGCGCGGCACTGATGTCGTTGACCTGGTGCCCGCCACGATCGACGCGGACCTGCGCACAAGCCCCTACCTGACTGGCCGGCGGGCAGACCCGCGGCTCGTCGACCCCACGATGACCAGGGCCTTCGACGAGATCGCCGTCGCGGTGCGGGAGAAGGCACAAGCCGACGGCCACAAGGAGGGGTACGCGGAAGGACTCGCCCTCGGCTACGACGAGGTCGGGCACCTACGCGTCGAAGACCAGGCGAAGTTTGAGGAACGCGAGCGTGACCGCACCGCGATGCTGCAAGGCGCGCTCGACGTGCTCGACGCCGCTGCCGAGCACCTCGAACAGCGGCAGGCCACGTCCTTGCTCGACGTGGAGGAGCTTGCCCTGCGCGCCGCGTACGAGATAGCGGAGGCAATCATCGGACGGGAGCTTGAGCTGGCGACTGATCCGGCGCGGGACGCGGTCAATCGGGCTTTTGCCCTCCTTCCCGTGACCACCGACGTGGTCCTGCGCCTGCACCCCGATGACGCCCGCGCGCTCGCGGACGCCCAGGACTGGACCCAGGGGCGCTCGGTGCACGTCGTCGTCGACCCGTCGCTGGCCCAGGGAGACTGCATGGCAGACGCCGGATCGACCCACGTGGACGCTCGCATCGGCGCCGCGTTGGAGCGCGTGCGGGCGGTGCTCGCGCCATGACGCCGACCATGACGGGCAATCGCGTTGCCGAGGCACTGACCGTAGCCACGCCCACCATCTACGGCAGGGTCACCGCCGTCGTCGGCCTGACCATGACGGTCGCCGGGGTCGACGCGGCGATCGGCGAGCTGGTGACCGTGCAGACCGGACCGGCGGCCACCGATACCGTCAGAGCCGAAGTGGTGGCCGTGCACGACGGCGGCTTGGCCTGTATGCCACTGGGGGACATCACCGGGGTACGCGCGGGTTCGCTGGTCGCCACTACCGGCGCGGGGCTCCGTATCCACGTGGGCACCGAGCTGCTGGGCCGGGTTCTGGACGGCCTGGGCCGGCCCATCGATGGAGGCCGGAGCCTGCAGGGTCTCGAGCGGGTCCCGGTTGACGGCACCCCGCCGCATCCCCTGCGCCGCGACCGCGTCGACACCTCGCTCTCCCTCGGTGTCCGGGCACTGGACACCCTCGTGCCGTGCGGCCGAGGGCAGCGTCTCGGCATCTTCGCCGGCTCCGGGGTCGGCAAGTCCACCCTGCTGTCGATGATCGCGCGCGGCAGCGAGGCACCGGTGTCGGTCATCGCCCTGGTCGGCGAGCGTGGCCGCGAGGTCCGGGAGTTCCTAGAGAACGACCTCGGCCCCGAGGGCCTCGCCCGGTCGGTCGTGGTGGTGTCGACGTCGGACTCACCCCCGCTGGTGCGGCTGCGCGCGGCATTCGTCGCGATGCGGATCGCCGAGTGGTTCCGCGACCAGGGCAATCACGTCGTGCTCATGATGGACAGCGTCACTCGGTTCGCCATGGCCCAGCGGGAGATCGGCCTGTCGGTGGGAGAGCCGCCGGCGACCCGCGGGTACCCGCCGTCCGTCTTCGCCCTGCTGCCCCGGCTGCTCGAACGCGCTGGGGCGTCGGACGTCGGCAGCATTACCGCCCTGTTCACGGTCCTCGTCGAGGGCGACGACATGAATGAACCGATCGGTGATGCGGTCCGGTCGATCCTGGACGGGCATATCGTGCTCACCCGGCAGCTAGCGACCAGCGGTCACTTCCCGGCCATCGACGTGCTCGAGTCGATCTCCCGGGTCACCAATGCGGTGACCACGAAGGACCAGCGCGATGACGCGACGACGCTGCGGCGGCTGCTCGCGGCGCACCGCGACGCCCGGGAGCTCATCGAGATCGGTGCGTACGCGCCCGGGTCGAACCCGCTCGTCGACGCGGCACTGCGACTGCAGGAGCCCATCGACAACTTCCTCCGCCAGGACATCGACGACCTGACCTCCGCCGAGGTGTCGTGGGGGCGGCTTCACGAGGTGGTGACCGCATGAAGAAGTACACGTTCAGCCTCGACCGCGTGCTGCGGGTACGGCGCACCCAACAAGACATCGCCGGGCTGCAGCTGCGGGCCAGCGCCGCGCGGGCCCGTCGTGCCGAAGACGAAGCGCTGGCCATGCGTAAGCGCTACGAGGCTGCAATGGCGGCGACCACGGGAATGCAGGGGACGGCCTCCGCGGCGCTCGGCGTACGCCAGCTCGCCGCGCTGCATGCGAGCAGCGTGCTCGGCGCACGAGCTGCCGCCGACACGGCCGAACGGGCCCTCGACGAACAGCGCGCGGCGTGGATCGACGCCAAGCAGAAGGTGAACGCACTCGAAGGCATCGATACGCGACAGCGGGCGGAGCACGCGCGCGCGACCATCGCTGCCGACGACTCGGCCGCCGACGACCTCGTCACCAGCCGATACAGGAGGCCCCGATGACCGGCGTCGCGGACGTTCTCGCACGCATCAGCGCGATCGAGCAACGGTTCGGAACCAGCCGCCCCAGCGCCGACCTGACGGTCTCCGGCTCCTCGGCCGACAGCCTTTCGCTGCTGACCTCGGGCTCCTCGTTCAACGATGCCCTCCGCCAGGTGACGCTCGGGTCCTCGGCCGACGCAGCAGCGATCGGTGCGCGGCAGCGGGACGGCCGTGGTCGCCGCGGCCCAGAAGTACCTCGGCGTCCCGTACTTGTATGGCGGCACCGACCCGACGGTCGGCCTGGACTGCTCGGCGCTCGTCCAGCGGGCCTACGCCGACCTGGGCGTCTCGCTGCCACGAACCAGCGCGGAGCAGGCCACGGCGGGCACGCCGGTCGCCAGCCTCGCCGATGCGATCCCGGGTGATCTGGTGGCCTTCAACTCACCGGTCACTCACATCGGCATCTACGCCGGGAACGGCCAGATGGTCGTGGCGCCGCACAGCGGCGCCGTGGTCCGAATGGAGACGATCACCAAGACGCCGACCGCCATCCGCCGCGTGCTGCCCACGCCGTCCGTATCGACCGCGACCGCGGCGGCTACCAGCGCCTGGGCGGCACGGCCTACCGCCCTGCGCGGGCCGTCCGCCTATGCCGGGCAGTTCGCCTCCGCCGAGCAGAAGTACGGGCTGCCCGCGGGGCTGCTTGATGCGGTGGCGCGTGCGGAGTCGAACTACAACCCGACCGCTGTCAGCAAGGCCGGGGCCGCCGGGCTGATGCAGCTCATGCCGGCCACGGCCAAGGCCTATGGCGTCGATCCTTACGACCCGGCGCAGGCGATCGACGCGGCCGGCAAGCTGCTCAAGGGCCAGCTCGACCGGTTCGGCTCGGTCGAGCTCGCGGTGGCCGCCTACAACGCCGGAGGCCCTGCCGTCGCCAAGTACGCCGGCATCCCGCCGTATCCCGAAACGCAGTCCTACGTCCGCAAGGTTCTCTCCTACCTGAGCGAGGCAGCATGACCACGATCCCCTCCCTGGTCGCCCCCTTGGCCAGCGTGAGCAACTCTCCGGCCGATGACGCAAAGGGTCCGGATGCGGACACGTTCGCGTCGCTGATGGCCGCGCTGTTCGCCGGGCAGCTGGCTCCAGTCAGCGACGACGCTCCAGCCGACGGCGCCGAGGCCCCGATGAGCGCGGTCACCGACGCCACGTCCGGCGATCCGCTCGGCGTCCCCGCGCCGCAACCTGGCCTAGCCGGGGCCATCGGACCCGCCTGTGCTACCGCAGACCCGGCCGCTGCCACCGGTCTGGCCGCCGGTCCTGTGAGCCCTGCCACACCAAACGGCCCTATCGCCCCGACCGGAGAAGCCTCGACGGATGTCATCACGACGATGCCCCACTCGGCACCTCACCCGGCGACCGGTGCGACCGGTGGAGATCAGGTCAGCGCCGACCCAATGGAATCGACCGCGGCCACCAGGGCCAGCGAGCCAGTGACGGTCGCAGCCGCGACGCCGGCACCCGGACGTGGCCAGTCCGATCAGGCAGTGAACGCAGTCGAATCGCCGCATGACGGCAATGCCGAGGTGGCGACGTCCACCGCGCGGGCAACCGACCCGACGGCCTCACAGGTCCGCCTCCGGCGTGCGCCTACCGCTGACCAAGCCATGCAGGACGGTGCGGTCGCGGGCACAACCGGCAAGGAGGTGCCGTCGAGCTCAGCCACCAGTCCCGTGGCGACCTCGCCCGCTGAGGCGGCAGTCATCGATCCATCCGGCGAGCTGCCAACACCGGGCGCCCTGATCGCGACCTCGACCCCTGCCACCCCGGCACCAACGGCCAGCAGCATCACCTCCGCCGCACCACCGCCGTCGCCAGCTGCCTCGCCCGACCCGGGCCAGCAGGTCTTCCGCGTTCTCGCTCCTCTTCGGGGTGCCTCCGACGGCAGCTACCAGCTCTCCCTGGAGATGCACCCGGCCGAGCTGGGCGCGGTGACGCTACGCATCCACATGTCCGGAGGCGAGATGAGCCTGCACGTCGCGGCCGCGCCGGGAGCCGCACAAGACGCCCTGCGCGCCGCCCTCCCACAGCTGCGGACCGAGCTGGAGACCCACGGCGTCCACACCGGCAGTTTCGAGGTCGGCGATCGGCCCAGCGACGCCGGGGGCGACCGAACTCACTCGGCCCCCGGTCGGCGGCGATGAGGGCGGGACCGGCAACCAGACCACCCCACGGCACGATGCGCATCCGCCGGCTCGCGGCAGTTCTGCCGGTCTCGGCCAGGCGCCAGACGACCCCAGCAGCACTGTGGGACCGGCTGGCTCACCGGCCAAGGGCCGCACCGCTCTCGACGTCCGCATCTGACGTCAGCACCTAAGGAGATCTTTATGGCCAACGTCGATGCCCCCGGCGCGACGGCACCAACTGCCGGCTGGTGGCAAGACCCGCCGGTCGCCCAGAAGCCGACGGACCAGTTCGGCAAGGACACGTTCATGAAGCTCCTCGTCGCCCAGCTCAAGTACCAGAACCCGATGAGCCCTGCCGACGGCAACGAGTTCCTCGCGCAGACCGCTCAGTTCTCGATGGTCGAAAAGCTCGAGGAGATGAACACCCAGACCGCCGCCATCGCGACGAGTCAGCGGCTGATGGAGGCGTCGAACCTGGTCGGCAAGACCGTGACGTTCTTCGACAGCGACGGGGTCGAGCACGGCGGGGTGGTGGTGGCCGCACGGCTCGACCCGTCGGGCCCGATCCTGCGGGTCGGCGCCTATGAGGTGCCGCTTGCCCTCGTCGAGTCGGTGGTGGTGACCCCGCAGACCACCGCCACCGACCGCGACCGACTCCAGCACGGATACGCAGTTCCAGCACTGACCCTGACCTCTCCGCCTGAGAATTCACGAATCGAGGAAGACCATGCTCCGCTCCCTGTTCTCCGGTGTCTCCGGACTCCGGGCCCACCAGACGATGATGGACGTTGTCGGAAACAACATCGCCAACGTCAACACCGCGGGCTTCAAAGTCCAGCCAGACGGTGTTCCAGGACACGCTGAGCCAGATGCTCCACGGTGCCGGTGCACCGACGGCCGGTGCCGGCGGCACCAACCCGGCGCAGGTCGGCCTCGGTGTCAGGCTCGCCGGCATCAGCACCAACTTCACCCAGGGCGCCACCCAGAACACCGGGCGCAACACCGACCTGATGATTCAGGGCGACGGGTTCTTCGTCGTCAACCAGGGCGGCGAACAGCTCTACACCCGGGCGGGCTCGTTCTCCTTCGATGCCATGGGCCGCCTGGTCACCCCGGACGGCGGCACCGTGCAGGGCTGGTCGGCGGTGGGCGGTGTCGTCAACACCAACGCGGCGGTGACGGACATCCGGCTGCAGATCAGCGAAGTGCTGGCGCCGTCCGCGACCGGCAAGGTGGCCGTGGGCGGGAACCTGCCTGCCGACGCCACCAACGGCGCCGCGATCGTCACATCGATCACCGCGTACGACGCGCAAGGCAAGGCCGTGTCCTTGAATCTCACGTACACCTACAACAACCCCCCGGTGGCGCCCGCGACGACACCGTGGACGCTCACCGTGGCGGACGACTCCACGCCGGCCAACACGACGACGGTCGATCTGGGTTTCGACCCGGTCACGTTCAAGCCGACCAGCGCGACCCTGGCCGTCACCCTGGGTGGCACCAGCACGCTGCCCCCCCTCACCATCGACATCGCCGGCCTCTCGAACTTCGGCGGATCGAACACGGTGGCTGCCCTGCAGCAGGACGGCTTCGCCATGGGCTCGCTCGCCTCGTTCTCCATCGGCCCGGATGGCACGCTCATGGGCGTGTTCACCAACGGCCTCAAGCAGCCGATCGGACAGATCGCCCTCGCATCGTTCGACAACCCCCCGGGACTGGTGAAGGCCGGCGGCTCCCTGTACCGATCCTCAGTCAACTCCGGCAACGTCGCCATCGGTGCCGCGACGACCAGCGGCCGAGGGATGATCTCCGGCGGCGCGCTGGAGATGTCCAACGTCGATCTCGCCCAGGAGTTCACCAACCTCATCATCGCGCAGCGCGGATTCCAGGCGAACTCGCGCATCATCACCTCGTCCGACGAGATCCTGCAGGACCTGGTGAACCTCAAGCGCTAATTCATCTCGGCACCACCACACATCCCCTGATCGAGGCGTCGGTGGGTTCGCTCGCGCGGACCCACCGGCGCCTCGATCGTGCGTGAGGGTTAGCCCAGCCGGGTGAAGTCAGCCGACATGAGCCCGTTGGACCCGTTCAAACCGCCGCGTTCGCTCAGAAACCGCGCCGGAACGCCGATCTGATGAACGGTGGCCAAGGACTGGCCACCGTTCTCTCCACGGATGGAGACACCGTGATCATGTTGACGCGCCTCAATGGGCCACCCTTTGCACTGAACCCTGACCTCATCGAGCGCGCGGACGCCACACCGGACACCGTCGTCACGTTGGTCGGGGGCACGAAGTATGTCGTCGTCGAGTCACTCGACGAGCTCGTCTACCGCGTGCGCGATTTCCGCGCACACGTGATCTGGGCGGCGCAGGCCTTCGAGAACGAGTCAGGTCCGACCCGAGCGCTGCATGTTGTCGCCGCTGAGGAACCCGACCCCGGGCTTGCCGGCAGCACAACGAGCGACACCACCATCAGCGACACGACTAGCACCGGAGCCAGCACCGTCGTAGGCCTGCACCGCTCCCGAGGAGTTTGACCGTGGATCCGGGAACCATGATCGGGGTCGGCCTGGCCTTCTTCTCTCTCCTCGGCATGATGGTGCTTGAAGGCAGCAACCCCAGCCAGCTGCTCATCCTCCCGCCCATGCTTTTGGTGTTCGGCGGCTCGCTTGGCGCGGCGATGGCGGGTGGGTTGTTCCGGGACACCTTGGCAGCCGGCCGCTGGCTCAAGGTCGCCTTCATGAGCAAGCCCGCCGGCGGCGGCGAGGTCATCGACATCCTGGTGAAGCTCGCGGACCGAGCGCGACGCGAAGGCCTGCTCGCATTGGACGACGTCGCCGGCGAGGTCGACGACCCGTTCCTGCTCAAGGGCCTCCAGCTCGCGGTCGACGGCACGGACTCCGAGGAGGTGCGGGAGATCTTGGAGTCGGAGGTCGGCTCCAAGCAGCAGGAGTTCAAGTCAGGCGCCAAGCTGTTCCTTGACATGGGCGGCTACGCCCCCACCATGGGCATCATCGGCACGGTCATCGGCCTGGTCCACGTGCTCGGAAACCTCAGCTCGCCCGACGAGCTGGGTCACATGATCGCCGTCGCGTTCGTCGCCACGCTGTGGGGCGTGCTGAGCGCCAACATGATCTGGCTGCCGATCGGACAGAAGATCAAGCGGGCCGGCGAGGCCGAGGTCCAGCAGATGGAGCTGGTCGTCGAAGGCATCTTGTCGATCCAGGCCGGGGTAAGCCCTCGCCTGATCCAGCAGAAGCTGCGTTCCCTGCTGCCGCCGGAGGCGCCTTCGAAGTCCACCGACAGCAAGGCAGCCTGATGTCGACCCGGAGCTCGCGGCGCCGCCGCGGAGGTCACGACGGTGAGCACGAGGAGAACGCCGAGCGCTGGTTGCTGACCTATGCCGACATGATCACCCTGCTCATGGTGCTGTTCATCGTCATGTTCGCCATCAGCCAGGTGGACAAGACGAAGTTCGCAAAGCTGCAGGACGGGCTGGCGCGGGAGTTCGGCGCCCCCACGGCGGTGATCCCCGGTGGCACGGGCGCCCTGGACGGGTCAAAGAGCCCGAAGAGCACGGACGACCAGATGTTCGCGCCCGTCCCGGTGCTCGACCAAACCAAGCTGAGCGATCAGCTCGCGAAGGACGCGGCCGCGCGGGCCGAGCTGGCCAAGCTGGAGGAGGCGCGCGAGCGGATCAAGGAGGCGCTCCGCGAGAAGGGCCTCGAGAGCTCCGCACGGCTGACGATCTCCGAGCGAGGCCTGGTGGTGACCATCGTCACCGACGAGGTGCTCTTCGAGACCGGGCGGGCCGAGCTGCGACCACTCGGTGCGCCGGTGCTCGACGCCATCGCGCCGGTCCTTGCCACCCTCACCAACCGGATCTCCGTCGAGGGGCACACCGACGACGTGCCGATCCACGGCGGGCGGTTCGCTTCCAACTGGGAGCTGTCCGCCGAGCGCGCGACGACGGTAGTCCGCTACCTGATCGACGCGCACCAGGTCGCGCCGGCACGGCTGTCCTCCACCGGCTACGCCGACCAGCAGCCGCTGGCGAGCAACGCCACCACGGAGGGGCGTTCGAAGAACCGACGGGTAGAGATCGTCGTGCTCGCCTCACGCTCCCTTGACCTGTCCACCTCGACACTGCCTGCCGGGCAGTCGACCAAGAGCGGAAACTGACTTGAGTACCTCGACCATGAGCGGCACCAGGAGTGCTTCCGCCAACAAGGGCCCCTCCGCGAACAATGGTGCGGGGGATGCCGCCGACGCCAACGGCAAGAAGCCGCGGAAGAAGAAGCTGCTGATGCTCATCGTCGTGCTCGCGCTGGTGGGCGCGGGCGGCGGCGGTTACGTGATGTTCCACGGCCAGGGCGCGAGCACCGCCTCCGGCGCTCCAAAGCCTGAGCCGTCACCGGTGCCCGGGATCACGCTGACGCTCGACCCGATCACGGTGAACCTGGCGGGAGGCCGGTACCTGCGGCTCGGGCTCGCCGTCCAGTTCACCGCGAAGGCCACGACGAAGGCCGGCACGGAGCCCGACGGCGCGCGCGCCCTCGACCAGGCCATCTTGTACCTGTCCGACCAGCATGCGGAGGACCTACAGACCCCCGAGCAGATCGACGCTGCGAAGCGTGAGCTCACCCAGCGCCTGGACGCCGCCTACGACGGGAACGTGCTGGAGGTGCTGTTGACACAGTTCGTCATCCAGTAACCCTGGACAAGCACTCAATATCGGCGACCATCTGCCGATGCTTCGGGCGTGACAACCAGTAGCGACTGTCTCGTCCCGCTCCGGCGCGCCCATCTCCCGCACACCCGGGGGAGGTCAGCCTGCGCGCTCCCGGTCCGAGCCACGTCCGTATGACTTCCGACGGCAGAGCAAGCTCAACCGTGAACACATGCGGGCACTGCAGATCGCCTACGAGACGTTCGGGCGGCAGTTCAGCACCGTTCTGACGAGCACCCTGCGGGTGGTCTCGCAGGTCAGCCTGGTCTCCGTCCAACAGATGTCCTACGGCGAGTACGTCGGTTCCCTGATGGCGCCCTCCTTCATGGCGCTCGTGACGATTCCGCCGCTGCCAGGGACCGGGATTCTCCAGTTCAACCACGAGACCGCCATGACCTGCGTCGATCGGCTGTTGGGCGGACCCGGGACCACGGCACAGCCTGCCCGCGCCTTCACCGAGATCGAGTCAGACCTGATGACGAGCCTGTCCCAGCGGGTGGCGCACGAGATGCGCTACGCGTTCGAAGGCCTCGTCCGGATCAGTCCGACTGTCACCGGGCTGGAGGGCAACCCCCAGTTCGCGCAGGTCGCCGCCGCCTCTGATGCGGTGATCGTTGCCTCGTACGAGATGCGGGTCGGTCACGACGAGGGCGTCGCGACCCTCTCGCTGCCATTCCAAGCGCTCCACCCGGCGCTGGAGGCCCTCGACGAAGGCCGCCACGACCTGACCGCGCCGAGCTGGCTGCCCGATCCGCCATTCAGATCGAGGCGCGACTGGAGGACGTTCCTGTCGAGGTCGCCGTCCAGTTCAGCCCGGTCACGCTGACCCCGGGGGACGTGCTCGACCTGCGGATCGGTGACGTTCTTCCCCTGCAGCACATCACCAGCAGGCCGTTGGCCGTCGAGGCCGGCGGCGTCACCTTCGCCTATGCCGTACCCGGAAGCAAGGGCAAGCGCCTCGCCTGTCTGATCGTCGAGAACCCCGACCACAAGGAAGGCGACAGCCAATGAGTGCCCCCACCGTCGAGCCACAGATCGACGCAACCAACGCCGTGCCCGCACCGACCGAACCCGCTGCACCTGCCACCGCCGACGGGCATGGCGCCGCGGTGATGTTCAACGCTCTCCCGCAGGAGACGGCAGCCCCAACCGGCCCCCGCCCGCAAACCGGAGGTCGGCTCGAACTGCTGCACAACGTGGAGATGGCGGTCACCGCCGAGCTGGGCCGCACCAAGATGACAGTGCGGAACCTGCTGTCGCTGACCCCAGGCAACGTCGTCGAGCTGGACCGTTCGGCCGGTAGCCCGGTCGACCTGTTCGTCAACGGCACGCTGATCGCTCGTGGTGAGGTCGTCGTGATCGACGAGGAGTTCGGCATCCGCATCTCCGAGATCATCAGCAGCGGCTTCGAGGGTGCGGCCGTCGGGGCATGAAGTCGACCTTGGGTACCTTCCTCCAGCTCGGCGTCTCCCTCGGCGTCGTGCTCGCGCTCATGGCCGTCTGCGCGCGGTTGTTGCGCCGGTCATCGCTAGGCACGGGCACGTCCCGGTCGCGCAAGCGCGCCCAGCTGGAGGTGGTGGCTCGTCAGCCGCTCGGCAAGACCACGTCGATCGCGGTGGTCAACGTGGCCGGGACGCACCTGCTCGTGGGAGTCAGCGACGGTTCCGTGCGGCTGTTGACCGAGCTGGACGCGGAGGCATTCGCGCCGGCACCCGTCGAAGCCGGCAGTCCCGACGACGCAACGGGTCGCCGGCTGGCCAGGGGCGGCGGCGCCCACCTGCGCAACGCGCCGACGTTCGCCTCGCTCCTGGACCTCGTCCGGGACCGCACGGTCCGGCGCACATGAGGTCGCGCGCATTCCCGCGGCTGGCGGGCTTCCTCCTTGCGGCGGCGACCACCGTGATCGTCGGGACCATGGCGTCGACTCCGGCCGCGTTCGCGGACCCGGTAGCTCCGATCGCGCCGATCACGGCACCCGCCGCGGTGAGCCCGGTCTCGCCGACGGCGCCAACGGCCCCCACCGCCCCCGAGGTGCCCGCGGTCACCGGGCCGTCGGTGCACGTGGACCTGAACGGCATCGGCGGCAAGCCCAGCCAGTCGATCGTCATCATCCTGCTGATGACGGTGCTGTCGATCGCACCGGCGGCGCTGATCCTGTGCACGAGCTTCACCAAGATCGCGGTCGTGCTGTCGCTCACCCGCAACGCCCTCGGCCTGCAGAACGTGCCACCGAACCAGGTGCTGGTGGGGCTCGCGCTCTTCCTCAGTCTGTTCATCATGGGACCGACCCTGTCCAAGATGAACAGCGAGGGTGTACAGCCCTATCTGGGCGGCACCAAGTCGCAGACCGTCGCCTACAACGACGGCGTCGCCCCGCTCCGCGAGTTCATGCTCAAGCAGACCCGCAAGCCCGAGCTCGCCATGTTCATCAAGGCGAGCGGGAGCGAGCGGCCCGACACGGCGGCGGACGTGCCGATGACGTCGCTGGTCCCCGCGTTCGTGCTCTCCGAGCTGCGGGCCGCGTTCATCATCGGCTTCGTCATCTTCATCCCGTTCCTCATCATCGACCTCGTCGTGAGCTCGTCGCTCATGTCGATGGGCATGATGATGCTGCCGCCGGTGATGATCTCGCTGCCGTTCAAGCTGCTGCTGTTCGTCATGGTCGACGGCTGGATGCTGATCGTGAAGTCCCTCGTCACGAGCTACCAGTAGCGGGCCGCGACATGACCGATACCACCGTCATCCACATGGCCATGCAGGCCATGATCGTCGCTGCCAAGCTGTGTGCACCCATCCTGCTGACCTCGCTGGCGGTCGGCTTCGGGATCTCGCTCTTCCAGGCGGCCACTCAGATCCAGGAGTTCACCCTCACCTTCGTGCCAAAGATCATCGCGGTAGGAGTGGTGGTCCTGCTCAGCGGCCACTGGATGCTCTCGACGATCTTGGACTACACCCGTCAGCTTTTCGCGTCCTTGCCGAGCTTGCTAGGGCTGCAGTGAGCCGGCCATGAGCTTCGACCTCCCAGCCGATGCCCTGGTCGCCTATCTGCTCGCGCTGGTGAGGGCGTCCGCCTGGATCGCCGTCGTCCCCCCGTTCGGAACCCGCTCCATCCCCGCTCAAGTCAAGACTGCGATCGCGCTCGGTCTAGCGTTCGCCGCGGCGCCGCAGCTACGGACCGGCATTCCCCCCCTCGAGCTCGGGCCGCTTGCCGGAGCGGTGCTGGTGCAGGCCGCCGCGGGGTTTGCCATGGGTTTCGTCACCCTGGTGCTGTTCGCGGCGGTCCGCGCTGCCGGCGATCTCATCGACCTGTTCGGCGGCCTGGCGATGTCCTCGGCGTACGACCCGCTGAGCATGCAGAACAACTCGGTGTTCGGCCGGCTCCACAATCTGCTGGCCACCACGCTGCTGTTCGCTTCCGGAGGCCACCTCGTGCTGGTGCGGGGGCTGCTCAACTCCTACCGCGCCGTTCCGCTGGGGAGAGGGCAGCCGCTGGACGCGCTGCTGCAGGTGATCACGCGTGACCTGGGCACGTTCTTCGTCGCGGCCGTCCAGATCGCCGCGCCGCTACTCGCGGTCCTCGTCCTCACCGATATCGGCCTTGGCGTGCTCACCAAGGCCGCGCCAACGCTCAACGTGTTCTCCCTCGGCTTCCCGCTCAAGATCCTTGTCACCGTGACGCTGGTCGGCATCACCTTCGTCGCACTGCCCGGCGCGATGAGCAACCTGCTCGCCAAGATCACTCAGAGCACCGCGGCGGTCGCCTCGGTGTTCGCGAGCCCCGGGGGGTGAGGCCGTCGTGAGCGGCGACAAGTCGCAGAAGACCGAGAAGCCGACCGCCCAGCGCCTGAAGAAGGCACGCAAGGAAGGGCAGACCCCGCGCTCACCCGACATCTCGGCCTGGGCCGGCCTGTTGCTAGCCGTCTTTCTTGTCAAGATCACCTTCACGACCGCCGGCTCGGTGACCAAGGACCTGCTACGGCAGGTCGGCAAAATCGCTGCCGATCCCGACCCGGCCGCCGCCATGGGACTGCTCGTCCAGGGGCTCGCCGGTGCCGCCCGCGCGTTGGCGCCGCTCGTGCTCGGCCTGCTCGTGCTGGGCCTGGTCACCAACGCCGCGCAGGGCGGCATCCATCCGACCGGCAAGAAGCTCAAGCCCAAGATGGAACGGCTCAACCCGCTCAAGGGCATCAAGCGAGTCTTCGGCGGGCAGGGCGTGTGGAACGCGGCGAAGGCAGTCCTCAAGACTTCGGTCCTCGGCGTGCTGCTCTACCGGGCGATCAAGACCATGACCCCGTTGGCAGAGTCCGGGACGGTGGTGCCGACGTCCTACGTGCTGCACGCCATGGGTGACGTGATCTTCAATCTCGCCCGGGACTGTGCCATCGCAGGGCTCGTCATGGCCGCGGCCGACTACGCCTACCAGCGTCGCAAGACCACAAAGTCGATCATGATGAGCAAGCAGGAGATCAAGGACGAGTACAAGAACACCGAGGGCGACCCGGCCATGAAGGGCGCCCGCCGCTCCATGCAGCTGAGCATGTCGCGGAACCGGATGATGGCGGCGGTCACCGACGCCGACGTCGTCCTGGTCAACCCGACCCACGTGGCGGTCGCGCTGAAGTACGACTCCGCCAAGGGAGCGCCACGAGTGGTCGCCAAGGGCGCCGGGGCCATTGCCGCGAAGATCCGGGCAAGGGCGCAGGAGCACCGGGTCCCGATGGTCCAGGACATCCCGCTCGCCCGCACGCTCTACCGCGTCTGCGACCTCGGGCAGGAGATTCCGCTGGAGCTGTACACCTCGGTCGCCCGGATCCTGGCATTCATCTTCGCGCTCAAGGCGCGCGGAGTGGCCGCCGGCACCCATCACCGGCCGCCGACGCCGGAGAAGGACCTCGTCGGCATCAAGAAACCGACAAAGCGGCGACGCAAGCAGGCTCAACTTATCCGGCCCACTGTCCGATAGGTCACTTGAGCCAGGGACGGCTCAGCGAATCCATGGACGGTCGTCACTGACGTGAGGTGTCGTGTCCGCTAGTCGTCTCGGCCAGATCGGTCTGCCGGTCGGCGTCGTCGCCGTTGTGGTGATGATGGTCGTCCCGCTGCCGACGATCCTGCTCGACATGTTGTTGGCCTTCAACATCACCTCAGCGGTGCTCATCCTGCTGATGTCGATGTTCGTCCGACGGGCGCTCGACTTCGCGATCTTCCCGTCGATCATCCTCATCGCGACCCTGTTCCGCCTCGCGCTCAACGTGAGCGCTACCCGGTTGATCCTGCTGCACGGCGACGCCGGCGACGTGATCAACTCCTTCGGGCACTTCGTGGTCGGCGGCTCACTCGTCGTCGGCCTGGTGATCTTCCTGATCCTCATCATCATCCAGTTCGTCGTCATCACCAACGGTGCCGGCCGCGTCGCCGAAGTGGGCGCGCGCTTCACCCTCGACGCCATGCCCGGCAAGCAGATGGCCATCGACGCCGACCTCAACGCCGGCATCATCGACGACGAGACCGCTCGCAAACGGCGCTCCGAGATCAGCGCCGAGGCCGACTTCTACGGTGCGATGGACGGCGCCTCGAAGTTCGTCAAGGGCGACGCGATCGCGGCGATCATCATCGTGCTGGTCAACCTCATCGGCGGCTTCGCGGTCGGCGTCGCCCAGATGCACATGCCGATCGGCGACGCCATCTCCACGTACAGCCTGCTGTCGATCGGCGACGGCCTCGTCTCCCAGATCCCCGCGTTGCTGCTGTCCGTCTCGACCGGCCTCATCGTCACCCGCTCGGCCAGCAACGAGGACATGGGCACCGACCTCATCGCGCAGTTCGGCGCACAGCGCCAGGCGCTCCGCATCGGCGGCATCGGGGTCATTCTCATCGCGCTGATCCCCGGACTCCCCAAGATCCCATTCATGGTCATCGGTGCCGCCGTGCTGCTCGCCTCGAGTCGCCTCCCCGACCCCGACAAGGTGCGCAAGGACGCCGAGGAGGCCGCAGCAGCGGCCCTCGACGCCGAACGGGCCGGTCCGGCGCCGGATTCCGCCGAGGCGCTGGTGGCGGACATGCGGGTGGAGCCGCTGGAGCTCGAGTTGTCCTTCGACCTCGTCGACCTGGTCGACGCGGGCGCCGGTGGTGAGCTGCTCGACCGGGTTCGCGCGCTGCGACGCAAGCTCGCGATGGAGCTGGGCATGGTCACACCGATGGTGCGCACGCGCGACAACCTGGACCTGCCGCCCAGCACCTACACGGTGCGGCTCAACGGGGTAGAGGTCGCCCGCGGTGAGGCGCCGCCGGGCTGCGTGCTCGCGATCGGTGACAACCTCGTCAACCTCCCCGGCACACCGACCCGTGAACCGGTCTTCGGCCTGCCCGGCAAGTGGGTCCCGCTGGAGGTCCGCCAGCAGGCTGAGATGGCCGGGGCGACCGTCGTGGACAGGGCGTCGGTCATCACCACCCACTTGGCCGAGGTGGTCCGCAACAATGCGGCACGCCTGCTCGGGCGTGAGGACGTGAAGACCCTCACCGACCTGGTCCGGCGCACCCACCCGGTCGTCGTCGAGGAGCTCACCCCCGCGCTGCTTCAGCTCGGCGACATCCAGCGGGTACTGCAGAACCTTCTCGACGAGCACGTGCCGATCCGCGACCTGGTCCGCATCTTCGAGGCCCTGTCGCTGCGCGCTCGGGTGAGTACTGACCCCGAGGGGCTCGCCGAGGCCGCCCGAGCAACGCTGGGCCCGGCGATCTCCGCGCAGTACGGGCAGGATGGTCGGCTCACCGTGGTGACCCTTGACCCCCTCTTCGAGCAGTCGCTGCTCGAGTTTCTCCGCGCCGGCGACGCCGGCAGCTTCCTCGCCCTGGACGGTGCGACCGGCGAGCACCTTGCCACCGAGGCAGCCCGGCTCGCCGAAGTTGCCGAGCAGATGGGTGCCATCCCGGTCCTCGTCTGCATGGCACAGCTCCGCCCCGCGCTCGCCCGACTGGTGGGAGCCGTCGCGCCGCGACTGCCCGTGCTGGCCTACAACGAGCTCGGTTCCAGCTTCACGCTCGAGACGATCGGAACGGTGACCGGTGTCCACTCTTATGCAGCTTGACGGGCCCAGCCTGGAGGCCTTGCTGACTCGTGCCCGCGAGGAGTACGGCAACGACGTGCAGATCGTGAAGGCAGGCAAGGGCCGTACCGGCGGTATCGCGGGTTTCTTCGCCCGCGAGTGCTACCAGCTCACCGTCCAGGTCCCCGACACGATCGGACGGTCGGCCCCGCCCGCAGCGCCTGCCGACGCGCCACGGGTCGCGGCGCCGTCCCCGCTTGTGTCTCCCGCCGCGCCGGCGGCTGCGACGCGCGCGACCTCCCCCGCTCGGGCCCGCGGCAAGCCCCAGCGCACCAACGCTCCTCGACCTTGCCGACGAGGTCAGCGCGCGCGAGCGCGAGGCGGCGGAGCCAGTGTGGACGGCAACCCCGAGCCGCCCGCGTCGAACCGGAGCACGCCGACCAGCACACCCGGGTTCGCCCCCGCCCGGGAGGAGTCACCACGGTCCACCGCTGGGCGCGGTGAAGTCATGTCGCCCACGTCCCCGAGCATGTCCACCGACTCGTCGTCCTTCGCGAGCGTGCTCGCCGACCTCACCGACGCGGTCGGCAGCACATTCGTCGGCGCTGCGTCCGCCCATGCGAGCGCGGCGCCCCACCCATCTGATTCGCCTCGCACGACGACGGTCGCACCCGTTCCGACCGCCCAGCCGCTCGCCGTCCGGGCACCCCTGGTTCGCGTCCTCCCCGAGCACGCCGCCAGCGTGCTGGACGCAAGCCGCACCCGCTCCTCCTCGCTTCGCGATCTCGGCGCTTCAGGCACAGCTCTGCTGCCAGGCAAGCACATGTGCCGCCCCTCTACCTTCCTTAAATGGCGCCCTCCCGCTGAGCGTGCTGGTCGACGCGCTGCGCGCGCTGCCTGCCCCGCCGGTGGCGCCCACCGGAGCCGGTGAGGTGCTCGCCGTGGTCGGCGACGGCCATACGGCGTGGGCCAGCGCGATCGAGCTTGCCGAGCGGCTGGGGCTCGACCCGGACCAGATCACCCTGATCGCGCGGGCCGGCTCGACAGTCCGGGTGCCCGCGGCCCGCCGCGTGGACACGGTCGAGGCGGCACAGGCTCGCGGCGAACGATGGCGCAAGCGTCCGACGGCGTCGATCACCGTCATCGACACCTCGATGGCGCCCAGTTCCGTGGAATGGAGCCGGGACGTCCTGGATGCGCTACAGCCGACGGCGACCTGGGCTGTGGTTCCGGCCACCAGCAAGACGCACGACATCGCTATCTGGCTGGATCGGCTCGACAGCGCCGACGCGCTGATCGTCACCAACGTCGAGGGCAGCGCCGATCCGGCCTCGGTACTCGGCCTGGGGGTCCCGGTCGCCACGATCGAGGGCCGCACGGCGACGGCCGGAGCCTGGGCGGGCCTGGTCATCGAACGCATGATCGAAGCAGCGTGACCTAGCGATGAACGACCAATTCCAGGTGAACGGGCTCGTCACGGTGGGCGTAGCCGGCGACACGATCGAGCTACCCTCACGGATCGAGGACATCGACGAGAAGTCACTCCTCGTCGCTATCCCGGCGCACGGCCCTCGGGTGTTGGACGAGAGCGGGACCGATGAGGTCGACCTGCACTGGGTCTCGATCCGCGGCCGCTATCAGCAGCCCGCTCTCGTCGTCGAGCGCGTCGACCAACCATTGCTGCAATGGCGGCTCGAACCCTACGGCGAGCCGCAGCTGGTCCAGCGCCGGGAGTATGTGCGGGTCTCGACGGCGCTGCCTATCGAGATCGAGCATCGCGGCGAGGTCGCCGACGGGACAACCGTCGATATCAGCGAGGGCGGCTTCCGCGTCCTCACCGACGCGGCCGACCTCGCGCCGGGTTCCGAGCTCATCTTGCGAGTCACCATCGACGACAAGGCGCTGGTGATCCCCGGTCAAGTGCTTCGTACCGTGCATGCACTCCATTCTCGTAACGAGGTCGTCGTGGTATTCCACTATCCCGGCCAGTACGGCGACGTCATCAGGCGCTATGTGTTCAAGATGCAGGTCCGAATGAGAGGGGTAGGTCAGGCATGATGCGATTCAGGATCAGCGGCACGGCCCTGGTCGCCGCCTGCGTGCTGAGCGGGCCCGCGCTGATGGCCGCATTCGTCGAGCACACGGTCGATGTGCGCACAGCGGTCGTCCGCTTCGCTGTCGCACTGGCGTTCGCCGTGGTCGGGCTGACGGTGATCGAGTCCATCGTGCAGGCGTACCGTTCCACAAACGTCGAGCGGTCACAGCAAGCCCCCACCACTCCGCAGCTGCGACGCGATGACCCGGGCTTCGACCCCGCTGTGCGCAACGCTCGCTGAGGCCGCCCGCATGGCCGCTGAGCGTGTCGCTTTCGCTCGCTGACACACCTCGCACGACTCGCACCGGTTACCGTCACGACCATGCCCCACGGATCCGACACGTCCTGCGCGGTGACCGTCGACCTCGTCGTGCTGACCATGGGACCGCAGACGCTGGACGCACTCGTCGTCTGGCAGTCCGAGCGCTGGGCGCTGCCGGGCGGCGATCTAGGGCCGGATGAGAACCTCGCCGGCGCGGCGGCCCGGTACCTGGCCGGCACGCTCGGCCGCTCGCCGGCTCGCGCCCACGTCGAGCAGCTCGCCAGCTACGGCGCCCCCGACCGCATTCCTTCCACCCGCACGGTCAGCGTCGCCTATCTGGTGCTGCTCCCGCCGGATCCGGCGACCACCACGCGCGCAGCCGAGCTGGGTCAGCTGGTGCCAGTGGCCGAGCTGCTCGGTGGGGAGTCGCAGGTCGACGCCTCCGGCGCGGGCGGGACCGGGTCCCAGTCGTCTGCCTTCGACCACGCGCAGATCCTCGCGGACGGCGTCGAGCGAGTCCGCGCCAAGCTGGAGTACACCCCGCTGGCTACGGCGCTGTGCCCCGCCGAGTTCACCATCGGCGAGCTGCGCCACGCCTATCAGACGGTGTGGGGCGAGCAGCTGGACCCGCGAAACTTCCACCGGAAGGTGACCGGGAGCCCGGGGTTCCTCCAGCCGACCGGACGGACGACGACGCGGCAGGGCGGTCGTCCCGCCCAGCTGTTCCGCGCCGGGCCAGGCCGTCCTGCTCAACCCGCCGATGCTGCGCGGCGTCGCGGCACGGACGGAGGCTTGACCCAACGACCACGGCCAACGCGCGTTGACGATCGACCCGAGACGCAAGGCCGCGGGCACCGCGAGGCGCCACATGGCTACGCCGCCGCCCCCTGGTGGTGACAGGGGGCGGCGGCGCGAGAGCCGTGCTGATCAGATGTGCGATCCGGCTGCCACTGCCTTTCGGCGGCGCGACACGGCGAGGAGCGCCACACCGGCCAGCACGAGGCCGACAGCTGTCGCGGCGAGCGCTGCCGAGTCGGTACCGGTGTAAGGCAGGCTGGCGTACGGGACGACCAGTGGCGCGGACGCGGTCACCGTCGAACCATCAGGGGCCTTGCCGATCGCGACGACGTGGTGCAGCCCGGCCTCCATCAGCATCGGAAGCTTGAGCTTCGTCGTGAAGCTGCCCACCGCGTCCGTGGTCACCGTCGCCAGGTGGATCGGCGTCGAGTGCAGCTCGATCACCACCGGCGAGTTGGGCATGAGGCCATGCCCGCTCACCGTCACCTCGGCCCCACGGGGGTCGGGGGCGCGGCCGTTCGAGCCGGGCACACCCGGCGGAACGACGCCGGTCTTCAGGTTCAGATCGAGGTTCAGCGTCAGGCCGAGCGGCGCGGTCGTGGGGCGTCGGCGTCGGTCGTGGGGTCGGTGCGGGGGTCGGCGACGGTCGGGCGTCGGAGTCGATGACGGCTGCGGGGAAGGAGGCGTGACTCCCTCGGCAGGAGACACGGCCGTCGACATCGTGGACGCCGCACCGCTCGCGGCGCTGTTCGCCGCAGACACGGTGAACTTGTACGACGTGCCGTTGGTCAGACCCGTGATGGTGCAGGTCGTCGCCGGCGCTGCCACCGTGCAGGTCTTTCCGCTCGGCCACGCCTTTGCGGTGTAGTTGACGATCGGGAAGCCGTAGCTCGCCGGCTGGCCCCAGCTGACGACGACCTCGCCGTCGCCGGCCACCACGGTCGGCGCAGCCGGTGCATCCGGCGTCGCGCACGCAGCGTCGTCCGGCGACTCCCAGGTGAACGCGAACGTGATCCCGGCTTCGTCGAACTCCGGCTCGTCGAACGTCACCGCGAACACCGGACGCTCGCCGTCGACCGGCAGCTCGAGCTCGGACAGGTCCACCACGCCGTGCTCGTCGACCTCCAGAGCAGTCCCGTCCTCGTAGGCGACACCGCTCGCGTTGGTCACGTCGACCGTGGCGTCCTCGTAGTCGCCTCTGGCCGGGTTGACGATCCGGAGCGCTGCTCCACGAGATCGGTGCGCAATCGGCGTCCGGGATGAGCGTCGTGGCGTTGACCCGCAGCGCACCGCTGCAGCCGCTTGCGCCGGTGTAGGCGTCGAAGTTCTGGATCTGCGTCGTGCCCCCGTCGGCGTTGGTCCAGATGCATCCGGCCCGCACCGGGTCAGGGTTCACGGTGTACACGAGGGAGCTGCCGTCGATCGTGATGGGAAAGCCGGTGCAGCCGTCACCCGTCGCGAAGTCGTAGCAGGAGACCTTCGAGAAGCCGGCGACGTAGATGCGGGTGCCGAGCACGGCCGAGTTCTCCCAGCTGCCACCGTCGACGATCGCGGCCTTCAGGTTCGACGGCGTGGCGCGGGTCGGTCCCGTCGAGGTTCCAGCACGGGACGGTACCGACAAGCGGGCGCAGATGCCGATGGCGACACCGCTGGTGTTGAGCATCGGGAACGGCTGCGCGGTGCCCGCAGCGGAGCTCGCAACCGGCCACGTTCCGGCAGCGCACACTTCGCCGTTGCCGGATCGAAGCACGTGAGCCTGGCGTCTTCTGACACTGTCAAAGTGGACGTACACCTTGTCGGCGACGGCGGTCACCCATGAGTACACCGACTCGGAGCCGTCTCCGCCTCGACGGCGAACGGCTGGCCTTCACAGGCCGCCTTGGTCGCGAGATCGAAGCACAGCAGCTTGTTTTCGCCCCCGCCGTGCCGCCGCTCGCGTTGAAGCGCGTACATCTTGCTGCCGACGATCGCGTGCCCGTCGATCGACGGGCCCATCCGTCGAGCTGGCCTCCCCGGCCCCGGTCAGCGGCGTGAACCCGCAGTACGGGTTGGCGGCCGCCGCTCGTCAGGTCGACGCAGATGACCCCGCCGACATCGTCCGTCGTCCTGGCCGTCCAGCCGTAGAAGCGTCCGTTGGCGGTGTCGGTCCAACCGGTCGAGTGTCCGGGGCTGCCGAACGATGCCGCCGACGGCGCCGGTGCGCTCACGGTCTTGGGCCACGGCGATGACGCCGCCAACGGTGTCGCAGTGCGTTCCGTCGCTCTGCAGGTGGCAGTCCACCTGGTAGCTGGTGGAGTTGTGGTGGAAGACGTTGAAGATGCGGTCCTCGTAGAACTGCACGTCCCAGCCGTCTCCGGAGGTGGCGCCGGTGAAGTTCGAGCTGGGCGGCGTCGGCACCGTCACCGACCTGGTCAGGTCGACAGTGGCGGGGGCGGCACTTGCTGGTGCGGAGACCGCTACGACACCCCCCAACGCGAGTCCGGCGGCGACGAACGCCAGCCCACCTTCCGAAGTCTCCGAGCCATCAAGGTCGACATCCCTTCCCACAGCACCCTCAGGTTGGTGCGCCGCAGTTGCGGCCGCACCGACCCTTCGGCAGAGGATGGCTGCGACCTAAGGGCCCAAGAGCGCAGGAATCACGCTTCTCGTCCGCTCACGCGGCGAGTAGGCGCAATCGACGGTGTTGGGGTTATTCGATTAGCCCAACGACAGCGCAGCGAGCGCGGCGTTGACGATCGAGCCCGACGTCAGGTCGTGCAGCTCGTACAGCTCGTGCGACCGTGCCGGACTGGCCGAACGCGTCGACGCCGAGCGGGACCGCCGGCACGCCGAGCGCCGAGCCGAGCCAGGCCATCGCGTGGGTGGCGGCGTCGTGGACGGTGACGATCGGCGCGCGATCGCCGGGAACAGCCGCGCGCAGCGCGCCCGGCACCGACGGCGTCGGTCGCGGTCCGCACGTCCTGGCGCAGCGTGCGCTGCCACGCGGCGTACAGCCGGTCGAGCGAGGTGATGTCGACGACGTGCGCGGCGATGCCCTCGTCGGCGAGCTCGGCGGCCGCCACCAGCACCTCGGGCATCACCGCGCCGCTGGACGCCAGGTGGACCGCCGGCGCGCCGGTGGCCGCGAGCTCGGAGGCGTCGACGAGCCGGTAGCCGCCGGCGAGCACCTGGCGCGCGCAGCACCGCGTCGCCGATCCGCGCCCGGGCCGCCTCGAACGGCGCCTGGTCGATCGGCCGGGTGGTGAGCCGGAAGTAGTACGAGCCGGACTCGACCGGCGCCGCGGTCGGCCGCGGACCGTCCGGCGGCGATGCGGCCGAGCGCGTCGCACAGCAGCCAGTCGAGCGCGACCGGAGTAGGCCGGCTCGCAGAAGGTGACGCCGGGCAGCTCCAGCCCGATCGACGGCGGTGATCGTCGACTGGTGGGCGCCGCCCTCCGGGGCGAGCGTCACACCCGACGGCGTGCCGGCGATGACGAACCGCGAGCCCGAGTAGGTGGCGTAGATGAAGGCGTCGAGCCCGCGGCAGACGAACGGGTCGTAGACCGTGCCGATCGGCAGCAGCGGCTGGTCGGACAGGTCCCACGACAGGCCCAGCTGGCCGAGCAGCAGGAACAGGTTCATCTCGGAGATGCCGAGCTCGATGTGCTGCCCGGTCGGGCCTTCGGCCCACTTCAGCACCGGGTCCTCGTTCCAGTCCCGGCGCACCTCGGGCGCGAAGACCCCGGTCTTGTTGATGAAGCCGGCGAGGTTGGTCGAGATCGCGACGTCGGGTGCGGTGGTGACCAGGTACGGCGCGACGACGGGGTCGCGGGGCAGGTCGACGAGCGATCCGCCCGAAGACTTCCTGGGTGGACACCGGCTTGGCGCGGCGCGGACCTCGGTGGACTGCGGGACCGCGATGTCGAGTGAGTCCGGTGCGGGCGAGCGGGCCAGCAGGTCGTGCCGGCGGTTCACCCAGATCCCGGCCTGGGTGCCGCGCGTCGAACCGGTCCCACTCGGTCGTCGCGGCTCAGGCCCATCTCGGTCGCGCAACGTGTCGACCTGCGGCGGTGGAGAGCAGCGCGGAGTGGTTGCGCGGGTTGCCGGCGATCGGCAGGCCCCAGCCCTTCACCGTGTAGGCGAAGATGACGGACGGGCGGTCGCTCACCTGGTCGGCCTCGGCGTACGCCTCGAGCATGGACGCCAGGTCGTGGCCGCCGAGGTCCTGCAGCAGCGGCGCGAGCTCGTCGTCGGAGACGCCGGCGAGCAGGTCGACGACCTCGTCGGCGCGCCGTCGAGGAACTGCTTGCGCAGCTCGTCGCCGGCGAGCGCGAACATCGACTGGTACTGCTCGTTGGGCATGGCGTCGATCCAGGTGCGGATCGCCTCGCCGCCCGGCTCGGCGAACTTCGCCCGCAGCTGGTGGCCGTACTTGACCTCGACGACGTTCCAGCCGGCGGCCGCGAACTGCCGCTCCACTGGGCGATCCGGATGCCGGGCACGACCCGGTCGAGCGACTGCCGGTTGAAGTCGACGATCCACATGACGTTGCCGAGGCCCTGGGTCGCGGGGTCGGCGATCGCCTCCCAGACGTTGCCCTCGTCGAGCTCGGCGTCACCCATCAGCGCGACGAAGCGGCGAGCGCGGCCGCGCACCGAAGTGCGCGTCGACGTAGCGACGGGTGGCCGCCGCGAACAGCGGCGCGGCGGCACCGAGGCCGACCGAGCCGGTCGAGAAGTCGACGTAGGCCCGGTCGGGGTCCTTGGTGCGCGACGGGTAGGACTGCAGGCCGCCGCTGGCGCGCAGCTGCGTGAGGTAGGACCGGTCGAGGTTGCCGAGCAGGTACTGGATCGCGTGGAACACCGGCGAGGCGTGCGGCTTCACGCTGACCTTGTCCGCTGGTCCAGGTGCGCGAACTAGAGCGCCGTCATCGCCGTCACCAGCGAGGCCGACGACGCCTGGTGGCCGCCGACCTTCACCCCGTCGCCGGTGTCGCGGTCGTGGTTGGCCGCGTCGATGATCCGGACCGCGAGCCACAGGACGCGGCGCTGGATCTCGTCGAGGACGTCGAGCTCTGCGGGTGTCAGGGATTCAGGCACGATGCTTCCTGGAGGTTGGGAGGGTCAGCTGAACAGGGCGCTGTAGCCGTTGAGCGCCGGCTGGCCGCCGAGGTGGGCGTACAAAACGGTAGAGCCCTTCTCGATCTCACCACGACCGACCAGGTCGATGAGGCCGGCCATCGACTTACCTTCGTACACCGGGTCGGTGATCATGCCATCGAGGCGGGCGGCGGTCCGCATGGCGTCCAGGGTCTGCTCATCCGGGATGCCGTAGATGCCAGCGTGGTAGCGGTCGTCGAGGATGATCTCGTCGCTGGTCAGCTCGCGGTCGAGCCCGATGAGCTCCGCGGTGGCGCGGGCGATGCGGGTCACCTGGTCGAGGGTCTCCGCGGGCTTGGCCGAGCCGTCGATCCCGATCACCCGGCGGGTGGCCTGCTGCGCGGCGAAGCCGGCGACCATGCCGGCCTGCGTGCTGCCGGTCACCGAGCAGACGATGATCGTGTCGAAGAAGACGCCGAGCTCGGCCTCCTGCTGGGCGACTTCGCCGGCCCAACGGGCGAAGCCCATCCCACCGAGTCGGTGGTCGGAGGCGCCGGCCGGGATGGCGTACGGCTTGCCGCCCGCGGCCTCGATCTCGGCGAGCGCGTTCTCCCAGCTCTCCTTGAAGCCGATGCCGAAGCCGGCCTTCACCAGGCGGACGTCGGCGCCCATCAGGCGGCTGAGCAGGATGTTGCCGACCTTGTCGTAGACGGCGTCCGGCCAGTCCACCCAGCTCTCCTGGATCAGCACGCACTTCAGGCCAGCCTTGGCCGCGCTCGCCGCGACCGCGCGGGTGTGGTTGGACTGGACGCCGCCGATGGACACCAGGGTGTCGCAGCCGGTGGCGAGGGCGTCGGCGACGAGGTACTCGAGCTTGCGCACCTTGTTGCCACCGAAGGCGAGCCCTGAGTTGCAGTCCTCGCGCTTGGCCCACACGCCTGCGCCGCCGAGGTGGCTCGTGAGCCGCTCGAGCTGGTGGACCGGGGACGGCCCGAACGTCAGCGGGTAGCGGGGGAAGTCGTCGAGCGTCACGATGTCTCCTTCTTGCCTGGGTGGGCAACGGCCTTAGCGCGTTGGGGTTTCGGTGGTTGCTCGTTCGGTGGTGGCCTGCGGGTCGGGCACCGGAGCGGCGAAGGCCCGGTCGATCTCCTCGCCGAGCGCGGCCCAGTTCTCCTGCGTGAGCGCCGCGGCGGTCGCCGCGTCTCCAGCCGCAGCGGCCTTGGTCATCGCGGCGTGCACGCGCACGGAATGCCGGCCGGGCACGGACGCGAAGCGCAGCCGCTCCAGCCGGCGGATCAGCGGGCTGAACCGCTCGATCGTGTCGGCGACCGCACGGTTGCCGGCGGCCGTGATGAACACGTCGTGGAACGCGTCGTCGGCGGCGAGCGCGGCTGGCACGTCCCGGGCGTCCAAGGCGGCGGCGAAGTCGGCGTTGAGCCGGGTCAGCGCGGCGATGTCGTCGCCGGTCATCCGCGGGACGGCGATCGAGACCGCAAGCTGGTGCATCGCGCTCACCACCTGGAAGGCGTCGTGCGTCGCCTGGCGCAGCAGCGGGGTGACCCGGGTGAAGGCATGCGGCTTGGACTCGATGAGACCTTCGTCGGTCAGCCTGCTCAGCGCCTCACGCACCGGCGTGCGGGACAGCCCCAGCCGGGCGGCGAGCTCGGTGTCGCGCACCACCTCACCGGGCGCCAGGTCGCCCTCGACGATGGCCGCCCGGATCACCGCGTACGCCTCGTCCCGGAGCAGCCGGCGAGGCAGCAGCGCCCAGCGGTTCCGCCATCACACCTCCCGCCTCGACTAACTAATATATTGGATATGACGCTACCGCTCGGCTAGCCCGAGCGCCAGACCTCCACGCCAAAAGTCCGGTGATCACGAAGATTCACACGGGTTCTGACCCGGGCGAACTTTCGTGATCACCGGAAAGTGGGCGGTGCGGGTGGGCGGTGCGGGTGGGCGGTGCCGTGGGCGGTCCGGGGTGGGCAGCTCAGCCGGCCGTCCCGCACCGCCGCAGCACGGCCACCACCAGCGCGCGGCAGACGGCGACGACGTCGTCCAGCACCACCTTCTCCTCCGGGCTGTGCGCCACCCCCACCTCACCCGGCCCCAGCTGGAGAGTCGGCACCCCGGCTGCGGCGTACAGGCGCAGGTCGCTGCCGTAGGGCGCGCCCCGCTCGCGCGGGTGCGCCGCGCCGTTCGCATCGGCGTAGGCGCCACGCACCAGCGCCGACCACGGATCACCCGCCGGCAACCGGCCGCTGGCGAACTGCCCGCCCGACCAGGTGACCGTGGCCGGATGATCGCGCAGCCAACTGTCCGCGTCGCACGCCTCGCGCGATCCGCTGCTCCAGCTCGGCCTGCGCCTGGGCCGGGTCCTCACCGAGGCGCACCCCGAGCCGCCCCTGAGCCACCAGCAGATCGGGCACGCTGCTCGCCCAGTCGCCCGCGACGAGGGTGCCGACCGACAGCGGGTACGGGATCGGGTACTCGGCCATCAGCGGGTCCACGTCGCGGTTGCGGTCCGCCTCGAGAGCGGCGAGGGCCGCGTGCAGCGGCAGATACGCGTCGATCGCGCTGACCCCTTCGTACCGGGTGCTGCCGTGGGTCGCCCGACCCGGCACCGACAGCGAGAACGTGAGCGCGCCGCCGTTGGCGGTGACGACGGTCCCGGACGTCGGTTCGGTGATCACGCAGGCATCGCCGGTGTGCCCGCGCTGCAACGTCGCGAAGGCACCGAGGCCACCGTCCTCCTCGCCGACGACGCTGTGCACCGCGATCCGCCCCCGCAGCGGTACGCCGGCGTCCCGGATGGCACGCACCGCCATGAGGTTGGCGACCACGCCGGCCTTCATGTCGCAGGCCCCGCGCCCGTACAGCACGCCGTCGGCGACGCGTGCCGCGAACGGGTCACCGTGCGGCCAGCGGGACAGGTCCCCGGGTGGCACCACGTCGACGTGACCCTGCAGGATCACCGTCGGCCCGTCACGTTCTTCCGTGATCCCGACCAGCCCCCAGCCCTCGGTGCGTGGCGCCTCGGTGCCAGGAAAGCCGGGCATCGCCCGTAGCGCTGGCAGGTCCATCGACCACAGATCGACGTCCATCCCCAGCTCGCGCAGCTGTCCGGCCACCCACAGCTGGGCGTCCGCCTCGGCGTCGCTGCCGGTGATGCTGGGGATCTTCACCAGCTCGACCAACATCCGGGTGATCTCGTCCACGTCGATCGCATCGAGCGCAACCCGCTCGTCGACGGTCAGCTCCATCGGCACCATGTCCTCCAAGGGTGGGTATGCCTAGTGTTCCTCTCATCGACCACTGCGGAGGCACACCATGGAACAACGCACCCTTGGCACCGCCCTGCAGGTCTCGGCCGAGGGCCTCGGGTGCATGGGCATGAGCGAGTTCTACGGCACGACCGACGAGCGCGAAGCCATCTCGCACGATCCACCGGGCGCTCGAGCTCGGTGTCACGTTCCTGGACACCGCCGACATGTACGGCCCGTTCACCAACGAGGTGCTGGTCGGCAAGGCCATCGCCGGCTCGGCGCGACGAGGTGGTGCTGGCCACCAAGTTCGGCAACGAGCGCCGACCTGACGGCACCCGCGGCGTCAACGGCCGGCCGGAGTACGTACGGTCGGCGTGCGACGCCTCGCTGCAGCGCCTCGGCGTCGAGGTGATCGACCTGTACTACCAGCACCGCGTCGACCCCGACACCCCGATCGAGGACACCTGGGGCGCCATGCACGAGCTGGTCGAGGCCGGCAAGGTGCGCCACCTGGGCATCTCCGAGGCGGCGCCCGCCACCATCCGCCGCGCGCACGCCGTGCACCCGATCACCGCGGTGCAAAGCGAATACTCGCTGTGGACCCGCGATGTGGAGGACAACGACGTGCTGGCCACGGTCAGGGAGCTCGGCATCGGCTTCGTCGCCTACTCGCCGATCGGCCGCGGCTTCCTGTCCGGGCAGATCCGCAGCATCGACGACCTGGCTGCCGACGACTTCCGCCGGCACAACCCGCGCTTCACCGGCGAGAACTTCACCAAGAACCTGGAGCTCGTCGACCGGGTCCGCGAGATCGCCGACTCCAAGGGCGTCACCGCCAGCCAGCTCGCGCTGGCCTGGGTGCTCCACCAGGGCGACGACATCGTGCCGATCCCGGGCACCAAGCACGTCCGCTACCTGGAGGAGAACGCGGCGGCTGCGGACATCCCGCTCAGTGCGCAGGAGCTGGCCCTGATCGACGCCGCGGCACCGGTCGGCGCGACCGCCGGCGACAGGTACGCCGACATGTCGACGGTGAACCGATAGCCCCTGCTCCGGGCATCGCCTCCGGCCTAGCCGAAGCGACCGTTCACGTAGTCCAGCGTGCGCGGGTCGGCCGGCGCCTCGAACATCAGCTCCGGTCGGGCCGTGCTCGACGATGACGCCCGGCGTCCCCTGCTCGGCGAGGAAGAACGCGCACTGGTGCGAGACCCGCGCGGCCTGCTGCATGTTGTGCGTGACGATGACGATCGTCACCTCGCGACGCCAGCTCGCCGATCGTCTCCTCGATCCGGCGGGTCGACGTCGGGTCGAGCGCCGAGCACGGCTCGTCCATGAGCAGCACCTGCGGCCGGACGGCGAGCGACCGCGCGATGCACAGCCGCTGCTGCTGGCCGCCGGACAGGGCGCCGCCGGGCTGCCGCAGCCGGTCGCGCACCTCTTTCCACAGCCCGGCCTTGGTCAGGCACTCCTCGACCAGCGCGTCCTTGCGCATCCCTCGACACCTTGGTGCCGGTCAGCTTCAGACCGGCCGTCGACGTTGTCGTAGATCGACATGGCCGGGAACGGGTTCGGCTTCTGGAACACCATGCCGATCTGCCGGCGGGCGTCGGTCAGCCGGCGCTCGGGCGCGTAGATGTCCTGACCGTCCGAGCAGCACCTCACCGGCGAGCGACGCCGACGGGATCAGCTCGTGCATCCGGTTGAGGATGCGCAGGAACGTCGACTTGCCGCAGCCGGACGGGCCGATCAGCGCGGTCACCTGGCCGGCGGGCATCGACAGCGAGACCCGGTCGAGCACCTTGCGGTCGCCGAACCAGGCGGAGATCGCCCGAGCGTCCAGGCCGGTAGCACCGGGCACGGCCCTCATGGCCCGCTCAGCTTCCGCAACGGTCAGGTGGTCGACGAACGTGGTCACGTGGTCCTCCTTGTGTCAGAGCAGGTCTTGTCTCAGAGCAGGTTGGGAAGCAAGCGGGCGACCTGGTCGGCGAGGGCCAGGGCGATGACGCCGAGCACCGGCACGCCGGTCAGCCAGGCCTGCCAGCGACCCCAGTGCACGCGCGCCCACACCACGAACAGGGCGCACGAGCAGGAGTGCCTGCGCCCACAGGACGCCCGCGATCCAGGCGCTGGCGTCGCCGGCCATGGCCTGCTCGGCCGCGGTCAGCGAGCTCGCCGCGATCGCGCGGGCGGGTGTGGGCTGCACGTCAGAGATGAGAGTTGCGTCCACCCAGAGCGCGCCAGTCGGCGCGTACGACGGACCGTCGGCCGTGACAAGGGTCAGCCGGCCATGGCCAGCCTCAAGGGCGGCAGGTCGCGGGTCGCCCGCGTGGCGGACGCCGCTGACCCTGGAACTCGTGCGTTCCCTGTCCGGTGGTGACGGTGAACGTGGTGCCCACCTTCAGGTTCGCGATCGAGCGGAACGGGCCGCCGTAGGCCGAGTGACGCCCGAACAGCACGGCGGTGCCTGCCTGCCCGGGCAGCACGGTGTCGCGGCGATGACCCGGGCCCGAGGCGAGCACTCCCGACGTGGTCCCTTCCAGGACCACCTCGTGGACGTGCGCCGCCGGGATGTCGAACAGGGCGACCGGCGTACCTGCCGCCAGCAACCGGCCGCGGTCGTCGGTCTGGCCGACTGGTGCGGTGGCGTTCGCCAGTGCCTTGCGGAAGTCGGCGAAGGCGACCTGCTGGTCGCGGTCGTGGCGCAGCTGGCTGACGACGCCGAGGTGGGCGACGAAACCGAGGAGCAGCGCGGCGAGGATGCTCAGCGCCGCGCCGACGAGGTAGGCACCCACCTGCGGCGGCCCACCGGTCGCGGGCCCGTACCGCGCCAGGGGGCGCGACCTCGACGGCGGGCTGGTCGGTGGGGGCGTCGACGACGGGGGCGGCACCTCTCTCGATGTCGAGGCGACGGGTCCGCGATTCAGGTGTCAGCGTGGTCATCGGCCGCCCCTTTCGACAGTCGTGACATGAGTGCGAGTGGAGATGGTGCGAGGTGCCGGCGGTGTTGCCCGGTGCCGGGGTCGGCACCGGGCAACACCTCGGCGTCACGTTCGGTCAGTGACGACGGTCCGCACCGAACGCCAGGTAGCCGCGACGGCGCGCGTGCGCCATCAGGGCGATCCCGGCACCGGTGACGCCCAGACCGGCCAGCGCGATGGTCATCGTGTTGCTCCCGGTGAACGGGAGCGTCCCGACGCCCCCGCTACCCGTCGCACTGGACTGCGGTCGCGGTCGGGCTCGCCGACACCGCCTCACCCGCGATCTGGAACTCCCAGACCGTCTTGCTTCCCGACGTGGCACCCACCAGCTCGAGCCGGTGCGCACCAGGCGCGAGGTTGGTCGTGTCGAGCGTGAAGGCGACCACGCCCTTCTGGTTCGCCGTCAGGTTGGCCAGCTTGGTCGGCGTCGAGTAGACCGTCACCTCGACGGTCTCGCCGGCGGTGTAGCCGGTCAGCGTGCCGGTCACCACTGCACCCGGCAGCCAGAGTCGGGTTCGTCACCGAGCACCTTTCCGTCCGCACCCTTCACGACCACGCCGGCGGCCCCGTTCGTCGGGGTCGGCGTCGGGGTGGTGGTCGGCGCCACGGTGATCGTGTAGGCCAACGCTGCCGACTCCGAGCCCGCGAACGAGTCGGTGGCGGACGAGGTGTACTGCGCCTTCAGCGTGTGGCTGCCCAGCGCCAAGCGTGGAGACGTTCAGCGTGGCGATCCCACCCGACACGGAGGCCGTGCCCAGGCTCGTCGTGCCGTCGAAGAACTCGACGGCGCCGGGGCCCGCCGGAGCGACCGTCGCCTTGAGAGCGACGGAACCGCCGACCGCCGCGGAACCACCCGGGGTCGCCGCAAGCGTGGTCGTGGTTGTCGCCTTCGTGACGGTGAACGTGACCACCGACGACGTGGAACCGAGGTAGCCCGAGCCGGTAGGTGCGAACACGGCCTTCAGCGAGTGGCTGCCCGCGGTGGCAAGGGCCGTGGTGCTGAGGTTCGCCACACCGGCCGCGACCGTGGCCGTGCCCAGCGCGGTGGTGCCGTCGTAGAACGTGACCGTTCCCGCGGCGGCGGGTGCGATCGTTGCCTTCAGCGCGACCGAGGCACCAGCAGCCGCGGTGGTCGGCGTCGGGACCAGGGTCGCCGTGGTGGCCTGCGGTGCGCTCGGGTCGGTCGTGACCCAGTTCTGCGCGTCGGTCATCCACAGCGCCGAGCGGAACTCGCCGTAGTTGTTCAGGCCGAGCTCGTCGCGGCAGGTGACCACCAGGTCGTACTTGCCCTGCAGTGTCGTCTGGTTCAACTCGGCGAACGCCTTGAGGGTGTTCTGCACCACCAGGGTGAAGGAGTGCTCGGTCATGCCGGACATCTCGATCGGCGAAGTGATCACCTGGCCGCCGACGCCGGGAAGCCGTGGCCGAGCAGCCGCGCGTACGCGTGGGTCGTCGGCGCCGGGCAGGCCGCGGCGGTGTCGAACTGCTCGGGGTGGTGTAGATGCCGGACGTCGGCTGCCAGGTGACGCCGCCGAGCACGACAGGGTCAGCCGCCTGCGCGACCGAGGCGCCCATCACGACGGAGCCCAATGGCGCCGCCACGGCGAGAGCCGCGAGGCCGGAGAGGAACTTCTTCTTCCACACAGTCATGCCTTTCTTGGTCAGTGGAGGAGTTCAGGAGTGGGGAGAAGGCGCCTTAGCTTTGACCGGCGTCTGGTTGGTCGTGCTGCCGCAGTTGGCGTTCAGACCGAAGCCGTACTTCTGGATGACCAGGGACTGCTGGCAGATCTTGGAGTCCGGGCCCACGAAGACGTCCTTGACCGGGCTGACGCCGAGCTTCGCGGTCGGCACCACGTTGTAGACGTCGCGCTTGATGCTGAAGCTGGTGTTGAGCGTGATCGGGGCGACACCGTCGACCGAGCCGAGATCCGCGTTGCCGCGCCGGTCGGCGATGACGCCGTAGCTCTGCGCGATGTACTGGGCGACCGAGTACGGCATGAGCTCGTTGGCAGCGGTCAGCGACCGACCGTCGTGCTCCTGGACCGGCTGGCCGTTCTTGGTGTCCTTGACGCAGGAGAACGCGGGCGTGAGCAGCTGCGCCTCGGTGACGTTCATCTTGCCCAGCCAGTACTTGCGCGTACCCGAGCCGGCCTGCGGCAGCAGCGGGACGATGCTCGGCACCTCGCAGCGGTAGACCGCCTGCAGCGCTGCGGTGGTGAGGTTCTTGGGCACGCTGCTGTTGCGGTTGATCGCGTAGGACACCGCGTCGACAGCGAAGGGGATGTAGGTCAGCGACTGCTGGGTGGCGCCGAGCGAGAGGTCGGAGGACCGGGAGAAGTCCACGCAGCCATCCGCGGCGATCAGCGACGTGAGCAGGGCGGTGCGCCCGGCGCCCGAGCCGTCGGGGCGGTTCAGGGTGCAGCCGGTGTCCTTGGTCTGGATGGTCGCAGAGCCGGTCGCGTCGTAGGAGGCGATGAGCTTGACGCCGCTGTCGTCCTTGACGACCTCGGCGAGGCCGTTCATCACGCCCTGCGTCGTGTCCGACCCGACGCCAGCCAGGGCGCGGTACGTCGGGAGGCCCTGCGGGTCAGCGCTGGCGGACCCGCTCAGCAGGCCCGTGGCGACCAGCGCCGAAGCGGCGATCACCGCAGCGACAGCCTTCTTCGTTGGCTTGACGTTCATGAATTCGTTCCCTTACCTTCCTTGCCGACTCACGAAGTGGTCCGGGACGAATGTCACGGACGAGTCGGGACTGACATGCGACGTCAGTGCCGACCAGCTGAAGCGCCCGGTCGCGGCCTCACCGCCCCTTGGTGGCGCGTCGGAGGAGGGTCGGTCCCGCCAGTGCAGCGGGACCGCCGACAAGGAGCGCCATCGCCAGCGCGTAACGCGCGGCGCCCACCGGCGCCGCAGCCGTCGGCGCGGCGTGCGCGATCGGTGACGTCGCCCGTGGCCGGCGCCGTCAGCACGGGCGGCGTCACGCCGTTCGTCACGGGCTGCGAAGGGCCGGCGCCGGAGCTGACCGACTCGCCACCCGCTGGCGCGCCCCCACCCGCAGCTGTCGGGTTCCGCCGGCGCGCCAGGCTGCGCAGCCACGGTGAGCGAAGGGTTGTCGGCCACCGGTCGCCCCGCCATCGTCTCGATGGTGGTCGCAGCGGTGAGCGTCTGGTTACGCAAGCGGCCCGGCAGCGGCGCATACCCCTCAGGCAGGTCGCCGGGGTGCACACCGAGCGCTTGACCGGCTCCCACCGCGTAGCGGAGCAGCGCGGCGTAGGCGGCCCCGGCCGCCACGTCGATAGCCGCGGGCGCGGTGGCCGCGTAGGTGAGGACCGTCAGCGGGTAGGCGCCCGGGGCGGTCGAGGTGACCTCGGGCACCAGCACGTCGCTGTCGTCGTGGCTGGGAACCATCGTGGCCTGGGCCGCCAGCATGCGAGTCCACGCTCGGCTCGACGAACTCGCCCGCGCGGTTGCGCAGCTTGGCGGTCTGCAGGCCGTAGCGCGCCGCCGTCGCCGTGTCGGTGAGGGCGAGCATGGCGCGGGTCCCGCTGAGCTGCGGAGCGGCTTTGGTGTAGGCCGGGGGCACCTTGTTCGGGTCCCAGACCGAGCGGCTCAGCGCGTCGCCACGACTAGCCGCGCGCGCCGCTTCGTGCATGTCGCCCGCGTACGGGTGGGCGTCCAGCGTGCACAGGCTCGGCGGGTTGCCTGGCGCGGAGATCGACCGGCAGGACGGATCGTTCTTCGGGAAGTCGTCGGTGGGCAGGTCAAGGCCCTTGAAGCTGGGGTTCACCACCATCCCGAACCGGTCCGGCTCGCCGTCGAGGAACGCCCGAGCCTCCGCGTCGGCATTGACCCAGCTCCACAGCTGCGCCGTCGAGTCGGACAACCCGACCGGCAGCAGGATGTCCCCGATGTAGCCGCTGAACTTCAGGGCGGCGAAGTCAGGGTTCACAGCAAGGAAGTCCGGGTCTCGGCTCAGGTCGATCGGGTTCTTCGCCATGGCTTCGGACGCCACCAGGACCACGTTCGCGGTAGGACTGGGTGAGCAGCTTGGCGACCAGCAGCGGTGTCAGGTTGAGATCCGCTACCCGCATCCCGTCGTGCAGCTTCACCTCGGGCGGCTGCAGCAGACCCGTCTGCCGTTCGACCAGGAAGGCGATGGTGATCCCGGACAGCGCCACCGGCGCGTAGATCGGCGGACGCTCCTGCGCAATGTCGTCAGCGGCTATCGGCGAGGAGGTGAACACCAAGCCGGGCTCGGCGCTGCCCAGCTGGCGTCGCGCCACCACGTCGGGAACCTGCGAGTAGCCGTACGTCATCCCGCCGTTCGCGCACAGGGTGGGCTGCCAGCGGCCGATCGCCTCCGCGACGTTCTCCTGGCCCACCGTCCGGCGCTCGGCCGCGCCGATCGGGCACGCGGAGGTGACGGGCAAGAACTCCAGCGGCACCGCGATGTGGTGCGCCCAGTTGCTCGCGCTCAGCGGCGAGGAGACCAGCGGGTCGCCGACCGACGCCTTGGTCGCCGTCGACCTCCGCGTCCACCGCGGGGCACGACCACGAGCCAGCACGCGTGCTTGCCATCGCTCGACATCGAGGCATCGCCGCAGCCGAGGCCTTGCGCCTCCCGCGCCGTCTGCGCCTCGAAGTACTCCTCGCCGGTCCCGTCCGCCCGGGTCCGGCCGAACGGGATCTCGTTGGTGGAGTAGGCGTCGAAGTACTCGTTCAGCGAGCCGGTCACGCGGGCGCCGCCGACCGGTGCGAACGGGACGCTCGCGATCGCATGGGCGCCGGTCGGCAGGTAGCGTCTCCAGCGGGTCGACGACGCCCGCATAGTTCACCTGCCGCGGGTGACCCAGTTGCCGCCGCGGGTGTCGCCCAGCGCCGCAAGCCGCCGAACTGGCACTGCTCGCGGCGTCGGACCGACCGCCGGGTCGCCCCAGCACTGCATGATCTGCAGGTAGTTCGCGGCGAAGCTGCCGACGCCGGGGACGGTCGGCGTGCCGCCGGTCCAGGAGACCTTGACCACCTGGTTGATGAGGTCCTTGGTCTGGCTGACGGTGACCTTCAGATCGGCGAACTCGCCCGGTGCCCGCGACGGTCGACGGCCGAGTCGGTCAGCGTCGTCGGCCCGTCGGCGGCCGCGGCGCGAGGCGGCAGCGGCGAGCATCGCCAGTCCGGCGCAGCATCGAGACCAGCGCGAGCACCGCGCGCGCCGCACCCGCTCGGGTGAGCGTCGTCGTCATGACCGCCGCCGAGCGGCGAGCGAGCGGGCGAGCAGCGGCGGTACGACGACGATGGCGACGCACGAGCAACGCGCCGAGCACCATCAGCGTGCGCTGCAGGTCCCAGCCCGCGGGCGCGGCGAGGCGCGACCGGGATCGCGCCCACGCACCTGACCGCCGCCGGCGGTCGACCCGACCTGCACCACCTCGCCGGTGTCGGGGTCGACGACCGGCGGCCTGGCCGGTCCCGTCGCCGTCAGCCGGTCGCCCGGCCGGCTGGTCGACCGTCGTCGGTGCCGCCGACGGTTGGCCGCTGCCCCCCGAGCGCCGCGTGCCGCCGCCGCCGTTCGGCGACGCCGCCGGCGCTCGCCGTCCCGGCGCTGGCACCGGCGCTCGGCGTCGCTGCCGCCCGCGCTGGGCGGGGTCGGCGCCTTGGCGCCGCCGGTGCCCGCCGTGCACTGGGTCGCGCCCAGCTTGTCGCACGCCGAGGGCTGCGGCGCGTTCTTGGCGAGGGTGTTGGTGCCGTCGGCGGAGAACGTCGGGTTGTTGCACTTGTTGATGTCGACGTTCTGCGACGTCGACGCCCGGGGATCCTGCTGCATCTGGTCGAGGCCGGCCTGCACCAGGTTGATCGGCAGCGGCGAGTAGCCGAGCGCCGCGCGCCTGCTGCTGGCCCTCGCAGAGGAAGTAGTAGGCGAACGCGCCGAGCGTCTTGCCCTTGGCCGTCGGTGAAGCTGTCCTGCGACCTCGGTCGGCACGATCATGTAGGAGTAGCTCGACAGCGGGTAGGTGCGCGGGTCGGCGTTGTTGTAGACGCCGTCGAGGATCTGGGTGAGGTAGTCGGCGACGCCGGTGTCGGTGTTGATCTGCGCCTTGAGCAGCGCGACCGCGACGTTCGACGGCGGTCGGCTCGATGTAGTAGCCGGCCTTGTTGAGCACCTTGGCGACCGGGAAGCCCGGTCTTGAGCGCGTAGGAGTACTCGACGTAGGTGATCGCGCCCTCGCTGCTGCGTCCTGGCGCGACGTAGCCGGCGACGCCGAGCGAGCCGGACTGCGCGATGAAGCCGTTGCCGGAGACGTCGGGTAGTTGCGAGGTGATGCCGCACGGGGTCGCGCGGCCCGACCTTGCGCGCAGTACGCGTTCCAGAGCGCCGGGTACTGCTTGGCCATCCAGGGGGTGAACTGCGCGGTCGTACCCGGAGCCGTCGGAGCGGACGACCGGCACGATCGTGCGTGTCGGGCAGGGCGAGGCCGGGGTTGTCGGCCTGGATCGCCGGGTCGTTCCAGTTCGTGATCGTCGCCGGTGAAGATCTTGGTGATCGACGTCGCCGGACAGCCGCAGGTTGGTGACCTGCTTGCCGCCGATCTTCAGGTTGTACATGAACGACGTGCCGCCGGCGACGATCGGCATGTAGGCGAAGCCGCGCGTCGGCGGCGTGTCGGGCGACGCCGCCGTCCTTCGAGCGCCGTAGGGGATCTCGCGAGACCGCGAAGTCGACGGTGCCGTTGCGTGAAGTCGTTGCGGCCGGCGGACGAGCCGGTCGCCGCGTAGTTGACCGTCATGCCGTACTGCGTCGACGTTGCGGCGCCACTGGTCGAGCGCGTTCTGCGACCAGGTCGAGCCGGCGCCGGTGATCGGGACGTAGCGGTCGCCGCGGCGGCCGGCGGCGGCGCCGAGCGCCGCAGACGAGCGACGAGCAGCGCGAGCGACGGCCGAGCGCGCGCGGCCGCGGCGACGGACGGCGTGCGGCATCGACGGTGCTCCTCGGGACTGCGGACGGTCGGCGGTCGGGCTCGGTCGGCGGCGCGGCGCGGCTGGCGCGGTCGCGCGGCGATCGCGCGCGGACGTCGCGCGGCGGACGCTCGGCGCCGGCGGCGCGCGCTGGCGGTCGGGTCAGCTGGCCCGGGCCGCGGCCGCCGATGACGCGGGCGATGACGAACAGGGCGAGCACGAGCAGCAGCAGCACGGCGGCGGTGCCGAAGCCGCGCGCGATCATCGTCGGGCTCGCGGCGACTTGACGAAGTCGAAGACCTGGCCAGCGGCAGCGAGATCATCGGGCCGGCGAACGGGTTGAGGTTCAGCGCCGCGGTGAAGCCCGGCGGTGAGCAGCACGGGCGAGGTCTCGCCGATGCCGCGGGCGGTGCCGAGGATGACCGCGGTGGCCAGGCCGGAGCGCGCGGTCGGCAGCACGACGTGCCAGACCGTGCGCCACTGCGCCGGCGCCCGAGCGCGTAGCGACGCCTCGCTGCAGCGTTGCCGGGCACGAGGCGCAGCACCACGTCGGAGGCCCGGATGATGATCGGCAGCATCATCACGCTGATCGCGAGCGCGGCGGCGAAGCCCGACTTGCTGGATGCGCGAGCAGCGAGGATGACCGTCGGCGTAGACGAACAGGCCGGCGACGATCGACGGCAGCGCGGTCATCGCCTCGACGACGGTGCGCACGAACCGGGCGAACGCGGCCGCGGATCTCGTTGAGGAACACCGCGCGTGCGCAGGCCGAGCGGGATCGTGATGACCAGCGCGATGCGTGATCTGGATCGAGCGTGCCGACGATCGCGTGCAGGATGCCGCCCGACCGTCGAGCGGGTCGAGCGGGCCGGCGTGCGCCATGTCCTGGGTGAAGAAGTTCAGGTGCGGCAGCGCGCTCGCAGCCGCGCACGAGCGTGAAGACGACGACGAAGACCAGCGCCGCGAGCAGCAGGACACGCCAGGCTGTGCACGACGCACCGTCGACGACCCGGTCGCGCACCGCCGGGCCGGTCGTCGTCGCAGCGAGACGAGCAGCGCGTAGAGGCCGAGGAAGATCAGCGTAGGCGACGACGACGAAGCCGAGCGCGCCCGGAGAACGGGGCGAGCCGGCCGAACAGCAGCGTCGGCGAGGCCGACGCGCCGCGGCCAGCGCGCCGAGCGAGGTCGAGCGATCGTCGATGCGTCGCAGCCGCGGAGCGTCGCCGGCGCCGGCTCGCGCGGCGCGGTCCGGGCGGCGCGGTGCGGCCGACGCCGTGGTCTGCGGTCGGGGTCGGCGCGGCGGGTGCTCGTCGACGTCGGTCGTCGTCATCAGCGTCGCTCTGCGCGCCGGACCGGCGACCGGGCGACGATCGACGAGGCGGTGAAGTTGACGACCAGCGTCATGAGGAACAGCGCGAGGCCGGCGGCCATCAGCGCGGAGAGCCCGAACTGGCGTCGCCTCGCCGTAGCGCAGCGCGATGAGCGCCGAGACCGAGTTGGTGCCCGTTCTGCAGGATGTGCGGCTGGATCGACGAAGACCGGCGAGATGATCATGTAGACCGCGATGGTCTCGCCGAGCGCGCGGCCGAGGCCGAGCATCGTGCCGCCGATGATGCCGCCCCGGCCGAACGGCAGGACGACCGCGCGGATCATGCCCCAGCGGGTGGCGCCGAGCGCGTAGCGCGCCCTCGCGCTCGCCGACCGGCGCCTGCGAGAAGGCCTCGCGCATGACCGAGCAGGTGATCGGCGTGACCATCAGCGCCGACGACGATGCCCGGCGATGAAGGTCGACGAGGTGTAGACGGTCGGCGTCGGCGAGCGGGTCGTTCGGGTCGGCGCCGGTCGACGTGGAAGAGCGGGATCCAGCCGAAGTACGTGCGAGATCCACCGCGCGAGCGCCGATGACGTGGCCCTGCAGGAAGAAGAAGCCCCACAGGCCGTAGACGACGCTGGGCACCGCGGCCATCAGGTCGACGAGGCTGATCAGAGCGTGCGCTTGAGCCGCCGCGGCGCGTACTCGGAGATGTAGCAGCGCGGTGCCGAGCGCGAGCGGCACGGCGATGCACGATCGCGACCAGCGCGATCAGCACCGTGCCGATGAGGACGGCGGCGATGCCGAAGTTGCCGGCGTCCGGCTCCCACGCCTGCGTGGTGAGGAACGAGAAGCCGGCGACGTCCAGCGCCTGCCACGCCCGGTAGAACAGGAAGACGCCGACCAGCGACATGATCGCGAGCACGGCCACGCCGCCGCCGCGGATGACGCCACGGAAGACGCGGTCCGCCCCGGACAGCGTCGCGTCCACCGTCCGCGGCGCGTCGGCCGCCACCGGGCCGCCGGGCCGCTCGTCGGCGTGAGGGATCCGGTCACGGTGGTCACCGGACCGTCACCTCACCCACGAGGTCGGCGGCCGGCGCGATCTGCACGAGGTCGCCGTCCGGCGCGATGCGCACGACCGTCGGCACGCCGCCGTCGAGTCGCAGTGTCCTAGGCGCTGCGCGGCCACGACCCGGACGGCTCGTCAGGTCACGGACCACCTCGGGCACGGGTGCGACAGGCACGGCAGCGACGAACTGGCTGAGGTTGGACCATGCCTCGCGCTCGCGCAGATACGGGCGGGCGCTCACCGCGACGACCGATCCGCGGACGTGGGCCTGCCAGCGTCCAGCGGCCGCTGGCCGCGTCCGCCCTCGGCACCGCGTCCACGTGGTCGATGCTCGCGCTGGAGCTGCAGGATCGACGTGCTGCACGCCGGGTAGTCGTCGTGCACCCCGTAGCCACGACCGAGCTCGCGGTTGTTCGCCGACACCAGCCGCCAGGCCACCCAGCTCGCCGTGGGCCGGCCTGCGAGCCAGGCCAGACGAACGTGCTCGACCGCCGCACATCGAGGTTGGAGACGAAGAGGAACCGTGGATGACCCACGCCCAGCTCCCCTCGTCGCGACTGCTCTGTCCGTTGACATCGCGACGACTGTGGCGGCGCCACATGAACGACCGGGCCTGCGATCGTGAACGGCAGATGTTGGGGGGGGAACAGTCGTGACGACGAGGGGGTCTCGGGCGCGCGCCTAGCGACCGGAGGCGCCGGCCCTGGGTCAGGGCATAGGCGCACGGCCTGGGCCAGGGCATAGGACAGCCCCCGAGGGGCTCCTCGCGGAGTGCGAGGGTCGGCTGGACGGGCCGACGCTCGGGGGCCGGGTGACTGCCTGGTAGTCGCCGCCGCTGAACGGCGCGACAGCTAGTCAGCGTCCAAGAACAGCGGCTAGCGGACAGCCACCTCACGTGTCCAAGACTCACTCATGAATCGGACCACCTCCTTCCTCGCGTCTTTCGAGGCTACCTCGCGCACCACAGGCACGACAGGCATTTCTTTCCGTGTGTGGTCGGCTACCCACCGGCGGCGGCGTTTGCCGTCCCAGATGTTCGGTCATAGCGTCGCGAGGGGACGTCACCGCCCAAGGGAGGTGCGATGCACGCAGCCATCGAGGTCACCGGGCTGCGCAAGAGCTACGGCCCGGTCGAGGCCGTCCGCGGGGTCGACCTCACGGTGCAGGTCGGCGAAGTCTTCGCGCTGCTCGGTCCCAACGGCGCCGGCAAGACGACGACGATCGAGATCCTCGAAGGCTTCCGGGCGCGTGACGCGGGCCAGGTCCAGGTGCTCGGCTTCGACCCGGCCGAACGTGCCACGGCGCGCCGGCTCCGGCAGCGCCTCGGCATCGTCCTCCAGGAATGCGCCGTCGAGCCGTACCTGTCGGTGCGCGAGGTGCTGGCCCGCAACGCGGGCTACTACCCGAACCCCCGGCCGGTGGCCCAGGTCATCGAGCTGGTGGGTCTTTCACAGAAGGCCGACGCTCGGGTGAAGACGCTGTCGGGCGGTCAGCAGCGACGGTTGGACGTGGGGCTCGGCATCATCGGCAACCCTGACCTGGTGTTCCTCGACGAGCCGACGACGGGCTTCGACCCGGCCGCCCGTCGGGACGCCTGGGAGCTCGTCCGCTCCCTCACCCACGGCGGCACCACGGTCATCTTGACGACGCACTACATGGACGAGGCCGAGGCGCTGGCCGACCGTGTCGCGATCATCTCGAAGGGGCTGATCGTCGCCGAAGGCACGACCGAGACGCTCGGGGGCCGCGACGTCTCGGAGGCCTCCATCCGGTTCCGGCTTCCCGACAGCGTGCCCGTCGCCGACCTCCCGGTGCCCGCCACGGCCACGCCGAGCGGGGTCCTCGAGATCACCACCACTGACGAGGTCGGCGTCCTGCACCGGCTCACCGGCTGGGCGCTGGATCGCGGCATCGACCTGATCGGTCTCGCCGTCGACCGGCCCACGCTGGAGGACGTCTACCTGCGCCTGGTCGGCGACGATCACGCCCCCACCACCCCGTTGATCGAGGTGCGACAGTGAGCACGCTCGTATCCGACTCCCGCCTCGTGATCCGCCAGGTCCGCTACGAGCAGCTCGCGTTCTGGCGCAACCCGTTCGGCGCCGCCTTCACGGTGATGTTCTCCGTCGTCTTCCTGCTCTTCCTCGGCGCGAGCGGCGGCAACAGCCGGGCGTCCGCGATCGGCGGCATGCGGCTCATCCAGTACTACGTGCCAGGGTTCGTGGCCTACGGGGTGATGGCCGCGTGCTTCAACATGCTCGCGATCAACCTCGTGTTCCGCCGGGAGGCCGGGCTCCTCAAGCGGCTGCGACTGACCCCGCTCCCGACGTGGGGCATGCTCGGCGGAATCTTCGGCAGCGCACTCATCGTCTCGTTCGTCGGTGTGGTCCTCGTCCTGCTGATCGGCCGCTTCGCCTACAACGTCGCCCTGCCGCACAACGTGGCAGCGCTGCTGCTCGCGATCGTGGTCGGCGTGGTGTGCTTCAGCGCACTGGGAGTGGCGGTCAGCACCCTCATCCCGAACGAGGACGCCGCCGGTCCCATGATTTCGATCGTCTACTTCGTGCTGCTGTTCGTGTCTGGTCTGTGGTTCCCGCTCGAGGCGGGGTCGGGTCTGGCGAAGATCGCCGACTGGTTCCCGGTACGGCACTTCCTGCTCGCAGTCTTCGCGCCATTCGACCGACGGCCGGGGGTTTCGGCGTTCGCCTGGCACGACCTGACGTGGGTGGCGGTGTGGGGGCTGGCGGCCACGGTGGTGGCGCTGCGCCGCTTTCGCTGGGAACCGCGGCGGGCGTGAGCCGGGGCGTAGCCGATCTCGCGATTTACCGTTCGGCCGACCAATTAGTGACCCCGATTTGAACCTTGCCGGTGGGAGATGTTGTAATGGGTCCGTGCTCGCAACCATTCACACCATGAAGCCGACGGTCCTGATGGCCGGACCGGCGATGATGTGTTGCGGCAGCACCGGCACGCACATGTGCCGAATGATCTGCTGCTGAAGGCTTCTCCTTCAGCGCCCCGGCTGCGCTCACCTGACGCGCCTCGCCCGGGGAACCCCCACACCGGCAGCAGCCACGGCCCCGTCGCGGGCCTGTCGTCAGCCCACTGACTGACGACTTTCCGCGCTCCCGTCGTCGCATTCGTTGTCGACGATAACCCCGTCGCATTCACGCGGCAATTCATAGAGAAATCCGTCCGCGTACGTCGGCTATTGCCGCCGTACCGTCCTTTGGTGCTGTCATGATTCGAATATCAGGCGTCCGCAAAGTCTTCCGTCAGGGCTCCCGCGAGATCGCCGCGCTCGACGGCGTCGACCTGCACGTGCCGCGCGGGGAGATCCTCGGCGTCATTGGCGCGAGCGGAGCGGGCAAGAGCACGCTGATCCGCTGTGTCAACCTGCTGGAGCGGCCGACCAGCGGCACGGTGAGCGTCGACGGAATCGAGCTGACCGCTCGCAACCCCCGCCAGCTGCGCGTTGACCGGCAGAAGATCGGCATGATCTTCCAGCACTTCAACCTGCTGTCCTCGCGCACCGTCGCCGGCAACGTCGCCTTCGCTCTCCGCAACTCTCCGCTCGACCGGGCCTCGAGGAAGAACAAGGTCGCCGAGCTGCTGGAGCGGGTCGGCCTGTCGTCGCACGCCGACGCCTATCCGGCGCAGCTGTCCGGTGGCCAGAAGCAGCGGGTCGGCATCGCTCGGGCGCTCGCCGCAGACCCCAAGGTGCTGTTGTGCGACGAGGCGACCTCCGCGCTCGACCCGCAGACCACTGAGTCGGTCCTCACTCTGCTGCGGGAGCTCAACCGCGAGCTCGGCCTGACGATCCTGCTCATCACCCACGAGATGTCGGTGGTGAAGTCGGTCTGCGACTCGGTCGCCCTGATCGAGGCGGGAAAGATCGTCGAGCACGGCCCGCTCCTGCAGGTCGTCACCCGGCCGGGTTCGAAACTCGCCGAGGGCTTGCTCCCCAAGGTCCCAGACATCGAACCGAACCGGGCCGGTCTCGTCGTCGACCTCACATTCGACGGCGCACACATCGGCTCACCGGTCCTGTCCGGACTCGCCCGCACGCTCGACCTCGACGTCGTCATCCTCGGCGGCGGGATCGACACGATCGGAACCGGGTCCATCGGCCGGCTGCGCGTCGAGCTGCCCGGTGAGGTCACCCAGCAACGCGCGGCCCTGGCCTACCTCGCCGAACGCGGCGTCGATGCGAGGGAGGTCGCGTGAACGAGCACTGGGCTACCTACACCCCGCTGCTGTGGAAGGCGACCGGCGAAACGCTCAACATGATCGGCGTCGCGACCGTGGTGACCGTTGCGCTCGGCCTGCCGCTGGGCGTGCTGCTGGTCGCCACCGAGAAGGGCGGCCTGTTCCCGATCCCGGTGCTCAGCCGGGTCCTGGCCACTCTGGTCGACATCGGACGGTCCTTTCCCTTCATCATCTTGCTGGTCGCCGTCATCCCCTTCACCCGGCTGCTCGTCGGCACCACCATCGGCTCGCGCGCCGCCATCGTCCCGCTCACGATCGCCGCGGTGCCGTTCTTCGCCCGCATCGTGGAGACCTCGCTGCGCGAGGTCGACCGCGGTCTCATCGAGGCCGCGACCGCGATGGGCGCTTCCCGGCTGCAGGTGATCGTCGGCGTCCTCGTCCGGGAAGCCCTGCCCGGCCTGGTCTCGGGCCTGACCATCACCGTCATCGGCATCGTCGGCTACTCGGCGATGGCCGGCGCCGTCGGTGGCGGCGGGCTCGGCGACCTCGCCATCCGTTACGGCTACCAGCGCTTCCAGACCGACATCACGGTCGCCACCGTCGTCCTGCTCATCGTCATCGTGCAGGTCATCCAGCTCGTCGGCACGTTCACCGCTCGACGCCTGTCACACAAGTGACAACCAACCCCTCGAAAGGAAGCTCACCCATGCGCAAGGCCCTCATCGGGGTGGCCGCGGCTGCCGCGGTCCTCCTATCCGTGACCGCCTGCTCCTCGAGCAGCACGAAGAAGGACACCTCGGCCGACGCGGTGCTCACGGTCGGTGTCTCGCCGGTCCCGCACGCCGTGATCCTTAACTACATCAAGGACAACCTGGCCGACGCGGCCGGCGTGAAGCTGAAGATCGTCGAGTTCAACGACTACGTCCAGCCGAACGAGGGGCTGAAGGACAAGAGCCTCGACGCCAACTACTTCCAGACGATCCCCTACCTCGACGCGCAGGCCAAGGAGCGGGGGTACAAGTTCACGCCGCTGGCACCGGTGCACATCGAGCCGCTCGGCATCTACTCCAAGAAGCTGACGTCGCTGGCGGACGTGAAGGACGGCGCGGTGGTCACCCTGTCCAACGACCCGGCCAACCTCAACCGCGGGCTGCACCTCCTGCAGGCCAACAACCTGATCACCCTCAAGGACACCGGCGGCGCGCTGGCGACCGAGCTGGACGTGGCCGACAACCCGCACCACCTCAAGCTCACCCCGATCGACCCGCCGCAGCTGGTCCGCAGCCTCGACGACACCGACCTCGCGGTCATCAACGGCAACTACGCGCTGGACGCCAAGCTCGTGCCGAGCAAGGACGCGTTGGCGCTGGAGTCCGGCGAGAACAACCCGTACGCGAACCTGCTGGTGGTCCGCGCCGGTGACGAGAAGGACCCGCGGATCGTCAAGCTCGAAGCGCTGCTGCACTCGCCGGCAGGTGAAGGCGTTCATCGAGAAGACCTACCCGGACGGTTCGGTGCTCGCCGCGTTCTAGTCCGAACCGCCCGATCGCGCTGGCGGCGTGCTCTTCCCCGAGGGAGGGTGCGCCGCCAGCGGCTCGCGTACGGAGCATCGTTCCGCGGGTACACCATCGTGCATGGCAGCTGACCACGGCACCGAAGCCACCCGCACTCCGTTGCACCCACCCCAGGTTCCATCGGCGACACCCGAAGCGGAATCGTCGACCGACGTTTCGGCGACGCGCGTGACTCCATCCGAGCCCGAGACCCGGGACGAGCTGCCGCCTGTCGTCACCCGGACGCGCGCCGGGACCTTGCACCTCACGTTGATCACGTTCACCCTCGTGCTGCTGGTACTGCTGATCTTCATCCTTCAGAACGGTCGCAGCGTCGATATCCACTTCTTGGGCGCCCACGGCCACCTGCCGCTCGCGGTGGCGATGCTGCTGTCCGCTGTCGCCGGTGCGCTGCTGGTCGCCATCGCCGGCGGGTCCCGCATCCTGCAGCTGCGCGGCGCCGCACGTCGGCATCGTCGGAGCGCCGGCGAGCCGCGATAGGGCCGCGGGTCAGGAGCCTCTAGGCGGTAGGCCGCGGCAGCGACACGCGCGCGGCGCGCCCTGTTCCGATCAGGAGCCAGCGGGCAGCAGGTGTTGGTAGGACGACGGATGACGTCGCAGCACCTCGGCGAAGGTCGCGGCCGGGTGACCGGTCAGGTCCGCCACCGTCGATGTCACACCGGCCCACTCGCCGCTCGCGATGCCCTGGTACGACGAGACCCAGCCGGCGACCTCCCAGTCGGGCGCCCCGTACTTCGCCCGCGACGCGTACGCCTCCTCGACCGTCTCATCCACGTAGGTGACGGTCCGGCCGCTGACGCGGGTCAGCTCATCAGCCACGTCCTGCATCGACAGCGCCTGCGGGCCGGTCACGTCGTAGGTCGCCCCGTCGTGCCGGTCTTGCCCGTCGCGCCCGCGCCCGTCTTGCCCGTCGCCGACCAGCACCGCCACGGCGACGTCGGCCACGTCGTCGCGGGCGACCATCGCGGCCCGCCCGTCACCGGCGGGCCCGCGGATGGCACCGTCCGGGCCGGCGAAGCTCGGCACGAGGTCCGCGTACAGGTCGTCCCGCAAGAACGTGAACGACAGCCCGCGCGCCCGGATGTGCTGTTCGGTCGCCCAGTGGTCGCGGCCGAAGGTGAAGACGCAGTCGGGCGCGGCGCCGACGTACGACAGGTACACGATGCGGCGAACGCCGACGTCGGCTGCCGCGTCGACCGCCGCCCGGTGCTGGACGACCCGGTCGGCCGACTCTGACGCCGAGACCAGGAACAGGACGTCGATCCCCGCCAGCGCCCGACGCATGGCCGGTGCGTCGCCGTAGCTCGCGCCGACGACGTCGGCGCCAGGCAGCTGTGGCGCGCGCGCCGGCGTCCGCACCACGAGTCGCTGAGCTGCACCGGCGTCGGCCAGCCGGCGCGCCACCCGCCCACCGATCTGGCCGGTCGCTCCAGTGACCGCTATCCGCGGGCCGAGGCCGGTGGCGGCCCTTGTCATCGCGGGTCTCTGACGTCTGCGGCGCTCCGCGCTGCTGCCCGGCCGGCGCGCGAGCAGCAGCGCATCGATCGCGTGGCGCGTGACGCCGTCGACCTCGACCGGCCGCAGCGCCTTCTCGGTGCGCGCCACCTCCAGACCGGTGCCGGCGATGTCGCGGGCCGCGTCCGCGGCGGTGAAGAGCAGGTCGGGATCTTGCGGGCCGCCGACGCCGTCGGTGAGGTTCGCCGAGTCGTGCGCGACGACCAGCAGGTGCCCGCCCGGGGCGACGGCGCTCGCGGCGGCCCGCAGGACCGCGCGGCGCGGTTCGGCGACGACCTGGAGGTAGATGACGAGCACCAGGTCGTAGGCCTGGGCGTCGGGTCCGTAGTCCAGCAGGTCCGCCGGCACCGTCCGGAGCCGACCGGCGTTCGCCCCGAACCGCTGCTCGGCGAGGGACCTGGCCCGGTCGAGCGCGACGGCGGAGAAGTCCACCGCGGTGGCCTCCCAGCCGCGCTCGACCAGCCAGAGTGCGTTGCGACCTTCGCCCGCGGCGAGGTCGAGCGCGCGCCCGGGTGCGAAGTCAGCCGCTACCTGTTCGACCCACCGGTTCGGCGTCGCGGACCAGACGAGGTCGGCGCTCGCGTAGCGCTCGTCCCAGGCGGTGCTGTCCATGGAGCCACGATAGGCCCGCTCGAGCGAGCCCACGAGCCCGGTCAGGGCCGCTTGCTCTTCGGCAGCGCCGCGACCGCGGCGTCGTAGGAGGCGTCGACGAGCTCGCGCAGCTCGTCGTCCGGAATCGTGCCGTCGAGCCGGACGGAGTTCCAGCCGTACCGCCCGACATAGGCCGACGACGTCACGACCTCGGGGTAGCGCTGGCGTAGCTCAGCGGCCTCTTCGCTGGTGCGGCCGCATTTCAAGCCCACGCCCGGAGTGGGCGCGTCCGGGGTGCCGAGAAACGCGAAGATCTTGCCGCCCACCTTCACGACCTGGTCTTCCTCGCCCCACGGCCAGTCCTCGACTGCGCCCGGCTTGGCCAGGCAGTAGGCAACCAGCTCTTCACGCCTCATGGACTGTCTTTCTACCGGAACCGACGCAGCCGCAGGCTGTTGGTGACGACGAACACCGAGCTGAACGCCATCGCCGCCCCGGCGATCAGCGGGTTGAGGAAGCCGAGCGCCGCCAGCGGCAGCGCGGCGACGTTGTAGGCGAACGCCCAGAACAGGTTGCCCTTGATGGTGCGCAGGGTTGCCCGCGACAGCCGGATCGCGTCGGCGGCCGCCCGCAGGTCGCCGCGCACCAGCGTGAGGTCGCTCGCCTCGATGGCGACGTCGGTGCCGGTGCCCATCGCCAGGCCGAGGTCGGCCTGCGCCAGTGCCGCGGCGTCGTTCACGCCGTCGCCGACCATCGCGACGACCCGGCCCTGCGCCTGCAGCTCCTTCACGGCGTCGACCTTGTCGGCGGGCAGCACCTCGGCGAGGACGTCGCGCTCGTCGATCCCCACCTGTGCGGCGATCGGCGACGGCTGCCCGCGCGTTGTCGCCGGTGAGCAGCATCGGCCGTAGACCCAGCGCGCGGAGCTGCGCGACGGCCTGCGGCCGAGGTCGGCTTGACGGTGTCGGCGACGACCAGGACGCCGCGCACCTGCGCCGTCCCAGCCGACCCAGACCGGGGTGCGGCCGGCCGCCTCCGCCGTCGGCGGCCTGCGCGCAGCTCAGGCACGGTCTCGAGAGCCCACTCCGACTCGAGCCAGGCGCGCCGGCCGATGACGACGGCGCGGCCCTCGACGACGCCGGACACCCCGCGGCCGTCGTGGCTGGCGAAGCGCTCGACGCCGGGCAGCGGCCCGACCGCTCGCGCGCGCGTCGGCGATGGCCCGCGCGATCGGGTGCTCGGAGGCGTCCTCGAGCGCGCCGGCCAGCCGCAGCAGACTCTGCCGCGTCCACGCCGGCCGCCGGCGTGCACGCCGACCAGGCTCATCCGGCCCGAGGTGACGGTTCCGGTCTTGTCCAAGACCACCGTGTCGACGGTGCGGGTGGACTCCAGCACCTCGGGGCCCTTGATGAGGATGCCGAGCTGCGCCCCGCGGCCAGTACCGACCATGAGCGCGGTGGGAGTCGCCAGTCCCAGTGCGCACGGGCAGGCGATGATCAGGACCGCGACGGCGGCGGTGAACGCCTCGGTCGAGGTGTGCCCGGTCAGCAGCCAGCCCGCGAGCGTGGCGAGCGCCAGCGCGATGACCACGGGCACGAAGACCGCCGACACCCGGTCGGCGAGACGCTGCACCTGGGCCTTGCCGTTCTGTGCTTCCTCGACCAGTCGGGCCATCTGCGCGAGCTGCGTGTCAGCGCCGACGCGAGTGGCCCGGACGACAATCCGGCCCCCGGCGTTCACGGTTGCGCCCACGACCTGGTCGCCCGGCCCCACCTCGACGGGGACGGGTTCACCGGTCAGCAAGGAGACGTCGACCGCGGAGGAACCCTCCACCACGACCCCGTCGGTGGCGACCTTCTCACCGGGGCGCACGACGAAGGAGTCACCGACCGCGAGGTCGTCGACGCTGATCCGGACCTCGACCCCGTCGCGCAGCACGGCGACGTCCTTGGCACCCATCTCCAGCAGGGCGCGCAGCGCGGCGCCGGACCGCTTCTTGGCGCGCGCCTCCAGGTAGCGGCCGGCCAGGATGAAGACGGTGACGCCTGCCGCGACCTCCAGGTAGATGTCGTCGCCGCCCGCCGAGGGCAGCAAGGTGAACTGCATCCGCATGCCCGGCATGCCGGCGTTGCCGATGAACAGCGCGTACAACGACCAGGCGAAGGCCGCGAGCACGCCGAGCGAGATGAGCGTGTCCATGGTGGCCGCGCCGTGGCGCGCGTTGGCCCACGCCGCCCGGTGGAACGGCCAGGCGCCCCACACCACCACCGGGGAGGCGAGGGTGAGGGACAGCCACTGCCAGTTGTCGAACTGCAGCGCCGGGATCATGGCGAGCAGCGCCACCGGCAGGGTCAGGGCGGCGGAGATCGCGAGCCGCTGCCGCAGCGCGGTTCCTGTGCTCGCGGTCGCGTCGTCGTCGTGGCTCGTGCCGGCTGCGTGCGCGCGGCCGTCCGGAGGGCGCCGGCGGGGCCTTGGGCGCGGGCAGCGTCGCCGTGTAGCCGGTGGCTTCCACCACCGCCACCAGGTCTTCCGGGGCGAGCGTGTCCGGGTAGGTGACCTTGGCCTTCTCGGTCGCTGTAGTTCACGCTGGCCTGGACGCCGTCGAGCTTGTTGAGCTTCTTCTCCACCCGTGCGGCGCACGACGCGCAGGTCATGCCGCCGATGGTCAGCTCGACCGTACGGGGCACCGCGTCCTGCTGGTTCGTGGAGATGCTCATCGCGTCAGCTCTCAGTCCTTGTTCACATCGTCCGGCCACCCGGTCGCTTGCTGGCCATCCCCGGCCTCAAGATCCGGCGTGCGGCAGCGCTGTCAGCGAGCCGGTAGTTGCCGGCCTCGCCGAGGGCGCTTGCCACCTCGTCCGGTGCCAGGTCCCTGTCTGCCGTGATCGATCACCGTCGAGGTGCCTCCAGCGACCAGGTCGACGGTCACCTCGCTGACGCCATCCAGCTCGGTGAGCTCCTCGGTGACGGCACTGGCGCAGTGCCCGCAGGTCATTCCGTCGACAAGGTAGGTCGTGCTCACGTTGTTCCTCCAGGAAATGTTGGTCATGCGGGTCAGGACCGGACGAGGCGGGCGATGGCGGCGGAGGCCTCTTTCACCTTGGCGTCGGCCTCGCTTCCGCCAGCGTGGATGGCGTGGGCGACGCAGTGGCTGAGGTGCTCCTCCAGCAGGAGGAGGGCGACGGACTCGAGCGCCTTGGTCGCCGCCGACACCTGCGTCAGCACATCGATGCAGTACGTGTCGGACTCGACCATCCGCTGGAGCCCGCGGACCTGGCCTTCGATGCGGCGCAGCCGCTTCAGGTGCGCATCCTTGTGCGAGGCGTACCCCGGTGCTGTCGTGTCCATCGTCGCTCACTTCCGATCAAGTACCCGGTGGGGGTATCTGCTTGCTCTACCAGACGGTACCCCTAGGGGGTATCGATGGCAAGAGCGCGAGCCGGCTGGGTTCCTTCTCGGCGTCGACTGCTCGTGTTGTTCAACCAACTGGTTGACAACGACGCTCTCGAGTTCGAGCATGTACTCAACCGGTTGTTTGAACACGTGGAGGAACGCTGTGGCGGCTGACCCGCTCTCCCGGGTGTTCTCGGCCCTCGCCGATCCCACCCGGCGGGACATGGTGGCGAGGCTCGCTGTCGGCGACGCCACCGTGGGCGAGCTCGCCGAGCCCTACGACGTGACCGTCCAGGCCGTCTCCAAGCACCTCAAGGTGCTCGCAGGACGCCGGGCTGGTGAGCCGCAGCCGCGAGGCCCAGCGCCGCCCGGTGCACCTCGAAGCCGAGGTGTTCGACCTGATGACCAAGTGGATCGAGCGTTACCGCCGGCAGGCCGAGGAGCGTTACCGCCGCCTCGACGACCTCCTGACGTCGATGCCGGACGACGTCGAACCCACCCCACCAGCCCAGGCAGGAGCACTGACGTGACCACCAGCACCCACGAGACCGAGATCACTGCCGACCCCCACGTCCCCCTCGTCCGGATCACCCGCGAGTTCGACGCCCCGCCGGAGAAGGTCTTCCGGGCCCACACCGACCCCGAGCTCGTCGCCCAATGGCTCGGGCCGCGCCGCCACGAGATGCGGATCGACCACTACGACTGCCGCACCGGCGGGTCGTACCGCTACCTGCACGCCAGCGACGGCAACGAGTTCGGCTTCCACGGCAGCTTCCACGAGGTGCGCCCGAGCGAGCTCATCGTCCAGACCTTCACCTTCGAGGGCAGCCCGACGGCGTCGCCCTGGAGCGCCTCATCTTCGAGGACCTCGGCGACGGCCGCACCCGGCTGACGTCGACGTCGCTGGTCGACTCGTTCGAGGACCGCGACGCCTTCCTCGCCAGCGGCATGGAGGAAGGGGTCCGCGAGGGCTACGAGCGCCTCGACGAGCTGCTCGCCGGTTGACGGCCGAGGCGCAGCGCCGCACGACGCGCGCCGGTCAGCGGGTGGGCCGCCTGGGGACCGAACCCACGCGGCTACGACATTGGTGGGTTTAAAGGGTCAACGCATCGGATTACGCTCTTTCTGGGTCCATTGGGACTGCCAGACGAGGCGGAGGCGCCATGCGCCACCTAACGCTCCATGCTCGAGGGACTCGGACGGTAGCGCTCGCGGGCGGCGCGATGGTCCTGCTGGCGAGTGGGGCAGGCCTGTCCGCGCAGACGGCTGCCGAGACGAACGACTCGCACACCACGGCGATCACTGCGACGGCTGACGATTACGTGTCCCAGTCGGTCCCGGCGGCGAACTACGGCACCCGGCCGATTCTGCGTACCGGCGGGACGCCGCGGTACGAGAGTTTCCTCGGCTTTGAGGTCGCCGGTGTCGCCAATCGCGTGGAGAAGGCGACGCTGAAGATCTACGCCGAGAACACCAACGCCGGCGGCTATGGCGTCGCGCCCTGGGGCGATGCGGACTGGTCGGAGACCGGCATGAACTGGAACTACGTACACAACGAGCCGCCGACCGCGCTTGGCTCGGTGGTTGGCTCGTCCGGCAAGGTCACGGCTGGGACGTGGACGTCGGTAGACGTTACCTCGCTGGTGACCGGCGACGGCCTGCTCAGCCTGGCCCTGGTGCCCGAAGGCGCCGTGCCAGTGAGCTACGCGTCGAGGGAGACCAGCAAACCGCCGCAGCTGGTGCTGGAAGCCCCCGCCACGCCAATGCCGCCTTCGTCGTTCACCGACGCGCCAGCGCCGTCGTCGGCGTCGTCGTCGGCGTCCACGATGACGCAAGCCAGTGCGTTGACGTCATCGGCGACCGCGCTGCTCGCCGGCACGGATCCGGTGATTGCCGCGGCAGGGGACATCGCCTGCGACCCTGAGGCGGCAAGCTTTGTGAAAGGCCAGGGAAGCGGATCGACCTGTCGGCAGTTGGCCACGGCCGACCTGCTGCTGGGCATCCCCAACCTGCAGGCCGTCCTCTCGCTCGGGGACAACCAGTACTACTGCGGGGGCTACGCGGCCTTTCGGGAGTCGTACAACCTGAGCTGGGGCAAGCTGAAGGCCATCACACACCCTGTGGTCGGTAACCACGAGTACCTCACGTCGGGCGGAACCGGCTGCGACCAGTCCAACCTGGGTGGGGCCGGCTACTACCGTTACTTCGGTGCCGCCGCGGGCAACCCCACCCAGGGCTACTACGCCTTCAACGTAGGGGCGTGGCGGCTTTACGCGCTCAACTCCACCTGCGGCGCGGCCGGGGGCTGCACTGCCAGCAGCCCACAGGGCCGGTGGCTGGCCAGCGATCTGGCAGCTCATAAGACCGCATGCACGCTCGCCTACTGGCACATCCCCCTGTGGAGCTCCGGCGGTCGGGCGTCCCCGATGACGCGGCCCCTCGTGCAGATCCTTTACCGGGCAAGGGCCGAGCTGATCCTCAATGGGCACGACCACATCTATGAGCGCTTCGCACCGCAGAACCCCGCCGGCGTCGCGGATCCCGTCAACGGCATCCGTGAGTTCGTCGTCGGCACGGGTGGGGCGAACCACACTGGCCTTGCCGCACGAGCAGCAAATTCCCAGGTGCTCAACACCAACACCTTCGGTGCTCTCAAGCTAACCCTGCACGCGCATGGATATAGCTGGCAGTTCCTACCGGCACATTTTTCCGGCAACGGAACCTTCACGGACGCCGGGTCCGGCGTGTGCCACTAGTGTCGTGCGACTCAGGTGAACGCCCCGCTCGGCCAGCGGCTCGGCGAAGGCGATTGACAAGATCTCATCGCGCACCTCGGCGTCGATCGTCGGCGGCTTCCCCGACCGCGGGGCATCGGCGAGCCCGGTCAGCCCCTGTGTGGTGAAGCGCGACCGCAACCGGATCACCGTCGGCTCCGAGCAACCCACCCGCTCGGCGATCTCCACCCCGGGCACGCCGTCCGCGGCGAGCAGCACGATCCGTGCCGCAACACCAACAGGACTACTGCGACAGGCCACTAGTGGATCTCCAGCCGGTCGATCATCGGCGATGCGTCTGCGCACGTCAGAGCGTGTGCCACGGGGTGGGCCGCCTGGGGATCGAACCCAGAACCCGCGGATTAAAAGTCCGCTGCTCTGCCAGTTGAGCTAACGGCCCGGGGGTTCCACTCTTTAGTCCACGCAAGCCTCCACGGAACCCTCCACGGAACCCTCCCGGAAGTATGTCGCACCCGGCGGCGCCGCTGCACGTGGGGCGTGCCTGAGCGATCACGTTGCGTGGTCACCTCATGAAGTACTCGTACAAGCCACCGTGGTCGACCCCAGCGAGCCAGGGTGGGCGGGCCTCGAAGTTCAGATGCACCCGGATGCTCGCCGTTGTTTCGTCTCGCGCGGCGAGGCTTAGGTCGACGTTCGGTTCCGTAAACGCGTGGATGCCGTCGTCAGCGCCGCCATCGAGCAGGGCGGGGGGCGCCATCGGAGCCGAGCCTCATGTCGTCCCATTCGACGACACGTCGTCCGCAGCAAGACGTGAGTGGGGGTCCCACCAGGAGTCGTAGAGCCATTGACCCGGCACCCCTGTCTCGGCCACTTCGTCGAGGGTGGCGAACATGGCCCGCCCTATGCGCCCGCGCGGGTTCCTAAGAGCGTCCCGGGTGGCCCGATAGCGAATGCTCATCCGGGCGAGCCGACGTCGTAGCAGGCGGCTGGTTTCAGCATCGAGGTCGAGGTCGAGGTTCGCGTCGACTTCCCAAAGACGCTCCTCCCACACCTCCCTATCGGCGGAGGAGAGCGTGTTGCGGGGGTCGAAGTCCTCAAGCAGGAGCTGCTGGGGCCTCGACGACGATCGACATGATCCAGTTCGCGACCGAGGCGGCGAGCCCGCCAGGGGCGTGCGGCAGACGCGACAGGTTGTTCTCCTCACCCATGTCGCCCCACTGGCGTGCCCAGACCAATGACTCTCCCAGCACGGTCAGGCTGTTGCCACCGTCCCGCTGACAGGTGCGCCGCCAGACTCACTGAACCAAGTGAAGCGGCCGATCTCTCGCGCCCCCAGGATGCTTTCGTCGTCGAGGTCCACAAGCACTGGGACCAATGTGGCACCCAGCTGGAACGCGGCCAGGCGGCCGCCGCCGACCGTGCACCAGCGGTTGACCGACCGCACGGCGTAGCCGATGACGTCACCCAACAACTCGTCGCTGCCCGACCAGCGGTCCGCAGGATCATCGGGCCAGCCCTCCTCGCTCTCGTCCCCGCCGGCGGCACTGATCCTCAGGAGCCCGACGAGCCCAGTGGCATCCAGTTCATCAGCGGTCAACGTGTACTCGCTCGCAACACCGCGGCGCACGCCACGAAGCTGATAGGCGCTGAGGATGGCGGCGCTTAGATCCGTCCCTGCGTCGTAATCGACTCCGCCACGCCAGGTTCGGCCGGGCGCGGCAACGTCCTGGTGCACATGAAGGCGGCCGCTCTCCCTGGTGATGGTCCAGCGTTCCCGGCGTCCTGAACGCAATGTGCGCTTGAGGGAGAGCGCCGTGTTCTCCGGCACCGGCGGCCACCGGCGGGCCAGCAGGGATCCCAGCGGGTCGCCGTGCGAGCGGTGCAGCTCTGCTGGACCCGCGGGTGGCTCTTGCTCGGGTCCTACCCCTGGGCACGAAAGGAGCCCTAGGACTTCCTCGGTACTCCAGTCGGCTGCGTCAAACCGCTGCGCGGCATTCAGATGACGGCCCGTGGAGGTCCACCGATGGACGTCGGCCGGCTCCTACGAGGGCCAGCCAGCGGCCAGGTTGGCGGCGGTTCTTCCGCGTGGGTGGCCAGGTTGGCTGCGCGTTCTTCCGCGCGGGTCGCACGACGGACTTCTGACCACCGGGGCCTTGTCAGCCTTCGCGCCAGCCAGCCAGGCTTCGTGGTGGGATCGGACCAACTCGAAGGCCTGCCTGAGTTGATCGCGCTCCTCCTGTGCGCTGCACGCGAGCCTCCTGCGGTAGGCCTCCTGCGCCACCTGGAAGTCCACATCAATGCCCGGAAGCCCAAGGAGCGTCAGTGCCGCGGCGAGCGACTGGCTTGCGGCATCCCTCGAACTGCGCCATCCCGACATGGCTCGGCGCGAGTCACGGCAGCCGGTTACACCCCAGGTAGTGGGGGTCCAGGCGAAGATCGCTTTCTGGCCGAACTCTGCACCCAGTTCCCGTGCCTCCCGCTCGCTGATCCCAAGAATCGCGAGGCTCTTCTCGACATGCACGCCATCCGGGCCGCCACCGTCGGCCTGCCAGGCTCAGCCCGCGATCATGGACGGCGACGAGCAACCGCGCATGCGCCTCCCCGTTGGCAGCAGCGGACTGGATGCGCCCACCAGGGTTGTGGGCGGTGATGATGTGGATCGGGTGCCCTGTTGGGTCGGCGAAGTCGCCGATGCCCTCATGCGAGGCGGCTCCCTCCACCGCGAGCGTGCCGGTCGGTGTCTGAATGCGCACGAGAGCCGTTGCGTAGTGCTCCCAGCTCATCGCGATTCTCCGCCCGTTGAGAGAGCGGACTTCACCGCCGCACGGTGACTGACCGGCTGATGCGTGACCGCGAATTCGTGGTCGGTGGCGGGTGGGATCATGCCCGGTCTTCCTCAATCCGGGGGCCTCGGATTGAGGCCCGCTTGACCGCAGCAGCGGGATGCCGTGCGGCCGGGTCTTCCTCGGACAGCACCGGAGCGGAACCGGTTGCCGGGTGGCCCCTCCGAGGGGATGGCCACCGCTCTTGACCCAGGCCGGAAGTATGGCAGAGCACGGCGTCAAAGCAATCAGTTGCAGCAGGGCAAGATTCTGCTAACCTCCCGGCAGGTCACGAGTGCCAACGTCAAGCCCCGGCTTGTTGGCCGGCATCCCGCTCCGCCGCGGGTGCCCCGGGTGAAGACCTGCCCCACGCGACCGCGCGGGGAAACGGCGGACTTTCGGATCGACTCCGGGGTCCACGGCTGTCCCGGAGGAACTTATGTCTCCACACGAGTCCCGCGTGTTCGCCAAAGCACAGCCCGCGGTGCAACTGCTTGGGCTGCTTCGCTTCGCGGAACTTCGGAAGGCGACCACTCCCTCGACCACGCCCTTCGCGGCGTGGAAGAAATGAGCCCGACCGAACTCAGCGAATGGACTGCTGGACCGCTCACCACGTTCGTGCCCTGCCGGATGGGGCGACGGTGCCGCGTCGAAGTCATCGCCGCGGATGAGGCCTACCTTCTCGATCACGGGGATCCCAGCGACGCCGGTGGCAAGGCATGCCACAAGACCGTGTCGCACATCACCGAAGCGCGCGACTCCGGTATTTCGTTGTGGCCGTGGGACGGGAGGACCTGCGCAAGCTTCGCGTCCGTGCACCGGATCCTGGTGTCGCCGCCGTTGTTGTTGCCCGCCTTCTCGGCCTGTGGTACGCCAGCGGCGTCACCAGCAACCTTGCGTGGAGACTGGCCCGCGTCGGCAAACCTCGTGCCGCTTCGGTCTCCACGACTGCTCGGATACGCATCGCCCGAAGACCCGGTTCCATCCAAAGGGAAGTAGTGAACCAGTTACTTGTTCGGGCTCCCGTCACCCTTCACGCGCGAGCGATGCGCTTCCTCGGATCCGGTGACCTCGACCTCGCCTTTCCCGACGGAGCGCTCACCACGAGCCTGCCGTGGCCGCGAGCCGGTCAGCGCCGCGACCGGCACGCGCGGGACACCGCTCTCGTCGAGCGACACCTGGCACAGGCCCCTGGTCCGGACCTGCATGAAATCGACCCCACGCGCGTGCTCGGCACCCAGCCTGCCCGCGACGCGAGCAGGGGTCTCCTACTACCTGACCGGGGCATACGAACGCACCGGGACCACCTACGCCGACCGCGACAAGGCCTTCAACCGCATACCGATCATCTACCTGCGCGATGGCCGTGACGCCCTGGTGCTGTCGGGGCACCACCGTTGCACAGCGGCTCTGTTGCTGGGCTGCCCGGCGTCGGCTCGCGTCATCGAGGGCCCGTGGGGGGCGCCGCGATGACCGTCTACATCACCCCGCTGCTCCTGCTCAGCGCCGGCTCCCTGCCTCTCCCGGTCCGTGAGGTCAATACGGCCGACGATGCGGTTGCCGCGATCGAGGCCGGCGAGCGCATCAGAATGCCGGAGGACGCCTGGGACCTGGCAACCGAGGTACTTCAACGCCTCGGCAGCGATGAGGAGACCGTGGCCGACCGCATCCACTTCGCCCGCACCGGCCGCACCGCCGCCGCGCGTTAAAGCCGGTCGGCTCACATCAATGGCAATGCAAGTCATGCGAGGAATAGGAGGAAGGGTTCGTGCCGGGAAGCTCACCAGCCGATCGAGCCGTGCGCTGGCAGGAATATGCGGACACCGTGTTGCTCCTGCAAACGCCCCTCGGCGATATTCGTGTCCGTCCCGGGGCGCTCGGTCGAACGTCCGGCGACTTCCCCGACCCCGACGGGCGAACCATCCACGTGATCACCGCCCACAACCCGCGAGGCCAGGTAGCGGACGAGGAAACCAACCGCGATGCCCAAGCCCAACTGGAAGCCGAGCTCGACCGTCGCGGTCTTGTCTGGTGGAGCGGCGCCGGGGGCGATAGGACGTGGACTCACGTCGAAGCCAGCGTTGCAATCCTCGGCCTGACCGACGACGAGGCGCGGGCGCTCGGTGCCACCTTCGGGCAGGAGGCGATCTTCGCGTTGACGGCCTCTCACAGACGCATCCTTTCGTGCGCTACCGAAGGAGAGAGGGCCACGGGCTGGGTCATCGAGCCGCTAGCTGACCCCGCGGACGCGGGAGGTGGCCAGCCGCCGCGCCAGACACCCGTGCGTGTCCCGTCCGACGAACAGTCCCCGCCTACCTTCGAAGGCGGTGATGTGATCCGCTTGGTGGAGTTCAGCGGGACGCCGACCGGCGCGTTCGTCGCCGAGTTCGAGATTGTCGATTGTCGGATTGAGGGCGTCGCCCGGCATGGGCGGATCCATCTTTACGTCAACAGCAGATACGACGCGGCTTCCGCGCAGACCGCCATGGCGCCGGCGGGAGCCCCGAGACGGTGGGGCTTCTTGCGCAAGGACTTGGACCCCGTTGCGGTCGCGGCGGAGCTACCGGCCAGAATCCACCGACTGTCCGCCCAATGGCAGACCGATCCTGCGGCAGTCCATGCCCAGATTCTTCCGCGGACGATCCCGCTCCACAGGGTGGGCTTCGGGCTCTCCCGGATCTTGATGGTCAGGAGATCACGGGCAGGTCCCCGAGCCGGAGTCGGTGAAGGACTGGCCGGCGATCGGCACGAACTTCCAGTCGTATCCCGTCGGGTGCAACGTCAGCTGCAGAACGCCGAACGTCGTCGAGTTGTGCGCCTGGCTCGTCGGCTGGATCGCGTTGAAGCCGCGCAGGCTCTTGCCCCCGGTCCCGACCACAAACTCCCGGATGCCCTGGGCGTTGGCCGTCCCGTCGGGTGTCTGCGGCGCGAACCGCTCGTAGTCGTGATCGTGCCCGTTGAGGATGATCGCGGCGTGTGCGGCGTACAGATCGCGCCAGAACGCGTCGTAGACCGGCTCGTTCCCGTGCTCGCCGGAGGAGAAGCGCGGCTGGTGCCAGTAGGCCAGGATGCAGTGCTGGGTGTTCGTCGCCAGGTCGGCGGCCAAGCCAGCGTTCCTCGGGGGACCCGGCCCCGCAGCCCCCCACGAAGGTGCAGTTGGCGTTCAGCGCGACCATGTGCCAGCTGCCGATGTTGTAGCTGTAGTAGCCGGCGCCGGCGGGCCCCGCGGCCACACCGTAGTACTGGTAGTACCCAGCGGCGCCCTTGCTCTCGTACTCGTGGTTCCCGGGCACCGGGTGGCTGATCGTCCTCAGCAGGCCCCACGTCACGTCATAGGCGTTCAGGAACGTGCCGAACCGCCCCTCGTCGTACTGGTCGTCGCCGAGCGGCAGCAAGGCGTCCGGCGCGATCTGTTCGACAAGCGCCGCTGTCTGGGCCTGCTGGCACGCATTCGAGACGACAGGAAGGGTGGGGTCGCAGGCGATGTCCCCGGCGGCCACGATCGTGGGATCGGCGGAGCGCGGCGCGTGAGCGATCGGCGTGTAGTACAACAACTCACCCGCCTCGCCGCCCTTCGCACCCCGACGAGGTAAGAAGGTCGTGGTCACCAGGGCATCCGCACCCATCGGATCACGAAGCAGGGTGACCCGTGGGTTGGCGAACTCAGCGCTCTGGCCAGGCGTCTGGATGTGCAGGGCCTGTACCTGGTTCGTGGCGGGTGAGTACAGATAGCTGTGCCACAGACCATTCGGCACGGCCTGGGCCTCGACCACCTGGTACATGCGGTTGCCGTAGACGAAGCTGTCGCGTTCGCCGAAGCCACCCTGCAGGCCGGCCTGCGTCAGGGCATTGTTCAAAGCGTCATTCGGGTGCGTCGACCACGAGGTGAAGTTGACCAGCATGCCGATCGCCTCGCGGTCGACCGTGGCGTTCATGAAGTAGTGGAAGCCGACCTGGATGGCCGAGTGGGCCAGGTCAGGGTGCATGGCCACCCAGTCGATGCTCGGGGTGCCCTCCGCGCCGCCGACCGTGCTGACGAGAGTGTGCGGTGCGTCGAAGGTGCGCGACGGCTGGTTCGCCAGCAGCGCGGTCAGCGTCGGGTAGAGCCTGAACCTCAGCCACGTTCGCGCCGGTGTCGTCAGCCCGTTGCTGTCGGCTTCCTCTACGACGAGGTAGCTGGTGTCCGGCATGAGCTGGATGGTGGGCTGGGAGGCGTGGGAGTCGATGACGGTCCGCCAGTGCCAGGTCACGAGATCGGTCGATGTCGCGAGCATCGTCGTGAGAACGCCGTTGACGGTGGTGTGATAGATCCCGAGGTAGCCGCCGTAGGAGTCCTGGGTGACTTTCAGGGAGTCCATCGAGTTTCCCTTGTCATCACGCAACGCGGCATGCGCAGCGGTGGAGTGGACGGTGTCCTGCAGGTCACTGAGAAGGCCGGACTGGTCGAACGCCGTCGGGCTGGCGCCGGCCGAGGACTTCGGCTGGACGATCAGCTCAGGCGGATGCGTGCCGTGCCGGCTGTCGACCGACATCCGGCCCCCAGAGGCGGCGTCCAGCGCGAAGGCCACCTCGCCATTGCCCTGGACAGCGTTCGTGACGTCGATCGACGTCCATCGCCCGCCCCGGAGCGTCGCGGCGGCAAGCGGGGCGGCGGACAGCGGAGGCGAGTTGTCATAGGTCAACGCCTGCTCGGCCCAGGTCACCTCGGGCATAGGGGCCACGGTCATGCTCCCGGCCGGAGCACTCTGCACCCACAGGCGCAGCCACGCGTGGGCGACCTGACCCGTCAGGCCCTGGACCGGTGAACCGCACATAGCCGGTCGTCCGCGGCTTGGCCGACAGCCGGATCGTCGTACCCGAGCCGTAGCTGCGATCGGGCTGCGAGGTGTTGACATAGGTCGAGGCGTCGGCGACGACGGTCTGCCCGTGCGGGCGGGCGTCCGAGCCTCCCCCTCCACCACCACCCAAGGCGAGGCCGACGCTCACGCCCGCTACGACGAGTACCGCCGCCACCCCGATCGCGACGAGACGACTCCGACGCTGACCGAACACCTGCATGGGCTGCTCTCCTCGCCGGTCGGCGTCGGGTTCATGCAATCGTCACCGTGGTCGCGGCGGTGGCTGTCTGGCTTCCCTTGTATCCAAACACCGTGACCAGGTAGCGCCCCGGCGGCTCCAGCACGACCAGCCGGATGTAGGCGTTCCCCTGCGTGTTCGTGACTGCGGCCCTCCATCTGACTCCACGACCAGCTGGGCCGGTGAGTTCCACGAGGGCATGCATTTGCGAAACCGGCACCAGCTTTTGACCCCGCTGCCGCTGCGCGTGCAGGGCGATGGTCACCGCTCCCCCGCTGGGGATGCTGGCCGGAACGCTCATCGCCAGCGTGAAGGGGCCACCGGTGCTTGCACTGACGGAAGTCTGGCTCGAGGCCGGCGCAACGCTTCCGGCCACGGGGACGACCGCGTACGTCGGGTTGAGCTCCGCGGCGTTGCGGGCCCGGTCGACCACCCAGGCGCCGTACAGCACCGCCTCGCCGTGGAGTGCGGGCGCAGCCAGGGTCGGGATGGTCCGGGGGTTCACGCGGGCTACGAGCGTGCCGACCGCGTTACCCGGCCGCAGGTAGGGCACCTCTGCGCTGTCGACGGTGACGAAGACCTCAAGCTCTCCGCTCACCGGGTCGATCTTCAGTCGGGTCACCTTGCCGCTGACCGTCGCACAGGGGGCGACGAGCAGCAGCCGGTCTGGGTCATGCACGCTGTCCAAGGGGTCAGAAGGGCACGTCACCGCACCAGCACGCCAAGCCGGCGCCTTGCCGGCCTTCAGCGGTCGAGCGGTGCCCGCGACGCCGAAGACGATCCCTGCGACGAGGACTCCGACGGCTAGCAGCACGACTGCGAGCGTGGTCCACCTGAACCACCGGTTGGTCGCAAGGCCGACCCTCATGTCCGGTAGCCGGTTAAGCAGCCGCTGACCCATCAGGCCCTCCTGTCCTCGATCTGCCTCACTGGTTCAACTCACAGGTGGGACACCGTCGCCCGCCGCCCCACCGGGTCGGAAGCGTGAAGCAGCCATCGCGCAGATGCATGTGGCGGAAGGCTGAAGGATGCGGTGAACGAACCGTCCGGTGCGGAGAGCACCGTGGCGACCGCCTTCTTGTGGTACGTGAGCGTGATCGGCGTGCCGGGTGTGAAACCTTCGCCCGTTACCTGCACGATCCCTGCGTTGATGGTGAAGCTGAGGTGAGCGCGCGGCCCGGTGATGCCGGAGGCCGCTGCATAGTTGCCCTCGTCGTCGACGACCAAGAGCCGACCCGAGACGCGGACGGCCGTGCGCAGAGCCACCAGTGCGTTGAACTGTCCCGCGGCATTCGCCCTGACCTTCATGAGCTCCGTGGTGCCGCGGCTGATGGTCAGGTCGGACCCCCCCGCGAAGCCGGCGCCGGTCAGCTGCAGCTCACCGTGCGAAGCGGCGGTGACAGCGAGCGTCGGATGCGGGAGGCGGGTGGTCAGCTGGTAGACCCACACCCGAGGTGTGCCGTGATAGGCAATCGTGTCGACGAGGACGCCGCCATAGTTCTCGATGAGTCCGCGGAACAGTCGCTGCGTGGCGTTGTCAGCGCTCGGCTGGGATGTCGAACGGATCGTCGTACTGCCGGCTGGGCTCCGCGTAGTAGACCGCATAGGAGACCGACCCCTCCGCGATGAGCTTGCGCGGCCACGTGACGATCCAGTCACGCGAGGCTCTGCCACCGGAGACCGTCCGTGCGTTTACTACCTGGCCGCCAGGGAGCACTGTGTCGAGGTGGAAGCGGCCGAAGGGATATGCGGGCCGATGCGCATAGAAGGCGAAGACATACTGAGCCGACCCGTGCGAGAAGGTGATCACCCCAGCGTCGGGGGCACTGTGGGCGCGAAGCCAGGCCGCGGCCTCGCGCAGCCCCACATAGGAGTTATCGTGAACGGCTGGCCCGACGAAGGGCACGGCGAGGGCCAACCAACCGGCGATCGCAGCGCCGGCCGCAAGCGGAACCGCCACTCTGGCCGCGCGTGCCCGCACGACGACACGGAGCCGCACCCCAGCAATCGCCCGTGCACCGAGCATGGCCAGCACCGGCATGAGGGGCAGCGCATAGTTGAAGGCCTTGAGCGGGTAGCCCAGCAGGAATCCGGCCAGCACGGCGAACCAGATCGCTGGTAGCAGGTCCGCGCGGCTCCGGCAGCCAACCATCGCGACCAGCCCGATGACAGCGACAATGAGCCATGCCGCGCCGCTGTCGTGCCACAGCAGCGTCGGGTAGTAGCCCAATCCGCCCGGAGAGCTCCGCAAGATGCTGTGCCGCACGAAGCGCCAGTAGAGACCCGCGTTCGTGCCGACCTCGATCAAGGCCGGGATGAAGGCGACCGCGAAGGTTGCGACGGCCGTCCACAACCACTTCAGTCGGATGGGTCGTTCGGGCAGCCAGGCCAGCAGGAAGAGGATGCCGATGACCAGTGCAAGCCCGCCGACCACCTTCGCCTGAATGGCGAGAGCGGCCACCGCAGCAAAACCGTAGAGCCATCGCGCTCGACCAGTGGCGGACCATCGAACGAGGCACAGCATGGCCGCGGCGACAGAAGAACGTCATCGTCGCGTCGAGGAGCGCCAGCCGGCCGAGACTGATGGTGTACCCGTCAAACGCCATGAAGACGGCGGCCAGCACCGCTGCCGTCCGACCGAAGAGTGTGCGGGCTATGGCGTACACGACCACGATCGGTCAGTGCACTGAATCCCGCCGCAAGGCTCCGCGCAGCAAGGTCGCTCGGCCCCGTGACACGGTAGATGAGCGAAAGGATGCCCTGGAACAGCAGGAAGTTGGAGTCACCGCGCCACGCCAGGATGAAGTACGGGTGCATGCGTGGTTGCCGGCGAGGACTGCTGCCTGGCCCGCATAGACCGACTCGTCGCCCCGAAGACCGACCGCGGTGAGCCTCCAGAAGCGCAGCACCGTCCCAACCGCGACGATGACACCGGCGAGCACGGCCTCTGTCGCCGCGAACCGACCCGCGGTGCTACCAGCCGGGTCCCGCCACAGACCCGTCACCATGCCGCGCAGCGAGCCGCTACACATTCACGTGCTCCACTGGCGGGACGGCCACGAGTTCGGGCCTGCGTTCCCGCCCCTCGAGGCCCTCCGGGGGCCAGAGTCCAAGGAGCATCGGGATGCCCTCGGCCCACGCGCAGCTCTCCGAGACCAGCTGGTGAACCGGCACGTTCAGCAGCGCGCGTTCGAGGATCTGGCGCTCCCGGCCCCGCAGGTGCTCGTAGTCCTGCTCACCAACGACCAGCGCCGGAGCGACCTGGCGGTACGGCGGAAAGCCGTAGGCGTCCTCGGTGTTGGCCAGCAGCGCCTCCAGAGCCTCGTCGTGCCCCACCCGTCCGACGGAGGGGTATCCCCGCTGCAGCAAGAAGATCCGCCTGAGCTGCGCGTTGTCGGCCACCTCGCACCGCACGAGACGGTCGACGACGTACTTCGGCGGGGGAACCACGATCTGGGTGAGCGCGTTCGTCCCCATGATCGGGAGGTTCTGGTGCCCATGCGCATCCCGATCCCGCGGCCACCCTTGGAATGCACGCGGCTGCGTACGCCCAGCCACATCCACTCGCCGCGGCTCAGGTCGCCCGGGTCGACGCGCTCGCAGCGTGTGGCTGCTGATGGTCAGCGGCTTCGGGAAGCACGCCGTGAGCCGTCCCGTGGACCGAGGATCGTCATGTCGTCGGAGAGGAAGCGGGCGCCCCGCTTCACGCAGCAGGCGCAGCACGGTCCCGGTCTTGCCGGTGTCGGTGCGGGCGGAGAGCAGCACGCCGTTGCCCGTCGATCTCCAGGCAGGCCGAGTGCAGCAGCATCCTGTCGCGCGCGGGCGGCAGGAACCGGAGCAGCATCTCGACCAGGTTGGAGTAGACGACGTGGGGGAGAGCGCCAGCAACGGCGACACCGTCACGACGATGGGATGGCCCTCTTCAATGGTGAAGTTTGCACCGAACCTTCCCAGCTGCTCCTCGTAGCGCAGCAATCGTGGCGTCGTGCAGCGGGTGAGTGTCGATCTGTGTAGGGCTCTACCCGTGACCGACCGGGCCCACATGATCTCGATGTCGTACGGCCTCACCATGTGCGGAGTCACGAACCACTGAGTTCTGCAGTGCGATCTCGGACCCGATCGTCACCAGGCCCTCGATGTCGTAACGATGAGCCAGGTGCCCCACTCGACCAGGGCCACGACGTATGGGCTGCACAGGCTCGACGGCGCCGCCCGTCCGCGGCTCGACTCCGCCCCGCGCACCGTTCTTGCGGCCGTCACTGGCTCCGAACGTCATGGTGGCGCACTCCTTCGTAGATCAAGCGCTCACTGAAGAGGAAACGAGCGAGGAACACGACGACAAGGGTCAAGATGTTGGCTGTCAGCACGCCCATGTGAACGTCGTGCACCAACACCCGCAACAGCGGTAGACGTACGACGAGAAGGTTGAGGTTGTTCATGGCCCAGAAGCGCAGGAACCGGTCAGCGAAGCGGCGCCCCTTGCGCCGTGGTAGACCCCGAGGTCGATCCACACGAAGTTCCACACCGTCGAACCTTGCGTGGCAAGCGCTGCGGCGAGCAGATAGTGCATTCCGGCCACGGACGAGAACAACCAGAGCAACGCGGTGTTCACGCCGATGCCGGTGAGCCCGATGGTGCCGAAGGCTATCGCCCGCAGCAGGGGTGAGGAGATGAACCAGGTCGATGCTGGCGGTGCCAAGGCTCCGGCCCCCGCTGCGGTCGTGCCTCCTCGAGGACCCAGTCACTCAGCCGCAGTGGACGACGAGCTTGGGTCCCAAGGTGCTCGGAGCCCTCCTTCGAGTAGAAGTAGGCGCCGTCAGCGTTCGTGGAGCTGTCCCGGAAGCTGTAGGTCCCGGCGGTCTTGACGACGGCGGACGTGTCGACGAAGTACGTCGTACCGGCGGACACCGGCCCTCAGGGTCCCCACCGCCGCCTGCGCCGGAGGAGGCGGTGTTCCAGGTCACCGTCGACTCGCTCCAGCTCGTCCCTGTGGTCGAAGGTTCCTCCCGCGACGGACGGTTTGGAGCTGTCGGTCACCTGCAGCTGGCTGCTCGTGATCGTGCAGGTGGCGGTGACGTTGAACTTGAGGCAGGAAATCCTCCTTCGCGTTACCGTCCACGACGAGCGTCCCGGAGTGCCCGAAGTTCGTCGTGGGTGAGTTCGATCTCAACCGTCGCATCGTCCGTGGGAGCGTAGACCAGGGTGCCCGTAGCCGCCGGGGTCGTGGCTGTCACGGCTGTCGATCCGGCGGACTGGTTCCCGGCGGAGTCGATGGCGACGACCTGGTACTTGTAGCTGGTCTGCGGTGCGAGCCCCGTGTCGTGGTAGGTGGTGCCGCTGACCGTGGCGACCTGCACACCACCGCGGTACACGGCATAGGTCACACCGGACGTCGTGCTCGCGGTCCAGGACAGGTCGATCTCGTTCGTGCTCACCGGCGTCGCGGTCAAGTGCGTCGGCGCGGCCGGGGGCTTGGCGCCGAGGTGGCACGGTGCAGACCCGGAGTCGGTGAACGTGCTCCCAGCGATCGGCTCGAACTGCCAGGAGTAGCTGCCCGACCCGAGAGTCAGCTTTAGCACGCCGAACGTCGAGCTGTTGCGCACCACTGAGTTGGGCAGGGGGACGCCCATCTTCTGGAAGTCGTCCCCGCCGGTCCCGACGATGAACTCGCTCACCCCGTTCTGGGGGTTCGGCAGCTGAGACGGATCTTGCGGAGCGAAGCGTTCGTAGTCGTGGGCATGGCCGTTCAGCACGAGGTCCGCGCCCGCGTTGAACAGGTCGGTCCAAAGGTGCTGAACGAGGAGTCGGACGGGGTGGACGAGCTTGAGGAGAAGCGCGGCCGGTGCCAGTAGGCGAGGGTGCACACTCCCGGATTGGCCGCGAGATCCTGCCGCAGCCAGGTCTCCTCGGCTGAACCCTTGGCGCAGCCGCCGATGAAGGCGCACTCGCTGTCGAGCGCGATCAGGTGCCACGATCCGAGGTTGTAGGAGTAGTAGCCCCGCGACGACGGTCCCGCCGCGGCGCCGAAGTAGCCGAAGTACCCGGCAGCGCCACTGGTCCCGTACTCGTGGTTGCCGGGCACCGGATGCGTGATGGCCAGTTCACGTCCCCAGGTGGGCCGTACACCTGCTGGAACGCCGACAGCGCACCGGCGGTGTACTGGTTGTCGCCCAGCGGCAGGACGGCGTCCGGGCTCATGGCCGTCAGCAGGTTGGACGTTGCCTGCTCCTGGCAGGAGTGGCTGGTTGGGGTGTTCGAGCTGGGGTCACAGGCGATGTCGCCCGCCGCGCCCACGGTCACGCCGGCGGTCGCCGCATGCGCGTTACTGGCGGCGGTCAACCCGTAGGCGGGGATGGCGACGGCCAGCAGCACCACCACCCCCGTGGTAGCGCGGGACAGAACCGTCCGCCGGTTGGACGGGAACTCAGAGCACGTGCCGGCGAGCCGCCTCCGCGGGAGGCCTCCAGGCGAGCGACTTCCCTCTCTGGGTGAGTCAGGCATGCGGCCTCCCTTGAGGATCGCGCGGGATGCTTCTCATCGGTTCATCGCCCGGTTCGGCGCCGTCTCTCCCGGCCCGCGAACCGGATCTCGTGAATGAGCTCGTTCAGCGAGGTGCCGCTCGCCCACGACTGAGCCGAGGATCTCCCGCAACAGCCGGTCGACGCCGATGAAGGCGAGCCGGATGCCCTCGCCCAGCGCAAAGGCATTGCCGCCATGCGCGGCGTTCTTGAGCCGGCTGACCTGCTTCCGGTGTCCGACAGCCGCAGATGACGTGGGAAACCCCCAACCCTGCAAGGTCGACTTGGGGACAAACCCGAGACCACAGTAGGAGCGCGTTCGGGACGGCAACAACAAGCAAGGAGGAAAGTACTCGTCACGAAAGCGGACGGCGGCGGCCAAATGCCTGCCGAATCGCCGGACCCCGTCTACCCCGCGCCAACGGCCTGAGCGTGGGGACCTTGCTTCAGATCAACGGACGCCCTCGGCGTGGGGCTGTTGGCCGCCACGGTCCGCGAGCGCCGACTGGCGATGGCCGCGGAGGTGGAAGCCGTCGATAGCGGCGGGCCTTGATGACCTCCGCCGCTATTACCTGGCCGGCGGCCTGCCCGCCGTGACCGCCCTCGCCGGGGTCGCCGCCCTCATGTTCGTCGGCTGCGTGACCGACGTGGCGCTCGCGATCGTGCTGTCAGGCGCGGTGGCGGTTGCCAGCCGCTGGCCATCATCCTGAGCGCCGAAGCCGACATCGAGATCGTCGGCGAGGCCTCGTATTACCCGGCATCCGCCGACGCTGCCCGTGCCGCCTGGCGCCGAGGACCTGACCGCCCCCGAGGTGGAGGTGTGGCAGCTGGTCGTCCTGGCCTACGAGCGCGGGCAGGTGTAGGGCCCCTGCCATGCACCTGCAGCAGTCCGGATCACATGGTTGGGTCACCAACTGCTCATCTGCGCCCGGCTTCCTCCTCCACCGGCTGGCGGCGAAGGACTAACACCGTCACGTCGTCGTCGTGGACCCGCCCGGCGGAGGTCACGCCGACGACGTTGCGCAGCATGTCGGCGGCATCGGTCGCGGGCGAGGCATCGAGGGAGGCCATCACCCGGTCGATGCCGTCATCGATGTCCTCGCCTCGTCGCTCCACCAGACCATCGGTGAAGGCGACCAGGGCGGTACCGGGCAGCAGCCGCAGCGTCGTGATGGTGCGATCGCCGGCGCCCACCCCGAAGGGCAGGTCCGGGGGTAGCGGGACCCGCTGGCTGGGCTGTCCGGGGCGCACAAGAATCGGCGGTATGTGCCCCGCATTACCGATCGTGACGACGTCGGTGTCCGGCTCGACGAGAAGGTAGAGGGCGGTGACGAGGTGATCACCGTGTATCACATCGAAGAAGTGGTCCACCTTTGTCATGACGGTCCTGGGATCGGGGTCGTCGATGAGGTAGGCGCGGATCGCGGAACGGATCTGCGTCATTGCCGCGGCGACTTCGATGCCCCGGCCCATGACGTCACCTACGACGGCCGCGATGCGGCCGTCCGGTAGCCGCAGCACCTCATAGAAGTCACCGCCGACCTGCTGATGGCCGGCGGGGCTGTAGTGCGCGGCGGCGTCCCATCCGCGCACCGCGGCGAGCGGCGGTGGTAGCAGCGCCCGCTGCAGCGCGCGCATCGCATGCTGCTCGGCTGCATGGGACTCGGTGCGCTGCAGCGTCTGACCAGTGAGCGCCGCCAGTGCGAGCACGAACTGCCGCTCGTCGTCGTCGAACAGCCGGGTCGAGCCGAAGCTGAAGCGCAGCGCGCCCAGCAGTTCATCACCAGCCATGACCGGCACAGCACACATCGCGACCGTCGCCGGTTCGAAGCCCCGCAACTGTGGGAATCGGGTGTCGCGCTCTTCTGTGGTCTCCAGCCAGATCGGTTCGCGGGTACGCATGGCGGTGGCGGCGGGAAGCGCGGCGTGCAGCTGCTCCGAGCGCAGCGGTCGGGTGAGCTCCTCGCCGTAGCCGACGGTTCCCGGCACCGCGAGGTGGCGTCCGTCGCGGTCGGGCAGCAGCAGGCCACCACCGGAGGCGCCGAGCGCCGCCGTGCCCTCCGCCAACACCACTTCGGCGACGTCTTGCGGGGTACGGCAGCGCGCCAGCGCCGCGGTCACGTGTTGCAGCCGCTCCATGCGCTCCCCGCGGCGGGCGGCAAGGGCCAGCCGACGTACCTCGGTGAGCAAGACCTCCTCGAAGGAAGCGATCTCTGGCTGCGGCTCACCGCGGGCGGCCCGGCGCAGCTGATCGATCACGGCACGCACGTACCAGCGCCGGAACAGCTGGTGGTCGGGAGGTGCGGCGAGGGTGAGCAGTCGTGCGGCTCGGGCGTACCGGTCGGCCTCGTCCAACGCCGCGAGATAGGCCTCCCCCGCTTCAGCGGCGGACAGCGGCAGATGCAGCGTGATGGACGTCCGCCGTTCGCCGCGGTGCGCTGCTGCTGTCGCCTGCCGCTTGATCGCAGTGCGGGCGTCGGCGAAGCCGTGGACCACCGTCATGATGAGGCGGGCGAGGTCGTCGGGCACCGCAACGCCATCCTCGACATTGCCACTCGAGGCCAGCGTGAATTCGCGCACCAAGTTGTCCATGTGGGCCTTGGCGGTGACCAGCAGACCGGTGGGAACGTCGCCGAGCGTCACGGCAAAGCGCCGCTCATCGGTGGCGACGTCGTGCCCGTCATCCCACACGTCCAGTGGCTCCGCGCCGGAAGGTCGCCGAGCCGTCTGGTGCGCAGCCGTCAGAGTGCACCACACCGTCTTGCCGCTGCCGTCGCGACGCACCCCCCACTGCGCGCCGAGCTGCTCGACCAAGAGCAGGCCGCGGCCCGTCATGTTGCCGGAGCTTGGCACCGGCCGGATCAGCGCCTCCCGGCCGGTGTCGTGCACCTCGACAGTGATCTCATCGGCGGTGGCGTGCACCGTCAAAGTGATCGGTGGCTTGCCGTGTTGCATGGCGTTCGCCACCAGCTCCGAGGCGACCAGTGCCGCGTCGTCGGTGAGATCGCTTGCCCCGACGGCGTGTGCCCGTGTCACAAGAAAGCGCCGCCCGATCCGGACGGCCGCGGCGCTGTCGGGCAGCTCGAGGCGTGCAGTGCCGTTCGAGGAGGTGGCGGTTGCGCTGTCACCCTCGCCCGTCTGGACAGGGGTCGTCATCGCATCAGTGTGTCAGGAGCAGCCACGGATGCGCTGCTGGACTGGCGCGTTACGGCACCCAGATCCGGCAGATACCTGGCCGACGGCCATGCCGTATCCCGGCCCCGACCGGTCGACCGTGGTTCTCAGCCAGCCGCCGAGACTGACTCCCCACGCCAGACGGAACGGCCGAAGGACGCAGGTCAGTCCTCCATCGGAAGCTGCAGCTAGGCGTAGCGACCACGTCGACCAGTGCGTCACCCCGCAGCACGGTCAGCGGCAGGGGCCGACCGATCGCATCGGCGAGCATGAGCCGCTGCAGCGCCTGCGCCGTCCCGATCGGCCCCCTGGCGGCAGCGAGCAGCAGGTCTCCTGCGCGCAGCCCGGCACGGGCGGCGGGACTGCCGGCCACCACCTCGACGATTCGCAACCCCTCAGCCTGACCGGTGCGTGCCCGCAGTGCCGGTGCGAGCGGCGCCGGCTTCGCAACGACTCCGAGGTAGGCACGTCGCACCCGGCCATGGGCGAGCAGGGTCGCGATGATCTGCTGGCTGGTGGCGTTGAGCGGGACGGCCAGGCCGAGCCCGATCCCGGCCACCGCGGTGTTGATGCCGACGACCTCGCCGGTGGCGATCGCCAGCGCGCCGCCGGAGTTGCCCGGGTTCAGCGCGGCGTCGGTCTGGATGACGTCGTCGATGACCCGCACGGCCGTCACCGGCCCGGGTGGGCAGCGACCGGCCGAGCGCGCTGACCACGCCGGCGGTCACGCTCCCGGTCAGCCCGAGCGGGTTCCCGACCGCGACCACGAGCTGCCCGACCCGCAGGTCGCCCGCATCGCCCAGCAGCGCCGGCGGCGGGGTGCCGCCGTCCGCTCGGACGACCGCGAGGTCCGACAGCGGGTCGGCGCCGATGACGTGGAACGGGATGCTGGTGCCGTCGCCGAACTCAGCCGTGCCCGCGTCGGCGTGCCCGACGACGTGCGCGTTGGTGAGCAGGAACCCGTCGTCGGTGAAGACGACCGCCGAGCCGGTGCCCGGCCGGAATCGGCCGTCGGAGTAGCGGTGCGCGACGTGCAGCGCGGCCACCCGCGGCGTCAGCTCGGCGGCGACCGCCGTGACGATGCGCGAGTACGCATCGAGCGCCGCGGCCTCGCGCTGGGGATGACTGGTTGCCCCGAAGGGGGTCTGTGTCATGGTCGACCCTCCTGATTACAGGCTTACAGGGGGTAACACCGCCGCCCCCGCCGCGCTTCCCAAGGGTGGGGACGGTCAGTCCTCGGGTAGATCCGTCCGGAGGGGGTGCCGGATGCCGGAACGCAAGATGATGGTCATCGGGGCGGCGACCAGCGCGACCCATCCGGTCGCTCGCTGGCCCGCTACGTCGATGCTGTGACCGCTGCGCTCGAAAACGGGCTAGCGTCGGCCTAGCCGTCCATCGACTCCGCATTGCGAAGGGGGCCCGGCGATGGGTCAGTTCGACGTCGTGGTGGGTGCAGGTTCCCTCATCTCGACCGACGACCGAGCCGTGCGGTTCCCGCATCGGTGGACCCCCGGAGGGCGTCACAGTCGAGTCGGACTTCACCGGCGCGCACCTGCTGCACCTCGCGGTCGCCGGATGCGTTCTCAACGATCTGCACCGAGAGGCCGCTGCCTCGGCGATCCGGCTCGACGGTGCACGTGTCTCGGCCTGGGGAGACTTCGACACCGAGACCTGGACGTCGACCGGGATCAGTTACTCGGTCGAGCTGGACTCACCCGCCACGGCTGTCGAGCTGGACCGGTTGCTGGCCTTGGTCGACCAGGTCGCGGAGATCCCTCGCGCGATCCGCACGGGCGCACCGGTCCGCAGGGCCGCTGCGGCGGGCAGCTAGGCAGGTTTCGCTACCGTGCCGGTCGCCAGGTCGTCGACCGACGAGCCGCCTGGTAGATCGCCTCCACCGCATCGCGGTCGAGCAGCTCAGGGCGACTGCGCAACCACTTCGCCAACGCCATCCGATTCACCACGTAGGCGTCCCTGGGAGGCGCCTTGATGACCAGCCCGTCTGCACCAACTGGCACCACGATGCCCTCGGCAAGCACCGGGAAGCCGCATGCCGCGGTGAGCAGCTTCGAGGCCCGCGCAGCTTCATGCCGGCTGTTGCGCAGGTAGGGCTGCCGGTGTCCGTTCACCATGAAGGTGTTCTCGCCGATCCACAGCTTCGCGCCGGGATGGTGCTTGGCGTTCAGTGTGTAGACCCCGCCCGGGCCGACGACCAGGTGATCGATGTCGCTACCGTTCCGGAGCGGCTTCCTTCAGCGCGATGGCCTGCTCACGGGCCATCGCACCGGGGCGGTGCGCGGCGAGATCCTCCCAGGACGGCTCGGCGTGCGTGGTGTGCCGAACCGCCTGAGTGGCGTCGTCCCGCAATGGCGGCGCTCCCGTGGGCGATCGCTCGGGGGTCGCGGTGTGCCCTGACGCACGCGGGGCCGTGGGCGCCTGGAGGCTAGCCCCCAGCCATCCGGTGACCGCAGCATGAAAGGTCTCGGCCATCGCGGGCTGCTCGAGGTGGCTCTGCCCGCCAGCCAGGTCGTACCAGCCGATCCGGCTGCCCTCGGCCGCCGTCACGTAGAGCCGGTCCTTGCCGTACTTGCGCCACCGCGTCACCGTCGCCTCGCCCATGACTTCTTGATCGGCATCTCGGCCACCGGTCCGTAGCCGGAAGGCGTCGCGACCGCAGGAAGCCGCAGCGCACCGCGCTAGGTCGACACCAGAGATCCGCAAGTTGGGCAGCGGAACGGCTCTCGCCTGGCATTGAAGCGACGTACCGCGTAGACGATGTAGGGAAACTGGAGGCGAGGAATCTCCCTGGTTGCGTCCACCCGTCCGTGAGTTGGACATAGTCCCGTGCGCGTCTGTACTTCGGCCTTCATGATGGTTCACCCCTGAGTTGACTCAGATCACTTCGCTGTTCACCGCCCTTGCGGAAGCCAGCTGAACCCGCGAAGGGCCACCACCAGACCGCCGAGGCCCCACAGCGCGAGGATGAGTAGATCGGCGCCGGCGAAGCCGGATCCGGTCGTGTGCGGGTTGTAGGCCGTCAGCAGCGCGGCAGCGAGGTGCCGGACGGGAAATACGCCTGCCACATTCACAAGCCAATGCGGCAGTACCGCGATCGATACGAAGACACCGGAGATGAAGTAGAGCGGCAGCATGACCGCCTGAGTGATGGGTTGTGCGGCGTCCTCGTTGTGGATCAATGACACGAGTGCGTAGCCGAGGCAGCAGAAGGAGAGTGCCCCGAGGATCACTGTGACCAGAAGCGCAGGGGCCGTGCGCGCAGGGACGTGTGCCCCATAGGCAGCCCAGCCGATCGCCAGCAGGACGGCGGTGATGGCACATGCCGCGACGACCGCGGTGAGCGCACGCCCTGCGATGATCGCGGCTGCCGGCACCGGTGTCGCCCGGCGCCGTTTGAGTACGCCACTTTCCCGTTGGGCAGTCACGGAGATCACGAGATTGACGAAGGCAGCGGCGATGATCCCGAGCGTGATGATGCCGGGCACGTAGGACACCGACGTGTTGATCCGTCCCCCTGGGACCTTGACCGTGTTATTGCCGCCGAACACCGAAGCGAAGATGACAAGGAACAGCACTGGCAATGCCAGGGTGAAAAAGCGCGACTGCCGGTTGCGAAGAAGCGCGCGGAGGTCGTAGCGGGACTGATGCAGGGCGAGTCGTACCAACGCACTCAACCCACCGCGGTCGGCGCCTCGCGAGGAGACGAAGCTTTGAGTCACCGGTTTCCCTCGGTGCCTGGTGCCGTCAGTGCAAGGTAGACATCTTCGAGGCTGGGTCGGCGGACCTCTAAAGTCCGCGAGATCAACGCCCCGAGCCTCGGCCCAGGCGCACAGCGGCTCCAAGCACCGCCACCGGCGAGCCTGCGTGAAGCAGCACACGGCTGCCGTCTCGCTCCGCCAGCGTGCTCTGCACCGACTGGGGCAGGTCCTCGAGCGCCGTGCCCGGCGGCATGCTGAAACGGATCTCGACCGCGGCGTGCTCACGCCCGGCGAGAGTGCCCGGCGTCCCCTCGGCCACGATCCGCCCCTCAGCGATCACTGCTACCCGGTCGGCGAGATACTCCGCCTCGTCCATGTAGTGCGTGGTCAGGAACACGGTCACTCCAGTGGCGCGAAGCTCGGAGACCATCGCCCAGGCAGCTCGCCGGGCAGATGGGTCGAAGCCGGTTGTGGGCTCGTCGAGGAACAGCAGCTCGGGATCCCCGATCAGGGCCAGCGCCACATCTAGCCGGCGTCGTTGGCCCCCCGAGAGCCGGGTCGCGACGGTGTCCGATCGGTCAGCGAGCCCCACCATGGTCAGCGTCTCCTCGACGTTGCGAGAAGAAGGGAAGTAGCCGGCGTAAAGCCGCAGGCACTCGGACACGGTCAGATCCCGCTCGGGCTCGGACTCCTGGAGCACTACCCCAATCCGTGCCCGCCATGACGGCCCTGCATGCCGGGGATCCTCGCCGAGGACGATGACATCGCCGCCGGTTCGCCGCCGGTAGCCCTCGAGGATCTCGACCGTAGTTGTCTTCCCGGCGCCGTTCGGGCCGAGGAACGCGAAGACCTCGCCCCGATGGACGTGCAGATCGATGCCACGGACAGCTTCGAAGGCGCCGTAGCTCATGCGCAGGTCGCGGACCTCGATCACAGTCTCGCCGCCGGCACAGGCCCCGACACCCGCCGCAGCAATGCTCGTCGTCACGGTCGCTTCTTCCAACTGCGCCGGCCCGCAAAAGGGTCGATGAGCGCAGCATCAGACCGCGAGCAGCACAGAGTCAAGAGCGGGCGGTGCGTTCGGTCGATTGACTCGCCGCGAGCGGCGTGGCCCTGCCCGAGACCGGACCAGACCACCAGTGGATCAGGCGGGTCTGAACCCCCCATGCTCCATCGGCCGGGCGTGCCGGATCATGAGGTGGCGCGTGACGGAGTAGTCCAGCAGGGGCTCGATCGACATGTCCTTGCCGAAGCCGTGCCCTTGACTCCGCCGTGCGGTGCTTCGGACGCGATGGGCAAGTGGTCGTTGACCCACGTGACGCCGACGTCGAGTGACTGGCTCACGCGCAGGGCGCGACCGACGTCGCGCGTCCATACCGACGAGGCCAGACCGTACGTGCTGTCGTTGGCGAGCGCGATGCCTTCGGCCTCGCCGTCGAACGGGAGGGCGACGAGCACAGGCCCGAAGACCTCGCCCTGCACGATCTCCGACGACTGCGGGCGCTCCGACGAGCAGCGTCGGCGGGTAATACGACCCGACGCGGTCGACGGCCCGCCGCCGGCAAGCACCTCGGCACCGTCTGCCACGGCGCGCCGACGAAGCCGTCGACGCGGTCGCGGTGCACCTTCGAGATGAGCGGCCCGATGTGGGTGTCTGCGGTCCATCGGGTCGCCGACGTCGATCTGGCTGAGCTCTCGCGCGCAGCGCCGCAACGCATCGTCGTAGACCGAACGCTCGAGGTACACGCGGGTCGCGGCGGTGCAGTCCTGCCCGGTGTTGTAGGTCGCGCCGAGAGCAACGGCGTGCGCCATGGATCGGATGTCGGCGTCCGCGAAGACGATGGCCGGAGCCTTGCCGCCCAGTTCGAGGTGCACGCGCTTGACGCGCTTCGACCGCGCCGCGCATGACGGCCTGGCCGGTCGCGGGTCGATCCCGTGACGCTCACCATGTCGATGCCGTGATGGGCGACGAGCGCCTCACCGACGTCTGCTCCGCCGGTGACCACGTTGAGCAGCCCGTCGGGCAGGCCGGACTCGACGGCGAGCTGGGCGAGCCGCAGCGTCGTGCGCGGAGTCGCGGGCGCGGGCTTGAGGATGACGCGTTGCCCGCGGCGAGCGCGGGACCGGCCTTCCAGATCGCCATGATCAGCGGGAAGTTCCACGGCGTGATGCCGGCGACGACCCCGACCGGACGCCGGGTCATGATCGAGGTGTAGCCGTTCGAGAACGTGCCGGCGCCGGTGCCGTCGAGCGACCGTGCCGCGCTCGCGAAGAAGCGCAGGTTGTCGACCGCGAACGGCAGCTCGCCGTCGTATCGCCGTCGTCCAGGCTTGCCGGAATCCTCCACCTCGAGGCGGGCGAGCTCGGTCGCGTCGGCCTCGATCGCGTCGGCGAGCCGCAGCAGCGCGAGGGATCGTTCGCCGGGGTCTTCGCGCCCACGCCGGCTGGGCGGCGCGCGCCGACCGCTGCGGCCACGTCGACCGGCGCCCGACTCGCGGAAGATCGGCGACGTCCTGCTCGGTCGCCGGGTTGACGATGACGGTCTCGTCGCCCGAGCCGGGGCGATACTCGCCGATGTAGGTGCCGGTGATGCTCATGATGCTGTCCTTAGCGGTGGTTAGGAATTGAAGCCGAGGCCGAAGTGATCGAGGGTGCGAAGCCACAGGTTTCGCTTGCCTTGGTGCGCGTCGGCGCTGAGGATCGACCGGCGGGTGAACTGCACGATCGGATTGCGGAACGGTTCGGGTGGCACGGGGAAGGGCCGACGCCGCACGATGTCGTATCGCGACCGTGATGTCGCTTCCCCGGCGAGGAGATCGAGCGCGACGTCGGCGGAGAAGCGCGACGCTCCGACGCCGAGCCCGGTGTGACCGATCGCGTACGCCACCCGGCCCTTGCGGGCCGTGCCGTAGGCAGCGGTGAAGCGGGTGGTCGAGTCGATCGGCCCGGCCCAGCGGTGGGAGAAGCGCACGTCGCCTGCCAGTTGCGGGAAGGTCTCGAAGAAGTGCTGAGCAAGCAGCCGGTGCGAGCTGTCGCGCTGCTCCAATGAAGGATCTACCTTGCTGCCGCCGAAGTAATACACGGCATCCCATCCGCCGAAGAGGATGCGGCCGTCGGCGGTCGGGCGGTAGTAGTGGAACTGGTTGCCGGAATCCGTGAGGCCCTGGCGTTCGCTCCAGCCGATCGATGCCCATTGCCCGTCGGTGAGGGGCTCGGTCATCAGCACGTGATCGTAGAGCGGCATGATGTACGACCCGAGTCGGCGCAGCGGGCGCGATAGGCCGCCGTGGCCACGATCGCCTGACGCGCGTCGACGTGCCCGGCGTCGGTGACGACCCGCACGCCTGCACCCTGGGTCCGGATGTCGCGCGCGGCGGAGTGATCGAAGAAGCGCACGCCCTGGGCTTCGAGCCGCTCTGCCATCCCCCACGCGAGCAGCGCCGGGTCGACCAGCACCGTGCCCGCACGATCGCGGAGGCCTGCCAGGTAGGTCGGCGAGTGGACGTCCGCGCGCATCGCGTCCTGATCGAGGAAGTCGTGTGACTCCCCGTGCTCGGCACCGAGACGCTGGGCCGAGCGAAGCCCCTCAACCTGCCACTCCTCGGTGGCGATCGTGGTCTTGCCCGACAGCCGCAGGTCGCAGTCGATCCCGCTGTCGCGGATGGTGTTGATGAGCTCCTCGAGGTTGCGTTCGCCTTCGCGCTGGAGCGCACTGACCTGCGTGGGCCAGACGTGCGTGCCGTGCGTGAGGCCATGCGTGAGGGATGCCGCGACGAAGCCGCCGTTGCGCCCGGATGCGCCGAACGCGACCGACTCCGCATCGAGGACGACGACCGACTGGCCGGGGTTGCGCTCGAGCGCGCGCCAGGCTGCCCACAGTCCGGTGAACCCGGCACCGATGATGACGAGATCGGCGTCGATCGGACCGTCGAGTGACGCATGAGAAGCGGGCGCGCTCGCTCGGTCGAGCCAGTACGGCGCGCGAACGGCGCCCTCGAGCGCCCGGGTCGCTTCCGCACCCGCGTGAAGCGCGAAGGTCACGCGGCGACTCCGAGCTTTTCGATGGCGTCGGCGGCACGGGCGACCCCTCCGGCGCCGCGAATGGCCGCGCCGGCCAGATCGGCGCGCTCCCGCACCAGCGAATCGGGGCCCGTCAGATCTTCCACCGCAGCCACGAGTTCTTCGGGCTCGAAGCGGTACGGGTCGAGGCGGATGCCGTATCCCTTCTCGTGTACGCGCTGCGCGTTGTCGTACTGGTCCCAGAAGAGCGGCAGCACGATCATCGGCTTGCCGAAGTGCAGGGCCTCGGTGGTCGTGTTGTTCCCGCCGTGGGTGACGACGAGGTCGACGAGCGGCAGGATCGTGGTCTGCGGGAGGAACTCCGCTCCCCACATGTTCTCGGCCAGCTCGATCTCGGCGTGCAGCGGACCCTTCGAGACGATGACGTTGACCGGCGCGTCGGCGAGGGCCGCGATCACGCGGCGCATCAGCTCGACATCCGCCGAGCCGAGCGAACCGAGGCTGAAGTAGACGAGCGGACGCTCGCCGTTCGTGAACGTCTCCGGAATGCCCGCAGATGGCTGCTCGGTCTCGCGGACGGACGACTCCAGGCGCAGCCAGGACTCATCGAGCGGGCGCTCGGCGGTGTAGTCGAGCACCTCCGGATACACGTACAGGTTCAGGTCACCCGCGTGAATGAACTCGAGATCGGAGGAGAGGCGCCCCACCCGCCGACTGCACCCACGCGTCGTACTCAGCCCACAGCTCCCGGTGGGTGCGATCGTATTCGGCACGGAACGCCGCCCACCCGTCACGGTCGTCCGCCGCAAGGCCGGAGAAGGCCGGCGCGATGTTCTCGCCGACGACCTCGAGCGGGTTGCACGACACGATCCGAACGAACGGCACGCCCGCGGTCTCGAGCGCGGGGAAGGTGAGCACGTTGTCCTCGATGATCACGTCGGGCTGCACGCGCGCGATGATGTCCTTCAGCTGGGGCTCGCAGTACTTCGCCCCGTCGACGAGAGCCTCCCAGATGGGCTTGGTCACAGTCTCGAGCTGCTCGGTGGTGGTCTTTCGGAACTCGGGCGCCGTCGCGCGGATGTAGTCCTTCCAGAACTGTCCGGCATCCTGTTCGACAGCCTCCGCATCGACATCCGGTGCCGCGAGGTCGACGAGGTCCTCTTCGAATCCGAGCGCGGCGAGCTTGCCGTCCCACGACCGCTCCGCGGCGAACACCACGCGGTGCCCGCGCTTGATCAGTTCGTTGCCGATGCCGATGCAGTTGTTGGTCGGACCGTAGGCGCTCTCCGGCATGAAGAGGAAGGTCCGGGGCTCAGTCATCACGGCTCCTCGTCATTGTGGTTTCGGGCCGGTCATCTCAGCAGCAGAATAGAGTTTGAGGTGCGATTTCAGTCTGTGAGTAACGCCGAGGTCATTGACCCGATGTGCAGAGAATCGACTGGCCATCGGAACGAGCTCCCGAGGTGGGCTAGTGGCTCGACCAAAGCGTCAGGCGGAGCGCCGCGGCCAGCTCGTCGCGGCGGCGCAGCGCGCGATACCGGGCACGGGCCGAGGTGCGCGGCTGAATCGCGTGGCCGACGAGGCCGGCCTCACCTCCGGAGCCGTGCTGTACTACTACCCCGACATCGATGACCTCCTTCTCGAAGCCACGCCGGGATGGAGCGCTTCTACGAACTGCGGTTCGGAGCCGATCGAAGCCCTCGACGACCCGGTCGCCCGGCTCATCGCGCGATCGACTCGGGCCTGCCGACCGACCCCGAGGACATCGAAGTTCGCCTGCTGTGCGAACTCGGCGGTTCGGCCGGCCGCCACCGGGTCATGGCCTCGCTGCTCACGACGCTGTTCGACCGCCAGGTCGATGTACCAGGTGGTCCTCGAGCAGGGCGCCGCCGCGGGATGCTTCACCCTGCCGCAGCTCGCTCACCATCGCGCGCAACCTCGTCGCGCTCGAAGACGCATACGGCTACCGCATCGTCGCGCGGCATCCGTCCATCGACTACGACGGCGCCTGCGAGCTGATCCGCGCCTACGCGCGCCTGGCGACCGGGTCAGCGCTCGATGCGTCCGCTGGAGGCTCGACCTCCAATCATTAGCTATGAGTTCCCCAGCCTGGCGAAACCACCGACGAACTGCGTCAACCAGGCTCGAAAATCCGGTCCGAGGTCCTCCCGGTCGCAGGCCAGCTGGACCACTGCCTTGAGATAGTCGCCGCGGTCGCCAGTGTCGTATCGACGCCCGCGGAAGACCAGCCCGTGCACCGGCCCACCACAGGCGGGCCCCGCGCGAGCGAGCACCCGCAGCGCATCCGTGAGCTGGATCTCCCCGCCTTGACCCGGCGGCGTGTCCCGCAGCACGTCGAAGATCTCCGGGGTCAGCACGTAGCGGCCGATGACCGCATAGTCGCTGAGCGCGTCCCGCATCGCCGGCTTCTCGACCTGGTCGACCACCCGACCACGTCGGCCTCCGGTGTCGGCTCGACGGCCGCGCAGCCGTAGAGGTGAATGCGCTCCGGCGGCACCTCCATCAATGCGATGACACTGCCGGAACGCTGCTGCTGGATCTCGATCAGACGCGGAAGAACAGCGTCCCGCGGGTCGATGAGGTCGTCGCCGAGCAGCACGGCAAACGGCTCGGACCCCACGTGCTCGGCGGCGCAGAGCACCGCGTGGCCCAGACCTCGCGGATTGCCCTGCCGCACATAGTGAATCTTCGCTAGCTCGCTGGACTCATGAACCCGGGCGAGCCTCTCGGCGTCGCCCTTCGCGGTGAGCAGGTGTTCCAACTCGTAGTTGCGGTCGAAATGGTCCTCGAGCGGTCGCTTGTTTCGTCCGGTCACCATGAGCACGTCGTCCAGGCCGGCCGCGGCCGCCTCTTCCACGACGTACTGGATCGCCGGCTTGTCGACCACCGGCAGCATCTCCGTCGGCGTCGCCTTGGTGGCGGGCAGGAAACGGGTGCCCAATCCAGCTGCAGGGATCACCGCCTTGGTGACGCGTGCGCCGTCGACCCGGGTCATGTGCGCCTCACTCCGCCAGCACGACCGCGCGCTGCGGGTCCCAGGTAAGGCAAACGTCGGTACCGCTCGCGACCGTGGACGCGCCCTGCTGCGTGATGAGCACCGGAGCATCGCGACGGGGGATCCGTACGGCCAGCGTGGAGATGCCACCGAGAAGTAGCTGTCGGCCACGGTTCCGCTGATGTAACCGGCGCCGCCGGTGACCTCGTCTGCTCCGGGCGGATCGCGGTGGGCTCGCCGCCGGCTGCCAGGGCGCCGGATGCTGCCGGCAGGATCCCAAGCCCGTCGACGTCGACGCCGTCCGTGGCCACCCCCCTCGAACAGGTTGCTGGTGCCGATGAAGTCCGCCACGAACAGGGTCGCGGGCCGCTCGTACAGCTCGACCGGCGTCTCGAGCTGCTCGACCCGGCCGTCGCTGCAGCACCGCGATGCGGTCGGCCATCGACATCGCCTCCTCCTGGTCGTGGGTGACGACGACGAAGGTGATGCCCACCTCGTGCTGCAGCCGCTTGAGCTCCAGCTGCATCTCGGCGCGCACCTTGCGGTCCAGCGCCGACAGCGGCTCGTCGAGCAGCAGCAGCCGCGGGCGCTTGACGATGGCGCGGGCCAGCGCGACGCGCTGTCGCTGGCCGCCGGAGAGCTGCGCCGGCCGGCGCTTGGCCAGGTCCGCGAGTGCCCACGGTCTCCAGCACGTCTGCGACCCGCTGCGCGACCTCGGCACGCGGCAGCCCTCCGCTCCAGGCCGTAGGCGATGTTCTTCTCCACGCTCATGTGCGGGAAGAGCGCGTAGGACTGGAACATCAAGTTGACCGGTCGACGATGCGGCGGGACGGCGAGGAGGTCCGCCGCCGTCGACGGATCGATCGCCCCGTCCGGGTGTCTCGAAGCCGGCGAGGATGCGCAACAGCGTGGTCTTGCCGCAGCCGGACGGCCCGAGCAGCGCGAAGAACTCGTTGTCGGCGATGTCCAGCGAAACGTCGTCGAGTGCGCGCGAGTCGCCGAAGACCGGCTGACACTGCTCGATCGCGATCGATGGGTTCAGTCGGTCATCGGAGCTCCGAGTCAGCGGGTCAGTCGCTGGGCGGCGATGACGGTCACGAAGCTCACCAGCAGCAGCACCGCGGCGAGAGCGTTGACCTCGGGGGTGACGCCGAAGCGGACCATCGAATAGATGACGATGGGCAGTGTCGGCGTCGGCGGGGCCGTGGTGAAGAAGGCGATCACGAACTCGTCGATCGACAGGGTGAACGCCAGCAGCGCGCCGGCGATGATGCCCGGGGCGAGCGGCGGCAGACACGATCCGGAAGAAGGTCGCGGTCCGCGTCGCCGCCGAGGTCGCGCGACGCCTCCTCCGAGGACTCGGATCGACGTGTCGCCAGGCGGGCCCGGACGATCGCCGTGACGAAGGCCGTGCGAACACGCGCGTGGGCAGCATCACCGAGTGCAGTCCCGAGCGTGACAGCCGAGCAGCGAGAACGGCGAGCAGAGCCGATGGCCAGCACGATGTCGGGAAGGACGCCGGCGCCATCGCGAAGGCGTCCGAGCAGCCTCGACCGCGATGTAGCGGTGCGAGCCGACGGCGAGCAGGGTGCCGAGCACCGTCGCGATCGCGGTCGCTCCGGCCGGCCGCGACGATCAGCGTGTTGCGCAGCCCCGTCATGCATCTGTCGTGATCGCGGACCAGGCTCGCCGTACCACTCGGTGCGAGAAGCCCGTCCAGATGGAACGGCGCCTGCGACGCGTTGAAGGACATGACCACGAGCACGGCGATCGGCGTGTAGAGGAAGACGTACGTCGAGCCAGAACGGCACCAGGCAGCCAGCCGGCTACGCTGACGCACGTGGCTCGCCGCCGGGCCGGTCCCCGAGTGGCCGGGCGGCCAGCGCCTGGATCGAGTCAGCAGGCGTGACCATGCAGCGGCGATCACTGCGCGAGCGCGAGCACCGACGCCGAACGGCCAGTCCCGCGCCTTCGAGGAACTGGTCGCGGATCGAGGTTGCCGACCATCACCGTCTTGCCGCCGCCGAGCAGCTCAGGGATGACGAAGTTGCCCATGCTGGGAACGAAGACGAAGATCGCAGCCGGTCAGCACCCCCGGCAGGGTCAGCGGCAGCGTCACGCGTGCAGAAGGTGCGAGCCCGGCCGGCGCCGAGGTTGGCCGACGCCTCGCGCAGCTCCGGGTCCAAGCGTTCGATCGCGGAGTACAGCGGTAGCACCATCAGCGGCAGGTACGCGTAGAGCAGGCCGGCGACGACCGCCGGCTGGCGTGTAGAGCAGCTTGAGCGGCGCGTCGATGATGCCGAGCGCGGTCAGCGCCTTGTTCAGCGGGCCCTCGCTGTTGAGCAGGACGATCCACGCATAGGTGCGGATCAGGAAGTTGGTCCAGAACGGCAGCACGATCAAGATCAGCGCGACCGTCCGCCACTGGCGGCGGCAGCTGCGCGATGACGTAGCGCCGTCGGGTAGCCGATGAGCAGCGCCAGCAGCGTCGCGATACCGGCGATGCTTCAACGAGTTGACCGAGCACGTCGAGGTAGAGCGGTTCGATCGCCCGCTGGTAGTTCTCGCCGGTCGGCCTCGTAGACGATCCCGCCGAACCGACCACGTTGGAAGAACGTGTAGCTGAGGATGCAGCCCGAGCGGGACCAGGAGAACACGGCTCAGGATAGATCAGGCCGGGGCCGAGAAAGACGGCGCGGCGAACAGCCCGCGACGCCGCACGGCGCCGCGGGCTGGTCGCCGCGGACGGTGCGGAGTGTCATCAGCTCGATGCGGCGATCTCGAGTGAGCGATCTGGTGTAGACGGGCGACCGGTCTCGCCCAGGTCGACGAGGCGTCTCACCCTTGAGCAGGTCGGCAGGCGTCATCGCCAGGTTGGGGTAGGTCGTGCCAGCAGCGAGGGGTCGACCCGCTCCATCGCGGCCTTGTTCGGGACCTTGTAGCAAGATGTTCTCCGACAGCCCAGGCGTGGATCTCGGGCTCCAGGATGTAGTTGATGAAGGCGTGGGCGGCCTCCTTGTTCTTCGACGTCTTCAGAATCACCATCGTGTCCGCCCAGAGGTCGCTGCCCTCCTTGGGAATGACGAACTTGATCCTCGGGTCGTCGGCGATCCCGTAGTTGCACCAGCCGTCCCACGCCTCGACGAGCGATGCCTCGCCGCTGACCAGCCGGGTGTAGAACGTGGTGTCGTCGTAGGCGAGCAGGGTCTTCTTCGTCGCCTGGAGCTGGCTCTTGACCTGTTCCATCTCCGCCTTCTTCTGGGTATTGGCGGAGAACCCGAGCATCTTCTGGGCGGGCAGCATGAGCCAGCGCTCGGTGGCCAGCATCGTCGTCTTGCCCTTGACGTTCGCGCGTGGGTTGAGCAGGTCATCCCAGCTGTCTGGGGCGTACCCGGTGAGGTCCTCGCGGTAGCAGAGGCCCGTTGTGCCCCAGGTGTAGGGCACGGAGATCTTGTTGCCCTTGTCGTAGGCGAGCTCCGTCGCCTCGGGGTAGAGGTTCTTCAGATTGGGGATCAGCTCGTGGTGGATCGGCTCAAGCAGGCCCTGCTCGGCAAGCGCTTGGGCGAACTGCCCGGACACGAAGGCGACGTCGACGCCGGAGTCGCCGCCCGCGGTGAGCTTGGCCACGATCTCCTCGTTGGTCGCGTGCTTGCTGACCGTGACCGCCGTCCCGACCTCCGCCTTGAACTTCTCCGGAAGATCCTCCGGCATGTACTGGTCCCAGTTGGAGACCACGAGCTTCTGCTTGGTGAGGTCCGCGGCGGGGTCCAAGCTCGCGCTGCCACCCTTCGCGGAACCTCCCCCGCCGCACGCCGAGGCGACCAACGCGACAATGATCGCGCCGAGCGCGAGCTGGGGATGGCTGCCAAACTTGCTACCTAGCACGTGCGCTCCCCTAACCGTCCCTGACGGCGGCCCGCCAGACTCAGCACCCGATTACCTCGGGATCGTGGGAGTTTTGCAGTTAGCATCAACAGATACAAGACCCAGAATCACAATCTCTGACCGAATCACCGGTTGATCGTTGAACAGCGCTTCAGAAGATGGATCCAGCGGAGGAGGCGGTCGGTTTGGTCGTTGCCCCTTCGCTTGACGACAGTTGGCCTCCGGACGAGCCCGTATCCACGAGTGACTACCGGCACGTGAGCGCATCGTCCACCAGGCTGCTGGCGGTCTGTGAGTTGCCCTCGTCGGACGCGACGGCACGGGCCGTCGCAGTGGCAGCCGACCCCGGCGAGCAGCTGCACCTGGTGCCCCTGATCGGGGGCCGCGTGGGTGGCGTCGGGCTGTCGCTGGCGACGGCGTCTCGTGCGCCCTCGTGGCTGCCCTGGCGGCCGGCTGCGACCTGCCCTCAGGGTTCACCCTTCGAGCCCTGGCGCCGATGCCGCCCACGGTGCCTGGTGGCCGTGAGCAGGCCATCACCGCAGACCAGACCAACCAGTCGGTCGTCGTGGACGACCTGGCAGTCGTCAAATGGGTCCGCCAGCCCACTCGCGACCCCCACCCGGCGCCTGCTCTGCTCGCCCACCTCGGCGAGGTGGGTTACCGCGGCGTGCCGAGTCCGCTCGGCGTGCTGACATGGACCGCCTCGGATGGCTCCGACATCGTGCTCGCCTTCATCGATGCTTTCCTGCCCGCGGCAAGCGATGGTTGGGACTGGTGCGTGCAGGTCCTGGTTGACCACCTGGACCACGCACAGGGCGCGTGCCCGCCCGCGTGCGAGGCCGATTTTCCCGAGCAGCTCGGTGAGCTGGTGGGCGGGCTGCACGTCGCCTTGTCTTCACCCTCATCAGTCTTTCCCGTCCCCATCGGACGGGTGGAGGCAGATGCGCTGAACGACTGGCGCCGCCGGGCGGACCTCCTGCTCGAGGAGGCCATCGCCCTGACCGACGGTCCCGATGGTCAGGAGCTGGCGCTCATTGCACCGCGAATCGCCGAGACGTTGGGGGCCCTCTCCGGGCTCACCCACACCGCTGTGATGCGGGTGCACGGCGACTTGCATGTCGGGCAGGTGCTGCGCTGGCGAGGGGGGCTAGCCGTGATCGATTTCGATGGCAATCCCACGCTCCACCCCTCGCACGCCACCGATCCTCAGCCAGCGGCCCGAGACGTAGCGCAGATGGTGCGCAGCCTCGATCACGTGGGGCGTGTAGCCAACCGGCGCACCGATTCGGCGGCAAGCGCCGCTGTGCAGGCGTGGGTGGACCGCAGCCGACACCTCTTCCTGACGGCGTACCGCCGCGAGCTCGCCAGAGCCGACCGCACCCGTCTGTTCGACGAACGGCTGCTGGCACCGTTCGAAGTCGAACAGGAGTGCCGCGAACTGATCTACGCCGCTCACTTCCTTCCGCGATGGCGCTACGCGCCAATGGCAGCCCTGCGCGCCCTGTTCCCCGACGGCGCTGTTCTCAATTAACCCGAATGTCATGGAGCGAGCGTGGACCCTGAGCTGTTTCTCGCCGACCTAGAGCACAAGCCAGCGTCGTTGGAGCGCCTGGCCCGCAGCCTGGAGTCCGGCGACTCGTTCGCCGCAGTCCCTGAGCACGTACGTCGGGTGGTTTTCCTGGGCATGGGAAGCTCGCGCTACGCCGCGGAGGTAGCGGCACTTCGGCTGCGTGCGGCCGGTGTTGATGCCGTAGCCGAATATGCCTCGGCGGAGCTCAGCTATCCGCCCGCGCCGGACGCCCTGGTTGTGGCGATCTCCGCCTCCGGCCAGAGCGCAGAGACACTGCATGCGATCAAGCGCTATCAAGGGTGCTCGCCGCTCGTTGCCCTCACCAACCGGCCCGAGTCGGCCATAACCGAGAGCGCGGACCTGGTGGTGCCGATGCACGCGGGAGCTGAAGACGGAGGTGTCGCCTGCCGAAGCTTCCAGCACACCGGCCTGCTGCTTCGAGCCCTGCACAACCGCCTCACCGGCGTCGAGGAGGACCTCCCTGGGCTCTGTCGCCGGGTTGCCTCAGCAACCGCCGATCTGCTGGACCGCCGCGGCGCCTGGCTCCCAGCAGTCCTGCAGCTGCTCGATGGCCCCCATGGCATCTACTTCATCGCCCCAGCCGAGCGTTGGTCCTCCGCCGCACAGTCGGCGCTGATGGTGCGAGAGGGACCGCGGCGCCCATCCGACGCCTGCGAGACCGGCGATTGGGCACACGTCGACCTGTACGTCGCCAAGACCCTGGACTACCGCGCCGTATTCTTCCCCGGGTCACGCTACGACGCCCAGGCGATGGAGTGGCTCGGCAAGCGGCGCTCGACGGTGGTGTCGGTCGGCGCGGAGGTGCCGGGCGCTGCACACACCGTCCGGTACCGCGGCGACGACGACCCCGATATCGCGCTCCACACCGAAACGCTCGTCGCCGAGCTCGTCGCCGCAACCTGGTGGCGGGCGCAGACGTCATCGATTACATGATGTGGGCCCGCTAGCGTGCTGCGGCCAGCACTACTCCGCGCCGCGCACCGGCCGGTTGCTGCGAATCACGCCCGCCGGGTCGCGCTCGTCCTTGATGGCCCGCAGCCGGGCGAGCGTGTCCGCCGGGAAGATGCGGCCGACATCGGAATCGTCGACGAAGTTGAACGGTGCGACGCCGGTGAGGTACCCGGCGAGCGCCTCACGCAGCTGGCCCTGGGCGAAGCCGATCGCCGCCGCCAGCTCGGGCGACATCGGCACCCCGAACGTGAAGAGCAGGTACGGCTCGTCGAGCTGCGGGGCCGCGCCGTGGTCGGCGCGGGAGCGCGCGAACGCCCCGCCGAGGTGGCGGATCTGCACCATCATCAGCGGCGACTCGACGCCCGGACCCACCAGCTCGAGCAGCCGGTCGATCACCTGGTCGTCGAGATCGGTGAGGGTGCTGCAGAAGTCCATCGAAGGCATCGGGTCGACCGGTTCGGCGTTGAGCGCACCGATCGCCTCCACCGGCACCGTGTCGAGGCCGCCCATGACCGGCTCCGGCAGCGCCCGCAGCGGCTTGAGCGCCTGCTCGGCCGCGTCCGCGGTTCCCAGGAACGTCAGGGACACAGTCACGAAAGCCTTGCCGCGCATCGGCTCCGGGATGTCAGGGATCGGCGGGAAGCGCAAGATCTGCAGCCACGTCGAGAGCTCGTCGGGCGCCTGGCTCGTCACCTCGCGGAAGGCCGACATCACGTCCGCTGCCTGCTCCAGCGGCCACATGAGCAGACCGCCGAAGATGTGCGGTGCCGGGTACAGCGTGAGCTCCATCGCCGTGACGATGCCGAAGTCACCACCGCCGCCGCGCAGCGCCCAGAACAGGTCGGGGTCGCTGTCGCGGGTGACCCGGACGAGCTGGCCGGTCGGGTCCACCACGTCGAACGAGGTCACGCTGTTCGCGGCCAGGCCGTGCTTGCGGCTGAACCAGCTCAGCCCGCCACCCACGGTGAATCCGACGACGCTGGGGTCCGGGTTGCTGCCCACCAGGGGGACGAGACCGCTACCGGCCAGCGCTGCCAGCAGCTCGCCCCATTTCACGCCGGCACCCACCCGAGCGGTCCGCCGGACGGTGTCGACCTCGATCCCGTCGAGCGCGCGGGTGCGCAGCACCACGGCGCCGTTCACCGCGGTCGTCGCTCCGTGGCCGACCGGTTGCGCGGCCACCGAAAGTCCGGCGTCAGCGGCGATCCGGACCGTCTGCACGACATCCTCGACGTCGCGCGCCACCACCACCGCGACGGGCTGCTGGGGGACGGCGACGGCCCACGGCATCTTGCCCTGCTCCCAGCCGGGATCGCCGGGAAAGAGCACCCGGTCGGACATGGTCGATCGAAGTGCCTCGAGACCTTCATCCTGGGCTGGCACAGTGTCGGTCGTCATCATTGCTCCTCACGCGGGGTACTGCGGTCACGATCGAGAATTAGACGCTCCACTTGCCGAGCGGTTGTTGGATCATTGCTGAACTGGTCGCGGCTGTCACGCTCCGCCGGCCGCCGCGGGCCGTCGCGGGGTCTCCGACTCGCCGACGATGAGTTTGGCCCCCGCCAGCCGTCTCACAGTTGTCGATCCCACGAGCACAGGAGACCCAGATGCGACTGACCCTTCACACCTTCCTCACCCTCGACGGCGTCATGCAGGCACCCGGTGGCCCAGACGAGGACTCGGACGGCGGTTTCGAGCACGGAGGCTGGTCATTCCCGTACGGCGACGAGGACTTCGGGACTGCCATGGTCGGCTGGTTCGCCAACGCGGATGCGTTCCTCCTCGGCCGCAAGACGTACGACATCTTCCGCAGCCACTGGCCCAAGGTCACCGACGCCGACGACCCCGTCGCCACCAAGCTCAACACGCTGCCGAAGTACGTGGCGTCCAGGACCCTGCACACCGTCGACTGGGAAGGTTCCCGCCTGCTCGGTGCCGACGCGGCGGCCGAGATCGCCAAGCTCAAGGAGCTGCCGGGCAACGAGCTGCAGGTGCACGGCAGCGGCGAGCTGGCGCAGACGCTCATCGCACACGACCTCATCGACGAGTACCGCCTGCTGGTCTTCCCGGTCCACCTCGGTTCTGGGAAGAAGCTGTTTCGCGACGGCGCACGGCCTGCCGCGCTCCGGCTCACCCGCACGACGACGACCAGCACGGGCGTCGTCATCACCACCTACTCACCTGCCGGCCCGCCGGAGTACGGCAGCTACGCGCTCGACGAGTCCTGAGCGAAGGCCCGAGGCCGAAGAGGCTCGAGGTCAGGCTGTCGGCGACAGCTGAGCACCCGCGCAGTGCTCGGCGTGCTCGACCAGCCGGCAGACGGCGTTGACTCGGCGCAGCTGTTCGGGGGTGTGAACGGCTGCGTCGAGCAACGCCGGATTCATGACCACGACCACGAGCGCCTGCGCCCTCGAGACGGCGACGTTGAGCCGGTGCAGGTCGTAGAGGAACTCGACGCCGCGCGGAGCATCCTCGGCGGAGGAACTCGTCATGGAGTAGATGACGACGGGCGCTTGCTGCCCCTGGAACTTGTCGACCGTGCCGACCCGGGCGCCGGGCAGCAGTCGAGCGATCTCGCCGACCTGGTTGTTGTACGGCGCGACGATCAGCACGTCGTCGGGTCCGATCGACGAGATCGACCCATCGCGGTCGACATGCTCGACGCCCTGCAACGACGTCCACAGCTCGCGCACGGCGACGGGCCTCCTCGGGCGACTTCGCCGCGTTCCCTGTGTGCTCGACCGCCACGATGCGGATGCCACTGCCCGACACCTGGCCGCCGGCAAGCACTTCCTGCCGCTCCTGGCCAGGACCGGAGGTCAGCCGCCCGTCGTAGGCGAGATCGGAGACGAAGGCGGTGATGCGCGGGTGCATCCGCCACGAGGTGTCGAGGAACACGCCGCGCTCGGGTGGCACGGTCTCGTGTCCGTCCAGCAGGTGCTCCAGGGCTGACACGCCGGCGCCGTCGGGGTGCTGCGCCTGGGACGGCTGCGCCAGCTGCTGCGGGTCGCCGAGCAGCACCATCGACCGTCGCGCCGCGGGCAACCGCGACCGCGTTGGCCAGCGAGAACTGTCCGGCCTCGTCGACGACGAGCACGTCGACGGCGTCCGCCATGTCCTCGCGCGCCCACAACCATGCGGTGCCGCCGACCAGTCGGGCGGTGCCGTCGCCCAATGCGTCGATGACAGCATCGTTGTCAGCGGCTCGCGCCACGAGATCAGAGTCGCAGCGCTCCTCCTCAGCGCACTTCTGGAGCGCCGGACGTCCCACTGCTTTCAGCAGGTTGCCGACGACGGCGTGCGAGGTCGCCGTGACGCCCACGGTCTTGCCGTCGTCCAGCAGGGCGCGGATGAGCTTGGCCCCCACCGTGGTCTTACCGCTTCCCGGCGGCCCCTGCACCGCCAGCACGGTGCCCTCCAATGACCGACCGACCCGGACCACGGCCTCGGCCGCTGTCTCACCGGGGCGCAGCTCCGTCCCGTCCGGGGCCCGACGCTCGAGCAGGGCGTGCGCGAGCGTTCGGCCGCCCACCAGGAGCGCCTCGCCGGACGCCGCGACGGACGCGCGAAGCACGCCGTCGGCAATCGGGCCAGGTGGCCCGAAAGCGCGGGATAGCTTGGGATCGGCCTTCAGCTTCACCACGATGCTTCCGCCAGCCGCGTCAAGCTCGACGACGGTGCCGGCAGCTTGATGCTCCCGGTCGTCGAAGACCTGCTTGCCGACCTGGACCCGGGTGTCCTGCGGGTCGAAGGTGTAGCGCCACAGCCGACTCTGCTTCTCCTGACGCACAAACACGGGCGGTGAGAGCGGGCCGAGCGCCGTGCCGTCGTCGACCAGCTCGTCGTCGTCGAGCTGGTCGAGCCGGAAGAACTCCCACCACGCCGGGCGTGCCTCCCGCCGGTGCCACAGCACGAGACCGGCGAACAGCGGGTGCCCGGCGTCGTGCAGGCGCTGCGCCAGGTCGATCTCGGCGAGCTCCGCCGCGGTCGTCGGCTGGTCCGGCTCGACCGGCACCTCGTGCGGGCGCGACTGGGGCCCGTGCTGCTGCTCGAGCTCGGCGCGACGTTCCTCGAGCCAGTCGTGCAGGTCGTGCGTCGACCTCACGTCGTCACGGTTGTAGGCCTCGATCTGATCCAGCGTGTCGCCGTCGCGCTCGGTCAGCCAGCGCTCGTAGGCGATGACGCTGGCCATCGCGTCGGCCACATCCTCACCCTTGCTCCGCTCGGCCTGCCAGTAGAAAGCCTCGAGCTTCTTGATGGAGTACGAGGGCTTGCTGATGCGCATGCCCTGGCGGACCACGGCATACAGGTCGACGAACCGCTCGCCACGCAGTAGCTGGTCCAGCTCCGCCTCCCGGACGCCGTGGCGGGCCGTCAACCGCCGCAACGCGGCCGTCTCATAAGGCGCGTAGTGGTAGACGTGCATGTCCGGGTGAGAGCGCCAACGCTCGAGCAGACGGTCAACCAGATCCGCGGTGAGCTGCCTCTCCTGCGCCCTGTCGTGGGCCCACAGCGCGGTGAAACCTCCCGCCCGATCGCCGAGACCCGCGAGGTACTCCCGGCCGTCGCCACCTTCGGCGTACGGATCTCCCTCGAAGTCGAGATAGAGGTCACCCTGACTCGGCGGCGGTAGGCGCAGCAGGCCGGCGCCTTCGACTGGGGACAGCAGGAGGTACGACGGCGTACCGGTCTCGCGCTCGGCCAGCTGCGCGGCCGCCTGTTGCACGAGGCGCTCGCGTGACGCCTTGCCGATGGTGCGTGGCAGCTCGTCGGGCGCGCTCGTGGCCAGGGCCGCGAGCGTGACGATGCCGTGACCGCGGAGGGCCTCCCGGTGGTCGCCGCGCATGAAGGCGACCAGGGACAGGTCGTCTTCGCCCTGCCACTGCGCAGCGCATCGGTCGAGCCAACGGCACTGGCCGCAGTAGGAGACCGGAATCGGTTCCGTAACCGGGCGCTCGTCGACGAAACGCGCCAGGCGTGCCCGGACCCGCCTGGCGTACGCGGCGACGTCGACCAGCCGCCAAGGGTGGCTCGCTCCATCACCCGTGACGACACAGAGCCTGCTCGGCGCAACGCCCTGCAGCTGCTCGAGCCGTTCGGCGTAGACGGCCATCTGCAGCAGCGCCGGCACCTTGAGCCGCCGGGCGAGCTTGGTGTCGGCAATCTCGTAGGACCACGGACCGAGGTCGGACGGCACGTCCACCCGCAGCAGGAAGTCGGCCTGCCCGCCCCACGCACCGTCGAAGAACGTGGCCTGGTAGATGACGTCGGCGCCGGACGCGCATGGCGTCGAGCGTCATCCGCTCGGCCTGACGCCGACCGTCGGCATCGAAGGCCGTCGCGATCTCGACGACAGAGCGGCCCTGGTCGCGCAGAGCGGCGAGGTACGCCTCCTCGTGCGTGATGCCTAGCGCGAAGATGAGCTCAAGGCTGGGGTCCTCCAGATGCGGTGCCTGAAGCGCGCCGTCCGCGACGCCGATGTCGAGCGTCGTCGCGTGCACGCAGGCCAGGTGCTTGGTCAGGTCCGTCGGGCTGAGGACGATCTGCCCATCGACACGCTGCACGGGAGCCCCCTTGCTTGCGCCACCACCGCTTGGCGGTGACCTCGGAGCGCAGTCTGGCATCCGCCGCCGACAGTAACCCCGCTTTCGTGCTGGGGCCAGCACGATCACCGGGCGGACTTCGGCCAGGCCGCCTCCGGCACCAGGTCGCCGAGGGCCGGTGGCCCCTTGGGATGCTCTTCGGCATGGAGTCGAACCACGAGCTGGGCACGATCCCGGAAGCAGTGGGCGTCGGACCGTGGGAAGGTCCGTGGCCCGACGACCCGCGACTGGATCCGGACCTGCTCGCCGAAGGCGACCGGCGCAACGTCGTCGACCGCTACCGCTACTGGCGGCGCGAGGCGATCGTCGCCGACCTGGACGAGACGCGGCACCCGCTCCAGATCGCCGTGGAGAACTGGACCCACGACTTCAACATCGGGTCCGTGGTTCGCACGGCGAATGCGATGAATGTCGCACGCGTCCACATCGTCGGTGCCCGTCACTGGAACCGGCGCGGTGCCATGGTCACCTACAAGTACCTGCAGGTGGACAAGCACCCGACGCTGGAAAGCCTCGCCGACTGGGCGCATGCGCACCACCTGCCGATCCTCGGCATCGACAACCTGCCCGGGTCGGTCCCGCTGGAGACCTACCGATTCCCGCGGGCCTGCATCCTGCTCTTCGGCGGTGAGGGGTCGGGACTGACGGAAGCGGCACGCACGTCCTGCGACGCCGTGCTATCCATCGCGCAGTACGGCTCCACCCGGTCCATCAACGCCGGGGCCGCCGCCGCGATCGCGATGCACGCGTGGGCGCGTCAGCACGTCTGGGGACAGGTGCCCTAACAGCGTCAACATAACGTCAAGATTCACAGCCTCGCCGTCAGAAGATCGTCAGGATGGCTGACAAGGCTCAACGCCCGGGTATCCACTGTCCGTGTCAGCCGCCCGCTGGCGATCGGGAGGACCGCCCCCTCGGCGGCCAGGAGGCCACCCATGCACGACGTGATCTTCATCCTGCTCACGCTCGCGGTCTTCGGTGTGCTCGCCGCGATCGTGCGAGGGATCGAGCGGCTGTGAGCGCCGAGAACCTCATCGGCCTGATCCTCGCCGTCGGCGTCGCGGTCTTCCTGGTGCTCGCCCTGCTGTTCCCCGAGCGGTTCTAGGCGCGCATCGCGATATGAGCACCCGGACATGAACACCACCACCGCGGGAATCGTCTTCGTCGCCTCGCTCGTGATCGCCCTGGCGCTGTCCTACCGACCGTTCGGCGACTACATGGCCCGGGTCTTCACGAGCGACCGGCATCTGCGCGTCGAGCGCGTCGATCTACCGCGTGATCGGCGTCAACCCGGACGCCGACCAGAAGTGGTCGACCTACCTGCGCAGCGTGCTGGCGTTCTCCGCTCGTCTCGGTGCTGTTCCTGTACGCATTGCTGCGGCTGCAAGGCCACCTGCCCTTCAGCCTCGGCTTCAAGGGAATGGAGCAGGGCCAGGCGTTCAACACCGCCGCGAGCTTCGTCACCAACACCAACTGGCAGTCTACTCGGGCGAGTCCACGCTCGGCTACACCGCGCAGATGGCGGGCCTCGCCGTCCAGAACTTCGTCTCGGCCGCGGTCGGCATCGCGGTCGCGATCGCGCTCGTGCGTGGCTTCGCCCGGTCGCCGCACCGATCAGCTCGGCAACTTCTGGGTCGACCTGATCCGCACCTGCGTCCGGATCCTGCTGCCGATCTCGTCGTGTTCGCGGCGATCGTGCTCATCGCCGGCGGCGCGATCGAGAACTTCCACGCCACCGCACGTCGTCAACACGCATCGCCGGCGCCACCAGTCGATCACCGGTGGCCCGGTCGCCAGCCAGGAGGCCATCAAGGAGCTCGGTACGAACGGCGGCGGCTTCTACAACGCCAACTCCGCGCACCCGTTCGAGAACCCGACGGCCTGGACGAACTGGTTCCAGATCTACCTGCTGCTGGTCGATCGGGTTCTCGCTGCCGCGCACGTTCGGCCGGATGGTCGGCGACAAGCGGCAGGGCCTCGCGATCGTCGCGGTGATGGTGGTCCTGTCGATCCTGCAGCGTGATCGGCCATCAACGCTGTCGCAGGGCGCCCACCACGGCATCGGTGCCGACCGCGGTCGGCGCGGCGATCGGAGGGCACGGAGACCCGGTTCGGCGTGCCGGACTCGGCGACGTTCGCCTCCGCGACGACGCTGACCTCGACCGGCGCGGTCGACTCGCTTCCACGACTCCTACACCAGCCTCGGTGGCGCGGTCACCCTGCTGGACATGATGCTCGGCGAGGTCGCGCCCGGCGGCACCGGCTCGCGGTCTGTACGGGATGCTCGTCCTCGCCGTGCATCACGGTGTTCGTCGCCGGCCTGATGGTCGGGCGAACACCGGAGTACCTGGGCAAGAAGATCGCCGGCCGGGAGATGAAGTTCGCCTCGCTGTACTTCCTGACCACGCCGACGTTCGTGCTGGTCGGGACCGGCGCTGGCGATGGCGCTTGCCCGGGGAGCGCGCCGGCGATGCTCAACACCGGCGCGCACGGCCTGTCCGAGGTGCTGTACGCGTTCACCTCCGCCGGCAACAACAACGGCTCGGCGTTCGCCGGGCATCGGCGTGAACACCACCTGGTACAACACCGCGCTCGGCATCGTCATGCTCGGCGCCCGGTTCATTCCGATGATCTTCGTCGCTCGGGCTGGCCGGCTCCCTGGCCCGCAGCAGCCAGGTGCCGGTCTCCGAGGGCACGCTGCCGACGCACCGGCCGCTGTTCGTCGGCATGGTCGACGGCGTCGCGCTCATCGTCGTCGCGCTCACCTACTTGCCCGCGCTCGCGCTCGGGCCCGCTCGCGGAAGGTCTGCACTGATGACCGCGACCACGCTCGACGCCGACGATCGCGACGCGCCGCGGCGCGTCGGGTGCAGGGCGGCCTGCTCGACCCGAAGCAGCTGTGGCGGTCGACCCCGGACGCGTTCCGCAAGCTCAACCCGTGCACGCTGTACAAGAACCCGGTCATGTTCATCGTGGAGATCGGCTCGGTCTTCACGACCTGGCTGGCGATCCGCGACCACACCGCGTTCGCCATCATCACCACGGTCTGGCTGTGGCTGACCGTGCTGTTCGCCAACCTCGCCGAGGCGGTGGCCGAGGGCCGCGGCAAGGCGCAGGCCGAGACGCTGCGCCGGGCGAAGACCACCACGATGGCCCGCCGGCTCGACCGGCTGGGCACCCGGGCGCGACCGGTCGACGCCGCGCATCGAGGAGGAGGTCGCCGCGCCGCCAGCTCCAGCAGGGCGACGTCGTCGTCGTCGAGGCCGGCCAGACTGATCCCCGGCGACGGCGACGTCGTCGACGGGCATCGCCAGCGTCGACGAGTCGGCCATCACCGGCGAGTCGGCGCCGGTGATCCGCGAGTCGGGCGGCGACCGCTCGTCGGTCACCGGCGGCACCAAGGTGCTCTCCGACCGCATCGTCGTGCAGATCACCCAGAAGCCGGGCGAGAGCTTCATCGACCGGATGATCGCGCTGGTCGAGGGCGCCTCCCGGCAGAAGACGCCGAACGAGATCGCGCTGAACATCCTGCTCGCGTCGCTGACCATCATCTTCCTGCTGGCCGTGGCCACGCTGCAGCCGCTGGCGATCTTCTCGAAGGCGCAGCAGCCCGGCGTGCCGGACACCAGCGCGCTGACCGGCAACGGCGTCACCGGCATCGTGCTGGTCTCGCTGCTGGTCTGCCTGATCCCGACCACGATCGGCGCGCTGCTGTCGGCGATCGGCATCGCCGGCATGGACCGGCTCGTGCAGCGCAACGTGCTCGCGATGTCCGGCCGCGCGGTCGAGGCCGCCGGCGACGTCAACACGCTGCTGCTGGACAAGACCGGCACGATCACGCTCGGCAACCGGCAGGCGTCGGAGTTCCTGCCGGTGGCCGGCGTCAGACGAGCCGAGCTGGCCGACGCGGCGCAGCTGTCGAGCCTGGCCGACGAGACGCCGGAGGGTCGCTCGATCGTCGTGCTCGCCAAGGAGCAGTACGGGCTGCGCGAACGGCACCCGGGCGAGCTGACGCACGCGACCTTCGTGCCGTTCACCGCCCAGACCCGGATGAGCGGCGTCGACCTCGCCGAGAACGGCGGGCGTCCGCCAGGTCCGCAAGGGCGCGGCGAGCGCGGTCGCGCGAGTGGGTCCGCGCAGCGCGGCGGCGTCGATCCCGGCCGAGCTCGGCGCGATCGTCGACGGCATCTCCGCTGCCGGCGGCACCCCGCTCGTCGTCGCCGAGGACGGTGCCGGACGGCGCCCGCGCGCTCGGCGTCATCCACCTCAAGGACGTCGTCAAGCAGGGCATGCGCGAGCGCTTCGACGAGCTGCGCGCGATGGGCATCCGCACGGTGATGATCACCGGCGACAACCCGCTGACCGCGCGGGCGATCGCCGACGAGGCCGGCGTCGACGACTTCCTCGCCGAGGCGACGCCCGAAGACAAGATGGCGCTGATCAAGCAGCGAGCAGGCCGGCGGCAAGCTCGTCGCGATGACCGGCGACGGCACCAACGACGCGCCCGCGCTCGCGCAGGCCGACGTCGGCGTGGCGATGAACACCGGCACGTCGGCGGCGAAAGAGGCCGGCAACATGGTCGACCTCGACTCCAACCCGACCAAGCTCATCGAGATCGTCGAGATCGGCAAGCAGCTGCTCATCACCCGCGGCGCGCTGACGACCTTCTCCATCGCCAACGACGTCGCGAAGTACTTCGCGATCATCCCGGCGATGTTCGCCGCCGTCTACCCGGGCCTGGACAAGCTCAACATCATGCGGCTGCACTCGCCGCAGTCGGCGATCCTGTCGGCCGTCATCTTCAACGCGCTGATCATCGTCGCGCTGATCCCGCTGGCGCTGCGCGGCGTGCGCTACCGGCCGAGCAGCGCGTCGCAGATGCTGCGCCGCAACCTCTACGTCTACGGCCTCGGCGGGCTGATCCTGCCGTTCGTCGGCATCAAGGCCATCGACCTGATCGTCCAGTTCATCCCCGGAATCCGGTGAGCGTGCGATGCTCATCGCCTGCCGCATGCGGCTTCGCCAGCACCTCGCGGCGCTGCGCGCGCTGCGTCGTGCTTCACCGTCGTCCCCGGCGTCGTCTACCCGCTGGTGGTCACCGGCGATCGCGCAGCTCCCCGGGCTGAAGAGCCAGCGCCGACGGCTCGCTGGTCAAGGCCAGACGGCACAGGTCGTCGGCTCGGCGCTGATCGGCCAGAGCGTTCACCGACGCCAAGGGAAACCCGCTCGCCGAAGTACTTCCAGTCCCGGCCGTCCGCCGCCGGCGCCGGGTACGACCCGACCGCGAGCGGCGCGCAGCAACCTCGGCCCGGAAAGATCGTCGACACCTGCCCGACCCCGCGGTCAAGGGCGACACCGGCAAGCAGAGCCTGCTCACCCAGGTCTGCGCCCGCAGCCTCGCGGTCGGTCAGCTCGAGGGGTCGACGGTCAGCGGCCGTACTGCACCGCCGACGGCGTCGGCGCGGTGCTGTCCGTCATCCACGACGCACGGCCTGACCGGCCCGGTCAAGCGGGTCGTCAGCGTCAACCAGGAGTGCCCGGCGAAGCCGTTCATCGCCACCTACGACGGGGTGGCGGTCGACATGCGCGACCTACGGCGTCGACTACCGGATCGGCCAGATCGTTGTCGTCCGCGGACCCGGCAAGGCGCGCCGGCAACCCGGTGCCCGCCGGACGCGGTGACCGCCAGCGGCAGCGGCCTCGACCCGGACATCTCCGTCGCCTACGCCGACTCTGCAGGCGACCGCGGGTGGCCAAGGCCCGCGGCCTGGCGCTCGGCCGTGGTGCGTCAGCTCGATCACGCAGCTACACGACGCCGGCCGGGCGCTCGGCTTCATGGGCGAACCGGCGTCAACGTGCTGCAGCTCAATCTCGCCCTCGACCGGCTGCACCGAGCGTGAGCGGACGTGACGACGATGGCATGCGCGGGAACGCTGCGCATCTACCTCGGCGCCGCGCCCGGGCGTCGGGAAGACGTTCGCGATGCTCGGCGAGGGCCACCGCAGGCACGAGCGCGGCACCGACGTCGTCGTCGGCTTCGTCGAGACGCACGGCCGCGCCGCGCACCGCGGAGCTGGTCGGCGGCCTCGAGGTCGTCCCGCGCCGCACGATGACCTACCGCGGCGCCGACGTTCACCGAGATGGACGTCGACGCGATCCTCGCCCGCCGACCCGAGGTGGTGCTGGTCGACGAGCTCGCGCACACCAACGTGCCGGGCTCGCGCAACGACAAGCGCTGGCAGGACGTCGAGGAGCTGCTCGCCGCCGGCATCACCGTGCTGTCAGCACGGTCAACATCCAGCACCTGGAGTCGCTCAACGACGTCGTCGAGAAGATCACCGGCGTGCCGCAGCGCGAGACCGTCCCGGACGCGGTCGTCCGGGCCGCCGACCAGGTCGAACTCGTCGACATCACCCCGGAGGCGCTGCGCCGCCGGATGGCGCACGGAAACATCTACGGCCCCGACAAGGTCGACGCCGCGCTCGGCCACTACTTCCGGGTCGGCAACCTCACCGCGCTGCGCGAGCTCGCGCTGCTGTGGCTGGCCGACAAGGTCGACGAGGCGCTGCAGCACTACCGCCACGAGCACCACATCGAGGAGACCTGGGAGACCCGCGAGCGCGATCGTGGTCGCGCTCACCGGCGGGCCCGAGGGCGAGACGCTGATCCGGCGCGGCGCCCGGATCGCCGCCCGCGCGGCGCCGACCTGCTCGCCGTGCACGTCGCGCGCGTCCGACGGGCTCACCGGCGCGAGCCCGGCGATGCTGGCCACCCAGCGCCGTCTGGTCGAATCGCTCGGCGGCACCTACCACCAGGTCGTCGGCGACAACATTCCCGAAGCCCTGATCGAGTTCGCACGGGCGGAGAACGCCACCCAGCTGGTGCTCGGCGCCTCCCGGCGGTCCCGGCTGGAGCACGTTCCTCACCGGCGCCGGGGATCGGCGCGACGCGTGACCCGGCTGTCCGGCGACATCGACGTCCACATCGTCACCCACGAGCAGGCAGGACGGGCACGGCGGCTCCGCCGCTGCCGCGCGGCCTGACCGTCCGGCGACGCCTGGTCGGCATGGCGCTCGGCGCTCGTGCTGCTCCCCGCTGCTGACCGTGGTGCTGGCCAGCCTGCGGGGCAGCCTCAACCTCACAGCGACCTGCTCGTCTACCTGGTCGCCGTCGTGGTCGTCGCGCTCGTCGGCGGGCTGTATCCCGGCCTCGTCGCGCGGTCGTCGCGACCGTGCTGCTCAACTACTACTTCACGCCGCCGCTCCACCAGTTGACGATCGCCGAGCGCAACAACGTCCTCGCGCTCGTCGTGTTCGTCGTCGTGGCGGCGACGGTCAGCTGGGTCGTCGAGCTGGCCGCGCGCCGTACCGCGCAGGCCGCGCGTGCCGCCGCCGAGTCACAGACGCTTGCGACGCTCGCCGGCAGCGTCCTGCGCGGCGAAGCGGCGCTGCCCGCGCTGCTGGAGCGGGTGCGGGAGTCGTTCGCCGCTGACGTCGGTCACGCTGCTCGAACGCCCGCAGGCCGAGCGCTGCCGGACCTGGCCGTGGCTGGACGCCGGTCGCCACCGTCGGCCCCGACCCGCCGCAGCGGCCAGCGGACGCTGACACCGAGGTTCCGATCACCGATCGGCTCGCGCTCGCGGTCCGCGGCCGGCCGCTGGCCGCGGACGACCTGCGCATCCTCGGCGCGTTCGCCGCGCAGGCGGCGACCGCGCTCGAGCAGCAACGGCTCGCCCAGGCTGCCGCCGCGGCGAAGCCGCTCGCGGAGGCCGACCGCATGCGCACCGCCCTGCTCGCGCCGTCAGCCACGACCTGCGGACGCCGCTCGCGTCGGCGAAGGCGGCGGTGACCAGCCTGCGCGGCGCCGACGTGGAGTGGACGCCGGAGGAGCGGGCGGAGTTGCTGGCCACCGCCGACGAGTCGCTGGACCGGCTGCACCGGCTGGTGGACAACCTGCTCGACATGAGCCGCCTGCAGGCCGGCGCGCTCGCGGTGTTCCACGCAGCCGATCGCGCTCGACGAGATCGTGCCGCTCGCCCTGGACACCCTCGGCGAGGCGGCGGGCCCGGTCGAGCTGGACATCGACGACACGTTGCCCCGCGGTCCGCGCCGACCCCGCGCTGCTCGAGCGGGTCATCGCCAACCTGGTGGCCAACGCGCTGCGTCACGCGCCGGGCACGCCCGCCGAGGTTGTCCGCCAGCACGCTCGGCGACCGGCTCGAGCTGCGGGTCATCGACCGCGGGCCGGGGATCCCCGAGTCCAGCTGGGACCTCGTCTTCACGCCGTTCCAGCGGCTGGGGGACACCGACAACACCACCGGCGTCGGTCTGGGGCTCGCGCTGTCGCGCGGCCTGATGGAGGCGATGGGTGGCAGCCTGGTGCCCGAGGACACTCCGGGCGGCGGGCTCACCATGGTCCTGGCGCTGCCGGTGGCCGTCGAGGACGCGGAGGCGGAACCGGGCGCGGAGGCGGAACCGGGCGCGGAGCCGGAGGCAAACGCGGGACCCAACGCAGGCGCGGACCTGGACGCGGCGCCCGACGCGGGTGCTGAGCACGACGCAGGTGCTGAGCGCGACGCAGGTGCTGAGCACGGCGCACGAACTGAGCGCGGCACAGAGGCGGCGTATGTGAAAACACCCCGCGGCGCACCTTCCCACGGGGCAGGCACATGACCCGGGTCCTGGTTGTCGACGACGAGCCGCAGATCCTGCGGGCGCTGCGCATCAACCTCCACGCCCGCGCCTACGACGTGGTCGTCGCCGCGAGCGGCGAGCAGGCGCTCTCTCAGGCGGCCGCCTCACCGCCGGACGTCGTGGTGCTCGACCTGGGCCTGCCCGACATGGACGGCGTCGACGTGATCCGCCGGCTGCGCAGCTGGACGGCCGTGCCGATCATCATCTTGTCCGGTCGCAGCCACAGCGCCACCAAGGTGCTCGCCCTCGACGCGGGTGCCGACGACTACGTCACCAAGCCCTTCAACATCGACGAGCTGCTCGCCCGGCTGCGGTCGGCCATCCGCCGATCGGCGGGCGGCGAGGAGAGCCCGATCGTCCGGATCGGTGATCACGTCGTCGACCTGCCCGCGCACCGGATCACCACCTCCCCGATGGGCTCGCCGGACCGGCGCCGCCGAACCAGCGCCGACGCCCGCCGACCTACGGCTCACCCCGACGGAGTGGCGGCTGCTCGAGCTACTGCTGCGAAACCCGGGCAAGCTCCTGACCCAGCGCGACCTGCTGGTGGCGATCCGGGGGCCGAATCACCCTGGCGAATCCCAATACCTGCGGCAGTACATGACGCAGCTCCGCCACAAGCTGGAGCCCGACCCGACCCGCCCGCGGTACCTGCTCACCGAACCTGGGATGGGGTACCGGTTCCAGCCTTGATGCTGGGACGCCTACCCATCCATCGACCGGGGCCTCGTCTGCCCAGCCGCCCGCCCCAGCTACCCGCGCGGCCCTAACGATCAGGCATTGGGCGCACAGCCCTGCTCTGAGCGCTTTCCAGCAGGACATAGCGTCCAATGTCTGATCACCAAGTGGCTGCGACGACGCACGCGGGTCCAGGCCCAGACTCGGACCCAGACCCAAGCGCGCGCCCGTCCGTCCGTCAGCGCACCACCCGCCAGACGTCCCACCCGGAGTCGGTCTTGCTGACGAACACCACGCCGGAGGACAGGCTCGCGCTCGGCCCCATCGCCGGGAAGTCGAGCGTGACCACGAGCGTGCGCGCGGCGACCTCCTCACCGCAGGCCTGGATCGCGATCCCGCCGTAACCGTCGGTGTCGCTTCGTCGCGGGCGCCGCCTTGGTCACGGCCGCCCCGGCGGTGTCGTTAGCCGAGCCGTAGAGCCGGGCGAGATCGTTCAGGACCACCTTGGCGAACACCATCATCCGAGCGTCGGAATCCCCCAGCGGCAGCGCGCCCGCCGGGCAGTCCGCCGCGTGATCACCACCAATCACCGCCGGCGATGGTGGCGACGTCGGCGAGGGCGTCTCCGACCGCTCGACGTCGGTCACCACTCGCCCCGGGCATGACGACGGTGCGCGAGCCCTCACCGTTCGAGCCGAGCCCCAAGCGTAGCCACCACCGCGCCGACAGCCACCAAAGCCACCACACCACCCGCCGCACCGACGACGCTGTGCCGGCGCCGGCGGCGCGCGATCCGCTCGCCAAGCTCCGGCGGCATCGCCGGCGATCCGTCCGCCCGGCCACCGAGCTCGGTGAGCAAGTCAGTCAGCACGTCATCTGAGCGCTGGTTCATCGGTGTACCCCTCTGTCCGGATGGGAGGCGAGCAGGCTTGCTCGTCCTCGCGAGGCAAGGGCCTTGACGGTGCCGACCGAGCAGCCCATCTCGGTCGCGGTCTCCTGCTCGGTCAAGCCCACGTAGTAGCGCAGGATCACGGCGGTGCGTTGACGCTTCGACAGGCCCGCGAGCATGACCCGGAGCGCGTCACGGTCGTCGACCACGCTGACCGGGTCGGCGACCGCCTCCTCGGGACGGCCGCCCGGTCGCCGGCCGAGGATCTTGCGCCTGATGTCCGAGCGCACCGCGTTCACGATCATCCGGCGCAGGTACGCCTCGGGATCGTCGACCTTGGCGAGGTGCCAGGGCCGCGCGCACAGCTTGACGAAGCAGTCGTTGACGAGGTCCTCGGCAAGAGCCAGATCACCCGTCATGAGGTAGGCGAATCGTCGGGCCGACGTGGCGCAACGCGCATAGAGCTCGGCAGGGCTCACCCGTCGGTCCGCCACATTCGCTCCTTCCCGTCCTTGTCTCACCCCTACGATGCGTGGCGCGACCAGAAGGTTGAGGCACGCCCACGCTTGTGTTCGATCACTTCCAGGCGGGTAGCACCCCTCCATGCCGAAGCATGGTTTCCCGAAAGTGTCCCGGCGCCCCGACCGCCTGGACGCCTACCGGTCGAAACGTGAGGCGGGCCGTACGCCCGAGCCCGTCTCCGCTGCGCGTCCGGTCCGCGGCGCGGACGACACGTTCGTCGTCCAGGAGCACCACGCGCGGCGGCTGCATTGGGACTTTCGGCTGGAGCACGACGGCGTCCTCGTCTCATGGGCACTACCCAAGGGCCTGCCGGAGGATCCCCGCACCAATCGGCTCGCTGTGCACGTCGAGGACCATCCGCTCGACTACGCGTCGTTCTCCGGCGTGATTCCCAAGGGCGAGTACGGCGGGGGCACGGTCTCGGTGTGGGACCACGGCACCTACGAGACCGAGAAGTGGACCGACGACGAGGTCAAGGTCGTGCTGCACGGTGAGCGCGCCACCGGACGCTACGTGCTGTTCCGCACCGGCGGCGACAGCTGGATGGCGCACCGGATGGATCCGCCCGACCCACCGAGCTCAGCGCCGATGCCGACGTTGATCCGGCCGATGCTCGCGACGCCCGGAACCGTGGCACCGGGCGCGAGATCCCATGCGTACGAGATGAAGTGGGACGGGCTGCGTGCGGTCGCCTACCTGCACGGCGAGGGGCTGCGCCTGCTGTCGCGCAGCGACAGCGACATCACGGTGTCCTACCCCGAGCTTCGCCCGCTCGCGCAGGCGTTGGCCGGGCACAGCGCGGTCCTCGACGGCGAGATCGTCGCGTTCGACCGTCAGGGCCGCCCCGACTTCGGACTGCTCCAGCAACGCATGCACGTCACCGACCCCAACGACGTCCGCCGGGGTGAGCGCACTGTTCCGGTGACCTACGTCATCTTCGACCTGCTGCACCTGGACGGGACCGACACCACACCGCTGGCCTATCACGAGCGACGGCGACTCCTGGAGAACCTCAACCTGCTCGGACCCGCATGGCAGACACCGCCGTACTTCGCCGAGGACGCGAGCGTGGTCATCGAGGCGAGCCGCCGGCTGTCCATGGAGGGTGTCGTCGCCAAGCGGCTCGACTCGCGGTACCAGCCCGGCAAGAGGTCCCGGGACTGGGTGAAGATCAAGAACGTCTATACGCAGGAGGTCGTCATCGGCGGATGGCGGGAGGGCCACGGCAACCGGGCCGACACCCTCGGCTCGTTGCTCATCGGGGTTCCGGGCCCCAACGGTCTCGACTACGCGGGCCACGTGGGCACCGGATTTCGCGCCATCGACCTGACCGAGCTGCACCGCCGGCTCGTCCCGCTCCTTCGCAACCGCAACCCGTTCTCCACCGTGCTGCCGCGCGCGGACAGCGTCGACGCACACTGGATCGAGCCCGTTCTCGTCGGGGAAGTCGCGTACAGCGAGGTGACCCGCGACGGTCGGCTGCGCCATCCGGTCTGGCGGGGCCTCCGGCCGGACAAGGACGTCGCAGACGTGACGTGGGAGACGTGAGGGTCCGCCGGTGAGCCCGACGACGAGCGTGCCCGTCGAGGTAGACGGCCGGACGCTGAAGCTCACCAACCTGAACAAGGTCCTCTACCCCGAGGTCGGCTTCACCAAGGGCGAGGTGCTCGACTACTACACGCGCATCGCGCCCGTGCTGCTGCCGCACATCGCGGGTCGACCGATGACGCTCAAGCGCTATCCGGACGGCGTGGACGGGCAGTCGTTCTTCGCCAAGAACGCGCCGTCGTACCTGCCGGACTGGCTGCACCATGTGCGCCTGCCCAGCCCGGGCAGCACGAAGGACCGGGACGAGGTCGACTACGTGATCGTCGACGACCTGCCGAGCCTGGTGTGGGTGGCCAACCTCGCGGCGCTGGAGCTGCACGTGCCGCAGTGGCGGGTCGGGCCGCGGGGCGCGCCGCACCCGCCCGACCTCATGGTGTTCGACCTCGACCCTGGAGCCCCCGCGACGATCGTCGAGTGCTGCCAGGTGGCGTTGCTCATCCGCGAGCTGCTGGCCGCGGACGGCCTCGACGCGCACCCCAAGACCAGCGGCTCGAAGGGTCTGCAGCTCTACGTGCCGGTCACCACCACCGCCGCCGACGCCCCCTCGACGTACGCGCGTGCGGTGGCGGAACAGGTTTCCCGCGAGCACCCCGAGCAGGTGGTGTTCGAGATGCGGCGCGCCCTGCGCCCCGGCAAGGTGTTCGTCGACTGGAGCCAGAACAACCCCGCCAAGACGACCATCGCGCCGTACTCGTTGCGCGCGCGGGCCAGGCCCACCGCCTCCACCCCGCTGACCTGGGACGAGGTCGACGGCGGCGCGAACGGTGACGACCTGGTTTTCACCGCCCCCGACTTGCTGGCAAGGGTCGAGCGGTACGGGGACCTGTTCGCTGACCTGGCCGAGCGTGCGCACCCGTTGCCTCGTCGCTGACACGGCCGCGGGGCCAGCCAGCCGGTACCGAACGGCGGGCATGGGTACCAGCGCACATTTGCGGGCATGGAACCCCCCACAGCCTGCTTGTGACCCCGACAGCCTGCGTGTGAAGGGAGACGACCGTGCGCAGCATGTGGAAGGGCACGATCTCCTTCGGTCTCGTGACGATTCCGATCAAGCTGTACTCGGCGACGGAGGAGCACGACGTCGCACTCCACCAGGTGCACCGCGCCGATGGCGGTCGGATCCGGTACCAGCGCGTATGCAGCGTCGACCACGAAGAGGTGCCGTACGCCGAGATCGCCAAGGGGTTCGAGACCAACGACGGGCAGATGGTGGTGCTGACCGATGACGACCTCGCCGATCTTCCCTTGGCCAGCAGCAAGACGATCGACGTGCTGAGCTTCGTGCCGCTGGAGCAGGTCGACCCGATCTACTTCTCCAAGAGCTACTACGTGGCGCCCGAGCCTCAGGGTGCGCGTCCGTACCAACTACTCCGTGACGCCCTGGCCGCCTCCGGTCGGGTGGCCGTCGTCAAGGTGGCCATTCGCCAGCGAGAGTCACTGGCAACGCTGCGCATCCGCGACGGCGTCTTCGTGCTGGAGACGATGCTGTGGCCCGATGAGGTGCGCACCCCGGACTTCGAGTCGCCGTCTGCCGAGTCCACAGTGCGCCCGCAGGAGCTGAAGATGGCGGCCACGCTCATCGACACGCTGTCCTCCGACTTCGACCCGACCGAGTACACGGACTCCTACAGCGAAGCGCTGCAGGCACTCATCGACGCGAAGATCGAAGGCCGTGAGGTCGTCACGCCCGAAGCGGAGGCGCCACCGGCGGAGGGCAAGGTCCTTGACCTCATGGCGGTGCTGGAAGCGAGCGTGCAGGCCGCAAAGAAGCATGAGGTCGACAAGAAGCACGAGGGCAATGGCGGCAAGAAGGGGGCTGTGCGGGCGGGCGAAGCCAGCGACCGCCGAGAGCACCTCCGAGAGCACGCCGGCCGCCAAGGCGACCAAGCCGGTGAAGAAGTCGGCCGCGAAGAAGGTCAGCAAGCCACCGGCGAAATCCACCGCTTCCAAGGCACCGAGGACCAAGCGGAGCGCGTAGCCGCCACGTGTAGCACCACGGCTAGTACGACTAGCCCGCGTTCGCGACGACGACTGCTGTCACGGCTGAACCGCTCGGCACGGCGATTGAACCGCTCGGCACGGCGATGGCCCCGCGACGTGCGCGTCACGGGGCCATCGCTGTCCGTGCACCCGATGAGGCCTGGCCGGGTCAGTCGTGCTTGAACGCGTCCTTGACCTTCTCGCCAGCCTGCTTCAGGTTGCCCTTCGCCTTGTCGGCTGCGCCTTCGGCTTCCATCTGCTCGTTGCCGATCGCGTCGCCGACCTTCTCCTTGATGGTGCCCTTCGTCGCCTGAGCCTTGTCCTTCATCTTGTCGGCGTCACCCATCGGGCGCTCCTCTCGTGGTGTCCGGAGTCGAACTGACTCGGTCTGCCCACGCCCACCCGCGTTCATGCCCCCGACCGCTCGGAATGCTCGGCGCTCAGCCGGCCACGGAGTGTCACCGCATGACAGCAGCAATGCAGGGAACGAAGGACCTTTGCGAGCGCGCACGCTCGCCCTGAGCCACGAGGCTGGCCGTGGGCCAGCCGTCGGCAGGAGGTAGACCTGATGACCACGTACAAGGTCGGATACTTCGTCGGTAGCCTCGCCACCGCCTCCATCAACCGGACGTTGTCCAAGGCGCTGATCCGCCTGGCCCCGTCGGACCTGGAGTTCAAGGAGATCCCGATCAAGGATCTCCCCCTCTACAGCTACGACTACGACGCCGACTACCCGCCGGAGGGCAGGGCGCTCAAGGACGCCATCGCCGCGATCGACGCCGTACTGTTCGTGACGCCGGAGTACAACCGTTCCATCCCCGGCGGCCTGAAGAACGCCATCGACTGGGCGAGCCGCCCCTGGGGCCAGAACTCGTTCGCGCACAAGCCGTCCGCGGTGATCGGCGCCTCGATAGGCGCGATCGGTACCGCGGTCGCCCAGCAGAGCCTGCGCAGCGTGCTGAGCTTCTGCAACTCGCCGCAGATGAACTCCCCCGAGGCGTACATCCAGTTCAAGCCAGGCGTGTTCACCGACGCCGGCGAGGTCACCGACGACGGGATGGCGCAGGTCCTGCGGGACTACATGGAGGAGTTTCGGTCGTTCATCATTCGAGTCCTCACCGTCCTGCCCCCGCGGGGAGATGACGGGCACTAGAGCGCGGTGCCCCTCCGGCGTCGACGCGCATGCCCCTGCGGCATGCTCGCGACGTGACGCTCGTCGAGTACGATCCTGGCTGGTGACACCTCGAGCCTTGAGTTCTTTGAAGCGGTAGCGCGGCCGAGCCCTGCGTACGTGGCCGACGTGCGGCGCTGGTCGGCCACGACGACGCCGAGATCCGCAGGAGCATCGCGGGCGCGCTACCTCATTTCGAGGATGGGGAGATGCCGACGCCCGACCTCGTCGAGGCGCTGATATGGCTCACCCGTGACGAGGACCCGCGCGTTCGCGACTGGGCCTGCTTCAGCCTGGCAGGCTGTGACAATAAGGCTGCGCCGGGGTTCATCCCCGGTGGCGGCGGAAGAGATAGCTGATTGTCTGCGAGCCCTCCCTGGCACCAGCCTCGAGGTGACCGTGAGGAAGGTCACGGAGGATGAGGATGACCAATAGTCACTCAGCGGCATCGTCCGCCTCGTTCCGCGTGTATTGACGCAAGACCAGCGCAGGCGAGGCGAGGCCACTTGTTGCGAGCCGGCAGATTGCGGAGATTCCATCTCACCGCAAGCTACGGCGCGTGGCTGGGTGGTCGAGTGCGGTAGATCTTGCCGGTGGGACTGGTCCAGGTGGCGCTACCGTCACGGCGGCGCTCCACGCGCCAGCCGCCTTCGTGCTTGGCGCGGTGATGACGCCGACACAGCGCGTGGCAGTTGCACGCGTCGGTGGGCCCGCCTTCAGCGAACGCGATGCCGTGGTCGATGTCGCAGCGCTGCGCGGGCATCTGGCAATGCGGGAAGGTGCAGGTGCGATCCCGGGCGATGATCAGGCGGGTCAGAGCGGCAGACGGGGTGTAAGTGCGGCTCCCCACGTCGACCACGATGCCCGTGGCGGGGTCGGTGAGCAGCCGCCGCCAGGTGCCGTTTGCGGCGATCCGCCTGGCGGTGGCTGCGGTGATCGGCCCGTAGCCGGCCAGCTCACCGGGCTCGTCGCTCAACCCGAGCAGAGTGCCTGCGGAGACGGTGACCTGGATGTGCGGACGCAGCTCGTGCTGCCGCGGCAGCGCCGGGTCGTCCAGTGCGGCGGCGGCTAATGCGACGAGAGCATCCGCCCGACGAGCGTCGATACCTCGCGGGTCGAAACCCCCAGCGTCGAGCCCGTCAGCGTTCCAGGCCGGCAGCGGCAGATCGGGGTGGTTGGCGAGCGCGGTGAGCGCGGTCATGACGGTCAGCGCCCCCTCGGCGGGGAGCAAGGCGCGAAGCTCGGCCATGCCGTCGTCCAAGGGGAACATCTGCACGGCGCGCTCGGTGCGGGCCCGCACGTGCGCCTCCTCGGCGGTCAGCGGGTCGACCGCGAGCGCGGCCCGGCGGGCGGCACGGCGCAGCTCAGCCGGGGTCTGCGATTCAGCGCGCGCCAGCACCCGGGCCTCCACGACCGCCGCGCCGTCCGCAGTCAGACGGTCGGTGGCCTCCGCGAGAACGACCGCGTGCGCGTGGCTGACCCGCCCTTCTTCGAGGGCCTGCCGGGTGGCGGGCAACCGAGTGTCCAACGCCCGGGCGACGTCCAGCCGGCGCTGCGCCGCCCCCGCGGACAGCCGCAGCGCGCACGCCACCTCTTCCCGGGTCCAGTCGTCACCACCGCCGGCGGCCATCCGCTCCGCCGGATCGGCCGGGTCCGCCGGGTGATCCAGGCACGCCAGCACCCGAGCCTGCCCGGCCGCCACCCACGCCGCCATCCGCTCGTACGCGATCAGCAAGTCCACCCGCGCCGAGCGCGAGACAGTGCGCGGTTCCACCGCGGCCAGCCAGGTCAGCAGGTGTGGCCCCGGCGCCGCCTCGGCCAGTGCCGCCGCGAGCACTGCGGCCGGTAGATCGGGACCGTCCAAGCTCGGCGTCGCAGGCAGTCGTCGTCGATCGCGCATGGACGCCACGAGTTGTCGGTGAGTGGCTCCTCGCCCACCGGCGTCGTCCCGACCAAGCAATCGAACATGTGTTCGATACTAAGGTGCGCCACCGACAGTTTCAGTCGGCGACGCTGGTGCGCCGATCTGCTTCGAACCCCATTGCACGTCGGCTGCTTTCGGACTGAACGCCGCACAGCAGACGTCCAGCAGCACCGCGGCGAAGCTGCGTCACGTTGCCTGAACGGCAACTACAGAACGTTGCGCAAGATGCCAGCCAGGCCCTCGGGATATACCGTGTCGATGGTGCTTTCGAGCTCGTCGAGCGACCACCAGCGGTGCTCTTCGAGGACCGCCGCTTCCAACGGCGTCCAATGCGAAGAGTCGACGGCGAAAGACTGTGTGCGGATCAGAAAGTAATCCTCTTCCTGATCCAATACAGTTCCGTCAAACTCAAACTCCACGTGCCGCTGAAAAATGACGGGCCCTATGTCTTCAAGCACAAGACCTGTTTCCTCAGCGAGTTCTCGCCGCGCCGCCGTCTCAATCCCTTCGCCTTCTTCCACCCCGCCGCCCGGCGTGAACCACCAGGTCCCCGCTTCGGGGCGACCTGGATCGCCGCCCCGAAACAGCAGCACCCGGCCGGCCTCGTCCACGACCAGAAGTCGTGCTGCGTGGCGTTTCTCCCGTCGCATCTGCACGATGGCGAGTCTCTCAAATTCGTGGAACCTAACGGGCCTGCGCGGGGGTTATAGATGTGAGCACGCCTGACGAACCCAAACAGCGCGACCTCCACGAGTTGTATGCCGCCTGCTACCAGCGCCTCGTGGCCGTCGTGGGGGCCATCGCGGGCAGTCAACACGAAGCGGAAGAAGCCGTGCAGGACGCGTTCGTCCGGCTCATCGGCCAGTGGTCGACCGTGTCGCGCTATGAGAATCCGGAAGCGTGGCTGCGCAAGGTCGCCCTCGGCGCCGTATCGAACCGACGCCGCAAGGCTATTGGCGGGGTGCGGGCCCTGCGCAGGCATGGCACACCGGTCGAGGTGGCCGAAACCACCGGGGACGGCATCGATCTGCACCGCGCGCTGCGGCCCTCCCGCTGCATCAACGCGAGGTCCTCATCCTCGTGCACGTCGTCGGCCTCGATCTGGCGACCGTGGCCGGAGAGCTCGCGATCCCTGTCGGCACCGTGAAGTCCCGGCTCAGCCGCGGACGCGCGACGCTGGCTCCGTTGCTGCGCGAGGAGATGACCGACCGTGCCTGAACTCGACGACATGCTGACCGCCGAGGCGGAGCGGTACCGGCCCGACTACCAGCCGGATTTCTCGGTCCTGCTGACCCGGCACCGCCGCCGCATCAGGACCCGGTTGGCCGCCTCGGGTGCCGCACTTGCCGCTGTCATTGCGGTCGGCGTAACGGTCGCCCCCTCGCTGGTGACCCGAGGAGACGGTGAGGACCGGGCTGCTCCGGCTGCCTCCACGCCGGCCGACCAACACTGCCCGACGCCGGGGGGGTCGTCGATCTACGACTGGAAGGACTTCGTCAACGTCAACGGACAGCAGTACCTGCGCTCCTATTCGACCCCCACCACAGCGGCGCTGGGTGCGGTCGCTGACGACGACCCAGTGCCGCCTGGCCGACACGGTTCCGCCGCCGAAATGGACGAGCTCAGATGGCGACGCGGCTATTCTGCCGGTGGGTACGCCCTTGCGTGCGGTGGTGGGCTTCGACCCAGCCTTCCGGCTCGGTGCCTTGGTCGACGGGCAGGCCGTCCTGTACGAGGTCGAGCGACCGGTCGGGGCGCGTACCGGCGCGGAGGCGTTTCCGGGCCTGCGGCGGCACGTGACGGCGATCGCCGTGCTCAGCGCGCAGGACGGCAAGACCGAGATCGGCCGCATCGACGAGCCGGCCCATCTCGCCGCCCTCGTCGACGAGCTGATGGCCGCACCGCTGTCCGCCCCCGCGGGCACCGGCGGCGCGCAGGATGTGTTCCTCGGGCTGCGCTTGGACGACGGAACGACGGTGACTCGGGCATATGTCAGCCAGACGGGCCTGCTGATGCCTGGGCTGGTCCTGCCCCAATCGTTCCAGGACGACATCCGGGCCCTGTCGCGTTGAAGCCCGAGCACAATCGCACGAGGGCGATCCGGCGCGCCCACCTGTCGATCACGCGGGGTCGGTCTTCACCACCTGGTACATGATGTGGTCCTGCCACTTGCCAGCGATCTTGAGGTAGGCCGGCGCCATGCCGAAGCGGACGAACCCGTTGCGTTCCAGCACCCGCTGCGACCTGACGTTGTGCAGCAGGGTCTCTGCTTGGATCCGGTGCAGCCCCAGCTCCTCGAAGGCCACCCGCATGATGTCGTGCACGGCCGCGGTGGCCAGACCGCGCCCACCCGCGGCGGCACCTACCCAGTAGCCCACGCTGCACGACTGGAACGGGCCGCGGACGATGCCGTTGAGCGTGATGCGGCCGACCACGCGACCGGAGGAGTCGACGATGACGTGAGGAAGCGTCGATCCTTGCTCGTGCCGCTCGAGCGCGTCACCGATGAGCGCGCGTTGGGTGCCAACTGTGAAGTAGGCGTCGTCCCGGATCGGATCCCACGGAGCGAGGAAGTCGCGGTTGACGCTGAGCAGCTCCGTCAGGGCCGGCACGTCGTCGAGAGTGACCAGTCGGGTAACGCTCACCCGGCCATGATCGCAGGCAGGAGCACTCAACCCTCGGTCACCACACCACCGTCGACCCGCAGCCGCCGCGTGACTGCACGGCGTCGAGCATCCGCCGGTCGTGGGTGACCAGCAGCAGCGCTCGACGCAACCTTCGGGTGAGAGGCGTAGCCGCTACGATCCGCCGATGGGTGCACCCAACGGATTCGAATACACCGTTCGCGGTGACGAGGTCGTCATCACGCACCACGGTGTGCGCGCGACCGTTCTGCGCGGAGTCGGCGCGGTGAAGTTCCTGACGGAGGTCGATCAGGGAGATCCGCAGCTACTCATGGCCCGCGTCACGGGGAACTATCGGCGAGGCAACGAGCGGGCGGCTCGACAGCATCCCCGCAATTCGCGCTGAGGCGGCCGCCCTGCGCCGAATGTCGGACGCCCTCGCGATGATGACCGCATGACGAGGCAGCGACCGCACATCGACGAGATCCTCACCGCCCACCTGACCGCGCAGGCCAGGGACAAGACCGGTCTGCGTCATCGCCGAATCGTCGGCGCCGACGAGCAGCTGCGAAAGTGCATGGAGGCTGAGGGGCACCGTGTGTTGACCGATGGTGACCGCTCGGTGCTCGACTTCGAGCGGGAGCTCTCGCCGCAGGATGCCTTCGCGCGGACCATGCACGCCGATGATCTGCTCCTCGTCCTGGACATCTTCGTGAGAGAGCCCTGGCTGCTCCCCGACCGGGTCGACCGTGCCGTGCAGCTGCGATACGCCGATGCTCTCGCCGCGCAGTTGATCGCCTGGCGTCTGATCGACCAGAGGGACTGGATCTGTGCGCTACTCGAGCTGCGCGGTTCGATACGGCAGGGCGAAGGCGCAGCTGAAGCGCACGGCGCCGACACCGTGATCCAGGGTGGAGGAGCACGCCACCTTCCACGTAGCGCCGAGCATCCGTAGCGGCGTCAAACGCGACAGCACGTCAGCGACTCCACCAGTTCGGCCCGAACCGCTTTTCCAGGTCCACGTCTTGCAGCACCCCACCGCCGGAGTCGTACGCGATGAGTCGAACGGGCGCCGCACCCTGCGGATCCGCCGAAGAGCCGCCGTGAAGCAGGAACGCCCAGGTCCGGCCCGCGCCCATCACCGTCTCGTCACCACGGAAGCCGTCGGAGTAGACGACACCGAGTCGGGGCGCCGCCTTGTTGTCGAGGCCGCCGATCACCCACGACGTCCCGCCCGCTTCGACCACATCCAGGTAGTCGAACGCGACTCCTGGAGCGCCAGAGTGAGGATCGGCCGGAAGGCCTCCCTGAATCACGTCCGCTGGTTGACCCGTTCTTTCGACGGTGAGGGCGTAGCAGAGAGGGGCAGATCGCCCCGCGTCGATATCGGGGAAGAAGCTCACTCGCCAGGACGTGGCGCTCCCGTCGAAGATCGCCGAAACCCCGGTGCCGCTCGTCGTGCAGTCGCGCCCGCCGACATCCGTACCTGAGGAAGGCGACGAGCCGTCCCCGGTGGAGGTCGCATGGACTGTGTCCGGGCGATCGAGCACCTCGGCGATACCGAACGCGGCACCGCACAAGATCGCGAGAGCCGCCGCGACCGCGACGGGCGTCCGCCATCGGACCATGCGGTCCCGCTGCACGCGGCGCGCGTTCTCCTGCCAGGCGTCGGGTTGCGGCGAGGCTGCCTCAGCCTGCGCCGCCAACGCCTCATAAAGACGTTCCTCGAGGTTGCTCACGCGCGTTCCTCCCGACCCAAGGCGTTACCAAGCGCCACGAGCCCCCGCGACACGTGCGCCTTGACGGTCCCGGTCGAAATGCCCATGACGTCGGCCATCTCGGCCTCGCTCATCTCCAGCCAGTAGCGCAGAACCAGCGCCTCACGGTGCCGCGACGACAGCAATCCCAGCGCCGTCACCACTTCGCGGTGGTCCTCGCGGACGACGGCGTGGTGCTCAGCGGAGGCGACGAGGCTCTGCTGGCACCGATGCGTGCCGACGGGCGACACGAAGGTGCCGAAGTCGCGATCGACTGAGGTTGGCGACGGTCCGCCGCAGGTAGCCGAGCGCGGCGTCCGGGTCGCGCAACCGCCCGCTGCTGCGGTGCAGCCGCACGAACGCCTCCTGGGCGATGTCCTCCGGGTCGTCGGCGCCAAGCAAGGCGGCCAGCGCCACCATGCCCCGGAAGTGGGCGTGGAACAGCACGGCGTATCGCGCCTCGGCGGCGCCGTCCGCATCACTGTCCACCGTCATGGCGGACAGTGTGGTGTCCCACATGTACCTAGGACGCTTCGACGAGCCGAAGGTTGAGGAGGAGCCGCAACTCAGTTCTCGGTCACCACACCGCCGTCGACCCGCAGCCGCCGGGTGACGTGCACGGCGTCGAGCATCCGCCGGTCGTGGGTGACCAGCAGCAGCGTGCCCGGGTAGGTGTCCAGCGCCGACTCGAGCTGCTCGATCGCCGGCAGGTCGAGGTGGTTGGTCGGCTCGTCGAGCACCAGCAGGTTCACCCCGCGGGCCTGCAGCAGCGCCAGCGCGGCCCGGGTGCGCTCGCCCGGCGACAGCGTGGCGGCCGGCCGCAGCACGTGCGCGGCGCGCAGGCCGAACTTGGCCAGCAGCGTGCGGACCTCGGCCGGCGCCAGCTCGGGCACCGCCGCGCCGAACGCGTCGAGCAGCGGCTCGTCGCCGAGGAACAGCCCGCGGGCCTGGTCGACCTCGCCGACCACGCACGCCCGGGCCGAGCGACGGCGTGCCCGTCGTCCAGCGGCGAGCCGGCCGAGCAGCGCGCGCCAGCAGCGTCGACTTGCCGGAGCCGTTGGCGCCGGTGATCGCGACCCGGTCGGCCCAGTCGATCTGCAGGTCGACCGGGCCGAGCGTGAAGGCGCCGCGCCGGACGACGGCGCCGCGCAGCGTCGGCGACGACCGCGCCGGCGCGGGGCGCGGCGGCGATCTCCATCCGCAGCTCCCACTCCTTGCGCGGCTCCTCGACGACCTCCAGCCGCTCGATCAGCCGCTCGGTCTGCCGGGCCTTGGCGGCCTGCTTCTCGGTCGCCTCGGCTGCGGAAGCTTCGGCCGATCTTGTCGTTGTCGGGCGCCTTGCGGCGGGCGTTCCGGACGCCCTTCTCCATCCAGGCGCGCTGCGTCCGGGCCCGCGCCTCGAGCGCGGCCACGCGTGTCGGCGTACTCCTCGTACGCCTCGCGGGCGTGCCGGCGGGCGACCTCGCGCTCGTCCAGGTAGGCCTCGTAGCCGCCGCCGTAGACGCTGACCTGCTGCTGGGCGAGGTCGAGCTCGACGCACCCGGGTCACCGTGCGGGCCAGGAACTCCCGGTCGTGGCTGACCAGCGACGGCGCCGGCGCGCAGCGCCGGCGACGAACCGCTCCAGCCGGGCCAGCCCGTCCAGGTCGAGGTCGTTGGTCGGCTCGTCGAGCAGGAAGACGTCGTAGCGGCTGAGCAGCAGCGAGGCGAGCCCGGCCCGGGCCGCCTGGCCGCCGGACAGCGCCGGTCATCGGCGCGGTCCAGGTCGACGGCGAGGCCGAGCTCGGCGGCGACCTGCGTCGGCCCGCTCGTCGAGGTCGGCGCCGCCGAGGCGCGAGCCAGCGCTCCAGCGCGTCGGCGTACGCGTCGTCGGCGCCCGGCGCGCCCGTCGGCGCAGCGCCTCGGTCGCGGCGTCCAGCGCCGCGCTGCGCCGCGGCCACGCCGGTGCGCCGGGCCAGGAACGTCGCCGCACGGTCTCGCCCGGCCGCCGCTCGGGCTCCTGCGGCAGGTAGCCGACCGTGGCCGCCGGCGGGCTGAGCGCGACCGACCCGCCCTCGGGGGCGTCCAGCCCGGCGAGCAGCCGCAGCAGCGTCGACTTGCCGGCGCCGTTCGCGCCGACCAGGCCGATCACGTCGCCGGGGGCGACGACCAGGTCGAGCCCGGAGAACAGCGCGCGGTCGCCGTGGCCGGCGGCGAGGTCCTTCGCGACGAGGGTGGCACTCATCCGTCAGTACCCCAGCTCGTCGAGGCGGGCGTCATCGATCCCGAAATGGTGCGCCACCTCGTGCACCACGGTGATCCGCACCTCCTCGATGACCTGCGCCTCAGTGGACACCATCCGGCAGATCGGCAGCCGGTAGATGGTGATCCGGTCCGGCAGGACGCCGGCGTACCAGCTGCCGCGCTCGGTGAGCGGGATCCCCTCGTACAGGCCGAGCAGTCCACCGGACGGCGAGTCGTCCTCGACGAAGACCGCGACGTTGTCCATCAGCTCGCCGAGCTCGGCCGGGATGGAGTCCAACGCCTCGCTGACCAGCTCCTCGAACCGCTCGTGCGGCACCTCCATCATGGCCCCAGCCAACCATGCCCGTTCCCTCTGATCCTTTCGGGCGTAAGGGCGAGGCGCCCCCGTTCCGTCACGTACCTTGGACGGACATGCCTCCGCGCCTTCGCTCCCTGGCCGCCCGACTCTTCAGCCGGACGGCCTTTCGGCGCGCCGAGGTGGTGTTCGTCGCACTTCTGGGGGCGGTCCTCGGGGTGCTGCTCCTCGGTGGCACGAACGCGCGGATCGGCCCGGTCCACGCCCACCTCGAGCTGCGACTCACCTTGAGCGGCGGTACCGAGGTCGACATCCCGCCGCTCGGGACGCTGCACCTGGACACCCACGCCGGTCCGGCGCAGCTCACCATGCGGGTGACCGAGATCGATGCGGCCACCGCACAGAACCTGTTCAAGGACCCCGCGTCGGCGGATCAGCTCGGTGCCCGCGTCGACCACGACGCGAAGGTCGCCGTCACCAAGCTGCTGATCCGCTCCAGCGTGGCCGCCATCGTCGGCGGCGCCCTGCTCACCACGCTGGTCGTGCGACGGCGCAAGGCGGCCGCGATCGGCGGCGGCATCGGCCTGGTGACGATGGTGCTCACCGCCGGGCTGGCCGTGGCCTCATGGAACCCAGGCTCTCTCGTCGAGCCCCGCTACACGGGTCTGCTCGCCCGGGCACCGGCCGTCGTCGGTGACGTGCAGAACATCGTCAACCGTTTCGGGCAGTACAGCACCGAGCTGGCCCGCCTGGTCACCAACGTCACCAAGCTCTACGGCGTGACGTCGACGTTGCCCTCGTACTCTCCGGACCCGACGACGATCAGGGTCCTGCACGTCTCCGACATCCACCTGAACCCGGTGGCCTGGTCGGTGATCGGCTCCATCTCGCGGGAGTTCGACATCAACGCCATCGTCGACACCGGCGACCTCACCGACCACGGCACCACCGCCGAGGACAGCTTCACCAACGACATCAGCAGCCTCGGGCGCCCCTACATCTTCATCAAGGGCAACCACGACTCGTCCTCGACGGTCGCCGCGGTCAAGCGCCAGCCGAATGCTCACGTGCTCGACAACAGCGAGGTCACCATCGCGGGCCTCACCTTCTACGGCGCCGGTGACCCGCGCTTCACCCCGGACCGGTCGACCAGCCTCGGCGACGAGAACGAGATCATGCAGGCGTTCGGCGACGCGATGGCCGCCAACATCCGCCTTGCCTCACCGCAGCCGGACGTGGCGCTGGTCCACGACCCGGTGGCCGGTGAACGGCTCGCCGGCACCGTCCCCCTCGTGCTCGCCGGCCACACGCACAAGCGGGACGTCGTGCAGCTCGCCGACGGCACGACGATGATGGTCGAAGGATCGACCGGTGGCGCCGGGCTGCGCGCCCTCGAGGGTGCGAAGCCGACCAACGTCGAGTGCTCGATCCTGTACTTCGACCGGCAGACCCACAAGCTCCAGGCCTACGACAACATCACGATCGGCGGGCTGGGGCTGGCCTCCGCGACCATCGACCGCCACCTGGCAGAGAAGCCGTCGACCTCGACGGCAGGATCGCCATCGGAATCACCCTCCGCCTCACCGTCGCAAACACCGTCCACGACCCCGTCCGCGACGACTTCCAGCACCTCGCCCAGGCGGGCCCAGCCGCGGTCGGAAGCGGCTCTGACGCCGCGTCGGTCGGCGGGCAGAAGGCGTCGGCGAGCGCGGTCGGGGACCGCGCTTTGAACTATCGAGCAGGGTTCCCCTATGCTTACCCGGTCCCCGACGCCAGCGCCGGGGGTCGCGGCGGTGACAGAATGGCCGGCGCCGCCCCCATCGTCTAGTGGCCCAGGACGCCGCCCTTTCAAGGCGGTAGCACGGGTTCGAATCCCGTTGGGGGTACTGTTCGACCCTTCGCAAGAAGGGGTACTACCGCTCTACCTGGTCCCGTGGTGAAGTCTGGAGTTCACGCCGCCCTGTCAAGGCGGAGGTCGCGGGTTCGAATCCCGTCGGGACCGCAGGTACGACGAAGGGCCCGGTCAGCTGACCGGGCCCTTCGTCGTTGTCGAAGTGGGCTAGGAGGTGTATCGCCGCGCGTTCAGCCTGGCAGGTGTGGCCCGGTCCTGCACCCGCTCGCGGTGCGGTATCGTGGCTCCCCGGATCGGTGCCGCACCAGCGAATGCGACGATCTCGAAGACACGACCTCGATCGCGCCAGCCAGGGCGATCAAGGGCAGGTAGCTCAGTCGGTACGAGCGTCCGCCTGAAAAGCGGAAGGTCGGCGGTTCGACCCCGCCCCTGCCCACCACGACCCATCTAGACATCTTCCGCAGACGAACACCGTGCGTGAGGATCGTTGACGTGGCCGAGCGTCGCGAGACCGGTCAGGACTCCCGGTACGACGCCGCCCTCATGGAACGCGTCTGCGCGCGTGACGGCGGCGCGCTCGAGGCCCTCTACGACCGCTATGGCCGCCCGGCCTATGCGCTCGCCCGCCGCATCGTGGGCGACGTGACCCTGGCTCAAGACGTCGTCCAGGAAGTGTTCCTCGCCGTCTGGCGCGACCCCGGCAGGTACGACGAGAAGGTCGGCGGCTTCGCTCCCTGGCTGCTCGCGATGACCCACCACAAGGCGGTCGACACCGTGCGCCGCGAAGAGCGCCTCAGAAAGCACGGCGTCGCCCAGGGGCTCTCCGACGTCGATGGCCACCACGAAGAGGTGGCCGACGAGGTGTGGTCCAACCTGCGCGGCGACCGGGTCCGAGGCGCCTTGAGCGCGCTTCCCGAGGTCCAGCGAACATCGCTCACCCTCGCCTACTTCGGCGGGTACACGCAGCAGGAGATCGCTGACCTGACGGGCACGCCGCTCGGGACTGTGAAGACGCGGATGCAATACGGGATGCGTCGACTGCGCGCCATGCTGGACGAGGGTGACGAGGGGGTGGACAAGCGATGACCACACCCGACGACAACGACTCACACGACCCATGGGAGGCGCTCGCCGTGGGCTACGCGCTCATGGCGCTGACCGACGATGACGAACGGGTGTTCAAGCAGCACCTCGCCGGGTGCCCCTACTGCGCCCACACGGTGGCGACCTCGACCTCGGTGATGGGTGAGATGGCGTACGCAGCGGGGCCAGCCCAGCCACCGGAGTCGCTGCGCGCGGCCATCGTCAGGGCCGTCGCTGCCGAGGATGCCGGCACCCAAGCCTCCCCTGCCCGGGAAGCGCTGCCCGGGCAGGCAACGCCCCACACCGGCTCGAAGCGCCTCCGGCGCTGGCGGGCACCCACCTGGGCTGCCTGGACGACCGCGGCCGCGTGCCTCGCCCTGGCGGTTGGCGCCTTCGTCGGCGCAGCGGTGCAGCACAGCGCGCACGAGAGCGACCGCGCACAGCTCAACCGCCTCGAACCGGCCCTCAGCTGCCTTCGCTCACCCTCCTGCCAGGCCGTCCATCTCAGCGCGTCGGACAGCGCCGGGACGCACCCGGTGACCGTGCTCGTGGAGGCCGAGCACGCGTGGCTCCTCGTCAACGGGCTCCCCGAGAACGACCCCGCAACCACGACCTACGTGCTGTGGCAGAAGGCGAACGGGGACGTTCGAGCCGTGCACACGTTCGATGTCTCGCACCGAGGGCTGACGGTCATCGACGCGGGGCAGATCGACGCACCGCTCTCCGCCACGGACTTCTTCGCGGTGTCCAGGGAGGCGGGCCGCACCGCGCCCCCGCAGCCCTCGCCACCGGTCGCGGTCGGCGTGCTCCACGGCTGAGGAGCGACGTTCAAGTCCTGCCCACGCCAGCAGTCAGTCTTTTGCCGCGCACCCAACTGCCGGTGGCCCGCCCACGAACGAGCAGGGACAGGGACACACCACCAGCACAGGAGGCGGGACATGACCAGACTGACACGACCGAGCTGGGGTGCTCGGGGCAAGGTAGGCATCGTCCTCGCGGGCGTTGTCGCGGCGGCCGTCGCCGTGACGCTCGGCACCACGGGGTTTGCCTCGTCATCGTCGATGACCATGTCGATGGGGAACACATCGGCAGTTCAGACCACCAGCACCAACCATGTGGGCACCACGGCCGGCTGGTACAACGGCCACACGGTGACCTTCCGCTACACCATGAACTTCTTCTGCAAGACGCCACCGGCCAGTCGGGTGCGACAGTCGAAGTGCGAGGGCGGCGAGCTCTACACGCAGACGCCGGCCGCGACCTTCGACCCGCTGTACGTCATCGTGCCGCTGTTCAAGCCGGCGCCTGCCCGATCGACCCTGCAGTGCCCGACCCCCGGAAAGTGCATCGACCACCCGCACACGATCGACCTGTCTCGGGTGCTCGGCGCGGGTACGGCCGACGCGCTGCTGCCACCGCACAGCCACATCGTGGCCACCAACAACAGCAACCAGTCTGAGTGGTGGCCCGTGGTGATCGTCGGTGTCTCGACCCCGAGCGCGTGGAACACCATCGTGCACGGCAAGAGCCTGGACACCGTGCAGCGGTTGCAGCGAAACGGCAACCCCGGCGTCACCGGGAACATCCCGACCAACCTGTTCCTGTTCTTCCAGGTGGAGCGCGGCCACAGCCACTGACGCTGCGCCGGCCCCGACGGCCACCACCAGCCGTCGGGGCCGGGTGCGCCGACTGAAGATGAAGGGGAGTCGTCATGACAAGCACGCAGTCGGCATCGAGCTGGTTGGCCTCGCCTCATCGGCCCTTCGTCCCGGCAGCCGGGCTGGCCTTGACGGGGAGGCTGGCCGTCGCGGGAGCCGCCATCACCGGTGGCGTGCTCGTGCTGATCGGCGCGTTCCGCCCGTGGCTCTCGACCTTCGCCGGTCTCATCGCCTATCCGGGAGTGACCGGCACCAACGGCCGGGTCCTCGCCGGGGCGGGCGCGGCGGTCGTCGCGATCGGCATCGGGTACGCCCTGCGCGGTGGAAGACGTCTGCGCTGGGCACTAGGTGGCGCGGGATTCGGCCTGGTGACGTTCTGCGCGTATCTGCTCATCCAGCTGCGCGCGACCATCGACTCGTTGTCGAACACCATGGCGTTCGCGCGCGCCGAATCGGGACTGTACGTCGCCGCAGCGGGCGCGCTGCTGGTGTTCGCCACCTTGTTCGTGCCCGGCGAACAGGCGGACGGGGGTCGCGCGGTCAGTCGATCCGCGCCAGCCGCCGAAGGTCTGCGCTCCAGGGCACGCTGGCTCGCCATACCCGCGTTGGTGACGGCTGGTGCGGTGCACGTGCCCATCATGTTCGAGCACTTGCACGAGGTGCCCTACCTTGGCGGGCTGTTCGTCGCTCTGACCATCACGACGCTCGTCGGCGCCGCCGTCCTCGCTGTGTACGACGCCAGGGTCGTCTGGATGGCCATGGGCGTGGTCTGCCTGGCTGCCGTGGTCGGCTACCTGCTGAGCCGCGGGGTGGGTCTGCCGGGGGCTTCCGACGACATCGGCGACTGGATGAACTCGCTCGGCATCGCCGCGATCATCAGCGAGACCATCGTCGCCCTCACTGCGGCGCTCGTGCTGGCGCGACCGGGCGCCCGAACCCGCGGCGGAACTCACAGCCAACTGGCAGACCGCCTTTAACGTCCTCACACACTCGAGGGTGACGCTGGCCTGAGAGGGCCGCACGGTCCTCTCGTACGGTGAGGAGAAGGCCATGTCCCTCAAGCTGAGATCCGGGCCGCTACGCCGAGCGGCGGTCACCGTCGCATTGGTGGGCGGCATGATCGCCGGTGGGTACGGCATCGCTCAGGCCGCTACGTCGACGCCGGCGCCAACCACGTCGCCCTCGACGTCCACGCCGGCCACGACGCCGACGGCGACACCGACTGCGACGACACCGACGCACCCGTGCCCGAACATGGGCGGTTCGACCGGCGGGACAAGCAGCAGCGGGTCGTCGATGACCGCAACGGGCACCTGATTTGGGCGCGCCCGTGGGAGATTGGCGACAGGGGTCACGGCTCTGGCGAGCCGTGACCCCGTCGCGTCAACTCTGCGTGGCGAACCACGGTTGGTGCAGGTCCAGGAACTTCACGTCCGAGATCAGCGACATCTCCTCGTCAAGCAGTCGCTTCGCCTCTGCCGGCATCTTCTTCTTCTCCGCCGCCCGGGCAGCCTTTTCGGAGGTGAAGGCGATGGTCTCGGTGAAGTAGCCGTTCTCGTCGATGGCGATCGTCGCGCCCATCACGTCCGGACGGTACTTCGAGATCAACGAGCCGGACTGCTCGACCAGCATGTGTACCCGGTCCCGGTCGGCGATCCGGCCCTGGATGACCTGCACGAATCCCGCATCGTCGGAACCACCGCCGAGCAGCAGCGTGACGTCGCTGCAGTCGTGGAACATGACGTCGCCGCTGAAATGCTTCTGCATCTCCTTCCACCATGCCGCCTGCTCGGGTCGCTCGCTGTTGCGGCGAGCGGCGTCCTCGGATTCGAAGCGGACGACGGCCAGGAGGGTTCCGTCGTCGGTCAACCCGTAGGTACCGCCGATCCAGCCTTGCGCCCCTGGAGCGAGGTCACGGCGCCAACGCTCCAGCGTGGCTTGCGCCGCGCTCGCGTCGCGAACGGGACCCTGGATGATCTGCACGAACATGGTGTCTCCCCATCTTGGGGCCGACCTCCCATGGCGCCCTCATGGGACGACGACCACGCCAGCGCTGCACGTGCCACGGTATGGCCGCTGGTCGCCGAGCAGCGAGGGGCACCGTCGATCGCGGTGCGAACTGGGGCGTGTCCTTTACCCAGCGCGGGCAGAACTCGGCCGCCCTTGACTGTGGGCGAACGCTGGCGCGCTGGTGATGCGCGTCGGCGAGCCTGCGAACTGGATAGCGCCCGGGCGGCTAGACATGCGCGATGGAAGATCATCTTTCTCATGGAGACGACCGACCACGATCCCCGCGGACCCGCGCGCTGACGGCAATGCTCGTCGCAGCCGTGGTCGGAATCGGCGGGTGGGCTGTCCTGCATCGGTCCGGCGAGCACAAGCCGCCCGTCGCTGCGCCCAGCCCGACAGCCAGCCGCGTCGGACACGGCGGCTCCGAGCCCGACGCCAACCCCTACCTACTCCGCGCTGACCGGTGACCAGATCACGACACCGACCGGCGTGCGCCTCATCGTCGACGGGGCGCCGCCGATGCTCGTGGACCTCGACCAGGCCACCCTCGTGCCGTTGACGTTTCCGAAGGGCTTGACGGGCGTCAGCGTGGGGGGCGCTGGAATCGACCGAACCGTCGGAGGCGTGCTGCTGCAGCGCCTCGTGCATACCGGACGCGTTCAGGCGGTTGCCCGCAGTTGGTTCCTCCCCGACGATGACGTCCGATCCCCATGTGCTGCCAGCCGGGGCCTACAGCGGAAGCGTCGACTGCCCTCTGGCGGATCGCGTTCGACGCCGCCGGCGCATCCCACGTACAGCGAGTGAATCTGCTCGGCGTCGCCATCGAGGACGAGATCGTTTTGCCGTCTCAAATGTGGTTCGTCGGCGAGACCACCGGTGGGCTACTGACGGCCGTCAGCGACCCGACCGGCCTGGTGATCGGCTCACCAGGTGTGGGATCCACACCATCCTGAAGCGCCCTCGCGGACCGTCCCGCACCTGCTCGGCTGGACCCCCACCCGGATCGCCTGGATCGACATCGACTACGACCAGATGCGGTCGAACCAGACGCAAACAGGTCGGGCGATCCCCGCCGGCACGCCGGTCCACCTCCTGGATCCAACTACCGGCACAGACACCGTCATCGCAGGCTCCCCGCTGGGCCCTGGTGCCCAGCTGTCGTTCAGCCCGACCGGCCGCTACGCCGTCGCCGTCAACGATTCCGGCAGGCTCAAGGACGTCTGGATCCTGGACCTGGCAACCCATGCCTGGTCCCGCCTGCCGGGGATGCCGCTCAACTCCTCAGACAAACTGCTCACCACCTGGACACCGGGCGACCAGCTCGTCCTCGCTGCGGTCAGCCCCACGCGGGACGTCGTTCTTCGTGTGGTCCCCTGGGGCAACCAAGCTGGCGCTGTCAGCTGTCCATCTCGACGCGCAGGTGCAGGCACCTAGCAGCCCGCTGAGGGGCGGCTTGCTTCAGCGGATGAGCCGCGCCGCTTGCGGCGCCCACCCGCCAGCAGACCGACGCCTATCCCCAGCAGCCAGACGTCCTTGGCCAGCGCCACGCCCTGGTCGGTGGGTCGCAGGCTGCCGGGCTGGCGCATCCCCGGTGTGCGCCAGTAGAGGCCGAACAAGCCGCCAGCGAAGCCAGTCAGCGCTGCGCCCGCAAGGCGTGTCGGCACGAGCGGGTTCATGAGGGCGGCGCCGAGCACGATCTCCGTGGTCGACAGCACCCGGGTGAACTGCTCGGGCTCTAGGTGCTTCAAGAAGGGGTAGGTCCCTGCCGCCGATCCGTGCACCCATGCCGCGGTCTCGGTGCTTGCCGTGCGCTTGGTCAGACCTGAGTTGAAGATGAACGCCCCCGCACTGAGGCGAGGAGCGATCTCAGACGGTCTCCACACGAAACGCATGGTGAATCCCCTTTCAGATGCCGACTACCTGTTCATCCCCTTCCCCGGTCGCTCGAACACCAGTCCGTCGTTGCACCGGCCTCACGACGTCTGTCCCGGACGAAAGTCCGCCGTTACCGTGGGCACATGCCCCCTGCCTCCCTGACACAGCTGGCCGAGATGCCCACCGACTGGGCGCGGGCACTCGCCGTCGTCGCACACCCCGACGACCTGGAGTACGGCGCCGCGGCCGCCATCGCCCGCTGGACCTCCGAGGGCCGCGAGGTCGTCTACCTGCTGGCGACCCGCGGGGAGGCCGGCATCGACTCCATGGAGCCGGACCGGGCCGCCGAGATACGCGTGCAGGAGCAGATCGCCAGTGCCGCGATCGTCGGAGTGCACCAGGTGGAGTTCCTCGATCACGCGGACGGCCTCGTCGAGTACGGGTTGCCGCTGCGACGCGACATCGCGGCCGCCATCCGCCGGTACCGACCGGAGCTGGTCATCACCGGCAACCACCGGGACTCCTTCGGACCGGGCGGGATCAACCACGCCGACCACCGGAATGTGGGCTGGGCCACCATCGACGCCGTCCGTGACGCGGCGAACCGCTGGGTGTTCAGCCAACTGATCGCCGACGGGCTCGAGCCCTGGTCCGGGGTCCGCTACATCGCAGTCAGCGGCTCACCGGAGCCGACCCATGCGGTCGACATCAGCGGCTCGCTGGAGACCGGCATCGCCTCGCTGCAGGCGCACGCCGTCTACCTGGCGGGGTTGGGCGATCACCCAATGGCTGACGCCGACGCCTTCCTCCGGATGATCGCCGAGGCGACGGGGGCCCGGTTCGGCGATCGGCCGGCGACCGCGTTCGAGCTGGTGCAGGGCTAGCAGCCCCGCCTACGCGTCCCGTCGGTTCATGACCACCCCGGCGGCGACCAGCAAGATCACCGTGTAGAGGCAGAACACCCCGAACCCCGTCCACGGGCCGAGCATGTGCCGACCTACCTGTGGGGTGGGAAGCTGGGAGCCAGCGCTGCCCGGCAGGAACTTCACGACGTTCTCGCCGAACTTGCCCGGCAGGAAGCTCGCCACGATCGGCACGACCAGCAGCAACCCCATGAAGATCGCGATCGCACCCGCGGAGCGGCGCACCAGCACCCCGATGGCGAGCGCGAACAGCGACAGCATCGACAGGTAGAGCGCGGCGCCGAGCAGGGAACGCAGTATCCCGGGATCGCCCAGCGAGGCCGTGGGGACCTTGCCATGCAGGATCGCCTGCGCCACGAAGAACGTCGGGAAGACCGCGACGAGCAAGACCACGAAGGTGACGGCAGCCAGCACCGCAGCCTTCGACGCGATCACCACCGGGCGGCGGGGCACGGCCGCGAGGGTGCTGCGGATCATGCCGGTGGAGTACTCCGCAGTGATCGTGAGCACGCCCACCACACCGACCGCGAGCTGGCCGAATCCAAGCCCGCTCAGGCTGATGGCCGCCGGGCCGAGGTTGGCGCGGTCGGTCGGGCCGAGCGTGGACCACTGGGTGCGCATGATGCTGGCCACCAGCACACCGATGCCGATGATCGCCACGACCGCGACGATGTAGGTCCAATAGGTCGAGCGCACCGAGCGGAACTTGGTCCACTCGGACCGAAGGATGCCCGGCGATGGCCACGCCAGTTGATGCGGCGGAACGCGTCGCACGCGGGTCGGTCGACATCGTCGTCATCGCGTGACCTCCTGTCCGGTCGGGCCGGTCGCGCCGGTCGGGCCGGTCGCGCCGGGAGCAGGCCCAGGGCTGGCGCCAGCGGCGGCGGGCGCGTCGGTGTGGTACTCCACCGCGTCCTTGGTCAGCTCCATGAACGCCGCTTCCAGCGAGGCGTTCTGCGTCGACAGCTCGTGCAGGGTCAGCCCGTTTGCCGCCGCGAGGTCGCCGATGACCTCCGCAGCCACCCCGGAGACCTCGAGCGCACCGTCGCCGTCGAGCGTCACCACCGAACCTCGCTCGGTGATCAGGGCCCGCAGCCGGTCGGCCTGCGGACTGCGCACCCGCACGAAGTTCTGCGAGCTGCGGCGGATGAACTCCTCGACCGGCGTGTCGGCGATGAGCCGGCCGCGGCCGATGACGATGAGGTGGTCCGCGGTCTGCGCCATCTCGCTCATCAGGTGGCTGGAGACGAACACGGTGCGACCCTGTGCCGCGAGGTTCCTCAGCAGGTTGCGGATCCACAAGATGCCCTCGGGGTCCAGCCCGTTGACCGGTTCGTCGAACAGGAGCACGTGCGGGTCGCCGAGCAGCGCGGCGGCGATACCGAGCCGCTGCCCCATGCCGAGCGAGAAGCCGCCGAACCGCTTGTTCGCGACGGCGGACAGGCCGACCAGCTCGAGGACCTCGTCGACCCGGCTGCGCGGGATGTCGTTGCTCTGCGCCAGGCACAGCAGGTGGTTGTAGGCGCTGCGGCCGGTGTGCACCGCCTTGGCTTCCAGCAGCGCCCCGACCTCGCGCAGCGGCCGAGCCAGCTCGACGTAGGGCTTGCCGGCGACCTTCACCGTGCCCTTGGTCGGCCGGTCCAGGCCGAGCACCATGCGCATCGTGGTCGACTTGCCGGCGCCGTTAGGCCCGAGGAAGCCGGTGACGATGCCGGGTCTGACGTCGAACGACAGGTCATCGACGGCAAGCGTCGAGCCATAGCGTTTGGTCAGGCCACGTGCCTCGATCATGCCGACCCTCCGTCGACGACTGTGCCCCCCATCGCCCCAACCTACTCGCGGGCGACAGCCTGGTCCGCACTCCCCGCGTCGTCCCAGTCATCCTCGCGCGGAGTGGACAGCAACGTCCCGAAGACCGTCACCGCGAACAGCACGACGGTCACCCCGTGCACGGCGGTGCACCACAGACACACCTTCTGCAAGGTGAAGAACTCGGTGTAGACGAGGTAGAGCACCATCGCCACGCCGAGACCGACCGCGGCCAGGCGACCTTGGCGGATCAGCGGTGACGCCGAGCGCCAGGCGGCTGGCAGGTTGAGCGGCAGGATGCCGACGAAGAAGACCAGCCCCAGCACGGCGACCGGGATACCGAAGATCACGGCCTCGGGGCTGGTCAGCACCTGTGCGCAGTTGATCGTGCCGTTCCCCGGGCAGGCGAGCGACTCCTCGCCGTGCGAGTAGTGGATCTGGGTGAGGTACGCCGAGATACCGAGCCCGGCCACGGACAGGGCGAGCCCCGCCGGCCAGACCCAGCGGGGCACGCTCAGTTGCCCACTAGTGCTGGGCATCGAGCTGGGCCTGGATGCTCTTGATCGTCGGGGTTCCGCAGACCGCTTCCGGCTTGTTGTCGGTGACCTTGCAGATCGCCGCTGTCACCACATTGCCGCCACCCACGACGCTCTGCGCGATCGGGCTCTTCGGGTCGGACAGCGCCGCGCCGATCTGCTCCTGCGTCTTGCCGGCCAGCACGTTGGGGCTGTAGAGCGCGCCGATCGACACGTACTTGTTGCCGATCAGCAGGAAGGGGAACGACCCGTTCGAGTCGTACTTCGTGAAGAGCTGCTCCTGGTCGGCGGTGAGCTTGTCCAAGGTGGCGCCGGTGTTGGTCTGCAGCTCCACGCCGTCGAACGTCAGAACGTCGCTCGTAAAGCTCGAGCCGTGGAAGCTGTACGTCGCGGTGTTCGGGGCGACGTCGGTCGGGCTGGAGAACGTGGTGCCCAGGTTGCTGAACGTGCCGAACCGGGACAGCGCGTTGACGATCGACCAGCGGTCGCTCGCGCAGTAGGGGCAGTACTCCGCGCCGACGTACAGCACGTACGGCTTGCCGTCCTTGGTGATCGCGGCGGTGTCGGCCGGCAGCGGTGACGGGAAGGCGCTCGCGGTGATCGCCCCCTGGCCGATCGTGTCGACCGTGGCTGGCGGAACCTCGGTGGTCTGAGCCACCAGCTGCGCCGACGCCAGACCGCCCGTCTTGGCCTTCTTGCCGCTGGAGTGCAGCCCCACCCCCACCAAGATCGCGATGACGATGACGACCCCGAGGACGCTGCCGCCGGCGACGATCAGGCTGCGGCGCTTCTCGGCCTTGGCCTGGGCCGCGCGCTGCGCCGCCAGCTGATCGCGGCTCGATCCCTTCGAACCCGGCTTCGGCTGCGGCTTGTTCCCCACGCCGTACCCCTCTCGACTCGTGCCCTCGGCACGCGCATGGACCCGGCCGCCACTGAGCGGTGGCGGATCGGAGATCTACTCATGAAGGCTAACGCGCCGTGCTGCATGCCGGATTGCGGGAGCGCCCACTGCGTGCGCAACGTGCGGGAGGCGATACCTGGTTCCCGTCAGGCGTCGTCGCTGGCGCCGACGACGCCGCCGAGCAGGTTGCGGACTTCGCTCTCCCGATAACGGCGGTGACCGCCGAGGGTGCGGATCGACGTGAGCTTGCCGGCCTTGGCCCAGCGTGTCACGGTCTTGGGATCGACCCGGAACATGGTCGCCACTTCAGCGGGCGTGAGCAGGGACTCAGCCTCGGGCGTGCGGGCGGTCATCAACGGAACTCTCCTCTGAGCCAGGAACGGCCCAATGCCGGTCCAGGTGCGAATCCTGCCGAAGGCCCCTTGTGTCCGATATGGCCTGATCGGGTCATCTTACGATCAACGACAGCCCATCGCGAAGGCACGAGCAGCCCAGTTCTGTACCGGTTTGGTCTCGACCGTCAGTTTTCGCTCATGTCGCGTGCTCAAGTGCCCTCAGAGGTTCCCATCGCAGGACAACTCTCCTATACGCGGCAAAGGCCTCATCCTCCCTCCCGCCCGCCAACCCGGCGAGGCCGGCCGCGACGTCCGCGACCGACGTATCGGCCGCCACTGCCGCGCTGCCCATGATCGACGCGAGCCCGCCGTAGTCCAGCTCGACGAGGGAGCGCGGATGGAACTCCTCCAGCCAGCGACCGATCTCCTCGATGTCGCTCAGCAGCGACCCCTGGGCCCCCGCCCTCCGCAGCGTGGCGAGGGCCCGGGCCGTGCGGCGGCGGGCCTGCGCCATCGTCGTGCGGTAGCGCAGCACCGTCGACTTCGGGTCGCTCTGCCGCTCAGCCGCATCGAACGGCACGAACCAGCGCACCGGCACCTGCCAGGTGCTCGTCAACACGTGCGGCGCCTCATGCGAGCGACCGGCCAGCAGATTCGCCAGCTCCGCGTCAGCCGCCTCGGCCACCCGGCCGGGCACGAAGGCGTCGGCGATCTCGGCGGGAAGCCCCGCGCGGAAGGTGGCGAGCGCCTGCAGCGCTCTCAGCCGGGAATCCCACGGGCAGACATAGGTGACGCCGTCGAGCACGTGCACGAAGGCCTGGCCGAGGTCGCCCGGTGGCTCAGGGTGGCCGGCGTACGGGACCCGCGGGAGCGCGACGAGGCCGTCCAGGCCGGCGAGCCGCTCGGCCTGGGCACCCTCGGCCAGGTCGGGGACCTCGTCGGAAGCCGCGTACCGCGCCCACGCCTGGCCCACCTCGGGCCCGAACGCGACCAGTGGCTCGTAGGTCCGCAGGTACGCGACAGCGGGAAAGGGACGGGCGCTCATCTTCTCGATCGTCGCACGGCGTACGCTCCCGGCAACGCTGGCTCCGAACCCCCGCGCCGGCAACGCACACAAGGAGTCACCACCGTGACCAGCAATGAGACCGGCGCCGTGTTCGACCACCCCCACGAACAGGTCGTCTTCTGCCACGACGAGCCGAGCGGCCTGCGCGCCATCATCGGCATCTACTCCACCGCACTGGGCCCGGCCCTGGGCGGCACCCGGTTCTATCCCTACGCGAGCGAAGCCGACGCCCTGGCCGACGTCCTCAACCTGTCCAAGGGCATGGCCTACAAGAGCGCACTCGCCGGTCTCGACCTCGGCGGTGGCAAGGCGGTCATCATCGGCGACCCGGCCACGCTCAAGACGGAAGCGCTGCTGCGCGCCTACGGCCGGTTCGTGGCCTCCCTGGCCGGCCGGTACTACACGGCGTGCGACGTCGGCACCTACACCGCCGACATGGACATCATCGCCCGCGAGAGCGCCTACGTGGTCGGCCGCTCGGTCGAGCACGGCGGCTCGGGTGACTCCTCGATCCTCACCGCGTTCGGCGTCTTCCAGGGCATGCGCGCAGCCGCCGAGGCGACCTGGGGCGCACCCACCCTGCACGGTCGCCGCGTCGGCGTCGCCGGCGTCGGCAAGGTCGGCCACTACCTCGTCGAGCACCTGCTCGCCGACGGCGCCTCGGTGGTCATCACCGACGTCAACGCCGAGGCAGTTGGCCGGGTCACCGCCGCGCACCCCGACGTCGAGACCGTCGCGGACACCGAGGCGCTCGTCCGCGCCGACATCGACGTCTACGCACCGTGCGCCCTCGGCGGTGCGCTGGACGACGACACGGTCGCCGTGCTGCAACGCCAAGATCGTCTGTGGCGCCGCCAACAACCAGCTCGCCCACGCCGGCGTCGAGAAGCAGCTGGAGGCGCGCGGCATCCTGTACGCGCCGGACTACGTGGTGAACGCGGGCGGCGTCATCGCCGTCGCCGACGAGATCGCTGGCTTCTCCGAGCCGCGGGCCCGCACCCGCGCCGCGGGAATCTTCGACACCACCCGTCAGATCTTCGCCGTGGCCGCCGCCGACGGCGTGCCGCCGGCGGTCGCGGCCGACCGGCTGGCCGAGCGTCGGATGCGAGAGATCGGCAGGTTGCGCGGCCTCCTGCTGCCGCGCGGCAGCGGGAACAGGTAGCCTGTCGGGACAGCCCCGGGCCGGGTGCACAGACGACCGGTCCGGGATCAGACATGTCAGAGACCCGGGGCATGAGGCCCCGTCGTGAGGGGGTCGAGCCATGGGGCGCGGCCGGGCCAAGGCCAAGCAGACAAAGGTCGCCCGCGAGCTGAAGTACAACAGCGGCGGGACCGACCTCGATCGCCTGAGGGCGGAGCTGGTGGGATCTCCGCCCCAGCCTTCGAACGGGCATGACGAGGTGTCGACCGACGAGGACGACGAAGACGACGAGGACTAGCCCGCCCCCCAGCGGTGCTAGTCCTCACCCCCGAAGTCGCTGCAGTCAGCAGTCGCTGATCATGCAGCAATGGTTGGCTGACGCGGCGCGTCGCCAACCATTGCTGCATGATCGCGGGGGTCGGGGTTGTGGGGGCGCGGGGGTTGTGGCGCGCGCTGGGCTTGTCGGGCGCTACACCAGACCCAGCGCGAGCATCGCGTTGGCGACCGTGGTGAAGCCGGCGATGTTGGCGCCGACCACGTAGTTGCCGGGCGAGCCGTACTCCTCGGCCGTCGCGTAGCAGCGCTCGTGGATCCCCTTCATGATCTCCTCGAGCCGCTCCTCGCTGTGCTCGAAGGTCCACGAGTCGCGCGAGGCGTTCTGCTGCATCTCCAGCGCCGAGGTCGCCACGCCGCCGGCGTTGGTGGCCTTGCCCGGTCCGAACGCGACGCCGGCCTCGAGGAAGACCGCCACACCCTCCGGCGTGGTCGGCATGTTGGCGCCCTCGCCGACCGCGACGCAGCCGTTCTTCACCAGCGAGCGGGCGTCGTCGCCGGTGAGCTCGTTCTGGGTCGCCGCCGGGAGCGCCACGTGGCACGGCACGTCCCAGATCGAGCCTCCCTCGACGTAGCGGGCGCCCGCCACCCGGGCCGGCGTACTCGCTGATCCGGCCCCGCTCGACTTCCTTGAGCTGCTTGAGCACGTCGAGGTCGATGCCGCCCGCGTCCACCACGTAGCCGCCGGAGTCCGAGCAGGCGACGACCCTGCCGCCGAGCTGCTGCACCTTCTCGATCGTGTAGATCGCCACGTTGCCCGAGCCCGACACCACGCAGTCCTGGCCGTCGAAGGAGTCGCCGCGCACGCTGAGCATCTCGTTGACGAAGCACCGCGGTGCCGTAGCCGGTCGCCTCGGTGCGGACCAGGGCCCCGCCCCAGCCGATGCCCCTTGCCGGTGATCACGCCGGACTCGTAGCGGTTGGTGATGCGCTTGTACTGCCCGAACAGGTAGCCGATCTCGCGGCCGCCCACGCCGATGTCGCCGGCCGGCACGTCGGTGTACTCGCCGATGTGCCGGTAGAGCTCGGTCATGAAGCTCTGGCAGAACCGCATGATCTCGGCGTCGGACCGGCCCTTGGGGTCGAAGTCCGAGCCGCCCTTGCCGCCGCCGATCGGCATGCCGGTGAGCGCGTTCTTGAAGACCTGCTCGAAGCCGAGGAACTTGACGATCCCCAGGTACACGGTCGGGTGGAACCGCAGGCCGCCCTTGTAGGGCCCGAGCGCGCTGTTGAACTCGACCCGGAAGCCGCGGTTGATGTGCACCTCGCCGGCGTCGTCCTTCCACGGCACCCGGAAGATGATCTGCCGCTCCGGCTCGCAGATCCGCTCGATGATCTTGGCCTCGGCGTACTCGGGGTGCTTGGCGAGCACCGGGCCGAGGCAGTCGAGCACCTCGCGGACCGCCTGGTGGAACTCCTGCTCGCCCGGGTTGCGGCGCAGAACCGCCGCGTAGATGGAGTTGATCTTCTCGTCCAGGACCGCCATGGCGGCACCTCCAGTCAGGCTCAGGGCGAGCCAGACCGAGCAGGCTCGCGCGGACCAACAGCTGTTGGCTGCGCACGGCCTCGTTGCCGGGCAGAACAAACGGGCGCCTCCTTGGGGAGGCCCCGCGGTGGGCTAGCGCTCTAGCGGTGCGCCCCGACCAGGTCGGCGCGCCCGCTTCCCGCACGAATCGTCCCCGCGACCCAGGCTGGGACACCGCGGTCCGCGAGAAGCGCCAGTGCCGCCTCGACATCCGCGGCGGCCACCACCGCCACCATACCGACACCCATGTTCAGGGTCTTCTCGAGTTCCGGGGTCGCTACGTCGCCCAGGGAGGCCACGAGGTCGAAGATCGGCGCCGGCCGCCAGGTGCCGCGGTCCAGCTCGGCGTCCAGGTGGGCCGGCAGCACCCGAGCCAGGTTGGCGGCCAGTCCACCACCGGTGACGTGGCTGAACGCGTGCACGTCCACGTTCTCGGCCCGAGCCAGCGCGAGGCAGTCCAGCGAGTACACCCTGGTCGGGACGAGCAGTTCCTCGCCGAGCGCGCAGCCCAGCTCGTCGACGTGCCGGTGCACGTCCCAGCCGGCCATGCGGAAGAACACGTGCCGAACCAGGGAGTAGCCGTTGGAGTGCAGGCCGCTGCTCGCCATCGCGATGACGGCGTCACCCGCACGCACCCGGTCCGGTCCGAGGACGGCGTCCGCCTCGACCACTCCGGTGCCGGCCCCGGCGATGTCGTACTCGTGCGCACCCAGCAGCCCCGGGTGCTCGGCGGTCTCCCCGCCGACCAGCGCGCAGCCGGCCTGCCGGCAGCCCTCGGCGATGCCCGACACGATGGCCGCGATCCGCTCGGGGATGACCTTGCCGCACGCGATGTAGTCGGTCATGAACAGCGGCTCGGCGCCGCAGACGACCAGGTCGTCGACGACCATGCCGACCAGGTCGATGCCGATCGTGTCGTGCACGTCCATCATCTGGGCGATCGCGACCTTGGTGCCGACGCCATCGGTGGAGGTGGCGAGGAGCGGGTCGCGGTAGCGCTTGGTGTCGAGCCGGAACAGTCCGGCGAAGCCGCCGAGACCGCCGACGACCTCGGGCCGGGTCGCCTTCGCGACGGAGGCCTTCATCAGCTCGACCGCACGGTCGCCGGCCTCGATGTCCACGCCGGCTGCGGCGTAGGAGGCGGTGGCGCCCTGCTGCTCGTCGAAGGTCACGCTCGTCCGGCCGACCACCGGGAACTCCGCGGTCATGCGCGCGAGAGCGCGTCGACCGCACCCTGGGTAGGAAGGTCAGTTGCGCTGACCGGTGGAACGAGCGCCGCCTCGGGCACGACGTCGAGCAGCGGGCTGTCCAGCTGGCGCTGCTCGCGCACCTCGATCGGGTAGCTGCCGGTGAAGCACGCGCGTGCACAGCCGGTCGGCCGGCTGCCCGGTGGCGGCGACGAGCCCGTCCAGCGAGACGTAGGCGAGAGAGTCCGCGCCGAGGGAGGCCCGGATCTCGTCGATGGCGAGCCCGTCGGCGATGAGCTCGGCCTTCGTTGCGAAGTCGATGCCGTAGAAGCACGGCCACTTCACCGGAGGCGAGGAGATCCGCACGTGCACCTCGGTCGCCCCGGCCTCGCGCAGCATCCGGACGACCGCACGCTGGGTGTTGCCGCGCACGATCGAGTCGTCGACAACGACGAGGCGCTTGCCCCGGATGACCTCGCGCAGCGGGTTGAGCTTGAGCCGGATGCCCAGCTGGCGCAAGGTCTGCGAGGGCTGGATGAACGTCCGTCCCACGTACGCGTTCTTCACCAGGCCGGCGCCGAACGGGATGCCGCTCTGTTCGGCGTAGCCGATCGCGGCGGGCGTGCCGGAGTCCGGCGTCGGCATGACCAGGTCCGCCTCGACCGGCGCCTGCCGGGCCAGCTCGCGGCCCACCTCGACCCGGGTCGCGTGGACGCTGCGGCCGGCGATCGACGTGTCGGGCCGGGCCAGGTAGACGTACTCGAACACGCAGCCCCGGGGGCGCGCCTCGGCGAAACGCTGCGAACGGAGCCCGTGCTCGTCGATCGCGATGAGCTCGCCCGGCTCCACCTCGCGGACGAAGGAGGCGCCGACGATGTCGAGCGCCGCTGTCTCACTCGCCACCACCCAGCCGCGCTCGAGACGGCCCAGCACGAGCGGGTGGATGCCTTCCGGGTCACGCGCCGCGTACAGCGTGGTGGAGTCCATGAACACCAGGCAGAACGCACCGCGCAGCTTCGGAAGGACCTCCATCGCCGAGGCTTCCACCGACTGGTCAGGGTGGCTGGCCAGCAGCGCGGTCACCAGGTGGGTGTCGGAAGTGGCGAGCAGCGGACGGCTCTCGAACGCGATCTCCCCGCTGGCCGTGAGCGACTCCTCGACGAGCCGGGTCAGCTCACCGGTGTTGACCAGGTTGCCGTTGTGCGCCAACGCCAGGCTGCCGGTGGCGGTCGACCGGAAGGTCGGCTGCGCGTTCTCCCACACCGAGGAACCGGTGGTGGAGTAGCGGCAGTGCCCGACCGCGAGATGACCGCGCAGGCTCTTCAGGCTGGCGTCGTTGAAGACCTGCGAGACCAGGCCCATGTCCTTGTAGACCAGGATCTGCGAACCGTCGCTCACCGCGATCCCGGCCGACTCCTGCCCCCGGTGCTGCAGGGCGTACAGGCCGAAGTAGGTGAGGTTCGCGGCCTCCTCGCCCGGCGCCCAGATACCGAAGACGCCGCAGGCGTCCTGGGGACCCTTCTCGCCGGGGAGCAGTTCGTGGGAAAGCCGACCGTCGCCACGAGGCACGGGCGAGGCTCCTATCGTCGAAGCGGTCTTCGCTGGACGCACAGCAGCATTGGTACGCGGCGCTGCCAAGGGGCCAGTCTAGCCGCCGCCCACCGCCCGGTCCGTCGGTATCGTTCCCCCGTGACCACGATCAGGGAAACGACCGACGCGCGGACCGCCAAGCCTCGGGCGCTCATCGTCTCCGTCTACGGCGCCTACGGCCGGGAGCTGGGCGGCTGGGTGTCGGTCGCGGACCTCATCTCGCTGATGGCCGAGCTCGACGTCGACGAGCCGGCGGTGCGCTCGTCGATCTCCCGGCTCAAGCGGCGCGGGGTGCTGGTCGCGGAAAAGCGCGGTGGCGCGGCTGGCTACGAGCTGTCGGCATCGGCGCAGTCGATGATGGCGGAGGGGGACCGGCGGATCTTCGGTCGGCAGGCGGCCCGCCTGGCGGACGGCTGGGTGCTCGCCGTGTTCTCCGTCCCCGAGTCGGAGCGCGCCAAGCGGCACATGCTTCGCTCCCGGCTCACCTGGCTCGGCTTCGGACACGTGTCACCCGGCGTGTGGGCGGCGCCGGCCCAGCTGCACGACGAGGCACGGGACACCTTGGAACGGCTCGGCCTGACCGCGTACGTGGAGCTGTTCCGCGGCGACCACCTGGGCTTCACCGACCTGCGCTCCGCCATCGCGTCCTGGTGGGACCTGGCCAGCCTGCAGGAGATGTACGACGCGTTCCTCGATGCGTACACCCCGACAGCCGAGGCAGGATCCGGCAACGGGGTCGTGGCGGACGAAGGAGCAGCGTTCGCCGCCTACGTACGGGTGCTCACCGACTGGCGACGGATGCCCTACCTGGACCCCGGGCTGCCGGCCGAGCTGCTCCCCGACGACTGGCACGGCACCCGCGCCGCCGACCTGTACGTCCGCCTGGAGTCGCTGCTCCGGGAGCCGGGACTGCGGCACGTGCGGGCGGTCACTTCCCGGTAGGTGCGGCCCCTGAGCGGCTCAGAACGCGGCGGAGGGCGTCCAGCTGCCGTGCACCTCGCGCAGCACGGCGACGATCTCGCCGACCGTGGCATACGCCGACACGGCCCGCACGCACGCCGGCATCACGTTCGCCCCGGCGCCCGCCGCGTCGCGCAGCTCGGCGAGCGCCGCCGCGACCTCGTCGCCGTCGCGGCCGGCCCGCACCGCGCGGACCGACGCGACCTGCTCGGCCTCCAGCGCCGGATCGATCTCGAAGACCTCGAACCGCTCCGGCGCGCTGGTGTGCCGGTTGACGCCGACCACCACCTTCTCGCCGGAGTCGACGGCCCGTGCCTGCGCGTACGCGGCGTCGGACAGCTCCCGGGCGAACCAACCGGACTCGATACAGGCAAGGGCCCCGCCGCGGCGGTCCACGTCGTCCATCAGGGCGACGATCCGCGCCTCCATCTCGTCGGTCAGCGTCTCCACCGCATACGAACCGGCGAACGGGTCCAGCGTGTCGGTGAGCCCGGTCTCGAACGCCACCACCTGCTGGGTGCGCAGTGCGAGCGTGGCGGCCTGCTCGGTCGGCACGCCGAACGCCTCGTCGTACGCGCAGACGTGCATGGTCTGGACGCCGGCCAGCGCGGCCGCCAGCGCCTCGACGGTCGTGCGGGCGACGTTGTTCAGCGGCTGCTGGGCGGTGAGGGAGGAGCCGGCGGTGAACACGAAGATGCGCAGCTGCATCGACCGCTCATCCAGCGCGCCATACCGCTCCTTGAGCAGCTTGGCCCACACCCGCCGGGCCGCCCGGAACTTGGCGACCTCGGGCAGGAAGTCGAGGTCCGCCGACAGGAAGGTGAACAGCGACGGGGCGACGGCGTCGACACTCAGCCCCCGGTTCACCACCTCGTCCAGGTAGGCCTTGGCGTTGGCGAAGGTGAACGCGATCTCCTGCGCGGCATCGGACCCGGCCTCGCGGATGTGGTAGCCGCTCATCGCCAGCGACACCCAGCGCGGCACATGCGTGGCGATGTACTCCATGACGTCGGCCGACAGCCGCAGCGACGGGGCGGGCGGGAAGATCTGGGTCCCCCGGGAGATGTACTCCTTGAGCACGTCGTTCTGGATGAACAGCCCGAACTCGCCCGGGTCGACGCCGCGCTTCCTCGCGAGCGCGATGAACAGCGCCGCCCAGATGTAGCCGATCGAGTTGGCCGTCGTGCGGACCTGGCTGATCTTCTCGAGCGGAATGCCGTCCATGAGGAGCTCGATGTCGGCGAGGCTGTCGATCGCCACGCCGACCTTGCCGACCTCGCCGCGCGCCCGCTCGTCGTCGGAGTCGATACCCATCTGCGTGGGCAGGTCGAGCGCGACGGAGAAGCCGGTGACACCGGCGTCGAGCAACGACCGGAAGCGGGCGTTGGTCACCGCTGGCGTGCCGAAGCCGGCGTACTGGCCCATGATCCACGGCGCGGGAACGGCCGAGATCCCGCGGGTGTAGGGGAACTCACCCGGGTGCTCGGCGCCGTCCGGTGCGTAGTCGGGCCGCAGTGTCACCGCTGGGTTCCCTCCGCGGCCAGCTGCTCGCGCAGCACCTTCTTGGCGATCTTCCCGGTCGCGTTCAACGGGAACTCGGTGACCAGGCGGACATCCTTGGGCTTCTTGTACGACGCCATGCGCGCGCGGCAGTACTCCAGCACCTCCTCGGGCGTGACGACCGCGCCCGGATGCACCGAGTACAGGGCCGTGACCCGCTGGCCCCAGTCCGGGTCCGGGGCGCCGACCACGGCGACCTCGTGCACGCCCTCGACCTCGGCGATCACGTTCTCGACCTCGCGCGGATAGATGTTGTACCCACCCGAGATGATCATGTCGCCCTTGCGGTCCACCAGGTACAGCCGCTCGTCGGCGTCGACGCGGCCGAGGTCGCCGGTGTGCAGCCACCCGTCGACGACCGCCTTCGACAGGTCGTCGCGCCCTTCCGACGCCCAGTAGCCGCCCATCACGTGGTCTCCGCGAGTGACGACCTCGCCGACCTCGCCGGTCGGCACCGCCTCACCGTTCTCGTCGACCACGAGTACCTCGACGCCGAGACATGGGCGCCCGGCGGAGTCGAGCAGCTCGGGGTATTCGGTCACCCCTGCGAGGTGGGCCGCCGCGTCCAGAACCGTCACCGGCGGGATCGCCTCGACCAGCCCGTAGTACTGGACGAGGTGCGGGGTGACCCGCTCGAGCGTGAGCCGGATCTGCTCCGCCGGCATCGGCGCACCCGCGTAGCCGAGCATCTTCAGGCCGCGCAGGCGTATGGGGTCACAGCCGGGCAGGGCCAGCAGCCGACTCACCATCGTGGGGACGAGCGCGGTGTGGGTGGCGCCACGGTTCTCGATGGCATCGATCAGCGCCTCGGGATCCCAGGTCGGCAGGATGATCTGGGCCGCGCCGGCGGCGAAGAACGGCAGCACGAACAGCCCGCTGGTATGGGTGATCGGGCCGGCGTGCACGTACACGTCGCCACCGTCGGGCGCCTCGCCCAGCACGTCGACGTCCATGTTGACCAGGCTCGCGAACCGGTTGCGGTGCGTGCGCATCGCGCCCTTGGGCTTGCCCGTCGTGCCGGAGGAGTAGTTGAGGGAGACCAGGCTGTCCGGGTCGCACGACAGGAGCAGCGGCGCGTCGGACTGGGCGGCCAGCAGCCGCTCGTAGGGCAGTCCGTCGCCGTCCCCGATCACGACGAGGTGCTCGACCGCGTCCGCCAGCGCGCCGAGCTCGCCCGCGAACCGCCCGTCGTAGATGAGCGCCTTGGCCTGGCAGTCCAAGGCGATGTGCACCCAGTCGTCGGGGTGCAGGCGGTAGTTCAGCGCCACCCTGGTCAGCCCAGCGGTGGAGATGCCGAAGTCGGTCTCCACATAGGTCGTGCCGTTGGTCTGCAGGTCCAGCACCCGGTCGCCGGGCTGCAGTCCGAGCGCAAGCAACCCGCGGGCGAGCTGGCTGGTGCGCGCGCCGACCTCGGCGAAGGTCAGCCGACCCTGCGGCCCATCCAGGGCCACTCGGGAGGCGTACCGGCGCGCGGCGCGGGCAACTAGGCGACCGACGTCCATGCTTCAGCCCTCCCCGATGACGTACGCGGCGTCGAGGATTCGTACCCCGTTTGGCAAGGTGACCACCGGATTAAGGTCAAGTTCGAAGCCCGCGGGCCAGTCGGCAACCCCGTCGGCGAGGCCGAGCAGGAGGTCCACGAGTGCGGCGGTGTCCATCGGTGGGCGTCCGCGAACGCCCGCGAGCAGCGCGGCGGCCTTCAGCTCGGACACCATCTCCTCGACATCAGCCCGGGTGACCGGGAGCATCCGCAGCGCGACGTCGTCCAGCACCTCGGTCAGCACCCCTCCGCTTCCGACGGTCAACACCGGCCCGAGCGGGCTGGGCGCGATGCCCACCAGCAGCTCGACGCCACCGGTGACCATCTCCTCCACGTGAACGCCTCCGGCGCCCGCACCGATCGCGGCCAGCCGGTCGAACTGCGCCGCGGCCGTGGCGGGCGTCACGTCGAGCGCGACACCGCCCGCCTCGGTCTTGTGCAGCAGGCCGGGCACCACGGCCTTGAGCACCGCGCGCCCGCCGACCTCCGTCACGGCGGCCACCGCATCGTCGCGGTCCCGGGCGAGGCGGCCCGCGGGCACGGGGAAGCCGGCGCCCGCGAGGAGCGCCTTGAGCTCGGTCTCGGACGCGCCGGGTGGCGGCGCGGGGATGCGGCGCGGACCGGTGGCGGTGTCCGCCGAGCCCGATGGTGGCGCCTGCCCGTTCGGTGGCTCGAGGACGTCACCCGCCGCGCGCCGGCTGACCTGCCACAGGGCGGCGGCGGCGCGGACCGCACGCGCGGGCGTCGGGTAGGCGGGGATTCCCGCTGCCCGCAGCGCTGCGCCGGCCTTCGGCGCGAGGTGGTCGGCGCCGGTCCGGGCGACGAGCACCGGCTTGCCGCTCGCCTGCGCCACCCGGGTGAGCGAGGCGACGATGGCCTCGACGTCGTCGCCGGTGAGCACGCAGAAGCAGGCCACCACCATGTCCACGCCGTCGTCGGCGGCGACCGCGTCCAGGCAGCGGTCGAACAGCGCAAGGTCGCTCATGACGGTTGCCGTGACGTCGACCGGGTTGGCGATCGCACCGAACGCCGGGACGATCGCCTGCAAAGCCTCGCTGGTTGCCGGGGCGAACTCGCTGAGCGCCAGGCCCGCCTGCTCGATCGCGTCGGCGGCCAGGATGCCCGAGCCGCCGGACGTGGTGACGACGGCGACCCGCGGGCCGGCCGGCCGGCGCGGGGAGGCGAACGCGTCACCGACGTCGAGGAGGTCGTCCACGTCGTCGACCCGCACGATGCCGAGCTGTCGCAGAGCAGCGTCGATGACCCGGTCACCGGTGGCGAGCGCCCCGGTGTGCGAGGCAGCGGCTCGAGCGCCCGCGCTGCTGCGCCCGGCCGCCAGGACGGCGACCGGGACGCCGGTGGCGGCCAGCGCCCGCAGGCCCGGGCCGTCGGCCACGCTCTCCAGGTAGGCCAGCAGGCCGGTGCACGCGGGTTCGGCGGCGAGCGCACGCAACACCTCGACGGCGGTGACGTCCGCCTCGTTGCCGGTGTTGACCGCCCAGCCGAGGTCGAGCCCCCGCTCCAGGGCGAGCGAGACGGCCCCGTAGCCGAGGGCACCGCTCTGGGAGACGAAACCGATGCCGCCGCTCCTCCAGCTGAGCGTCTCGGCGGAGAACAGCGGGCTGAAGCTGGCCACGAGCGAGTCGGCGAACCCGACGGCGCCGATGCAGTTGGGGCCGACCAGGCGCACCCCGCCTGCCCGAGCGCGGCGGACGATCTCGGCTTGGGCCGCGACGCCGTCCGCGCCGGTCTCGGCGAACCCGCTGGAGGCGACGATGGCGACCGGCACGCCCGCCGCGGCGCAGTCGTCGATGGCGTCGGGTACCCGCTGGGCCGAGACCATGATCAATGCTAAGTCGATCGGGCCTGGGGCATCGGTGACGCGCGGGTAGCTGATCAAACCGAGGATGGTGTCGGCGGTCGGGTTCACCGGCAGGATCCGGCCGCGATAGCCGTAACGCAGCAGGTACTCGACGGGGAGCCGGCCAAGGGCGCCGGGCTTGGCGCTGGCGCCGATCACGGCTACCGAGCGGGCCGCCCACAGGGCTCGCAGCATGTCCGGGGTGGTGGTCGCGCCCGAACCGCGTCCTGCCTCGGCGGGCACGCTTCCTCCCTCGATCGTCCGCGGCCTCCTTGACGAGGCGAGAATTCGCGGGGACCGTGGTCCGAGGCCGAGGGGGGAGCCGTAGTCCGCGGTCCCCGCGATGAATCTACGGTGTCACATTCTCGATTCGAGCGTCAAGCAAACGACATATGCCTTAGGGGTCGGCGCACATGCCCTTGATCTCGGCCACGACCACGGGCCAGGCCGCGGTGCTCAACGGGTCGATGAGGCCGAAGTGCTCGACGCCATCGAGGAGGCGCAGCTCCACCGGATCGCCCGCTGCCCGGGCGGCGCGCACGTAGTCGGTGGACACGGCCATCGGGACCTGCTCGTCGTCGCGACCTTGGACGACCACGGTGGGCACGCCGCTCGGCAGCAGCTCGGTCGGGTCGATGAGTGCGTAGTGCTCGGGCACCTCGTCGTGGGTGCCGCCCGCCAGGGCGTAGACGACGGAGTCCTCCACGTCGAAGACCTCGGGCTGCGCGAGCGATGCGGCCGGCGCCAGGGCGACCACCCCGCGCACGGGCAGCGGGCTGTCCCGGTGCCAGGGCGAGCCCGCCGGGATGCGGTGCCGACCGGCGCTCCACAGCGCCAGGTGCCCGCCCGCCGAGTGGCCCGCCAGCACCATCCGGCTCGCATCGACCCGACCATCGGCGGCGGACGCCACCAGCGCGGGCACGGTGTCCATGGCCTTCGCGACGTCATCGAACGTGCCGGGCCAGCCCCCACCCGGCTGCCCCACCCGCGCGTACTCGGGCAGGCACACGGCGAAACCGAGCCCCGCCAGCGCGACGGCCATCGGGCGTAGGTGCGTCCGGTCGTACTCCGCCTGCCAGAACCCGCCGTGCAGGACCACCACCAGGGGTGCGGGGCCGCCTACCGGCGCGGGCAGCCAGACGTCGCCGATGTGATCCGGGCCGGGCCCGTAGGACACGGTGAGGTCCGGCCCGGGCGCCGGCCGGCTGAGCACGTCGCGCGCCGTCACTAGACGACCGCGATTCCTTCGAGCTCGATCAGCGCATCGTCATCCCAGAGCCGGACGATGCCGATCAGCGCCATCGCGGGGAAGTCACGCCCCGCGAGGCGCTGCCACACGTCGCCGATCTGCCGGGCGTGCGCCTTGTAGTCGACAGGGTCGACCGCGAAGATCGTCAGCTTGGCGAGGTGCTCCGGACCGCCACCGGCGGCCGCGAGTGCGGTGAGCAGGTTGCCGAACGCCCGCTCGAACTGCTCCACGATGCCCTCGCCGCGGATCACGCCACCGGAGTCCAGCGCGGTCTGCCCGGCGAGGAAGACCAGCGTGCCTCCCGTGGCGGTGACGGCGTGGCTGAAGCCGGTCGCCTTCGCCATCGACGGCGGGTTGATCCGCTGCACGCTCATGACTGCAGCCCTCCGCCGTCGACGTTGATCCCCTGGCCGGTGACCGCGTCGGCACCGATCACCCAACCTACGGCGTCGGCAACCTCCTCGGGCGTGATGAGCCGACCGATCGGCTGCATCGCCGCCAGCCGGGCCCGCGCGGCGTCGGCATCCATGCCGGTGAGTCCCACGATGCGGTCGACCGAGGTGTCGGTCATCGGGGTGTCGACGTAGCCGGGGCAGATCGCGTTGACGGTGATCCCCTTGCCGGCCAGCTCGGCCGCCGCCGAGCGGACGAGGCCGAGGACGCCGTGCTTGGCCGCCGTGTACGCGGCGATGTAGGGGGCGCCTTCCTTGGCCGCGGTCGAGGCGATGACCACGATCCGACCGAAGCCCGCCGCCTTCATCGACGGCACCGCGCGGCGCACGCAGCGGAACGGCGCGGTGAGGTTGAGCGCGATCTGGGCGTCCCACATCTCGTCCGTGGTCATTGCCAGCGGCGCCGAGGCCGCCGCTCCGGCGTTCGCCACCAGGATCTCGACCGCACCCCAGCGCGCTTCCGCCGCGGCGAAGACCTCGTCGACGGCGGCGGCGTCGGTGATGTCCGCGGGGACGACCAACGACTCGCCGGGGAGCTCGGCGGCGACGGCGGCGAGCTCGTCAGCGCTGCGGGCGGTCAGCACCAGCCGGTGACCTCGGGCCGACAACAGGTGCGCCACCGCCCGACCGATCCCGCGTCCAGCTCCCGTCACCACGCACGTACGTCCGATGTCTGCCACGCGGCGGAACTTGTCACACTCTCCTTACGACGGTCAACATGGTGCGACATGGACGCCCTTCTGCTCGACGCCGTGCGCACCCCCTTCGGCCGCTACCGCGGTGGGCTGGCCCACGTGCGCACCGACGACCTCGCCGCGCTGCCCCTGCGGGCCCTGATGACCCGCACCGCGGCGCTGGACCCGGCGGCGATCGACGACGTGGTGCTCGGCGACGCCAACGGCGCGGGCGAGGACAACCGCAACGTCGCCCGGATGGCCGCCCTGCTCGCCGGGCTGCCGGTCACCGTGCCCGGGGTGACCGTCAACCGGCTCTGTGGCTCCGGCGGCGAGGCGATCGTGCAGGCGGCCCGGGCGCTGACCGTCGGCGACAACTCGCTCGTCGTGGCCGGAGGGGTCGAGGGGATGAGCCGGGCGCCCTACGTGCTGCCCAAGCCGGACGAGGCGCTGCCCAAGTCGATGGAGCTGCACCAGACCACGGTGGGCTGGCGGATGATCAACCCGGCGTTCCCACCGCACTGGACCTACTCCCTCGGCGCGTGCGCCGAGCGCGTCGCCGAAGGGTTCGGCATCACCCGCGACGCCCAGGACGCCTGGGCGCTGCGCTCCCACCAGCGGGCGAGCGCCGCCTGGGACGCCGGGCTGCACAGCGACTACGTGGTCGACGTCGAGGGCGTCACGCGGGACGAGTCGATCCGGCCGCAGACCACCCTGGCGGCGCTTGCCGCGCTCAAGCCGGCCTTCTCGCAGTTCGGCGCGGTGACCGCGGGCAACTCCTCGCCGCTCAACGACGGCGCCGTCGCCCTGCTCATGGGGACCGAGGCCGCGGCGGCCGACCTCGGCATCGAGCCGCTGGGCCGCGTCCTGGCCAGCGCGGTGACCGCGACCGACCCGGACCGCTTCGCCATCGCGCCGGTGGACGCGATCCGGCGCGCCCTGGCCCGTGCGGGCCGGCGGCTGGAGGACGTCGACGTCGTCGAGCTCAACGAGGCGTTCTCCGCGATGGTGCTCAGCTGCCTGCACGAGCTGCCCGAGCTCGACCCGGAGCGGGTGAACCCGAACGGCGGCGCGATCGCCTACGGCCACCCGCTGGGCGCATCCATGCCGCGTATCGTCGTCGATCTGTGCCGCGAGCTGCGCCGGCGCGGCGGCGGGCTGGGCGTTGCCGCCGCGTGCATCGGCGTCGGGCTCGGCATCGCCATCGTCTGCGAAGTGTGAGCGTCTGCGAGGTAGAGGGTCGACCATGAGCGAGTTCACCGACATCACCTACGAGGTCGTCGGCCAGGTGGCCGTCCTCACCATCAACCGGCCCGAGCGCTACAACGCGTTCCGCGCGCTCACCGTCGAGGAGCTCATCGCGGCGTTCCGCCTCGCCTGGGTGGACTCCTCGGTCGGCGCGATCGTGCTCACCGGCGCCGGCGATCGGGCGTTCTGCGCCGGTGGTGACCAGAAGCAGCGCGCCGAGACCGGCGACTACGGGCCGTCCGCCAGCGGCATGTTCGAGATCGAGGCGCTGCACCGGCTCATCCGCGACGTCCCGAAGCCGGTGATCGCCGCGGTGAACGGCTTCGCGATCGGCGGCGGGCACGTGCTGCACGTGCTGTGCGACCTCACGGTCGCCTCCACCACCGCCCGGTTCGGCCAGACCGGGCCGCGCGTCGGCAGCTTCGACGCCGGCTTCGGCACCGCGTACCTCGCGCGCGTCGTCGGGGAGAAGCGGGCCCGGCAGATCTGGTTCCTGCTCGACCAGTTCGACGCGGAGACCGCCGAGCGCTGGGGCCTGGTCAACGTCGTGGTGCCACCGGAGGAGGTGCTGCCGACCGCGCTGGCCTGGGGGCAGCGGGTGGCGTCGCTCGCCCCGACCGCCCTGAAGGTCCTCAAGCACTCGTTCAACGCCGACACCGACCACCTGGCCGGCATGGCGCACCTGGCCTACGACGCGCTCGCGCTGTACTCCCCGACCGATGAGGCCATCGAGGGGTACACCGCGTTCAACGAGAAGCGGGAGCCGGACTTCGGGCCGTTCCGGTGAGCGGCTCGCCGTAGTTCCGCGATCTTGAGGCATTTCGGCTGCCCGCGCAGCCACGGCGCCTCAAGATCCGCCATGAGGTGGCTCACCGCCGGTGGATCTTGAGGCCTCCGGGTCGCGTCCACCACCAAATTGCCTCAAGATCCGTGAAATGTGGGTGGCGCCGCCTCGGACGGACGCGCGCGCTCAGCCGTGCGGCCGCCAGCGCAGATGCCTCGGCCCCGCGTCCGGCTCCCGCAGCAGCTCCAGCCGCGGCTTCGGTCCGTCGGTGCGCCCGCCGGCCGGCTTGCGCTTGCCGGCCCGGAACTGCACCGGCCACGTCACGCCGTCACCGGCGTAGGACTGGTCCGCCGCGGCGTGCAGCGTCCAGGCCGGGTCGTACAGATGGGTGCGGCCCAGCGCGCACAGGTCCGCCCGCCCGGCGAGGATGATCGAGTTCACGTCGTCGTAGGACGAGATGTTGCCGACCGCGATGGTGGCGATGCCCGTCTCGTTGCGGATCCGGTCGGCGAACGGCGTCTGGTAGCTCCGCCCGTAGGCCGGTCGCTCATCCTTGACGACCTGTCCCGTCGACACGTCGATCGCGTCGACCCCGTGGCCGGCGAACGCCCGCGCGATCTCGACGGCATCGTCGGTGTCGATCCCGCCGTCCGCCCAGTCCGTGGCGGAGATGCGGACGCTCATCGGCTTGTCCGCGGGCCACACCGCCCGCATCGCGGCGAACACCTCGAGCGGGAAGCGCAGCCGACCCTCGAGCGAGCCCCCGTAGCCATCGGTGCGCTGGTTGGTCAGCGGTGAGATGAAGCTGGACAACAGGTAGCCGTGCGCGCAGTGCAGCTCCAGCAGGTCGAAGCCCGCACGGTCACCGGCCCGCGCCGCCTCGACGAACTCCTCGACGATCGCGTCCATCTGCGCGCGGGAGAGCTCCTGCGGCGTCTGGTTGTCCGGTCCGTAGGGGATCGGCGAGGGGCCGACGACGGGCCAGTTGCCTCCCGGCAGCGGCTCGTCCATGCCTTCCCACATGAGCTTGGTCGACCCCTTGCGTCCGGAGTGGCCGAGCTGCAAGCCGATCTTCGCGGCGCTGCGGGTGTGCACGAAGTCGACGATGCGCGCCCACGCAGCCTCGTGCTCCGGCGCGTACATCCCCGTGCAGCCAGGCGTGATCCGACCGGCCGCGGACACGCACACCATCTCGGTCATCACCAGCCCGGCACCGCCGAGGGCCTTGCTGCCCAGGTGCACGAGGTGGAAGTCGTCGGGGAGCCCGTCCGTGGCCGAGTACATGTCCATCGGTGACACGATGACCCGGTTGGCGAGCTCGAGCGAGCGAAGGCGGAACGGCGCGAACATCGGCGGCCGGTCGGACAGCGGTGCCGACACTGCCTGACGCTGTGTCTCGATATCGAGGAATGTGCTGTCGACACCGCGGACGAAGTCCTCGTCGCGCAGGCGCAGGTTGTCGTAGGTGACCCGGCGGCTACGGGTCATCAGGTTGAACGCGAACTGCAACGGCTCCTGGCCGACATAGGTGTGGATGTTCTCGAACCACTCCAGGCTCGCCTGGGCGGCGCGCTGGGTGCTCGCGACGACAGGCCGGCGCTCGGTCTCGTAGGCCGCAAGAGCGGTAGCCACGTCCGGCTGCTCGTGCAGGCAGGCGGCCAGCGCGAGCGCGTCCTCCATCGCCAGCTTGGTGCCGGAGCCGATGGAGAAGTGAGCGGTGTGCGCGGCATCACCGAGCAGGACGACGTTGCCGTGATGCCACGCGGCGTTGCGGACGGTGGTGAAGCTCACCCACTTGCTGTTGTTGGGCAGGAGCGGGTGCCCTTGCAGGACGTCGCCGAGCAGCTTCTCGCACACCTCGATGCTCGTCAGGTCGCTCTCGCCGGGCGCGAAGCCCGAGGCCGGGCGAGCGTCGAAGCCCGCGCGACGCCAGACGTCCTCGTGCATCTCGACGATGATCGTGCTCATCGTGGCGTCGAAGGGGTAGGCGTGGACCTGCATCACGCCGAACTCCGTCTCCAGGACGAAGAACTTGAAGGAGTCCAGCACCAGCGAGGTGCCCAGCCACATGTACCGGCAGGCCCGCTCGTCCAGGCTCGGGGCGAACGTGTCGGCGTAGCGGGTGCGCACCGCGCTGCCCAACCCGTCGGCGGCGACCACCAGGTCGTAGGCCGCGGACAGCTCCTCGACCGGCGGGGCGGGGGTCTTGAAATGGACGTCGATACCGAGGTCGGCGCAGCGCTGCTGCAAGATGCCGAGCAACCGCTTGCGGCTCATCGCCGCGAAGCCATGGCCGCCGGAGGTGACGACCCGCCCCCGGTAGTGGATGTCGATGTCGTCCCAGCACGCGAAGCTGCGCGCCATCTCCTCGTAGACGACCCGGTCTCCGTGCTGGATACCGCCGAGCGTCTCGTCGGAGAAGACCACGCCGAAGCCGAACGTGTCGTCGGGCGCGTTGCGCTCCCACACGGTGATCTCGTGGCGGGGGTCGAGCTGCTTGGCAAGTGCGGCTAAGTACAGCCCGCCTGGGCCGCCCCCGATGCACGCGATCCGCACTGTCCGCTCCTCACCTGTTTTCCCTGACGGTCGAAGAGTATGTTGCTATCTTGACTACCGTCAACGAGACGCGAGGTAACCATGGGCGAGTCTGAGGGTCGGTTCGCGGGGCGCACCGCCGTCGTGACCGGAGGCTCGGGCGGACTCGGGCGTGCAGTGTGCGAGGGGCTGGCCCGCGAGGGGGCACGCGTCGCCGTCGTCGACGTGGACGCCAAGGCGATCGCCGCGGTGGTCGAGGAGCTCAACCAAGGCCGTGCCGGTCGGCACGCGGGCTACGTCGCTGACGTTCGCGACGCGGCAGCGGTCGCCGAGGTGATGCGGGTCGTGCACCAGACGCTCGACGGCATTCACATCCTGATCACCTGCGCCGGTGGCAGCTTGGGCACGCCCCGGGACCTGCCCGACATCACGAGCGCCGACATCGACCTCGTGCTCGGCGTCAACCTCGTTGGCACCCTGCTGTGCTGCCAGGCGGCGGTGCCGTTCATGGTCGAAGCGGGCGGCGGCGCGATCGTCACGGTGTCCTCCATCGGTGGCCGCTCGACCACGCCGGTGACCGGAGTCCCCTACGCGGCGGCCAAAGCCGGTGTGCTCGGCCTGACCCGGCGGCTGGCCCGGGAGGTCGGACCGGACGGCATCCGGGTGAACGCGATCGCGCCCGGGCTGTTCCTGTCGGGGCCACGCCTGACCGGCATGTGGAACGGGCTGACGGAAGACGAGCACGCCGAGGTGCTGGACGCGATCCCGCTACGCCGGATGCCCGCGATCGGTGAGGCGGTCGAACCGATCCTGTTCCTGGCAAGCGAGCAGGCCAGCTACATCACCGGGGCCGTGCTCGACGTCAACGGCGGGCGGTTCATGGCGGGCTGAGGATCGGGTGCGTCACGTGCCGGTGATGAGGTCGGAGATGACGCGTTCGAGGGCCTCCTTCTTCTCGATCACCGTGTTCATGTCGGAGAAGTAGGCCATCCGCCGTCCGTCGGGGTAGCTGCCTTCGAGGAGTTCGCTCGTGACGGTCGGAGTCGCCGGATGGTGGAAGACCAGGTGGACGTAGTCCGTCGGCCGAAGGTGAAAGGTCACCAGGTAGTCGTCGCCGTAGCTGAAGCTCGGAGCGTTCCACTTGACCTGCTCGGTGATCCCAGGGTCAACACCCATGATGATCTGGCGCACAGCCTGCACCTCGGACTTGAGCGGATGGTCGAGCGCAGCCATGAACGCCTCGACATCGAGCTTCTTCGCCATGCCTGATCGTAGCGACTTCCACCGCTAGCCCTTTTCGCGCAGCACGTACCGCTGCAGCTTGCCGGTCGAGGTGCGTGGCAGCGCGTCGACGAACTCCACCGACCGCGGGTACTTGTACGGCGCGATCTCCGCCTTGACGAAGTTCTGCAGCGCCGTCGCCGTCGCCTCCGTGCGCGGGACACCGGCGCGCAGCACGACGTACGCCTTGACGAGCATGCCCCGCTCGGCGTCCGGGGTGCCGACGACCCCGACCTCGGCGACGTCCGGGTGGCGCAGCAGGGCGTTCTCGACCTCCGGGCCCGCGATGTTGTAGCCCGACGAGATGATCATGTCGTCGGCGCGGGCCTGGAACCAGAAGTAGCCGTCGGCGTCACGCAGGTACGCATCGTTGGTGAGGTTCCAGCCGCCCTGGACGTACATGCGCTGGCGCTCGTCGGCGAGGTACCGGCAGCCGGTCGGTCCGCGCACCGCGAGTCGGCCGACCTCGCCGTCGGGCAACGGGTTGCCTTCGACGTCGACCACCTGGGCGTCGTAGCCCGGCACCGGCCTGCCGGTCGACCCGGGTCGGATGTCGTCGTCGGACGCGGAGATGAAGATGTGCAGCAGCTCGGTCGCCCCGATGCCGTCGATGATCTTCAGTCCGGTGGCGTCGTGGAACGCCTCCCAGGTGGCCCTGGGCAACGGCTCACCGGCGGACACGCAGCGGCGAAGCGACGACAGGTCGACCTCACCGACCTGGGAGATCATCGCCCGGTAGGCCGTCGGCGCGGTGAAAACGACCGAGATCTTGTACTTCTCGATCGCGTCCAGGACCTGTTCCGGTCCGGCCTTCTCCAGCAGCACCGTCGAGGCCCCGCAGCGCAGCGGGAAGATCACGAGACCGCCGAGACCGAACGTGAACGCGAGCGGCGGGCTGCCAGTGAAGACGTCGTCAGCGCGTGGGCTTCAACACCCGGGCCGAGAACGTGTCGGCGATCGCCAGCACGTCCCGGTGGAAGTGCATCGTCGCCTTCGGCCTGCCGGTCGTGCCGGACGTGAACGCGAGCATGCACACGTCGTCGGCCGCGGTCGCCACGTCGTCGAACGTCGTCGGCTTGGCATCCGCCAGCATGCCCAGGTCGTCGTCGCCGCCAAAGGTGAGGATCCGCAGCCCAGCGACGTCGGCCTTGGCCAGGTCGTCGACGAACCGGACGTCGCACAGGGCGTGCGAGACCGCCCCGATCTCGGCAACTGTCCGGAGCTCGCCGCTGCGCAGCAACGCCATCGTGGTCACCACGACACCGCCGGCCTTGAGGACGGCGAGCCAGCAGATGGTCAGCCACGGGTTGTTGGGTCCACGCAGCAGCACCCGGTTGCCAGGTACGAGCCCGAGCTCTTCGACGAGGACCCAGGCGACCTGGTTGGCGCGTGCGATGGTCTCCGCGTAGGTCCAGCTCTCCCCGTCGCCGATCAGGCAGGGTCGGTCGCCGCCGAACCGCTCCGCGGTGCGGTCCAGCAGCTCGACGGCACAGTTGAGCGACGCGGGGTAGCTCAGCTCGGGCAGGGTGAACAGCAGGTCTGGCCACAGCTCGCGCGGGGGCAGGTTGTCGCGGGTGAACGTGTCGACGTGCGCGGACGGCGAAAGCTCCACTGGCTCTCCTTCTCACCCGACCTGCGTCGATACCCCAGGCCCGTCATGTCCTCCTGGTGACGACAGTCACGATAACGGATGAGGCGGGCGTTGCCGACCCTTTCCCGCCTCCGAATTGGCGCCGACGAGCGGCAGGTAGGGCGTCAGGTCGGAGCGCTCGCCGCTCGCCCGGATCCGGCCCTGCGCGACGGCCTCATGCCAGTCGGTGCGGCCGGTTGCCACGGCGACCCAGGTGAGCGGGTCCGCCTCGACGGTGTTCGGCGGTGTGCCGCGGGTGTGCCGGGGACCGGCGACACACTGCGCGGCCGCGTACGGCGGGATGCGGACCTCGACGGACCGGCCGGGCGCCGACGCCGCCAGGCGGTCCAGCAGGGCGCGCACGACGAACTTCAGCGCCGACGGCTCCGGCTGCACCGGCGGATCGAGGTCCAGGCCGAGGAGCACCGCCTCGATGCACTGGCTCGCCAAGTCCTCGGCCGAGGCGGCGGGCGCTGCGTGGTCGGTGGGTGCGACCGGGACGGCAACACCATTCGCCACCAGGTGCTCCCACTGCGCACGCAGGGCGGACGCCGCGTCATCGCCTTGACCTCGACGTGCGGTTCGCGTCACGCCCGGAGGCTACCGGGCGGGTGAGACTAGTGCTGCCCCAGCTGCTTCGCCAGGGCGTCGATGAAGTCGGTCGTCCACATCAGGCCCTTGTCGTTGTTCTGCAGGCTGCGCTCCACCCACAACAGCACCACGACGTTGGCCTGGGACACGTCCTTCACTGCCTGCTGCGTGCCGAGCAGGAAGCTCGACGTCTGGATCAGCGACAGGTTCTCGAAGAACGGGGCAAGCGCGTGCTGCGAGGTGATCGCGAACGAGTCGCCGACCAGGAGAACCTTGCGCTTGTCCAGCGGCGCCTGGGTGCTCGTCGTCTTTAGCTGGGTCGCGGACGATCCACCCGGAAGCACGACCTGGGTTGGCGGCCCCACCGTCACGCCTGGGCGCATGATGTCGTCCTGGACGAGGTGTTCTTTGGTGTTGTCGCCGAACAGCGCGGTGAGGTCACCGAGCCGGTCGACCTCGCGCGACGTCATCGTCACGTCGGCGAGGAGCTTCGGTGCCACCCGCTGCACGACCTGCCGCGCGAAGGCGCTCGAGCCGGCGTCGTCCCAGTGGGTGTCCGTGCGGTAGTACAAGGGCTTGGCCGCGGCCTTCTGCGCCTCGTCGAGCACGTTGAACATGTCGATGTACGCCGGGTTGTGCTGCTGGGCGAGAACCTCGCGGGTGCGCAGGTGACCCTCGGGGGCGCACGACTTGTTCTGGTAGGCGCCGGGCAGGAACTCCGGGACCATCGAGGACTTGTCCGGCGCGACGGCGAAGACGAACGTCTTGCCGGCCTTGGTCAGCACCTGGTCGAGCCGGGCCAGGTTGTCGAGCACCCACTGCGGCGGACCGTTGGGACGTTCGCAGGCGCTCGCCGCATCGGAGGCGAGGTACAGCCAGCCGTCCTTGCCCACCAGCACCCTGCTGGAGCCGGCCGGGGCAGCGATCGTGCCGCCGTTCGTCGCGGTACCCGCGTTGCCGCCGGCCGCCGCGCCCGGCGCGATGATGTTGTTCCCGCTGGCCGCCGTCGTGGACGGCGCCTCACCGAACAGGTCCAGGCTGATCTTGTTGTTGGCTCGGATCGCGGAGGCCCGGAACGGCACCCGGTCGTTGATGTAGGCGTTGATCTCGTCGCCGACCTTCCACGACAGCCGCCACGACGGTGCCGGGGTCAGCGGCCGGTTCTCGATGGGCTTGGCCCGCACACCAGCGGTCACCAGCACAGCAGGCAGGAAGAAGAACAACAGACCTGCGGCCAGATAGAAGAGCTTGCTGCGCAGGCCCGACGCCGACACCACGTCCTGCTCGATCTCCATGGGGCTACCCACCGTCAGAACTTGTAGTAGAGGAAGGGGCTGAACGTGCCGACTGCGACGAGCATCGCCGCGTAGGGGCCTGCCAGGCACACCACCGCGAGCCGGCCCAGCGCGGCACCTTGGGTCCGGCCGAACTCCAGCACCTTGCCGAACACGAAGGTGCGGGGAAGCAGGACGACGGTCAGGGCCAGGGCCATCACCAGGAACCGCTGGTGCGTGAGCGCAGCCACCACGTCGTCGGGCAGGTACCTCCCGGTCGGCGTGAACATCGCGTGCAGGATGTTCCACGCCTGCGACATGTCGGCGGAGCGGAAGAACACCCAGCCCACCATCACCAACAGGAACGTCCGAGCCCGCCACCACCACGGCATCCGGTCACGGTCCACCCTGGCGATCCCGGTCCGCTTCTCCACGATCAGCAGCGCGCCGTGGTAGGCGCCCCAGACCACGAACGTCCACGCCGCGCCGTGCCAGAACCCGGTGAGCAGGAACACGATCGCGAGGTTGCGGTAGGTCTTCGCCGGTCCGCCCCGGTTGCCGCCGAGGGGAATGTAGAGGTAGTCGCGGAACCAGCGGGACAGCGACATGTGCCACCGCCGCCAGAAGTCGGTGATGGACACCGCCGAGTAGGGCCGAGCGAAGTTCTCCGGCAGCCGGAACCCGAACATCCGGCCCAGGCCGATCGCCATGTCGGAGTACCCGGAGAAGTCGAAGTAGATCTGCAACGTGTAGGCGGTGACACCCAGCCACGCCGACGCCGTGGTCATGTCGGCGGGGTGCAGCGAGAACACCGACTCGGCGACCGGGGCGATGGTGTCGGCCACGATCGTCTTCTTGGCCAGGCCCAGGGCGAACCGTGGGAAGCCCGCAGCGAAGTCCGCCGCACGGTTCTGGTGCCGCTCGGGCAGCTGGTCGGCGATCTCGTGGAACCGGACGATCGGACCGGCGACCAGCTGCGGGAACATCGCGATGTAGCACGACGAAGTCCACCGGGTGCCGCAGCGCCGGCCGGGTCCGCCGCCACACGTCGATCACGTAGCTCATGTGGTGGAACGTGAAGAAGCTGATCCCGATCGGCAGCGCGATGGCGGCCACGTGATGGGACGACCCGCCGAAGAGGTGCTCGATATTGGCCACCTGCTGCGCGAGGAAGCCCCCGTACTTCCAGTACGCCAGCACGAACAGGTCGGCGCCGACGACGAGGCCGAGGACGAGGTTGCGTCGTCGCTCGCTGATGTTCGGCGCCTCCATGAGGAGGCCCGCCGTGTAGTTCATCGCGATGCAGCCCAGCAGGACGACCACGAACCATCGGGCGCCGTAGACGTAGAACAGCAGGCTGGCGACGGCGATCAGTGCGTTGCGGAACGACCGTGGCAACACCCAGTACAGGAGCAGCACTGCGGGCATGAAGACCCACAGAAAGATCGGCGTTGCGAACGACATCGGAACCTGCACCCTCGGGCATCGGGAGAACCGGGGTGGGAACCGGCAGTGGCAAAATTGTGGCACAGCGGACAGACGCGACCTCGCCCGTGCCGGGGCTACGGCAAGGGCCCACTCAGGGGCCGACCAGGGTTCACCTTGGTCGATCCCTGATGTGTAGGTCGACGTCTATGGAGCAATCTGGCTGTATGAGTACAAACGACTCACCGCCCTCGTACCCCACTTCCCCGCCCCGCACCCTCGTCCGAGCGCGCGAGGGACGGATGCTGGCTGGTGTCTGCGCCGGGGTCGCCGACTACCTGGGGGTCGACGTCACGGTCGTCCGCCTCGTCACGGCCGTCCTCACCCTGATCGGCGGTGGCGGCGCGATCGTGTACATCGCCGCCTGGCTGCTCGTCCCTGAGGAGGGCGCGAGCAAGAGCGAGGCCGCGCGGCTCGCCGAGCGGTTCGCCCAGCGGCGCTGACGGGTCGGCGGTCAGCCTGACCGACCGTCAGCCCTACGCCGATCAGCCGAACAGCGCCGGGAAGGTGCCTTCGTGCGCCGCGCGCAGCTCGGCGAGCGGCACCGCGAACTGCCCGGCCACCTCGAGCGCGTCGCCGCCCGCCACACCGAGCCGGGTGAGCGGCACGCCGTGCGACGCGGCCAGCCCCTCGAGCTCGGCGACGCGCGACGGCGAAACCGCCACCACGGCCCGGGCCACCGACTCGCTGAACAGCGCGACGAACGCATCGTCGGCCAGCGTCACCTGAGCGCCGACCCCGCCACGCAGGCAGGACTCGACCAGCCCCTGCGCCAGACCACCGTCGGACAGGTCGTGCGCCGCGGTCAGCAGACCGGCAACCGAGCCGTCGACGAGGACCTGGGCGAGCGCGCGTTCCGCCTCCAGGTCCACCGCCGGCGGGCGCCCGCCGAGGTGGCCGTGAACGACGTGCGCCCACTCCGACCCGCCGAGCTCGGCACGCGTGGTGCCCAGCTGGAACAGGACGTCACCGTCGGCGAAGGCCATCGGCGTCCGCTTCCGCACGTCCTGGATCACGCCGAGCACGCCGACGACCGGCGTCGGGTTGATCGCGACGTCACCGGTGGAGTTGTAGAAGCTCACGTTCCCGCCGGTGACCGGCACACCGAGCTGCAGGCAGCCGTCGGCCAGACCACGCGCAGCTTCGGCGAACTGCCACATCACCTCGGGGTCCTCCGGCGAGCCGAAGTTGAGGCAGTTGGTGACGGCGAGCGGCTTCGCGCCGGTGGTCGCCACGTTGCGATAGGCCTCGGACAGCGCGAGCTGCGCACCGGCGTACGGGTCCAGCCGGGTGAAGCGGCCGTTGCCGTCGGTGGCCAGGGCCACGCCGAGCCCGGTGGACTCGTCGAGGCGCAGCATGCCGGAGTTCTCGGGCTGGGCCAGCACCGTGTTGCCCTGCACGTAGTGGTCGTACTGCTCGGTGACCCAGTGCTTCGACGCGAGGTTCGGCGACGCGACGAGCTGCAGCAAGGTGGCCCGCAGCTCATCGGCCGAGCTCGGCCGGGGCAGCGCCGCGGCGTCGTCGGCGTTCAGCGCGTCCAGGTCCGCCGGCCGGGCCATCGGCCGGTGGTAGACCGGGCCGTCGTGGGCGACGGTGCGCGGCGGCACGTCGACGATCGTCCGGCCGTGCCAGTCGATGGTGAGCCGGCCCGAGTCGTTGACCTCGCCGACGACCGTCGCCGTCACGTCCCACTTCTCGCAGAGTGAGAGGAAGCGCGCGACCTTCTCCGGCGCGACGACCGCCATCATGCGTTCCTGCGACTCGCTCATCAAGATCTCGTGCGCGCCCAGCGTGGGGTCGCGCAGCGGCACGTCGTCGAGCACCACGTGCATGCCGCCGGTGCCGGCCGAGGCCAGCTCCGACGTCGCGCAGGACAGCCCGGCCGCGCCGAGGTCCTGGATGCCGACGACGAGGTCCTCGGCGAAGATCTCCAGGCAGCACTCGATGAGCACCCGCTCGGCGAACGGGTCGCCGACCTGCACGCTCGGCCGCTTGGTCTCGCCCTCGGTCTCGAACGTCGCCGAGGCGAGCACCGAGGCCCCGCCGATGCCGTCGCCGCCGGTGCGGGCGCCGAACAGGATGACCTGGTTGCCGGGGCCGGGGGCCTGGGCGAGCTTGATGTCGCCGTGCCGCATGACACCGACGCACAGCGCGTTGACCAGCGGGTTGCCCGCGTAGGTCTCGTCGAAGACGACCTCGCCGCCGATGTTCGGCAGGCCGAGTGAGTTGCCGTAGCCGCCGATGCCGGCGACCACGCCCGGCAGCACCCGCCGGGTGTCCGGGGCGTCCGCCGCGCCGAAGCGCAGCGGGTCCATGACGCCGATCGGCCGGGCGCCCATGGTGAGGATGTCGCGGACGATGCCGCCGACGCCGGTGGCCGCACCCTGGTACGGCTCGACGTAGGACGGGTGGTTGTGCGACTCGACCTTGAAGGTCACCGCGTAGCCCTGGCCGACGTCGACGACGCCGGCGTTCTCGCCCATCCCGACGAGCAGGATGTCGGTGGCCGGGGCCTTCTCGCCGAACTGGCGCAGGTGCACCTTGGAGGACTTGTAGGAGCAGTGCTCGCTCCACATGACCGAGTACATCGCCAGCTCCGACAGGGTCGGGCGGCGGCCGAGGATCTCGCGGATCTTCGCGTACTCGTCCGCGGGCAGGCCCAGCTCGGCGTACGGCTGCGGCTCGTCGGGGGTGCGGCCGGCGTGCTCCACCGTGTCGATCCGGAGCTCGGTCTCGGAGTTCACGTGCGCCACCTGCTCGGTCATGCGCCCACCAGCCGGGAGAGCACGGAGGCGAAGAAGGTCAGTCCGTCGGCGGACGGCCCGGTGAGGGGGTCGATGGCGTGCTCCGGGTGCGGCATGAGGCCGACGACGTTGCCGGCGGCGTTGGTGATGCCCGCGATGTCGCGCTGCGAGCCGTTCGGGTTGCCCCCGAGGTAGCGGACGACCACGCGGCCTTCGGCCTCGAGCTCGTCGAGGGTGCGCTCGTCGGCGACGTAACGGCCCTCACCGTGCTTGACCGGGATGACCACCTCGGCACCTTCGGCGTAGCCGTTGGTCCAGCCGGTGGCGGTGTTCTCGACCCGGAGCAGCTGGTCGGCCTGCCGGTAGTGCAGGTGGGCGTTGCGGGTCAGCGCGCCGGGCAGCAGGTGCGACTCGCACAGCACCTGGAAGCCGTTGCAGATGCCGAGCACCGGCAGGCCGTCGCGGGCCGCGTCGACGATCGTGCCCATGACGGGGGAGAAGCGGGCGATGGCGCCGCAGCGCAGGTAGTCGCCGTAGGAGAACCCGCCCGGGACGACGACCGCGTCGACGTCGTGCAGCGACGGGTCGCGGTGCCACAGCGGGACCGCCTCGGCACCGGCCCGCGTCGCGGCGCGCAGCGCGTCCCGGTCGTCGAGCGATCCGGGGAAGGTGACGACGCCGATCTTCACGCCAGGACCTTGATGGTGAAGTCCTCGATCACCAAGTTGGCGAGCAGGGTATCCGCGATCTTGGTGAGCTCGGCCTCGTCGAAGCCGTCCTCAACCTCGAGCTCGAAGTGCTTGCCCTGGCGGACGCTGGTCACCCCCTCGAAGCCGAGCCGGGGAAGGGCACCGAGGATGGCCTGACCCTGGGGGTCGAGGATCTCCGGCTTGAGCATGACGTCGACGACGACGCGTGCCACGGGCGCGCTCCAGGTGCGGGAGGTGGGCGGTCAGCGGAAGCCCCAGCCTACCGGGCGCGCGACGACGGCCCGACCACCGCGCGCCCGGAGGGGCGATGCGGCGGACCGGGCCGTCGTCGCGTCAGGCTCAGCGGTGCGTCACGCGTGGACGAGCGGCGTGTCGACCAGGTGCTCGGCGAGGAACCAGGCCTGCAGCTCCCCGGTGCGGATGACGTCGGAGACGAGGATGTCGTTGGTGCCGTCGTCCCCAGCTCCTCGACCCGTGACGCCGCGTCGTGCGCAGTCGATCAGGATCAGCTCGTGCGCCTCCAGCAGGCGGGAGATCATCGCCGGCACCTCCTCCGCGCCGTCCGGGGGCCGCGGCACCTTGGTGATCTCAGCCACGTGCCGAGGGTCGCCCAGCGCGACGCCGCCCAGGGTCTGCACGCGTTCGGCGATGGTGTCCACCAGGACCAGCTGCTCCGCCGCATGCTTGTCGAGCAACAGGTGCAGTTGGTAGAACGTCGGGCCGCGCATCAGCCAGTGGTGCTTCTTGTACAGCGCGTAGCAGGATCTGCGTGTCAGCAAGCATCCGTGTTCAGCCGCTCGCACGAGTACATCCGCGCGTCGTGGGTCAGCCCGAGCGGGAACTGCCGCACGGTGCCGAAATGCTGGATCTCGGTCCCCTTCTGGTGCAGCCAGGGCTGGCTGCCCATCGCACCCGGCGGTGTGGCCGTTGCCGGGTCGCTTCGTCGTGGACTTGGTGGGCATCGAGGACTCCTCGCAGTTCGCGCTGGCCAGGGACATGCGAGGTCTAGCCTTCCCCGCTGCCATCGGGCTAAGCCCGGCCGAGCGGGTGCCGCAGCTGGCGGAGCCTACGCATCACCGAGGCCACCGGGACCACTCGCACGTATTTCTTCTGTCCACAGGCGGTGGATGGCGGAAGCCACGTCAGCCCGTGGACCACGCCCGCCCATCCACAGTTGTCCACAGGTTGTCCACACCGCGCCCACCGGCGTTTCTTCGCTTTCCCCACCTTGTCCACAGGTTCAAGCACAGGGCCGGCGCGTACGCGCGACGCGACATGCGGACGATGTCCGTGGTCCGCGATAGAAAGGCGCGTACTTCCGCTAGGCGACGACACCAGGGGGCGTTCAACACGTGAGCGTGGCCGAACTGTCCGTACACCACGCCGAGTTCGAGCGCACGCCTCCGCAGGACATCACCGCCGAGCAGTGCGTGCTCGGCGGCATGCTGCTCAGCAAGGACGCGATCGCCGACGTCGTCGAGGAACTGCGCGGGAACGACTTCTACCGCCCGGCCCACCAGACCATCTTCGACACGATCATCGACCTGTACGGGCGCGGGGAGCCGGCCGACCCGGTGACCGTCGCCGCGGAGCTCACCAAGCGGGGCGAGATCGCGCGCAGTCGGCGGCGCCCCCTACCTGCACACGCTCATCTCCTCGGTGCCGACCGCCGCCAACGCCGGCTACTACGCGAAGATCGTCGCCGAGCGCGCGATCCTGCGCCGCCTCGTCGAGGCCGGCACCCGGATCGTCCAGCTCGGCTACGCCGGCACCGGCGGCGAGGTCGACGACATCGTCGACCGGGCCCAGGCGGCGATCTACGACGTCACCGAGCGGCGCACCACCGAGGACTACAGCATCCTCGAGGAGCTGCTCCAGCCGACGATGGACGAGATCGAGGCGAGCGGTCACCGCGGCGACGGCCTCACCGGCGTGCCGACCGGCTTCGCCGACCTCGACGCCCTGACCAACGGGCTGCACCCCGGACAGCTGATCATCATCGCGGCCCGACCCGCGGTCGGGAAGGCGCTGTCGCTCGACACGCCTCTGCCGACGCCCTACGGCTGGACCACGATGGGCGAGGTCGTGGTCGGTGACTGGTGCTCGGGCCTGACGGACGCCCGACGCAGGTCATCGCCGCCACCGAGCGTGATGACCGATCGCCCCTGCTTCGAGGTCGAGTTCGCCGACGGTTCGGTGATCGTCGCCGACGCCGAGCACCAATGGCTGACCGACACCCGCGCCTCCCGCGAGTCCGCCCAGGCCGCCGCCGTCGGCTACAACGGCTACCGCAACCAGCGCACCGTTCGCTGGCGGTCCGCACGACCGGCTGAGATCGCGGCCTCGCTGCGCTGCCCGACAGCCGATCGTCGCACTGAACCATTCGCGTGACCAACGCGGTGCCCCTCCAGCTTGCCGAGCAGCGACCTGCCCGCTCGCGCCGTACGTGCTCGGGCGTCTGGCTCGGCGACGGCCACTCGCGTCGCTGCCCGTTTCACGAGCGACGATCCCGAGATCGCCTTGCACATCGAGGCCGAGGGTCTCCCGTCACCCGCGCAGCGGCCGCTATACAGCCTTCGATTGCCCAAAGAAGTCGCCATCGAACTTCGGACTTGCGTCGTTTGCGGCTCGCCGTTCAAGCCAGCCACACAGCCGGCGTACCTGTGGTCAGTCATGCGGTGGGAAATCCAGAACGCTTGCGTTGCCCTCGGCAGCCACCCCGCATGCATCACCTGCGGTGTTCGGACGGTATCGGCTTCGGTGAGTGCACGCCCTGCCGCCTTGACCACGGATCCGTTGGCCGCTGCGCAGAGATCGGCGTGCTGAACAACAAGCACATTCCGACGAGTACCTGCGGGGTCCGAAGCGCAGCGGCGTGCACTGCTCGCGGGGCTGCTCGACACCGACGGCACCGTCTCACCCACTCGGCAGCGTGCAGATCACGGTGACCGACGCGCAGCTCGCGCGCGACGTGCACGAGCTCGTCGTGAGCCTCGGCTACCGCTGCGGGTTGTCACGACCGAGCGGGTGCAAGGGGCGCACCGAAGCGTCGCTCGACGGCCTACACCACGTCACCTTCAGCCCGCCCGACAACCCGTTCCGGCTCGAGCGCAAGCGGCTCGCCCTCAAGACGCGCGGCGGCGCCACGCACCCCGCGCATCGGGGCCCGGTTCATCGTCGACGTCCGCGCCCTCCCGTCCGTCCCGGTCCGATGCGTCGAGGTCGACAACGCTGCAGCACCTGTACCTGGCCGGTCGTTCCATGATCCCGACGCACAACTCGACGCTCGGTCTCGACATCGCCCGCGCGGCGTCGATCGAGCACGGTCAGACCTCGGTGCTCTTCTCGCTGGAAATGAGCAAGCACGAAATCACCATGCGGTTGTTGTCCGCCGAGGCGCGCATCCAGCTGCAGAACATGCGCACCGGGCAGATGCGCGACGACGACTGGAACCGCCTCGCCCGGCGTCTGGGTGAGGTGGCCGAGGCGCCGATGTACATCGACGACTCGCCCAACCTGACGATGATGGAGATCCGGGCGAAGGCCCGGCGCCTCAAGCAGCGCAACGACCTCCAGCTCGTCATCGTCGACTACCTGCAGCTGATGGAGCTCGGGCCGGGTCGAGAACCGGCAGCAGGAGGTCAGCCAGATCTCGCGTTCGCTCAAGCTGCTGGCCAAGGAGCTCAGGTGCCGGTGATCGCGCTGTCGCAGCTGAACCGTGGCCCGGAGCAGCGCACCGACAAGAAGCCGCAGCTGTCCGACCTGCGCGAGTCGGGCGCGATCGAGCAGGACGCCGACGTCGTGATCCTGCTGCACCGCGAAGACCTGTACGAGCGGGAGTCCCCGCGCGCCGGCGAGGCCGACCTCATCGTGGCCAAGCACCGGAACGGCCCGACGAGCACCGTGACCGTGGCGTTCCAGGGTCACTACAGCCGCTTCGTCGACATGGCGCCGGGATAGTCCCAGGATGGCGGCCCTCCGTCGAGGGCCGCGCGCCCGCAAACGCGCGACGGCTCCACCCAGAGCGAGAGGACAGGTTGGATCATGAACGTCAGCGAAGGCGTGCTGGCGACCATCGGGAACACGCCGCTGGTGAGGCTGCGCAGGGTCGTGCCAACCGGATGCGCGGAGATCTTCGTCAAGGTCGAGGGCCAGAACCCGACGGGCAGCATGAAGGACCGGATGGCCCAGGCGATGATCGCCAGGGCTGAGGAGGACGGACGGCTGGGGCCAGGCGACACCGTCGTCGAGTACACAGGTGGCAGCACCGGCGCGTCCCTAGCCTTGGTCTGCGCAGCCAAGGGGTACCGCCTGCGGATCGTCAGCTCGGACGCGTTCAGCGAAGAGAAGTTGACGCAGATGGCGGCGTTTGGTGCCGAGCTCACCCTCATCCCCAGTGAAGGGGGCCTGATCACGAAGGCCCTCATCCAGGGCATGATCTCCAAAGCCAAGGAGATCAGTCAGGAACCAGGCACCTACTGGACCGACCAGCTCAACAACACCGACAGCATCGCCGGCTACCACCCGATGGGCGAGGAGATCTGGCAGCAGTCCGACGGCCAGATCGACGCGTTCGTCCAGTCGATCGGTACCGCCGCCTCGTTGCGCGGCGCGACTGCGCCCCTCAAGGCGCAGCATCCAGGACTTCGAGTCGTTGCCGTGGAACCGGCCGAGTCGGCGGTGCTATCAGGTGGCCAACCGGGCGCCCACCGCATCGAAGGCATCGGCATCGGATACCGCCCGCCGATGTGGGACCCCGAGCTCGCCGAGGAGATCGTCCCGATCCCCACCGACGACGCCGAGGAGATGGCGAGGCGCCTGGCTCGGGAGGAAGGGCTGTTCGCCGGGACGTCCTCCGGGGCGAACGTCCTCGCCGCCATCCAGGTCGGGCAGCGCCTCGGACCACGGGCCAGGATCGCGACCCTGCTCGTGGATTCGGGGCTGAAGTACCTCAGCACCCCGGTGTACCGAGGCTCATCCTTGAACCGCCGTCCTCGCTGACCGATGAGGTACCCTCGCTCCCACGAAGGGGAGTAGTCCCGAGAACCGGTCGTCGACATGCTGGAGCCCTCTGTGGCTCCCGGTGGCCGGGCCGCGCCCGCACTGGGCGCGGTGGGCGAGACCTTCGACCCGAGACGACGTATGCGCGTCGCTGGGTCGAGGTCGGTGCTGCCCGCGTCACGGCTCCCATCTCGCCCGCGTCGCGGGAAGGGCCCGTGAGCAACCGTGCTCCACTTCGTGCTGCTCATCGCGTGCGCGGTGGCGATCTATCTCTCGTGTGAGTGGTTCGTCAACGCCGTGGAATGGCTCGGCCGCCGGCTGAAGGTCGGGCCGATGGCGGTGGGCACCGTGCTCGCCGCGTTCGGCACGGCGCTGCCGGAGTCGGTGGTCACCTTCGTTGCCGTCGTCTTCGGCACGACACCGGAGCAGAAGGACATCGGAGTCGGCGCCGCGATGGGCGGCCCGCTCGCGCTCGCCACCGTGGCCTACGCGGTCACCGGCTGGGCCCTGCTGGCCAAACGTCGCCGTGACCGCCAAGGCCAGGTCGCGGCAGCAGCCGGCAGCGGGTCAAGCCTGGCTTCGGGCGCCGACCTCGCTCACCTGGCGCGGGACCAGCGGTGGTTCCTGGCGATCTTCGTGGTCAAGGTGGCGCTGGGCCTGGTCGCCTTCGCCTTCAAGCCGTGGCTGGGCCTGCTGTTCTTCGCCACCTACGCGGTCTACTTCTGGCGGGAGATCCGCGCGGAACCAGCGGGACACGGTGAGCAGGAGGACCTGGAGCCGCTGAAGCTGCAACCCACGGCCGCGCAGCCCACCGGCTGGGCCGTGCTGGTGCAGACCGTGGCCAGCCTGGTGGTCATCTTCGTCGCCTCGCAGCTGTTCGTGAAGCAGCTGGAGGCCATCGGCCCGATGCTGGGCCTGCCCGCGGCCGTCACCGCCCTGCTGCTGTCCCCGATCGCCACCGAGCTGCCGGAGATCATGAACGCGATCATCTGGGTGCGTCAGGGCAAGACGAAGCTCGCGCTGGCCAACATCTCCGGCGCGATGATGATCCAGGCAACGGTGCCGAGCGGCCTGGGCCTGCTGTTCACGCCGTGGAAGTTCGACGCCGCGCTCGTCTGGTCCGGCGTGATCACCATGGCGGCGATCGTCTACCTGCTGGCCTCGATGCAGACCCACCGGTTCACCGCGACCCGGTTGGCGTGGGCCGGGCTGTTCTATGGGGTGTTCGCCATCGGGCTGGTGCCGATCCTCAGCTGATTCGCCACGTCACGGATTCAGGACCGCCTTGATGACGCCGTCCTCGCGGCGGTCGAAGCTGTGGAACAGCGACGGGGCGACGCCGAGACTCGCCGTGGTGCGTGACGATCACTCCGGGTCGGGCGCGTCCGGAGACCACGAGGTCGCGCAGCCTGGTGGTGTAGCGGCGGTCGTGGGTGCGGCCGAAGCCCACCGAGATCCCCTTGGCGAAGAACGTCGCCCACGGCACGGTGAGCGAGCCGTCCGCGTGGCCGTCCGGCGCCGGGTGCAGGTCGTTCTCCGCATAGACGCCGGCGATGCCGACATGTCCGGTCGGGTCGACCAGGCGCGCGATGTCGTCGATCACCTGGGTGGGCCGCTCCTGGTCGGGATGTGAGCGGTCCCTGGCCTGGAAGCCGACTGCGTCGATCGCATGCTGGACGCCGTCCATTCCGCCTTCGCCGAGGGGCAGGCCATGCGAGCGGCGCAGCTCGCGGATCTGCTCGACGGGGTCACCTGCCCGGAAGTCGACCGGGATGGCTCCCAGCTCGCCGGCCTTGTCCAACCGGGCCTCGACCCCGTCGACGACGTAGATCTCGCCGGCCCCCTTGAGCAACGCGGAGTACGCGGCGAGCAGGCCGATCGCGCCCGCGCCGAACACCGCCACCGGCCCGGGCGCCGTGCCGATCAGGGCGAGCTCGGTGGCGTGCCAGCCGGTCACGAACGCGTCAGCGAGCAGCACGAAGTCGTCCTCGCGGTCGTCCCCAGGAGACCCCGGCACCGGGATGCAGTTGGCGTCGGCGAACGGCACCCGCAACAACTCGGCCTGCGCGCCGCGATAGGGACCCATGCCGGCGTATCCGTAGGCCGCACCGAACCCGCCGGGACGCACGCGCAGGCACGCCGCGGAGTAGCCGCGTGCGCAGTTGAAACAGAGCCCGCAGAACAGGTGGGTCGGGATGACGACCCGGTCGCCCACGCTGACGAGGCTGACACCCGGCCCGGCCTGCTCGACGACGCCCAGCGGCTCGTGACCGAGCACGAGGCCGGGTTCCGCGCCGGTGCGCCCGTCGTACATGTGCAGGTCGGTGCCGCAGATCGCACTGGACGTCACGCGGACGACGACGTCGGTCGGCTCCTCGAGCGTGGCGTCCTCAACGTCGTGGACGCCCACGCGGCGGGTGTCTTCAAAGACCACGGCCTTCATCGGCGCGCCCTCACGAACGCTCGGTGCGATGCGGGACCTGACACACGGGCGGGATACCCGCAGCAACCAGCGGGAATCAACCACACTCCGGCCGACGAGGAGCAGTGACCCCATGTCGACGATCGTGATCTTCGGTGCGGCGGGCGGTCTCGGGTCCCGCCTGGTGACCGAGGCTGTCTCCCGCGGCCACCAGGTGCGTGCGGTCGTCCGGGACACCGGCGCCGTTCCTGGCCGCGTCGACGACTCCAGCGACCGGGTCAGTGTGATCGCTGGCGATGGCACCTCGGCGGAGTCGGTCCGCGCACTCGCGCCCGGCGCCGACGTCCTGGTGAGCGCGGTCGGCAGCCGGGACACGACCGTCTACCTGCGCACCGCCCGCACCCTCGTCGAGACGCTCGCGCCGATGGGCGCGGACGCGCCACGGATCATCCACAGCGGCGGCGGTGCCAGCCTGCTGAACGCCGACGGCGTCCGCTTCGCCGACACTCCCGACTTCCCCGTCGCGCTGCGCGCCGAGGTCCTCGGTCAGGCCGCCGCCCTCGACTACTACCGCGCCTCGACCGGCGTCACGTGGACCTACCTGTCGCCACCGCCCGCCAACTTCGCCCCCGGCCAGCGCCTCGGCCACTACCGGACCGGCAGCGAGCACCCGGTCACCGACGAGCAGGGCAATTTCAGCATCTCCTACGAGGACTACGCGATCGCCCTCGTCGACGAGATCGAGAATCCTGCCCACCTGAACACCCGCTTCACCGTCGGCTACTGACGCCGCATGTGGGATCTGCCAGCGGTCGATGTCACCCGCCGGGTGACTCGTCGACAGGTTGGATGCTGCCCTTCAGCCGCCAGAATTCCTTGGTCTTGACGTCGGTGATGTTGGTCCACGCGACGTTGTTCTCGTAGTCCTCGATGTGGGTGACGGTGTTGCCGGTAGCCGGCTCGATCCAGGAGACCTGATACAGGTCGGGCCGAATCTCGGTCATCTCGATGTCGAACTGGTTCACCGTCCCGGCCGGATAGGCCGCGTCGGCGACGACGGTGACGTCCAGGTGGGCGGCGTCGCGGAAATGCAGTTGGTAGACAGCGTTGTCGCCGAAGACGAAGGTGAACGTGCCCCCGATGACCTGAACAGGCACGAGATCCTCCTGGAGGCGGCGATGGGCCCTGGCAGCACACAACGCCCTGACAAATCGCACGCTACTCCCGCGACGGTCGGCGGCACATGCGAGAGTGCATGCGTGCCCACACCACCCGTCGCCATCCACCTCGCGCAGGACGAAGCCGCGGACGCCCTTCTGTCTCGCAGCCCGCTCGCCCTGCTCATCGGCATGCTGCTCAACCAGCGGATCCCGAAGGAGCGGGCGTTCGCCGGTCCGCACACGTTGGCCACCAGACTCGGCCACGAACCGGACGCTGCGGAGATCGCCACCTTCGACCCGGAGAGCTTCGCCGCACTGTTCGCCCAGTCGCCCGCGATCCACCGCTTCCCCGGTTCCATGGCCGGCCGGGTGCAGAAGTTGGCGCAGGCCGTCGTGGACGACTACGACGGGGATGCCGAGGCGGTGTGGCGTGACGCGCGACCGGCGCCGAGCTGCTCAAGCGGCTGGAGGCCCTTCCGGGTTTCGGCAAGCAGACCGCCCAGACCTCGGTGGGTTTGTTCGGAAAGGAGCTCGGGGTCCGTCCGGACGGGTGGCGGGAGGCCGCAGGCCCCTGCGGCTAGACGGTTCGTGCGCCAAGACACCCTGCGGCGAGGCCACCCGCGCGGCTAGCGCCCTGCTTCGGCAAGGTGAGAATTTCGGCTCCGTCGTTGGTGATAGCGATCGTGTGCTCACTGTGCGCTGTCCGGCAGCCTGTCGCGCTTCGGAGTGTCCAGCCATCGGCATCGGTGACGAGCTCGGCGGTGTCCGCCATGACCCATGGCTCCAATGCCAGCAGCAGCCCAGGGCGCAGCCTGTATCCGCGACCGGGCCGGCCCGTGTTCGAGACGTGCGGGTCCTGGTGCATCGTCGATCCGACGCCATGACCGCCAAACTCGGTGTTGATCGGATATCCCGCCTCGCTGAGGACCGAGCCGATGGCATGGGAGATGTCACCGATGCGAGCTCCGGGGCCGGCCGCGGCTATCCCCGCGCTCAATGCGCGCTCGGTCGCGTTGATCATCGCAACGCTCTCCGGGGGCTTACGTCGCCCACAATGAAGCTGATGGCGGAGTCGGCGACAACCCCGCCCTTGGAGACAGCGAGGTCGAGCGTCAGCAGGTCGCCGTTGGCAAGCGTGTAGTCGTACGGCAGTCCGTGGAGCACGGCGTCGTTAACTGACGTGCAGATGTAGTGGCCGAACGGCCCGCGTCCGAAGGACGGCTCATAGTCGACATAGCAGGACTGCGCCCCGGCCTCGGTGATCATGCTGTGGGCCCACTGGTTGATGTCCAAGAGGTTTGTGCCGACTGTGCTGCGGCTCTTCAGTGTCTGCAGCATGTCGGCGACCAGGGCGCCGGCGTCCTTCGCTCGCAGCAGGTCGGTGGGCTTCAGGATCTCGATCATGCAGCGCCTTCCTCGTTCCAATAAGTATCCCGGCCATATTATCCCGGTATTAGAATCGGAGCCATGGTCAGATTGCCGCTCAGTCCCGCAGAGGTCGAACGCGGACAGCGCCTCGGCGCCCTCCTGCGACGCGCCAGGGGGAGAGATCGATGCTCAACACCGCGCTGGACGCAGGTGTCTCACCGGAGACCCTTCGGAAGATCGAGTCCGGTCGCGTAGCCACCCCTGCCTTCCCGACCATCGCTGCGATCGCCGACGTCCTCGGCCTTTCCCTCGATGCGGTGTGGTCAGAGATCAACGTTGCAGTTGCCGACGATAGAGAACACCTGGGCGCAGCTCTCAACCAACGTCCCTGGCCAGTACAACTAGGGCGCTAGACAAGGACGGCCCGCGCACCGCCGGCGGTGTGCAGCTGTCCACTGCTCATGCGACAGTGCTGGTGTGTCAACGCAACCCATCGCCCTTCACCTCGCGCAGGACGAGGCCGCGGACGAACTGCTGTCCCGCAGCCCGCTTGCCCTGCTCATCGGCATGCTCCTTGACCAGCAGATCCCGATGGAGCACGCCTTCGCCGGCCCGCACACGCTGTCCGTCCGGCTCGGCCACGAGCCGGACGCTGCGGAGATTGCCGCGTTCGACCCGGAGCGCTTCGCGGCGGTGTTCGCCCAGCCACGCGCGATCCACCGCTTCCCCGGCTCGATGGCCGGCCGGGTGCAGAAGCTCGCCCAGGTGATCGTCGACGACTACGACGGCGATGCCGCTGCGCTGTGGCGCGATGCCCCATCCGGCGACGAGCTGCTCAAGCGGCTGGAGGCCCTGCCGGGTTTCGGGAAGCAGAAGGCGCAGATCTTCCTGGCGCTGCTGGGCAAGCAGCTCGGGCGTTCGCCCGGACGGGTGGCGAGAGGCCGCCGGTGCGTACGGCGAGGAAGGCAGCCGCCGGTCGGTGGCGGACATCCATGACCCGACCTCGTTGGCGGAGGTTCGCGCGTTCAAGCAGGCCGCCAAGAAGTCCGGGGCACCGCGGCCGTCATGACCAGCCATCGTGACGAACCTGGTCGGTACAGCACCGACCCGAAAGAGCTGTTGCTGGACTACCTCGACTACTACCGCGAGGTCGTCGCCGCCAAGATCGACGGCCTCTCGGCGCAGGAGATGACCACGTCACGCCTGCCCTCCGGCTGGTCCCCGCTGGAGCTGCTCAGGCACCTCGTGTACATGGAGCGCCGCTGGCTGCGCTGGGGCTTCGGTGCGGAGCAGGTCGTCGATCCCCACGGTGATGTCGACGACCGTGACCGTTGGCGGACCGGACCCGATGACACGGTCGAGAGCTTGCTCGACGCGCTGCGCGAGGGCGGCGCCGCGACCCGGGCGATCGTCGAGGCGGCGCAGCTGTCGGACAGCGCGGCGGTGGGCGGACGTTTCGTGTCCGCGCCGACCCCGACGCTGCTGTGGATCCTGACTCACGTCCTGCAGGAGTACGCCAGGCACGCCGGCCATCTCGACATCACCCGCGAACTCATCGACGGTTCGACAGGCGAGTAGTCACCGCAGCTCGACTCGTGCGGCTACGGCGCCACCTGCACCACCATCCGGCCGTGCGCAGCCGTCACCTGGACGCCGGATACGTCTGGCCCAATGCCGTGGAGGTGGATCGCGTCCGAGTGCTGCCCGTACGCAAAGACACCGCCGTCGACGGCGAGCTGGTCGACGGTGCCCTCGATGTCGGCCGTGACGACGTCGTCCCCGCCGGTGACCATCCGTCCACCAACGTCGACGGAGCCGATGCGTCCAGCGGGTTTGACGCTGAGCGCGATCGCTTTCAGCGGGACCTGCACGCCCCTCACCAGGCTCATCCCTTCGCTGCCTCCCGTGCTGAGGTCACCGCGGATCCGCAGGGTAGGCAGGTCGCGGCTGACCTGGACGCCGATGGATCCATCACCGTGGGTCGCGATGGAGTCGAACGAGGCGCGTCGCAGCGACCCGTCATAGAGGTTGAAGCCCCGCGACCCAGTGCCGAAGGTCTGGATGGGAGCCCGAACGTCCAGGCTGTCGATGGTCCCGAAGTTCACGAAGCCGATGCCGCTGGGCCCGTGGGAGGTCACGGGCGCCTGCGCGACCCACGTCCGCACGGTTCCCCAGTTGTCCAGCACCATGTCGTTCTGGCCGTAGGTCGTCACCGGGCCAGCGGTGACGACGTTGTCGACGTCTGCACCGGAGATGACGAAGACGCCTCCGCTGATCAGGTCCGCTGTGCCGACACCGATGCCGCCGTTGGTGTAGATCTCACCGGTCTGCAGGGTCGAGACCCGCACCGTGCCGCCGTCGCCCAACCCGTCCCAGTTGCCATGACCACCCACGAACACACCGCTGCCCCGGATCGGTGTCTCCTCGGTGCCTGCGGAGATGTTGAGCAGCTCGGCGGTCATCGTGGCCGCGGGGTCCGCCTGCTGGTTCCACAAGGTGAAGGCGCCCTGCATCGCGTCGACCCCGAACCCGTGTGGCCGTTCGACCCGACCGCGCAGGTCGGCACTGAGCACCGCCAATCCGTCCACCTGGACGTGACCGCCCCGCACCGCGTCTCGCGCCACGAGCAGCACCTGCCCGCCGGTCACGGTGACACGGCGAAGCGTCAGCTCACCCAGGTCCGCCTCAGCCGTGTCGTTGAGGAGGGCGACCTCGTGGTCGGACGTCCAGATGGTGACGTCCTCCAGCGTGTTGTCCCTGGTCAGGCGAACGCCCTTGGCGCCGAACTCGAGAATCCCACCGCGCAGTCGCGTTCCAGGAGGGAGGGTGACCATCGGCAGCGCATTGATCACTCCCTCGACCTCGATGGCCCGCTCGCCGGACTGCAGGGCCTCCACCAGCTCGGACCCCGTCCGCACCACGTGCCATTCAGCCATCACCTCACCCCGTCTCTATGAGAAGCCGCCCGGTTCAAGACTGCGCCCGCCAGCAGGCTTGTGCCACCGTCCGGACGGCGTCGAATGGCTTCGGACGAGCGGACCTCACCGCGGCCGACGGACCTCACCGACGAACCAATCGGTGCCGGACCGTTCGACGGTCCCGGACCAGCCGAGGGCGGTGAGGCGCTGCACGAGCTCGTCCGGTTCCCAGAACACCTTCACGACTCGGTGAACCGAGCCGTCCCGCAGTCGCCGCTCGACCAGCGGAACGTCACCAGGGACAGGGACCTCCTTGGCGGACTGGCTCGCGTGCTCATCGACGAACAGCGCCGGTCCGTCGTCGACCAGGCAGTCGTCAACGAGCGCCCAGAAGGACTCGAATCGGTGCGGCGGCACGTGGGAGAGCAGGGCAGCGAAGAACACCCCGTCGTAGCGCCGGGCAGGCTTCCAGGCGAAGACATCGGCGACCACGAAGTCCACGGCTTCGACTCCGGGTCGCGCCCGCGCGAGGGCGATCATCTCCGGGGAGGCATCGAGCGCGGTCATCGCGGAAGCCCACCGTGCCAGGTGGCGCGTCCACAATCCGGTCCCGCACCCGAGCTCCAGCAGGGTCCCGGTGGGGGCCATCGCGTCGACCAGCGCGGCGATCCGCGCGTTCGCTGCGCCGACGTCGGCGAACGCTGTGGTGTCGTACTCGCGGGCCCGACGTCGGTAGTAGTCGATCTGCTCGCTCAGCTCCGGGTCCAGTTCACAGGCCACCTGGACGGGATGCCCTACGCGTGATCGAGCACACCTGCCGTTGCGCGAGCAAGCAGCCGCATGCTCGAAACCGAAGCTCTGGCGCATTCCCAGCCGCCGGGCGATCCTGACTCCATGGCGACCCACGAACCTCCGCCCCAGGTCTGGCCGACGCTGCGCGCCCGCGACGCTCGAGGCCTCATCCGCTTCCTCGTCGACGCGTTCGGGTTCTCCGAGACGGTCGTCTACGGCGACGGCGAGCAGGTCGATCACGCCGAGCTGGCCTGGTCGCTCGGTGGCGGGATCATGCTCGGCTCAGCACGCGACTTAGATGCCGGGGACTCCTGGGCGCTGCAGCCAGGCACCTTCGGCGCCTACGTGGTGACGGACTCGCCGGACGCGCTGTTCGCCCGGGCCAGCGCGGCCGGCGCGGTGGTCGTCCAGGGGCTGCACGACACCGACTACGGCTCGCGGGACTTCAGCGTCCGCGACCCCGAGGGAAACCACTGGTCGTTCGGCACATACCGGGGTCATCCGCAGGCCAACTGAGTGCCATGGCGTGGGGCACTCCAAACGACATGTAGACTTGAGGAGTCGTTCCACGCCGCGAGAGCGCGCGCGACCGGTCCGGTCATCGGGCGACCACAAGGTTCCACTGATCGGCGCACACCTGTGCGCCGGGCCCGTCCTTGCGATCTTTCCCCGGCATGCCGCCGTGATGGTCACCCGAGACGCGCCTTGTCCCGGGAGGGCTCACGCATGTCCAGTTTTACCTCGTCACGACCTGCCGCGAGCGGCGCCAGCCGCAAGCCGCGCCAGCAGTCCAGCACGTCCACCACCCGATATGCCGCCGGCGCGTCAGACCGCCCGCGCTCGGACCGCTCCTACAACGACCGCTCAAGCAACCGCCCGCAGCGCTCAGTCGCAGCCACGGTCGCCGACAACTCGCCGGTCCCGTCGATGGAGCACGTCGAGCTCGCTGACACCGGCCCGGTGCCGACGTTCGCCGAGCTCGGCATCCCGAAGGCGCTCGTCACCGCCCTGGACCGTAAGGGCATCACCGCGCCGTTCCCCATCCAGGCCGCGACGCTGCCTGACGCCCTCGCCGGTCGCGACGTGCTCGGCCGCGGGCAGACCGGCTCCGGCAAGACCCTCGCCTTCGGCCTCCCGCTGCTCACCCGCATCGCGGGCGAGCAGGCCAAGCCGAAGCACCCGCGCGCGCTCATCCTGGTGCCGACCCGCGAGCTGGCCATGCAGGTCCACGACGCCCTCGAGCCGCTCGGTCACTCCCTCGGGATCCGGATGAAGACCGTCGTCGGCGGCATGTCGTTCGGCCGGCAGGTCGACGCGCTGCGCCGCGGCGTCGAGCTGATCGTCGCGACACCGGGCCGGCTGTCGGACCTCATCAGCCAGAACGCGTGCTCGCTGCGTGACGTCGAGATCGCGGTGCTGGACGAGGCCGACCACATGGCCGACATGGGCTTCCTGCCGCAGGTCAGCGAGCTGCTCGACCAGGTCGCTCCCGGCGGTCAGCGCCTGCTGTTCTCCGCGACGCTGGACCGCGAGGTCGACTCCCTGGTCCGCCGCTACCTGAACAACCCGGTCACCCACTCGATGGCCCCGCCGTCGGCGTCGGTCTCGACGATGGAGCACCACCTGCTCGTCGTCCACCCCGCCGACAAGAACGCGATCGCCAGCGAGATCGCCGGCCGCGACGGTCGGACGATCTTCTTCGTTCGCACCAAGTACGGCGCCGACCGGCTCGCCACGCACCTGTGTGAGGTGGGTGTCGCCGCTGGCTCGCTGCACGGCGGCAAGACGCAGAACGCGCGCACCAAGACCCTGGCGGAGTTCCGCGAGGGCAGCGTGCCGGTGCTCGTCGCCACCGACGTCGCCGCGCGCGGCATCCACGTCGACGACGTGAGCCTCGTCGTGCACGTCGACCCGCCGGCCGACTCCAAGGACTACCTGCACCGCGCCGGTCGCACCGCGCGCGCCGGTGAGGTCGGCACCGTCGTCACCCTGGTCATGCCCAAGCAGCAGCGCGAGGTCGACGCGATGACCGCCCGGGCGGGCGTTCGCGCCGAGATCACCCGGGTGCGCCCAGGTGACGAGCACCTGGTCCGGCTCACCGGCGCCCGCACCCCGAGCGGCATCCCGGTCGTGGTGAAGCCGGCCGCCGAGTTCCGTCGTTCGGCGCCGCGCCGGACCGGCGAGTCGGGTCGCCCTGGTGCGGGCGGTCGCCCGAACCGGAGCGGCGAGTACGGCGGTCGTCCGAACCGGAGCGGTGAGTTCGGCGGTTCGCGCCCGGCACGCACCGGCGGTTCGGGTGAGTACGGTCGCCCGGCCCGCACCGGCAGCGCGGGTGGCGCTGGCGGCGAGCGCCCGTCAGAGCCGTCCGAGCACCCACTCGCGGCCGCACGCCAGCTAGGCATCGCGCACTCAACGACAAAGGGCTCCCGCCTCGAGAACCTCGAGGCGGGAGCCCTTCGCGTTGCCGAGATCGCTGTCGGCGGCACCGCCCTCCGTCGGCACCTGAGCCGGCGCCGGGGCGTGAAGGTACCGTGGTAGCCGTGCGCCGCCTGCTCGTGTCACCCAAATGGTGGACCGTCCACGTCCTGGTCGTCGTCGTAGTGATCGCCTTCGTGCGGCTCGGCATCTGGCAGTGGGACGTGTCGGAAGCGACCCGCGGTACGGCGCAGAACTTCTTCTACGCCGTGGAGTGGTGGCTGTTCGCCGGGGCCGGCGTCTTCTTCTGGGTCAAGATGATCCGCGAGGAACTCCACCCGAGCCCGAAACCCGACGCCGAGGCGAGCGAGGCCGCCGCTGTCGACAGCCCGTACCGGCCCGGCCGCAGCCCGCGCACCGTCGTCATCGACGACGAGGAAGAGGACGAGGAGCTCGCCGCCTACAACCGGCGCCTCGCTCAGCTCAATGCCCGGTCGCAGCGCTGACGCTGTACACACCCCCATCGAACGGAGCACGCCTGCATGAACACCGAACTCGGCCGCTACCGCGTGATGGCCAATGTGGTCGGCGTCGGCCTGCTCGTGCTGGTCCTCGTCGCGATGCCGCTGAAGTACTTTGCCGACGCCCCTGCGCTGGTCAAGGTCGTCGGCCCGATCCACGGCTTCCTGTACATGGTCTACCTGCTCACCGCGCTCATGCTCGCGACGAAGGCCAAGTGGTCGGTCGGCTGGACGCTGGTGGTGTTCCTCGCCGGCACGATCCCGTTCGTGTCGTTCATCGTCGAGCACAAGGTGACGGCGGCGGCGCGCGCGGGTGGCGTGGATGGGGCGCTTGCGGCGGCCGACTGACGGGCTGTGGGAATGGCGACCCCTTCGGTGCACAGTGAGTGTTGACCACCGAGTGGAGGGGGCAACCCTCCTCTATGGCGCGCGCGTCAGTGCTGGTGTGCGGCGAAATTTTTGACGGCGCCTCGGAGGAACTCGCCGGCCCCGCCGAAATCCTTGTGCGCGACGGTCGAATCGTCCAGATCGGCCGCCCGGTGAGCCGCCCCGACGATGTCGAGGTCATCGACCTGTCCGAGCACACGGTGAGCCCGGGGTTCATCGACACACACGTGCACCTGACGATGGACGCGGCCAACCTCGCCCAGCAGACGCTCGCGTCCACGGCGACCAAGGTGCTCAAGGGACTTAGCCTCGCCCGGGAGTACCTGCGCTACGGCTTCACCACGCTGCGTGACCTGGGCAGTATGGACCCGGAGTTCCCCACCGTCGACCTGCGCAACGCACTGGACGCCGGCCTCGTCGACGGTCCCGGCCTGGTGGTGGCTGGGCACGTCATCAGCGCCTCCGCCGGCCACGGCGACCTGCGCGGCTTCTATGCCTCACGCTGGGACCTGCCGGTCTCGACGATCGCCGACGATGCCCGAGAGATCCGCCGGCTGGTGCGCCGCGAACACGCCTATGGTTCCGACTGGATCAAGACGGCCAACGCAGGCGGCTACTTCAGCGCTGGTGACGATCCCGCCCGTTCGACCTGGTTCGACGACGAGATGAAAGAACTGACCGCGACCGCACGGCTGCTGGGGATGCCCGTCGCCGTACACACCGGCGCTCCGGAGGCGTGCAAGCAGGCGGTGCGCTGCGGCGCCCGCAGCCTGGAGCACGCCTACCTCATCGACGAGGAGGGCGTCGATGAGGCCACCCGCGCCGGCGTGTACATCGTTCCGACGATGCAGATGACCCAGGAGGACCTTGAGGAGATGCGCGCAGGCACCTTGCCCGACCAGGCCGTGTGGAAGTTCCGTCGCGACCATGAGCGGATTCTCGCCGCGCAACGACTGGTGAGCGCCAGCGAGGTCAAGGTTGCCTTCGGCACCGACTGCGGCATGTTTCCGTTTAGCAACGGCATCCGCGAGTTCCAGGCCATGGTCGACGCAGGCCTGAGCCCCATCCGGGCCCTAAGGGCGGCCACCTCGGTCGCCGCCGAGCTCCTCGGGCGGGACGATCTCGGGACCTTGCGGCCCGGTGCCCGTGCGGACATCGTCGCCATGCCAGGCAATCCGTTGGAGGACATCGCCGCAACCGCCCGCGTCGACTTCGTCATGAAGGACGGCACGGTGTACCGGCACCTGTCAGAGGGCCCACCGCCGACGTAGTGCCACGCTCGGCCGCCGCATCGCGGCGGTCTACGCCGCGGGCGGGACAGACGTTGGCATCTTCGGCCGATCCACGGCTTCCTGTACATGGTCTACCTGCTCACCGCGCTCATGCTCGCGACGAAGGCCAAGTGGTCGGTCGGCTGGACGCTGGTGGTGTTCCTCGCCGGCACGATCCCGTTCGTGTCATTCATCGTCGAGCACAAGGCGACGGCGGCGGCGCGCGCGGGCCATGTCGATGGTGTGTTAGCTACGACCGACTGACGGAGGGCCCTACCGCTCAGTTGAGGGCGGTCATTACATCGTCGGTCGCCCGCTGCGAGACCGACGGCAGACCGCCAAAGATGAAAAGCATCCGCGTCGAGGCGCCAGCCTGCTCGAAGTAGGCCCGACCTGATCGATCGAGCTGCGCCTTGGGCGTCAACAGCAGGTGTCCCCCGTTGCTCGCCATGAACAGACCTCCGGTGAGCGCGTCGGGGAAGTTTTCTCCGCTGGCTACGCCCAGGATCGGCTCCTGCATCCGCGGCGTGAACGATCGAGCGACCGCGACCGCTGTGGCATAACGATCACTACCGAAGATTCGATGCGAGGGTATGACACCATCGCCGTAGGCGCCGAGTGACGCACTCGCCCGACCGCCGACGATCCACAACGGATGCACCGGCTCCCATGGCCGCTCGTAGGTCCGGAGCCACACGTAGTCGTAGACGACCGGTGGGAGCGACGCGTCGCTGGTGAGCAGGACAGCGCCAGCGAGGTTGGTGGCAAGTCCACCTGCAGTCAGCGCGTCTGGGAAGTCGAGGCCGGTTGCGAGCACGATCGGCACGTCGCCGCCAGCGATCTTCTCGATCTCGTGCACGATCGCGACGGACGTGCCGAACCGGTCCGCACCCATCAACCTGACGGGCTTGTAGCCCAGGTCGGCGACCGCCTTCTCCACGCCCTGGCTGAGCGAGGCAGTGCTGCCAAGCAGGTACACCTTGCTGCCAGGCGGCAAGGCGCGTCGAAGCTCATCGGCCACTCGTCGATCGAGACCGGCGGTCGGCGTCATCAGCAACGGACCCTTGGTCGCGTAGGCCAACGGGATCCCGCCGAGCGCGTCGGGGAAGGTGTCGTGCCGCGCGAGCACTGCCGACTTCGCCTGAGCGTTGCCGAACGATGCCCTGGATACCTGCACCGATGTATCGATCCGATCCGCACCCGCAAAGCGCGACATCTTGGTGAGCCGCGCCGACGGTTGCCACGCGGGCGCATGGACGCTGAACCCATTCGCGGTCACGACGCGCCGCAGCCCGCCGCCGCCAGGTCGGATGGTCCACAAGTCGTTCACCGCGCCGGCTGCCGCGCTCTGCTGACGGGTGAAGGCAATGACCGTGCCGTCAGGCGACCACGCAGGACGATCTGTGGCACCGTCGGTGTCGATCAGTCGGTACAGCGCTGTCCCGTCCGCATCGACGACATAGACGGCAGGCGGCGCGCCTTCGGTCTCGCTCGCGACGAATGCCAGCTGTGCGCCAGTCGGGGACCACGTCGGCGCTGAGACGACGACCATGCCTTCCGGGGTGGCCCGCCCGTATCCGGTGATGAGAACCCCGCCCGACACAGAAGCCACCGTGGGCTCCTCGGCGCTCGGCTTCGCGGTCAGGGCCGGGCGGATCCCGATACCTACGGCCGACGGTGGCCAGTTGGCGTCCACCAACGAGACGGCCCATACATAGCCGTTGCGCTCGTCCACTGAAAACGCGATCTTGCGTCCGTCCGGCTGCCACGCAGGTTCTCGCGGGCTCGGCGCTGATCCGGTGTCAACGGTCATCGGCGCGGTGCCGTCCGCGTGCGCGAGGACGACGTGCCTGGCGTAACTCGAGGTATCGGCTACCGAGTAGGCGAACTTGGTGCCATCTGGCGACCAGGCCGGGTCGTCGACACGCACCGCGGATCGGTCAGCCGAACGGCACCGGACCCGTCAGGGTTGCCGACGTAGACGGCCGAGTTGTCGATGCAGGTCTTCGTGCAGTCCTGCCACGATCTCACGTAGCCGAGCCCCGCCGGCGCGGGCCCAGCGTCCGGAGGCGCCGCAGAAGCGGGGGCGATCGAGGGCATGGTCAAGGTGCCCACCGTGGTGACGAGCACAACGAGACTTACCGAAATGCGGCCGATCATGAATGCGCCAGCCTTCCAAGCGAACGTGCGTCACCGACAAGAAGGGACCAGCGACCTCAGTACAAACCGTGTGAGGGGTGGACTCTACACATCAATGGGACGAACTTCTCTTAATCATCACGAACGTTTTATATGGAGGTCCGTCGCGGATGTTCGTGAGCAGAGCCGTGAACGAAGGTCCCCCTCACCACCTGACAACAACGTGTCAGGTCACTACACCTAGATCTCGCCGGAGGCACGACCGTCAGTTCAACGTGTCGAGAGCGTGCTTCAGGACCGCATCCGAGACGGATGGCGGCCCGCCGAAGGCCATCAGCCGGTCGACCGCACTTCCCACCTGGAAGAGGTAGTCGCGAGTGGTCGGCACCGACCATTGGTCCGGGTTGACGCGCATCGAGATCGGCAGCTGTTGCGGAGTCGTGAGCAGCAGCGGCGCGGAAGCGCGCGCCAGCAGCGGCCCCGCCGCAAGCGCATCGGGGAAGTTCTCGCCGCTAGCCAGTCCCACGAGGGCTCTGGGCCCGAAGAACTGGCGGGCGACGAGCACCGCGGTGTGGTAGCGGTTCTCGCCAGCCAGCTTCGCCTTGGCTTGTGGGTACGCGGCTGCCGCTTGGCCACCGACGGCGTAAAGGGTGATGGTGGGGCCCCGCTCGTCGAGGTAGGTCCGCACGGCGGGGCTCAGCGACGCACCGCTCGTCAAGAGCACGGCACCGCCGCCTTGACCGGCGGCCGGCCCAGCGGTCAGGGCGTCCGGGAAGTTCAACCCGGTTGCCAGCAGCACCATCGACGGAGTGCCGATCTCGCGCGCGATCAGAACCGACGTCTCGTAGCGGTCCGCCCCGGCGAGGCGCACGACGCGGTAGCCGAGCGTCCGGGCCGCCGCTTCCACCGAGGCGTTGAGCGAGGTCGCGGAGCCCAACAGGTACACCGTCCCACCGGGGCGCACCACCCGCCGGATCTCGTCGGACACCCGCCGGTCGAGGACGGCGGATGGCGTCAGGAGCAACGGTCCATTCTTGGCTACGGCCAAGGGACCGCCCGTGACCGCGTCGGGGAAAGCGTCGTGGCGGCTCAGCACGACCGCGTCCGCGGCGCCTGCGGCGAACGACTCGCGGGAGATCGCCACGGCAGTCCCGATGCGATCCGCGTCCGACACCCGCTTCGCGGTCGCCGCACGGACCGCGGGCCGCCAGGCGACAGTCGCGACGCTGTACTTGAGGGGATCGTCGGCCATCTCGATCAGCCGCAGGTTCGTGCCGTCCGGGTTGATGAGCGCCAGCTTGTTCACGGTCTGAGCTGGGCCGCCGACGAGGTGGAACGTCTGGCGTGAAGGCGATGGCGCCTCCGTCCGGCGACCAGGCGGTCCGTTCCTCGGAGGAAAAACTGTTGGCGATGGCGAGCACGCGGACGTCAGACCCATCCGCCTTCATGACCCGAAGGTTCCACTGGCTCAGGCCCGGGTCCTCGGTGAGGAAGGCGATCCGCCTCCCGTCGGGCGACCAGCTGGGTCCGCTCTCACGCTTGGGCGCATCGGTGGTCAGCCGCGTGGCGTTGGTCCCGTCGGCGTTCATCACCCAGATGGCACCCTTCCAGTTCTCGTTCACCGCGTAGGCGATGCGAGCGCCATCCGGCGACCAGGCGGGACCCTGGCCTTCGGTGGTGATCCGGTGGAGGTCCGTCCCGTCAGCATTCACGACCCAGATTCCGTCGTCGTTGTACGGGAGCCGCGCACTGAAGGCGATGCGACGGCCGTCGGGGGACCAGGAGGGGGTGCTGATGGAGGACCATCGGGGCATGTAAGGGGTACAGCACTTCGAGACAACCCGTTGGATGTCCTCCGGCAGGGCCGGGTGCACGGCGTCCTTGTGGTCGGCGAAGTCGAGGAAGAGGCCGACGCCGTAGACGTCCTCGCGGATCGAGGCCAGTCGGGTGCCATCGGGCGACCAGGCGGGGTCTGCGCCCGACAGCACCCAGCGCGGGTTGGAGCCATCCGGCCCCGCAAGTTCGACGCCGGCGCCTCCGCCGAGCGATCCCTTCATATACCCGAGCTCGGGGCCGCTGGTCGTGGGGGGCGTGGCACTCACGCCGGCGCTGGCCATCGGGCCGATCAGTCCGGCCGAGGCGACGGCGAGGGCGATCAGTGCGCGAACAGTAAGGGGAGCCATGACCTTGCCCATCGTGCTGGCGTGCCGCGCGATCAAACGTCGCGGAACTCGCTTCGGGTACCGAGTGAGTACCGGAACATAGCAGACGTTTCTTCGCCAACTGGACATCGCGGTGCGATCAGTGCCGTCACCGTCAAAGCATTGAGGGTTCGGGCTGTCGCCGATGTCCTGAGAGATCACAAAAGTGGAAGGCGTGGTGTTCGAACCCACGATGAGTGTCACCACCCATAGCGGTTTTCAAGACTCCTGATAGCCGTGTTGAGCAAGCTCATCCGGTGTTGCAGCAGCGTGCTTCCGCAGGTGAGCGGGAAGATTAGTTGCCTCCACCTGCCTCCTCATCCTGGGTGGTGACGCGGGGTTTGTGAGCACGAAAGCCTTCACACACCGGCCGCAAACCCAGCATGATCCAACAAGCCTGCAACTGCCGGAGAACTGTGATGGCGTTGGCCGAGTTGCTTCCTTACGGCTCGGGGTACTTCGTCCGGCAGTGTGATGCGGCCTGCGTTGGGCGCACAACGACCCAGATGGTCAATGAGTACGCCGCTAGAGCGCTCGCCACGATCCGTGCCACCCGGTCCCTCGGCGATCAAGTCGTCGCCGAGGGACCACCCCAGGGATCAGTTCCTTCCGCCGGTTGGCATCAACAGCTACACCAGGGTCAGGGTGAGCACTCCGGTGTACGTTCCGGCCTTCGTGCTACCTGGCACGCCGAGGCTTAGGGTCGCGCCGCAGTTGAACGCACCGGCGCTCGACCCGGACGGAGACGAGCACATTTGGCGGGCGTTGCCCAAGCCGGTCCCCGGTGCCGCCGTGGCGCCCGGGCTCACCGAAGTTGCGGTCCCAGGTGGGGTCGGTAGGGCTCCGGTGGTGGCGGAGGCACTCGGGGCCCAGCCGAGGTTGTCGGCGAGGATGAGGCCGGCGGGTCCGATGAAGTCGCTCACCTGGCCGGTGAGGCTCCAGCCGGCCGCGGTTCCGCGCGCATCGGTCACGGTGAGCGGGTTGAGCGATCCGACGGAGATCTGGTCATAGCCGGTCAGGGTCACGGCCGGCAGGGTGACGGTGGATCCGGCCGGCAGGCTCAGCGAGAGCGTTCCTGCGGCGACGTCCGCCACGATCTGCACGTAGCCGCCGATGTTGATCGCGAAGGTTCGGCTCGCCGTCGCCGGCTGGTACACACCGTCGCCGGCCTGCGTCGCCGTGACGGTACACGTGCCGGCGCCGGTCAGGTGAAGCGAAGAGCCGTTGAGCGCGCACTCGCCGGAGGCCGCCAGCGTCACCGGCAGCCCCGAGTCGGCGACCGCGGTCACCGTCTGGTCGGGGGCGGCGGTGACGGTGTTCGGCAGCGAGCTGAGCGTGATCGACTGACTGGCCCTCGTGCAGGGGCCGTTGTCGTCGTAGAAGTGATCCGGGCCGTTGATCCCGGGGCCGGTGATCTGCGGCTTGTTGGTGGCGTTGTTCGGGGTCGGGTAGGCGGTGTCGAACCACTGGGTGAAGAAGGTGTCGAGCTTGGCGTGGCAGGCCGCGCTCTGGTTCGGCAGCCACTGGTGGAACACGTTCTCGAGCTGCTGCGTGTTGATCACGCCCCCGCCGTACTGGCTTTGGATCTGCTTCATCGCCCCCACCCAGCGGTCGGTGGACATGCGGGTGACCGACCCGTCGAGGATCTGTCGCAGGGCGAGGTACGCGGTGCCCGGGCGCGTGTAGGTGTTGGCGGTCGAGAACAGGTTCGACACCGTCGGCTTCGACGGGGCCACGGTCCAGAACGTGCTGCTGGTCGTGCCGTAGTTGGTGTTGAAGCGGCTGGCAAGGCTTGCGTTGAACGCGGCGTCACCCGCGGCGGTGCCGAGCCCGCCAGCGGTGTTTGCCGAGTTGCGAGCGGCGTAGAGGTACTCGCCGATGGTGGCCCAGCCCTCCTTCCAGAACGTCTCGCGGATGCTCGCCTCCGAGACGTTGTCACCGAACCACTGGTGGAAGTTCTCGTGAGCGAGCGTCGACAGCGACGAGAGCTTGCCGCCCTGGAAGGTGATCTTCGTCTGCATCTCCTCTTCGAAGCTTGCGCTCGGGAGGCCGATGATGATGCCGGCGCTGGTGAACGGGTACGGCCCGGCGAACATGCTCTGGAACTGAGTCATGTCCGGCTGCGTATCCATGTTCGTCTTGTTGGTCGCCTTCTGGCTGGCGCTGATCGAGCTGGCCTGGGCCTGGTAGAAGTCGATGCCGTTGATGATCTGGTGCGTCATGTCGAACGAGCCGATGCTGTTCTCGACCAGGTAGCTCGCCACACCCTCGGGCGAGTGCCAGTGCCAGGTGGTCGAGCCAGCCGGGAAGTTCGCGTCCGGGGCGTTGCTCTGGTTCGAGACCAGGACGCCGTTGGCGATCGCGGTCTTGCCCGCGTTCACCGTGTCGTAGAAGTCGTAGGTCGGCTTCGCGCTCGGGTGGTTGTTGAGCGGCATCCAGGCCATGGTGCCGATCGGCTCGGTGGTGACGAAGGCGCCGTCGCCGACGGGGGTGTTCGAGCGGAACCACCCCTCCGTCGATCCGTCGCCGTCGTGGTGGACGCCGGGGCGGCCGGTGTAGGCAATCGAGACGACGAAGGTCGAGCCGTTCGGGATCGGGGTCGACGGGGTGATCACGAGCTTGTTCGCCGGGCACTGCGTCCCGTTCGCGCTCGTACCGCTCACCTGCGGCGAGCACGCCGGCGGCAGCTGCACGTTGTTCGGCCCGCCGACCGGGTTCGTCTGGGAGACGAGGTGGGCGTTGGGATCGGGGTCATCCTGCCCGTTCGGGTCGCCCGCGTAGGTGGGCTGCACGAACTTGAACGTCGCCGGCGCACCGTTGACGGTCACCGAGCCGAGGGACAGGTTCGGGCCTGCGGTCACATCGGTCGAACTACGCTCGAAGTCGAGGCTGAAGTCGGTGAGGCACTGCGTCGCGAGGTCGGTCAGGTCGACGTGGTGACCCGACAGGAACATGTTGGTGGCCGCGTCGTAGACCATGTGGACGTCGGTGTGGACGCTGCGGTACCCACCGTTCCCCATCTCCGGGTAGATCTGCTCGCCGTACGCCGAGAGCGTGTGCGCCCCGGAGGAACAGTCAGCGGCAACTCCCGCCTGGGCAGCGCTGGACCCGATCGGTCCCGCCAACGCGCCCGAGACTGCCACCACCAACAAACCCGACGCCCATTTACGGCCCATTTTCATCTCCCGCTCCTGTTCGCTCTACCGCTACTGGTTTGTAGCCGTACGCGTCGGCCTGCCCGGCGGTAAGACTGGCGCGAAGTTTAGGGTCGGCAAAAATGAGCGGTCAATAGTCCGCAATGACTCGTTTCGATGCACGGATGGTCGCGCTGGTACTGCAAAGATGTAGGCGTTCGCGTCGTGTCGGATTCTCGAGGTGAAGAGAACAAGATGGCGTTGGCCTGACCCCTGCTGGTTGATTCCACCTCGAGTTCGAGTCTTGCCGCCCATGATGTGGGCAGGAATTCTCGACGAGGAACGAGGAAGAGACTTCTAGGTCGGGACCGGGCGCTGCGGGCCTGGCTACGCACCTGGGCGAAGGACCATCCGCGGCGGGGGTCCCGCAACGCCTACCACGACGCCCGCGCCGAGGGTCGGACCGTGAATTACAAGAAGGTTCAGCGCTGTGGCGCGAGGATGGCCTGCGGGTGCCGCGACGGCGACGCCGGAAACGGACCGGGACGAGCACGACACCGAGCCCGGCCACGGCTGATGCGCCGAACCGGGTCTGGGCCGTGGACTTCCAGTTCGACGCCACCACCGACGGCGGACCGATCAAGATCGTGTCGGTCGTCGACGAGACCCACTACCGGCTCGCCGACGGCACCGACATCGAGATCCTCACCTGGCTCGACGACCACTCCCGCTACGCCCTGTCGGTCACCGCCCACCGCCGCGTCACCGGCCCCGATCGTCCTCGACCACGTTCCGCAAAACCGTTGCCACACACGGCATCCCCGCCTCCACGCTCACCGACAACGGCATGGTCTTCACCACCCGCCTCGCCGGCGGCAAGCGGCGGCCGCAACGCCTTCGAGGCCGAACTCGCCGCCTCGGCGTCGTCCAGAAGAACTCCCGACCGAACCACCCCACCACCTGCGGCAAAGTCGAACGCTTCCAACAGACCCTCAAGAAATGGCTCGCCGCCCAACCCGCCCAGCCGGCCACCATCACCGAGCTGCAGGCCCTGATCGACGCGCTTCGTCGACGCACTACAACCACCACCGACCCCACCGCTCCCTGCCCCACCGCGCCACCCCCGCCGTCGCCTACACCGCCCGCCCCAAAGCCACCCCCGCCGGCAGCCGCGACCACGACACCCACCACCGGGTCCGCCACGACCGCATCGACGACACCGGCAGTCGTCACCCTGCGCCACGACGGCCAGCTCCACCACATCGGCATCGGCCGAACCCACGCCCGAACCCACGTGATCCTGCTCGTCCACGACCTCGACATCCGCGTCATCCACGCCGCCACCGGCGAGCTCCTCCGCGAACTCACCCTCGACCCCACCAAGGACTACCAACCCCAAAACACGAAACAGACCGAACCCCTGCGAGGGTTCGGGCTGTCTCCGATGTCCTGAGAGATCACACAGGCGGAGGGCGTGGGATTCGAACCCACGATGAGTGTCACCACCCATAGCGGTTTTCAAGACCGCCGCCATCGGCCACTAGGCGAGCCCTCCCGATGGAACCCCCATTGTGGCGGATCGGCCAGCTCAAGCCGCAACCCATCCGTGGATGAGCCTCGACGGCGGCCGTCTCCCTCGGCGAGACGCGATAGCGATGGCGTCCTGGTAGCCGCCAACCGCTCAGGGAGCCGCCCACGTCGGCCGATACCTGCACGACGACAGGGGCCGGCGCGGACGAGGAGGGGCGATGCTCACCTGGGCTGCGTTGGCCCTCGGGGCCTGCGCGATCGCCATCACCGCGCGCTGGTTCATGACCCGGGTCGATGCCCTCGGCCGGGTCAAGGGCTTTCCTTACATCAGCGTCGGCCTGGTCAGCGTGCTCGCCGTGCTGGCAGCTCTCCCGGGTATCCAGCGCGGCAACCTCGAGCACCGCCTGGCCAAGGCCGCCTCCACACTCGCGGGTGCCAGGGTCGCCGTGCACTGCCAGAGCCTCGGCGGATCGTTCGTCGACGCGGGCGCCGAGCTCGGCTACGTGAAGTTCAGGGCTGGCGTGCCCGAGCGGGCCACCCTGATCAAGCACGACCAGTGCGCCGACCTCGCGGCCTACCTCAAGTCCAGCAAGCACCACCCGAGCCACAACCAGGTGGTCGCGGTGCACGTGCTGACCCACGAGGCGATGCACATGGCGGGTCAGACCAACGAGGCGCTCACGGAGTGCGCGGCGCTCCAGCGTGACGCGGCGACCGCTCGCCTGCTCGGCGCCAATGCCAGCGACGCCGCGGCACTGGCCCGCGCGTACTGGCGCTCGGTCTACCCGTTCATGCCGGACGACTACCGGGACGGCACGTGCGCACAGGGCGGCCGGCTCGACGAACGGATCGGCGACGGCCCCTGGCCGGGCTGACAGACCAGGCGCTGACGGGTGTCGACGACACGGCCTCCGGCAAAGACTTCGCGGCCCGACGTTTGCCGGGGCAGCCGTGGGAAAGGCGAACGAGAGCGGCCGACGGACCGCACGACGGCGACGACTCGCGGGAGGCTGCGATGTCGAACGACCTGGATGGCAAGCAAGTCGCTTTTCTGGTCGCCAACGAGGGCGTGGAACAGATCGAACTGACCGAGCCGTGGCGGGCCGTCGAGGAGGCGGGCGGAAGGCCCCTGCTGATCGCGCCGGAGAGTGGCACCGTCCAGGCGTTCCACCACCTCGACAAGGCCGACACCTTCCCGGTCGACATGTCGGTGACCAGGACCCTGCCGTTGGAGTACGACGCGCTCGTGCTGCCCGGCGGCGTCGCCAATCCCGACCAGCTGCGCACCGATGCCACCGCTGTGGCCTTCGTCAAAGGCTTCTTCGACGACGGCAAGCCGGTCGCCGCGATCTGCCATGGGCCGTGGACGCTCATCGAGGCCGACGCGGTGCGCGACCGCACCCTGACGTCGTGGCCCAGCCTGCAGACCGACATCCGCAACGCGGGTGGCAAGTGGGTCGACGAGGAGTTGTCCGTCTGCTCGGACGGACCCAACGTCCTGATCACCAGCCGTAAGCCGGACGACCTCGCCGCCTTCTGCGGGGCCATGGTCAAGGTGTTCGCCAAGGCGTAGGTCAGCCGGCTGAACCGAGGCGTGAGCGCTCCGGCGCAGAGTCGACGGCGTTGCTTGACATGGCGTGGCTAATGCCATTAGCCTTCTCGCTATGCAACCAAGCCACACCGTCTCACCCGCTTCGGAGACCGCCATGCCGACCTCGACCGCCACCTGCTTCCTCACCCGGCCCGAAGGCCGGATCGCCTACGACGTGCAAGGCGCCGGCACCCTCGTGGTCTGCGTCCCGGGCATGGGCGACCTGCGCTCGGTCTACCGCTACCTCACCCCGGTGCTCGTGGCGGCCGGCTACCGCGTCGCCACCATGGACCTGCGCGGCCACGGCGAGAGCGACACCGACCTTCACCCGTTTCGACGGGGTGGCGACCGGCGGCGACATCCTGGCGCTCATCGCCGAGCTGGGCGGCGAGCCGGCCGTCGTCATCGGCAACTCGCTCGGTGCCGCCGGTGCCGCCTGGGCGGCGGCCGAAACGCCGGCCAGCGTCGCCGGACTCGTGCTGATCGGCCCCTTCGTCCGGGAGGTCCCGATGAAGCCGGCCATCCGCCTGATGATGCGGCTGGCGCTGCTGCGCCCGTGGGGCCTCGCAGCGTGGAGCGCGTACTCCGCCAAGCTCTACCCCGGCCGTCAGCCCGTCGACCTCGCCGAGCACCGGGCCGCCGTCCGCGCCAGCCTCGCCCGCACGCCGTACTGGAAGGCGTTCGTCGCCACCACCAAGATCTCGCACGCACCCGTCGAGGCGCGGCTGGCCGAGATCCACACGCCCACCCTCGTGGTGATGGGCTCCAAGGACCCCGACTTCCCGGACCCCGCGGCCGAGGCCGAGCTCGTCGCCGGGCGGCTGGGCGGCTCGGTGGTGATGATCCCCGGCGCCGGTCACTACCCGCAGGCGCAGGACCCCGAGCTGGTCGGCCCGGCTGTCGTCGACTTCCTGGCCCGGGCGACCGGTCGTGGCTAGGGCCGGTCTCACGCCCCAGCTGGTCGTCGCGGAAGCGGCGCTGATCGCCGACGAGGTCGGCCTGGACCAGCTGACCCTGGCGGCCGTCGCGAAGCGGCTCGGGGTCGCCGTCCCCAGCCTGTACAAGCACATCGGCGGCCTCGACGACCTGCACCGTCAGCTCGCGACGCTGGCCACCGCCGAGCTGGGCGCCGCCATCACCACCGCCGCGGTCGGCAAGGCCGGCGGTGACGCCCTGCGGGCGATCGCCGACGCCTACCGCGACTACGCGCGCCGCCACCCCGGCCGCTACCCCGCGACCCTGCGCGCGCCTGACCCCACCGACGCCGCGCACATCGCGGCCGCGGAATCGATCCTGACGGTCGTCTTCGCGGTGCTTGCCGGCTATGACGTCACCGGCCCCGACGCGGTCGACGCCACCCGCGGCATCCGCAGCACGCTGCACGGCTTCGTCGCGCTCGAGGCGCTCGGTGGCTTCGGGATGCCGCAAGACGTCGACCGCAGCTTCGCCCGGATGATCAACGCGCTCGACGCCGCCCTGGCCAGCTGGACCTGACTCTGCCCTTCGCTCGCGAACTCGCTCGTCTGTCCCCACCACCCCACGCCCCTTTCGCCCCTCCTAAGGACGCCCCCATGGCTTTCGTTCTTGCCGTCGTCGTGTTCGTTGCCGTACTGGGCAGGCTCGACGCCCGCCTGCCGTGGCCCTCGCCGGCCCGCCGCACCTCTACTCCCCGCGCCACCACCGCCCACGCCTCCAAGGAGAGCTGACCCATGATCGCCGGACACTTCGGACTCGCTGCCGCCGTCAAGTCCCCGAGCGCCAGGTCCCGCTGTGGGCGCTGATGCTCGCCACCGCGTGGCTCGACATCGTGTTCGCCCCACTCATGGTGCTCGGCATCGAGACCATCGACGCCGGCGACGGCGGGTACGGCGAGTCCGTCATCCACGCCGACTACACGCACTCGCTCATCGGCGCGCTTGTGTTGTCCGCCACGTTCGGGCTGGTCTGCGCCCGCTGGTGGAACCGGCGCAGCGCGGTCGTGCTGGCCGCCGTCGTCTTCTCGCACTGGCTGCTCGACCTGCTCGTGCACCGCTCGGACATGCCACTGCTGCCGGGCGATCTGGGCCACCTGCCGCACCTCGGCCTCGGGCTGTGGCGCTACCCGGTGATCTCCACTGGTCTCGAGCTTGCCCTCGTCGTCGTCGGTGCCTATGCCTACTGGCGTGCGGCGACCCGCGCGAGCCGGGCAGCTGGTGGCACGACCGACGGACGGGCCCGCTGGCTCGGCGCGGGCGTCCTCGGCGTCGGCTTGGTCACCCTCGCGCTCGACGTGCTCGCCGTCTAGAAGCTCTCTTTCGCCAGGAGTCCCACCGTCCGAGGCCGTCACGGACCGAGAGGCATACGCAATGCGCCCACAGAAGGACCCCATGACCCCTTCGATGGTCGATGTCCCCGGTGGCTGCGTGGATCTTCGAGACGACCGGCGCGGCACCCGCTGGCGGGCCGAGATCGCCCCCTTCCAGCTCGGTCGGTATCCCGTCACGACGAACCTGCACCGCGCGGTCACTGACGCGGATCCCAATCCGTCCGCAAGCGGCGAGTCGCCAGTGACGAACGTCAGCTGGCTCGACGCGATCGACCTGTGCAACAGGCTCTCGGCCCTGTTCGGACTGGACCAGGCATACTCCCGCGATGCACAGAGCGGGGAAGTGATCTGCGACTGGACGTCCAACGGCTATCGCCTGCCAACCGAGGCTGAGTGGCAGCATGCCTGCAAGGCAGGCACCTCCGGGTACCGGTACGGCCAGATCGACGACATCGCCTGGTATGCGGACAACTCCGATGGCCGAGCCCACGACGTCGGCGGCAAGGCTCCCAACCCGTGGGGACTGCACGACATGCTGGGCAACGTCTGGGAGTGGTGCTGGGACCTCTACGACGAGGAGGTCTACGGCTCCTACCGCATCTTCCGTGGCGGGGGCTGGGCCGAGGCGGAGCGGGGCTGCGGAGCCTCCGTGCGTCGCCGCAGCCACCCCTCGTTCGCCATCGACGACCTCGGCTTTCGACTCGCTCGCACCGCTTCAGGGTGAGGGCGTGAGGTCCCTAGGCTGGCCGACATGAAGGCGATGACGCTTCCCACGTTCGGCGGCCCCGAGGCACTCACCTGGGCCGAGGTGCCCGACCCGCAGCCACGACCCGGCGAGGTGCTCCTCGACGTCGCCGCCTCGGCGGTCAACCGGGCCGACCTCCTGCAACGCAAGGGGTTCTACCCGCCGCCACCCGGCGCGTCGGAGATCCTGGGGCTGGAGTGCTGCGGGCGGATCGCCGCGCTCGGCGAGGGCGTCACCGGCTGGCAGGTGGGCGACGAGGTGTGCGCGCTGCTGGCCGGCGGCGGGTACGCGGAGAAGGTCGCCGTGCCGGCCGGTCAGCTGCTGCCGGTGCCCGCCGGGGTCTCGCTGGTCGAGGCGGCGGCGCTGCCCGAGGTCGTCTGCACGGTGTGGTCGAACGTCTTCATGCGCGCGCGGCTGCGCTCCGGGGAGGTGCTGCTCGTGCACGGCGGCTCCAGCGGGATCGGCACGATGGCGATCCAGCTGGCTGCCGCGCTCGGTGCATCGGTGCTGTGACCGCGGGGACGGCGACCAAGCTGGCGCGCTGCATCGCACTCGGCGCCTCGGCGGCGATCAACTACCGCGAGGAGGACTTCGTCGAGCGCGTGCTCACCGAGACCGGCGGGCGTGGTGCCGACGTCATCCTCGACAACATGGGGGCCGCCTACCTGGGTCGCAACGTCGAGGCGCTGGCTCCGGAGGGTCGGCTGGTCGTCATCGGCATGCAGGGCGGCCGGACCGGCGAGCTCGACCTCGGGATGCTCATGAGCAAGCGCGCCTCGGTGCATTCCGCCGGCCTGCGCGCGCGGCCCGTGGCGCAGAAGGCGGAGATCGTCGCCGAGGTGCGACGGCACGTGTGGCCGCTGATCGAGGCCGGCACGGTCCGGCCCATCGTCGACCGGGTGCTGCCGATGCGCGAGGCCGCCGAGGCGCACCGCGTCGTCGAGGCGAGCGAGCACGTCGGCAAGGTCCTGCTCGCCGTCTGAGCGGCGCGGCCGTGCGACCGGCGCCGGTCCGGTCTCCGGTGTCTGCTGGCGAACTGCAGGCTCCCAACGAATCGATCATGGCCAAAAGCGCCACCCGGATCGGTGATCGGTGGCGCTTTTGGCCATGATCGCCGGGTGCGTGGGCGCGGGCTGGCGCCGGAGGGGCCGGCGCGGCGTGCGCCGCACGCGCGGTGCGCTGGACGAGCGGACGCATACCCGGTATACATACGCGGTATGTCGATCCGTCACGGGCTGCTGGCCCTGCTCGAGCGAGCGTCCGATGTACGGCTACCAGCTGCGCAGCGAGTTCGAGGCGCGCACCGGCGGCACCTGGCCGCTGAACGTCGGGCAGGTCTACACGACGCTCACCCGGCTGGAGCGCGACGGCCTGGTCGAGCAGGCGGGCCACAGACGACGAGGGCCAGGTCGTCTACCGGATCACCGACGCCGGCCGCGCCGAGCTGGCCAGCTGGTGGTCGCCACCCCGGTCAGCCGCGAGGGCCGGCCGCGCGACGAGCTCGCCATCAAGCTCGCGCTGGCGGTCACGCGTGCCCGGCGTCGACGTCCGCGCCGTCGTGCAGGCCCAGCGCACCGAGACGATGCGCGCGCTGCAGGACTTCACCCGGCTCAAGCAGCGCGACCGACGAGGCCGACCTGCGCCTGGCTGCTCGTCCTCGACTCGCTGATCTTCCAGGCCGAGGCCGAGATCCGCTGGCTCGACCACTGCGAGGCGCGACTGGCTCGCTTCCGGCCGTCCGACCAGCACGGCCACGCAGTCGGCCAGCGCGCCCCGACCGTCACGACCCCGACGCCTGACCCGACGAAGGGTGCACGGCGATGAGCGGCCCAGTCCTCGAGCTGCGCGACGTGACCCGGGTCCACGGCCACGGCGACGACCGCGGTCCACGCCCTGCGCGAGCGTCAGCCTGCAGGTCGCCGCCGGCGAGCTGGTCGCCGTGATGGGCCCGAGCGGCTCCGGCAAGTCCACGCTGCTCACCCTCGCCGGCGGCCTCGACACGCCGACCAGCGGCGCAGGTGGTCGTCGAGGGCAGCCGACCTCGGCGACGCTCAACCGCAAGGCGCTCGCCGCGGCTGCGCCGGCGCAGCATCGGCTACGTCTTCCAGGACTTCAACCTCATCCCGGCGCTGACCGCGGCCGAGAACGTCGCGCTGCCGCGCGAGCTCGACGGCGTCGGCGCCGCGCCGCGCGCCGCAAGGACGCGCTGCGCCGCGCTGGCCGAGGTCGGCATCGCCGAGCTCGCCGACCGGTTCCCCGACGACATGTCCGGCGGCCAGCAGCAGCGCGTCGCGATCGCCCGGGCCCTGGTCGGCGACCGCCGGCTGGTCCTCGCCGACGAGCCGACCGGCGCGCTGGACTCCGAGACCGGCGAGGCCGTGCTGCGCCTGCTGCGCGCGCGCTGCGACGCCGGCGCGGCCGGCGTGCTCGTCACCCACGAGGCGCGGCACGCCGCCTGGGCCGACCGGGTCGTGTTCCTGCGCGACGGCGTCGTCGTCGACGAGACCGGCCCCGCCGCCCGCGCCGAGTCGCTGCTCGGAGCCAGCGGCCGCGTGAGCGTCGCCGCCTGGCGGGCGGCGCTGCGGATCGCCCGCCGCGACGCGCTGCGCCACAAGGGCCGCAGCATCCTGGTCGTCGCGATGATCGCGCTGCCGGTCGCTCGGCGTCACCGCCGCCGACGTGCTCGGCGCGACAGCGCGCAGCTCACGCCGGCCGAGCGTGCTGGACCGCGAAGCTCGGCGCCGCCGACGCCTCGTTCCCGGTGACTGCCTACGGCCCGCTGTCCAGACCCCAGACGGCAGACGGCTGGACGCCAGGCGACTGGGCCCGGTGCCGACGCAGTCCGCGCCCAACCCCGCGCTCGCGACCTGCGCCTCCCTGCTTCCGGCCGGTAGCCGGCTCGATCCCGTGGCACTGGGCGAGCACCGCCGGTCCGCGCCGCCGACGGTGGCGTCGCAGCGCAGCGCCGTGGAGGAGGTCGACTACACCGACCCGCTGGCGGCCGGGCTCTACCGCCAGGCTCGCGGGCCGCGCCCCCGCAGACATCGACGAGGTAGCGCTCACCCCGCGGCTCGGCCACGACCTCGGCCTCGGCGTCGGCGACGCGCTGCGGACCGCTCGACCCCGAGCGCAGCTACACGGTCGTCGGCATCGTCGCGCAGCCACGTGCGACCGTAACGACGCGGACGGTCGTCGCGCTCCCGGGTGCGCTTCACCGGACGGCCGCCGACCAGCACCCCGCGGGCCGACGCTCCTACCTCGGCTGCCACGCCGCACCCGTTGACCTGGGAGCGACGTCCGAGGCGCTCAACGTCCACGGCATCGTCGGTCACCGCGCGCAGCGTCGTGCTCCACCCGCCGCCGCGCAGCCGACGTGCCGTACTACGCCCAAGGGCCTCCGACGGACTCGCGCCGCCGAGGTCGTGGCCGCGATCGTCGTCGTCGTCGGCATGGCGCTGCTCGAGGTGGTCCTCCTGGCCGGTCCGGCCTTCGCGGTGGGGGCGCGCCGGATGCAGCGCCAGCTCGCGCTGGTCGCGGCGGCCGGCGGCGAGCGGCCGGCAGGTCCGCGACATCGTGCTGGCCGGCGGCGTCGTCGCTCGGGCTCGCCGGTGGCGTGCTCGGCGCGCTGCTCGGCCTCGGCGTCGGTCTCGTCGGCCGCTCGCTGCTGATCCGCTACACCGCCATGCGACTTCGGCGGGCTGCACCTGCACCCGCTCGAGATCGCCGGGATCGCCCTGCTCGGGCTGGTCACCGGTGTGCTGGCCGCGCTCTCCCCGCCCGCGCGGCCGCTCGCGCAGGACGTCGTCGCCGCCCTGGGCGGACGGCGCGGGACCCTGCGCACCGCGAAGCGCTGGCCGGCGGTCGGCGTCGTCATGGTCGCGCCTCGGCGTGGCGGTCACCGCGTACGGCGCTGCGAGCCGGCAGCGCGGCTTCGTCGTCCTGGCCGGCTCGATCATCGTCGAGCTCGGCCTGGTGGCCTGCACCGCGGCGCTGGTCGGACTCGTCGGCCGCCTCGGTGTCCCGCTGCCGGCCACCCCGCGGATGGCGCTGCGCGACGCCTCCCGCAACCGTGGCCGGACCGCCCCGGCCGTCGCCGCGATCATGGCGGCGGTGGCCGGGATCGTGGCGGTCGACGGTCTTCGGCAACAGCGCGCAGGCACACGACAAGGCCGACCTACCGCCCGTCGGTGCGCGCGGGCCAGGCGCTGGTGCAGCTGCCGCCCGGCGATGCCGACCGGGTTGCGCAGATCGCCGAGGCGCTGCAGGGCAGCCTGCCGACCCGCTCCACCCACGTCGTGGATGCCCTGGCACCGCGCGGCTGTTTCGACCAGCAGGAGTGCACCAACGTCAGCGTCACGATCCCCGCGGAGAACATCTGCCCGCTGTACCAGCTCGACCGGCAGGCGACACCTGAGGAGCAGCGGGCCGCTCGCACCGACTGGCGGTGCGACCAGCAGGCGATGGTCGAGCTCATTCGACGGCGCTTCAACCCGCCGTCGTCGGCGACGCCAGCCACTCTCGTGGCTCTGACCGGCGTGGACGACCCGCAGGCGGCCCGCACGCTGGCCGATGGCGGCATGGTGGTGTTCGATCGCGCCTTCATCGCAGGCGGCAACGCCCAGCTGACGATCAGGCACGACGCGCCCGTCGAGCGCTGATCCGGCAGACGCCCTACGAGACCGATGAGCAGACGGTCGACCTGCCGGGGTACCTGCTGAGCGGCGGCTTCGACCCCGTGCAGGGCTTCGTCACCCCGGCCACCGCGCAGCGCCTCGGCCTGAACCCCGTGCCGATCGGCGTGGTTGCCGACACGAGCCAGATGCCCACCCGGGCCGAGGAGGGGGCAGCCCGCAGCGCGCTCGCCCAAACCGGCTCCACCAGCGCGCTCTATGTCGAGCGCGGCTACTCCTCCGGGCTCGGCGTCTGGCTGCTGATCCTGCTCGCCGGGGCCGCCGTCGTCACGCTGGGCGCCTCCGGCATCGTCACCGGGCTGACCGCGGCGGACAGCCGCGCCGACCTGGCGACGCTGGCCGCGGTCGGCGCTTCGCCTCGCACCCGGCGGTGGCTGATGGCCGCTTCGGCGGCCGTCACCGCACTGCTCGGCTCGGTGCTCGGAATCGCCGCCGGCCTCGTGCCGGCCGCCGGCTTGATCAGCTCACGGCGGGAGTTCTCGATGATCCTGCCGTGGCCGCACCTGCTCGTGATCGCTTTTGGTGTCCCGGCACTCGCCGCGCTGTTCGCTTGGGTGTTCACCCGCTCCCGGCTGCCGATGCCGCGACGCGGCACGTGAGGGGGCCGGTCCGGCAGACGCCAGCGCTTCGGGGAGACTAGACGGATGAGCGAACCCACCAACGCCCCCGGCGGCCCCCAGGTCGTCATCGTCGGACCGGACGGCCAGCCGATGGGGATCGGCGGCGATGATGAGCAGCGCTCGCTCGCCGACCTCGTCGAGCAGCCCGCCAAGGTCATGCGGATCGGCAGCATGATCAAGCAGCTGCTCGAAGAGGTGCGCGCCGCGCCCCTGGACGAGGCGAGCCGGCAGCGGCTGAAGGAGATCCACGCCAGCTCGGTCAAGGAGCTGGAGAGCGGCCTGGCGCCCGAGCTCGTCGAGGAGCTCGAGCGGCTCTCGCTGCCGTTCACCGAGACCGAGCTGCCGACCGAGGCGGAGCTGCGGATCGCCCAGGCCCAGCTCGTCGGCTGGCTGGAGGGGCTGTTCCACGGCATCCAGACCGCGCTGTTCGCCCAGCAGATGGCGGCCCGCGCCCAGCTCGAGCAGATGCGGCGCGCGCTGCCGCCGGGTGCGATCGAAGAGGAGCACCCGGTCCGCGGCTCCGGCCCGTACCTGTAACTGGCTCCAGGCGGCCGCTCCCGTCTGGGGCGGTCTGCCGCAGCGTGCGCTAGCTACGCCTGCCAGTCCACGACCTCGACCACGCGGGCCACCCCGTCGTCGTCGTTGCTGGCGGTGTGCCGGCTGACGGTGGCGAGCACCTGCGGGTGCGCGTTGGCGACCGCGTAAGCGGTGCCGGCCCAGGCAAGCATGGCCAGGTCGTTCGGCATGTCGCCGAACGCGAGTACCTGCTCGCGGGCGATGCCGATCTCGGCGCAGAACCGGCCGAGCGTGGTGGCCTTGCTCACTCCGGGGGCGCTGATCTCCAGCAGCCCAGCGCTGGACGAGTGCGTGATCTCGACGGCGTCGCCGAGCACTGTCCGCAGCGTGGGCCAGCAGGTCGTCCGAGTGCGTGTCGGGGCTCCGGACCAGCAGCTTGTACGCCGGCTCGGCGACCAGCTCGACGAGCCTGCCCCGCCGTACGTTCGGCGGTCCTAGATCCCACGGGCTGGTGTACGCCGACCTCGCACACCAGCTCGGTCAGGTGCTCGACAGCGAAGGTGACGTCGGGCAGCTCGGCGCGCAGCCGCGTCGTCACGTGGTCCACCAGCTCGGTACTCATCAGGAAGGACTCGACGACCTGCTCGGCGTGCAGGTCGTACACGAGCGCGCCGTTGGCGCAGATCGCGAGCCCCCGGTGCCCGGTGGCCTCGACGACCGGGTGCATCCACCGCGGGGGACGACCGGTGACGAAGACGACGGTGGCGCCTTCCTTCTCCGCGCGCGCGAGCGCGTCGACGCTGCGCTGAGAGATCGTCCCGTCCGAACGGACGAGGGTGCCGTCGAGATCGGTGGCGACGAGGCGGAGGGACACGGTCCCCACGCTAGCCTGCGACCTATGCGCATCGGTGTTGTCATCCTTCCCGAGCATCCGTGGCCCGTCGCCCGCGAGCTGTGGCACCGCGTCGAGGCGCTCGGCTTCGACCACGCCTGGACCTACGACCACCTGGCCTGGCGCTCGCTGGCCGACGGCCCGTGGTTCGGCGCCGTGCCGACCCTCACCGCGGCGGCGACCGTCGACCTCGACGATCCGGCTGGGCACCTTGGTGGCGTCGCCGAACTACCGCCACCCGGTGCCGTTCGCCAAGGAGCTGATGACCCTCGACGACGTCAGCGGCGGCCGGATCACCCTCGGCATCGGGGCCGGCGGCAGCCGGCTACGACGCCACGGTGCTCGGTCGGCCCGCGTGGTCACCGCGCGAGCGGTCCGAGAGGTTCGTCGAGTTCCTCGACCTGCTCGACCGTCTGCTGCGCGAGCCGACGACCACCTATGAGGGCCAGTTCTACTCGGCGGCCGACGCACGCATGATCCCCGGCTGCGTGCAGCGGCCGCGGCTGCCGTTCGCCGTTGCCGCGTCCGGGCCGCGGGGCATGGCGGTGGCCGCCAGGCTCGCCGACACCTGGGTCACCGACGGCAACGCCCGCGAGGTGGGCGGCACCGCCGAGGGGTGCCTGGCCGAGGTTCGACGTCAGTCGGAGAAGTTCACCGAGGCGCTGGCGGCGGCCGGGCGCGGCACCTCGAGTGTCGGCAGGCTCGCCCTGTTCGGCTTCAACGCCGAGCGGCCGCTGGCGTCGGTCGAGGCGTTCCGCGACGTGGTCGGCCGCTACGCAGAGGTGGGGATCACCGACATCGTCGTGCACTACCCGCGGGAATCCGAGCCGTTCGCGGCCGGCATCGAGGTGCTGGAAGCAGGTCGCCGCCGAGGTGCTGCCGGGCCTGCGCGCCCCATGACCACCAGCGATCATGGGAGTTTCAACGTCATCTGAGGCAGATGACGTTGAAACTCAGCATCTCGCAAGGGAAAGGGCGGAGGGCGCGCGGCACGGCGGGGCGGAGGGCACGGCACCCGATCAGCGCTTGACGGGCTCCAGCACCTCGCGCCCCATGAACGGCTGCAGCGCGGCAGGCACCCGCACCGAACCATCGGGGAGCTGGTGGTTCTCCAGGATCGCCACGATCCACCGCGTCGTCGCCAGCGTGCCGTTCAGGGTCGCCGCGAACGCCGGGCGCCCGTCGGCGTCCCGGTAGCGCACCTGCAGCCGGCGCGCCTGGAAGTCGGTGCAGTTCGACGTCGACGTCACCTCGCGGTACGCGCCCTGGGTCGGCACCCACGCCTCGCAGTCGTACTTGCGCGCGGCGGAGGACCCGAGGTCGCCGGCCGCCACGTCGATGACGCGGTACGGCAGCTCGACCTTGGCGAGCATCTCCTTCTCCCAGGCGAGCAGCCGCTGGTGCTCGGCGAGCGCGTCCTCCGGGTGGCAGTAGGAGAACATCTCCACCTTGTCGAACTGGTGGACCCGGATGATGCCGCGGGTGTCCTGGCCGTACGACCCGGCCTCGCGCCGGAAGCAGGTCGACCAGCCGGCGTAGCGGCGCGGAAGTGTCTCGAGATCGAGGATCTCGTCCATGTGGTACGCCGCGAGCGGCACCTCGGAGGTGCCGACGAGGTACATGTCGTCGTCGGGCAGGTAGTACACGTTCTCCGCGGCCTGGCCGAGGAAACCGGTGCCCTCCATGGCTTCGGGCTTGACCAGCACCGGCGGGATCATCGGGGTGAAGCCGGCCGCGGCGGCCTGGGCGGCGGCCAGCGACAACATCGCCAGCTGCAGCTGGGCGCCGACGCCGGTCAGGTAGTAGAACCGCGCGCCGGACACCTTCGCGCCGCGCTCCATGTCGATCGCGCCGAGCATCTCGCCGAGCTCGACGTGGTCGCGGGGGGTGAAGTCGAACGTAGGGCGCTCGCCGATCTCCTCGAGCACCACGTAGTCGTCCTCGCCGCCGGGCGGCGTGCCGTCCTCGATGACGTTGGAGATCGCCAGCTGGACCAGTCGCAGCTCGGCGTCGAGAGCGCCCTGCGCCGCCTCGGCCTCCTTGACCTCGGTGGCCAGGTCCTTGGCGCGGGCGAGCAGCGCATCGCGCTCGTCCCCCTTGGCCGACGCGACGCTCTTGCCGAGCACCTTCTGCTCGGCGCGCACCGTGTCGAAGCGCGAGACCGCCGCCCGTCGGCGCTCGTCCAGGGACAGCAGCGCGTCGACCAGGGAGGCGTCCTCGCCACGGGCACGCTGCGAGGCGCGGACTCGGTCAGGGTTGTCGCGGAGCTGGCGAAGGTCGATCACGCCTCGAGGTTACCGGCTGCCGCCGTCGAGCTCGCCAGCGCGGACCCGGAGGAGCCAACCGGCGGCTTCGGCGTACGCCGCGTCGGTCACCTCGCACGAATCGTCGGCTCCTCACCGTCGGCACGCGGGTAACTACCCAGGTACCGCATGTCGGGGTAGTTCCGGCGCAGCGCGGCCAGCGCCTCACCCACCCGCTGGTCGGCGATGTGACCTTCGCAGTCGATGCTGAAGTAGTAGCGGCCGAGCCGCCCTCCGGCGGGCCGCGACTCGATTCGCGTCAGGTTGATCCCACGTATCGCCAGCTCGGTGAGCAGCTCCAGGAGCGCTCCAGCGCGGTCGTCGCGGAGGATCAGTGCCAGCGTCGTCCGGTCCGCGCCGGTGGGCGCAGGCGGTGGCGCCGGGCGGGTCACCAGCACGAAACGGGTGACCGCATCCGGGTCGTCACCGATGCCGGTCGCCAGGACCGTCAGCCCGTAGCGCTCCGCGGCCAGCGGTGCGGCGATCGCGGCGTCGTAGGTCGAGCCCTCGGCGGCGACCAGCGCGGCGCCACCCGCGGTGGACCCCGCGGTGTCCACCTGCGCCTGCGGAAGGTGGGTAGCCAGCCAGCGCCGGCACTGGGCGTGGGCGTGCGGGTGGGTGGTGATCGATGTGACGTCCGCCAGCGTCGTGCCTGGTCGCGCCATCAGCGCGAAGTTCACCGGGAGCACGACCTCGCGGGAGATCACGAGGGGATCCCCGAAGGTCAGCTGGTCGAGGGTGGCGCTCACCGATCCTTCGACCGAGTTCTCCAACGGAACCATCGCGCCGTCGACGTAGCCGCGGCGCAGGCCGTCCAAGGTCGCCGCGACGGTGGCGCACGGAACCAGCTGGGCGCCTTCGGCGCCGGGGATGCTGCGGAGCGCTTGCTCGGTGAAGGTTGCCTCGGGCCCGAGGTACGAGAAGCGCGCCGCCATCTCAGCGGCCGGCCGGCGCGCGCCCCGACGTGGTGCGCATGGCGTAGGCGACCGCCTGCTCCTCTTCGGGTGACAGCACCAGTTCGCTGGCGCCGTCCTTGACGCCCTTGGAGTAGCTGCGCGTCTCGGTGCGCCCGTGGATCGAGGTGAGGACCATGCCGTCGCCGTAGTCATCAAGCAGCGCCGCGGAGAAGGACAACCGGCCGCCCATGTCGCCGAACGCGTCATAGCGCACGACGGCGATGTGCCGGATCGCCTCGCTCACGTCCTTGCGCAGGTTCTCGATCCGACCGTTCGCCTGCGCCAGCTCAACGCGCAGCCCTTCGACCTGCTCGACCTTGCGGGCGACAGCGTCGACGAACGAGGCTTCCCCATCCGTGCCCTGCAGCAGCGTGTAGTCACGGCGTAACCGCTTGAGACGCACGAGGCAGGCCATGCCCACAGCAAGACCGACCGCGGCGAGAGCAAGTCCGATGACGGCGAGCAGGGCAGCGGTATCAGCAGCAATCGGCACGGCGTCAGCCTAATGGCTCGCGGCGGCTCGTCGTCGCCGAAGTTGCCTCAGCGAGCAGACCTACCTAGTCCGCGGTGAGCAGCGACATGAAGCACAGGGAGCCGATCAGCGAGCCGTCCGTCCCGTGCAGCGGGGATGCCACGATGTCGAGCGTGACGATCACCCCGTCGCCTCGACGGAGCCGGACCAGCCCGCGGCTGAGCGCCCCCGCGGACAGCGCCACCAACGGCGGGACCTGGGCGAGGTGCCCCTCCAACGACTCGGCGGCGATGCTGAAGTCGACGAGATCCAGCTCGTCGACCAGGCGGCGACCGATGATCGAGAAGTGGTCGCGGCCGAGCAGCACGCCCGCAGCCGACGACAGTCCGACGAAGTGACCGCGGACATCGACCACGAAGCAGGGGTCCGCCGAGCCCGCCACCACCGTCACCCAGGCCCGCAGCGCCTCAGACAGGGGCAGCAACCCCTGGTCGGCCTGCTTGACCAGGGGGATCAGCAGGTAGGGCAATCGAGTCTCAGGCGCCGGTGGCAGCACGATCACGTCGATGTCGGTCACGGTAAGTCCGGGCCCTCTCGGTTGAACGGCGTGAAGCCATCGTCCACCAGGTCCACCGTCTCGGATAGCGGCGAACGGGGGATTCCACCCCTTCGGCCCAACAGGAACATGAGCGCTACCGCGCCGATCCCGAAGCCGTCACGGACTATCTCCGCTCCCCAATGCGGCAAAAATGCCACATCCAGGAGTGTTCCCCCCCACCAGGGTAAAGAGACCGCGTAGAACGCGGTGATGCCGAGCACCGCCAGGCACCACCGACGAGACCGCCCATCGGCGAGCAGCAGCCCGACCGCCAGCGGTACCCACCCACCGAGGTGATGGATCCACGCGACGGGTGACAGCAACACCGAGAGCAACCCGACGACGGTCACCGCGTGCAGCTCCAAGCCGGCACCGGCCAGGGAGCGAGCGAGCCAGAAGCCCAGGACCCCGACCACGAGGGCCGCCGCTATCCACAGCAGGGTCGACACGGGACCGCTCGCGACCCGCAGGATCATCCCGCGCACCGACTGGTTCGACGTGCCGTCGTTCGAGCCGAGCCGGCCGCTCTCGAACACCACCCCGCCCCAGAAGCGCGCGCTGGCGTCCGGGGCGACCAATGCTCCAATTCCGGTGAACAGCGCCGCCCAGGCGGCGGCATACGCGGCATGGCGGCGGCGGCCGACGACGAGCAGGTAGACGATGAACACACCCGGGGTGAGCTTGATGGCCGTCGCCAGGCCGATCAGCAGCCCGCGAGGCCATCGGGGCCGGGACCCCATGCAGTCGGTCACGCACATCACGGCGAGGAACAAGCCGACCTGGCCGAACCGCAAGCCGTCACGGACTGGGAGCACCCACGCCATCGCGCAAAAAACCGCGGCGAAGGCGAGGGGACGCCGGGTGGCCCCCACGCGGTCGAACCAGGCGCGAAACCCGAGGCTGACCAGGACGGCGAGCGCGGCAAGCTGTGCCAGGTTCCAGGCCCAGTTCATCAGGTCGTTCGGCAGCGCCACGAGCGGGATGGCGAGCACCGCGGCCACCGGCGGATAGGTAAAGGCGAGCAGCTGGGGCAGTGGAGTCAGGTAGTCGTAGACCGGGCGCCCGGTCAGCAACGACTCGCCTGCGGCGCGGTACACGGCCAGGTCGATGAGACGCTGGTCCGCGCTCTGGTCGAGCCAGTACCAGAACATCGGGCCGACGACGACGAGAACCACCAGCACGGCAGCGACCCACACCATCGGGCCGCGGCGCGGTCCCCGCGCTGCCCGGCGGGTCGGACTGACCTCGGTCGCCACCGAGCGCACGCGCCCTCCTCGCCAGCAGTTGTCTTCGTCTCCCGAACCCTAGATCTCCAGGTCGTCCCTGCCCGCTCGGGCCCGGCCAGACACCACATCACGCGGTGATCATGAACCAGGGACCCTCCGATTCCGCGGCGTAGGCTGCGACTGGTGAACGCGGGAGAGGCCATCGCCACGATCGCTGGCGCCGCAGTGATCATCACCACGGTGTCGAGCGTCCTGCGGACCCTGGTCGTTCCTCGTGCCAAGACCTCTCGTCTCGCCGTGGCTGTCCTCAACATCCTGCTGGCGACTGTCCGGTCAGCTGCGCGCGTGCGGCGGGAGTACCAGGCTCGTGACCGCGTGCTCTCCTTGGCGGGTCCGGCCTACCTGCTGGTGCTGCTCATGACCTGGCTCAGCCTGTTCCTCCTCGGGTACGGGCTGCTGCTGTACGGCACCACGGGCCTCACGATCGGCGGCGCCTTTACTGAAGCCGGCTCGTCGCTGTTCACCCTCGGTTTCGCCAGCCCGAGACGAAACGAGCTGTCCTGGCTGGACTTCGTCGCCGCGGCCACCGGCCCGATCACGATCGCGCTGCACATCGCGTACCTGCCGATCTTGTACTCGGCCTATAACCAACGCGAGACCGAGGTGACCTTGCTGGGTGCTCGCTGCGGCGATCCGGCGTGGGGCCCGGAGGTCCTCGCCAGCCACGCCGGGATGCAGCTCACCAACAACCTCCCGGTGCTCTACACCGACTGGGAGCGATGGTCGGCCACAGTGTCGGAGAGCCACACCACCTACCCGGTGCTCATCCACTTCCGCTCGCCACAACCGTTCCGCTCCTGGCTGGTGAGCATGCTGGCGATGATGGACGCGGCCGCCCTGCATCTCGCCTTGTGCCCGAACACGGCACCGGTGGAGGCTCAACTGTGCCTACGGATGGGCATCGTGACGCTGCGCGACCTCGCGACGACCGAGCACATCCCGTTCAGCCCCGACACGTCGCCAGGCGAGGAGATCGACCTGTCGTACCAAGAGTTCCTCGACGCGGTCCGCCACCTGGAGAAGGCTGGGTTCGCCATGGAGCGGACCGCGGAGGAAGCCTGGCCGCGCTTCCGGGGTTGGCGGATCAACTACGAGTCGAACGCCTACATCCTGGCCAGGCACGTGGAGGCCGTTCCGGCCCCCTGGAGCGGCCCCCGACGGCGCGAGGATGTCCAGATCGAACCCCTGCGTCCGCCCAATCGGGTTCCACGAGATAGGCCTCCCTCTGCCGGGTAGGCTGCGCCAGGTGATGTTCCCCCACGGCGTGGACAGCGAGGTTGGCCGCCTGCGGACGGTGATGCTGCACCGACCCGGTCGCGAGCTCACCCGGCTGACTCCCCGCAACAACGACGACCTGCTCTTCGACGGCATTCCGTGGGTGAGCCGGGCCCAGGACGAGCACGATGCCTTCGCGCAGGCCTTGACCGACCGCGGGGTCGAGGTCCTCTACCTGGCCGACCTCCTCACCGAGACGCTCCGGGGCGAGGAGGCCCGCGCCGAGTGCATCGACGCCGTCCACACCGCGCCCGACCTCGGCCACACGCTGCGCGAGCAGGTGGGTGCCTACCTGCACGACCTGCATCCCGAGGACCTGGTGGCGGCGCTCATCGGTGGCATCGCCCACAGCGAGATGCCGCGCGGCGAGGGCCTGCGCTGGCGGCTGATGGACCCGCACGACTTCGTGGTCGCCCCCCTGGTCAACCTCATGTTCACCCGCGACTCCAGCGCCTGGATCGGCGACCGGGTGGCGGTGACCAGCCCGTTCATGCCGGCCCGCCGGCGCGAGGCCACCTTGACCCGGGCCATCTACACCCACCACCCGCGCTTCGCCGGCACCCCCCACGTGTACGACCCGAGTGAGGAGTGGATCGAGGGCGGCGACGTGCTGCTCCTCGCGCCCGGTGTGATCGCGGTGGGCGTCGGCCAGCGAACCACGGCCGCAGGCGCCGAGCGCCTCGCCCGCCGCGTCTTCGCCGAAGGCTTGGCGCACACGGTGCTCGCCGTGCCGATCTCGCAGGACCGCGCGACCATGCACCTGGACACGGTGTGCACGATGGTCGACGTCGATGCGGTCGTCATGTACCCCAACATCGCGGACAGCCTCATCGCGTACCCGGTGACCGCCGACCCCGACAGCAGCCCGGGCAGCCTGCGGGTCGGCGACGGGGAGCCGTTCCTGGTGGCGGCGGCCAAGGCGATGGGCATCGACGAGCTGCGCCGCATCGACACCGGGCTCGACCCGGTTACCGCGGAGCGCGAGCAGTGGGACGACGGCAACAACACCCTCGCCATCGCGCCACGCCTCGCCGTCGCCTACGAACGCAACATCGGGACCAACGCCCGACTGGAAGCCGCCGGGATCGAGGTCGTCCCCATCGCCGGGAGCGAGGTGGGCACCGGGCGGGGCGGTCCGCGCTGCATGTCGTGCCCGGTGTCACGGGACCCAGGCGTGGCGGCGCCGACCGGCTGAGCGAGGGGCTGGCCGAAGCGTCAGGCCGCAGAGGTGTCGTGCTGGTGTGCCCGAGTGCCGCCGACGGGGGGGTACAGCAGCACCCGGGCTACGCGTGATCCTAGCGGAGCGTCAGCTGACGACCGAGCAGGCCTGCCCGTGACCGACGCTCGTTGGCACTGAGCGGTCCGGACTGCGCGAGCGCCTCGTCGAGACGGGCGCGCACGGCGACGGCCGGCTCCTCCATCTGCTCCGCGGTGGTACCGGCCGGCAGCTCCCACACCGGCACGAGCAGGCCGTGCGCCCGGAACGCGCCGAGGTACCGGCGGCCGTCGCCGAGGCCGAGGGCGCCCGCCGCGTGCACCCGCGCCATCGCGTCGAGCAGCAGCTCCTCGTCGTCGGGCATCACCCATCGCAGATAGGTGCGACCCGCCACGTTGCACCAGTAGGCGGCCCGCACCGAGCTCAGCCGGGCGGTCGGCACCACTGAGGCGTTGGCCTGCTCCAGCGACGCGGCCTCCGGCGATCCCGGCTCGACGGCGTCTTCCAGCCAGAACTCGAAGCCGGTGTGCAGCTCGGGCACGATCGGGGCCGGGTCGAGGAGTTCCTGCAGGCGCGGTCCCGGCCCGGGCAGGCCGGGCGGGATGATCGGACCACCGGTTTCGGCGGCCAGGGCCAGCTCCAGCGCAGCGGCCAGGTCGCGGCTCACGTCGCCGGACTGCCCGGGCACCTGCAGTCCCAGGAACACGGAGAGGTCGGGCCGCACCATCGCCGGCCACGCCATCGGCAGCACCGTCGCCAGGGTCACCGTCCGGTCCGCGTGCTCGCCGGTCAGTTTCAGCGTCGCGGTCGCCGACGGCACGAGCTCGCGCAGCGCGATCCACTCGCACTCGTCCTCGCGCCCGGCGAACGGCCGCGCCACGAGCTGCTGCACCGCGTGCGAGGCCCGCCCGTGGCAGGCCTTGTAGCGACGGCCCGAGCCGCACGGGCACGGCTCACGGGGTCCGACGACGGGGACGTCGCCGGCCGGGGCTGGTGTGCGGTCAGGTGCTGAGGGGTGTGTGCGCTTGGACATGGGGTGCAGCCTAAGGGGATACCTGCTGCGGTGGTTCGGGTGCCAGGGTTCTGGTGGCGAGCGGCAGGCTCACATCGAACCGGCTGCCGCGGGCGAGCGGGTGGGCGACGACCGTGCCGCCTTGCGCATTGACCAGGCGCCGCACGATGTACAGCCCGAGCCCGACCCCGCCGAACGGCCGGCGATCCCCACCCCCGGACTGGTAGAAGCGCTCGAAGATGCGCTCCAAGTCCGCCTCGGGGATGCCAACGCCCTGGTCCGCCACGCTCAGCACGGCGTTGCCGCCGTCGAGACGCACCGACACGCGGACCTCGCCGCCCTCGGGCGAGTACTTCACCGCGTTCTCCAGGAGCTGGCTGATGACGACCTCCGTCGCAGCGGCGTCACCGAGGACCGCCGGCAGGTACTGGGGCATCTGGACCACCACCGTGTGCGCGGTGGACACCCCGTCGAGACCGGCGACCGAGGACGCCACCAACCGCCCCAGGTCGAACGGTGCGAGGCTCGGCTCGAACATGGCGGCCCCGGCGCGTGATCCGAGCAGCAGCTGCTCGACCAGGCCCGCGAGCGACTTCGTCCGGCTGGCGATCCGCTCCACCGCCTCGCGACGCTCGGAGTCGTCCAGCTCGTCCCAGTGGTCGTTGAGCGTGCTGGCGAACCCCTGGATCACCGTGATCGGGGTGCGTAGCTCGTGGCTGGTGACGGCGAGGAACAGGTCCTTCGCCTGCTCGACGAGCTTGGGATGGGTGATGTCGCGGAAGTCGACCACCATCTCCCCGGAGGTGCCGATCGAGGCGCACAGGATCTCGATCCAGGTGCCCGACGGCAGCTCGTGGTCGAAGAACGATCCGGGCTCGGCAGCCGGGAACGGCAGCGGCGATCCGATGACGTCTTCTGGCGCGAGGCCGGTGAGGGCGTGCGCCGCCGGGTTCCACTGCCGGACCAGTCCGCCCGAGTCCAGCACCGCCATGCCGTCGGCAGAGGCGTCGATGACCTCCCGCTTGTGCTCCCGTTCGCGGATCACCTCGCCGTAGGCCGACGCATTGGTCAGAGCGGTGCCGGCGGCATCGGCGAACAGCTCCAGGACAGCCAGCTCGTGGGGCGTCACGATGCGGTCCGGAGCCTTGAACATCACGTAGAGCGCGCCCGATGCCTTGTCCCCGACGGTCGTCAGGGCCGTGGCGAACGTGGGGTATTCCTGGAGCTGCTGATGCACGTCGGGTGAGGAGTTCGGAAACCGGGCCTGGGCGCTGACCACCGACTTGTGGCCCGTCCGGATCAGGTGCGCGACCGCCGACTCCGCCAAGGGCAGGCGCAATCCCATCGCGCCCAGTGTTCCGCCCGCACCGGCCGCGAAGACGAGGTCGCCGCCCTCGACGACCACGTACACCGCGGCGTCGGCAGCGAGCAGCGCGACAGCGCCGTCGCTCACCCGCTCGAGGACTGTCGCCAGGTCCAGGTCCGTGTTGAGGCCCACGATGACCTCGGCGAGCCGCACCACCAACGACAGCTCTTCGGTCTGCGCGCCGAGCGCGGCGGAGGGGTCACCGTCGGCTTTCTCAGCCGTGTCCCGCAGCACGATCAGCGCGCCGCTGCGCCCGTCGCCGACATCGGTCACCGCGCGGACCGAGACCAGCAGGTCGAGCACCACGCCGTCCTTGCGCCGGCGCTTGCCGACGAACGAGAACGTCTCGCCTCGGTAGAACCTCGCCGACGTGATCTCCCTGGCGCGGTCGCGGGCGGCCGACAGGTGGTAGGGCAGCAGCTGGCCGATGACCTCCTCCGCCGCCCAGCCCATGAGCCGCTCGGCTGCCCGGTTCCAATGGACCACCGTGTCGTCGCTGGCTATCACGACCAAGGCTTCCGTCGAGGCCTCGGCGAGCTCCACGATGAGATCGTTCATCAACCACCTCCCCGCGTTCGCCCCGGCGAACGCCGGACCAGTGACTCATCGTGGCACCCGCCGTACGCTCGGTGGTGGACTTTGCGCCGAACGCCCGATCACGTCCAACACCTCCGAAAGGGAACAGATGATCATCGCGACGACCAACGACCTGCCCGGCTACCGCGTCGACGAGGTGTACGGCGAGGTCTTCGGCCTGACCGTGCGATCCCGGCACATCGGCGCCCAGCTCGGCGCGGGTCTGAAGTCGATCGTCGGCGGTGAGCTGCGCGGGCTGACCAAGCAGCTCGAGGAGAGCCGGCAGCAGGCCGTGCAGCGGCTCGTCGAGACCGCCGAGGCCAAGGGAGCCAACGCGATCCTGGCGATGCGGTTCGACAGCACCGAGGTCGGCCAGGGGTACCAGGAGATCGCCGCCTACGGCACGGCGGTGAGGGTCTCCAAGCTGTCCTGAGGCCTGCTGCCCCGGCGACGCACCGCGCCAAGGAGCGCGGTGGTCGCGCCGGCGACCAGGAACGAGAACAGCGACGCGCTCATCCAGGACTGCGCCGTGAAGTGCAGCGCGTCACCGACCGCGTGCCACATGCGGGCCCACCAGCCGATCGCCCCCGGGTTGACCAGCTGGTAGGCGGCGAACCCCAGCGCCCACGGCACCAGCATGATCCGTCGTGACGGGGCGGCGGCGGTGAGGTCCCAGGTGCGCCGCCCGCCGAGTGCGAAGTAGTCGACGACCAGCACGCCGAACAGCGGCACGAACACCGCGCCGATCAGGTAGAGGAAGTTCTCGTACTTCGACATGTCCAGCAGCAGCGCCAAGGTGGTGGTGAGCGTGCCGACAGCGACGGCGAGGACCCGACGGTCGGCCAGCGGCTTGAGGTTCTGGATGGACACCGCGGTCGAGTAGACGTTGCAGAACGACTGGTCGACCTCACGGATCACCAAGACGGCGAAGAACAGCGCGCCGAGCGGCACCGCGAGGAACGCCCCGAAGATCTGGTCGGGGTCGTTGGCGACGATGAGCAGCGCGAACAGGCCGAGCACGTAGCAACCGACCTGGGTGAGCGTGTAGCCGATCATGGGCGCGCCGAACGCGGCGCGCGAGCTCTTGGAGTGCCGCGAGTAGTCGCTCGCCAGCGGCACCCAGGAGACGGCGACGGCGAGCGCGGTGTCGGTGCCGACCCAGAACCCGCTCCACGAACCGGCGGTCAGCGACGGCATCGGGGTGCGCAGGATCTGCACGTACAGGTAGACCAAGGTGATGACGACCGCGACCGTCACGTAGCGGCGCAGGATCCGGATCGCGCCGAGCGGCCGCAGCGTCAGCGCGGTGGTGACGACGCCGGCCACCACCACGTACACCCACCGGGGCGCACTGTCGTGGAAGATCGCCTGGAGCCCGGTCGCGATGATGACCAGCTCGAAGGTGCCCCAGCCGATGTTCTGCAGGACGTTGAGCACGGTCGGGACGTAGGACTCCTTCACCCCGAACAGCCCGCGCAGCAGCACCATCGCCGGCGCCCCGGTCTGCGCGCCGGGCACCGCGGACAGCGCGACCATCGAGGTGCCGATGAGCGTGCCGACGACGGTCGCCACCACCGCGCCGACCAGCGACAGCTTGGGGAATCCCGCGGGGGAGACGACGGCCAGCGCGCCGCCGAAGCCGAGCAGGCTGACGCCGAGGTTGGACCACAGGCCGAGCTGGTCGAGGAAGCCGAGCGTCTTCGGCGCCGGCTCGACGAGGGTCCTGGGCACCTCGCCGTGCTGGTGCGCGCGCTGGACGCGCTGCGTGCTGACGTTGCCGAGCTGGACGCGCTCGCGCCAATAGATGCCGCCATGACGGCTCACTCCCTACGCCGGCATTACCCGGTCAGGTTCAAGCGGTCGGCGGCCCGGTCAGCCGCCCTCTCAGCCCGGTAGACCCGAGCTCCCGCGTTGTTCGGCGCCTACCCTACGCCTCGCTGGCGAGCGGCGGCACGCCGTCCGCCAGCGGATACGCCGCTCGCTGACGGCGATACCGAGCACGATCACGGCGGCACCGACGAAGTCGAACCAGCGCACCGGCTCGCTCAGCACGATGACGCCGAGGATCACCGCGACCACCGGCATCGCGTAGGTGACCGTGGACATCCGGGTCGCCCCGATGTCCCGGATGAGCCCGTAGTTGAACAGGTAGGCGACGCCGGTGCCGAGCACGCCGAGCATGGCGATCGCACCGGTGACCTTGACGTCCAGGTGGACGGGCGTCGCAGCCCAGAACGGCGTGGCGATGAGCAGGACCAGCGCGCCGAGGGAGATCTGCCCGGCGGCCAGGGTGACCGGGGAGTAGCCCGCGCCGGAGAGGAACTTGCGGGTGTAGGTGATCGCGATGCCGTAGGAGGTCGCCGCCACCAGGCAGGCCAGCTGACCGGTCAACGAGCTGCCAGCAAAGCCCTTCCACGGCTGAAGGATCAGCACGACCCCGACGAATGCGAGCAGCAGGCCGGTGGTGCGATACCGCGTCAGCCGCTCCTCCGCCAGCACCGAGGTGGCGATCAGCATGGTCATCAACGGAGTCATCGCGTTGAAGATCCCGGCGAGGCCCGACGTGACCCGCCCGTCCTCGGCCCACGCGAACGAGAAGAACGGGATGAGGTTGGCGAACACCACCAGGAACGCGAGGTGACCCCAGATGCGCACCGACCGCGGCAGCTTCTCGCGCCGCGCCGCGAGGATGGCCAGCAGGGTGACGGCGCCGAGGGCCATCCGGCCGACGACGACCTGGCGGTCGCTGATCCCGTCGAGCGCCACCCTCATGAACAGGAAGCTCGAACCCCAGATGGCGCCGAGCATGAGAAAGCGCGCGAGAGCCCAGGGAGTCATCGGGGAGTTAGACACTCGGCCGAGACGTAGGGGAAGGGTCCGCTACTTCACGAGGCGGGACAACCGCCGGTCCGCCAGCGGCTTGCCGCCGGTCTGGCAGGTGGGGCAGTACTGCAGCGCCGAGTCGGCGAAGGACACCTCGCGCACCGTGTCCCCGCAGACCGGGCAGGCCTCGCCGGCGCGCCCGTGCACCCGCATGCCTGACTTCTTCTCCGCCTTCAGCTCGCCGGTGGCCAGGCCCGCGGACCGGTCGACGGCGTCGGCGAGCGTGGTGACGATCGCGTCGTGCAGGGTGGCGATGTCGTCGGGGGTGAAGGTGGACGCCAGCTTGAACGGCGACATCCGCGCGACGTGCAGCACCTCGTCGGAGTAGGCGTTGCCGATGCCGGCGATGACGCTCTGGCTGCGGAGCAGGCCCTTGATCTGCTGGCGGGAGCCGTCGAGGATCCGCGCGAGGGCGTCGACGGTGAAGGCGGCGTCGAGCGGGTCGGGGCCGAGCCGCGCGATGCCTTCGATCTGCGCCGGGTCGCGGGTGATCCAGGCGGCGAGCCGCTTCTTGGTGCCGGCCTCGGTGAGGTCGAACCCGGCGCCGCTGGTGAGGTGGAGGCGCAGCGCCAGCGGGCTCTTGCCCGGCTTCGGCGGCGCGGTCGGCAGCTCGTCCTTCCAGCGCAGCCACCCGGCGCGCGCCAGGTGGATGACCAGGTGCAGGCCGGAGACGTCGAGGTCGAGGAACTTGCCGTGGCGCTGGACGCCGGTGATCTCCAGGCCGGCGAGCGCGGTGGGCGGCGGGTCGTAGGTCTTCAGCACGCTGAACGCGGCGACGTCGACGCGCGCCACGAACTGGCCCACCGCATGCTCGCGCAGGAAACCGGTGAGCGCCTCCACCTCGGGAAGCTCCGGCATGGCTGCCAGTGTGCCCCAGCCACAACCGCGGGAGCTGCGGCTGTGGGGCGTCGGCATCGCTGGTGCGGGCTCTCACCGCGGCGCGGCACCGTGCGGGTGGAGGCCACCGACGAGACGTCCTTGTCGTGCGCAACCCCTATCGCACCTGATCGCTTCGCCTGGGCGGACGTGCATGTCGTGTCACCGTCGTACGTACGGCGGGCGACGTGCGTGCGTGACCTTGCCACGCTGCCCGCGCTGCTGGTGACCAGCTCGGGCAAGAAGGTGCCACTGCTTGCGATGGCGGCCTGGGCCCGATTGGTTCACCGGCAGGCCAGCGCGATCAGCGGTCCGATTCGAGCCACCGTTGCGCGGTGGAAGAAGAGCACCGCGTACGCACCAGCTGCGGTAACCACTCGCAAGGCGCCACCCCGCCTCGCCACCATGCCCGGAACGCGGGACTACCCGATCAGCCCGAGCCGCCCTGCCGCCTCCCACAGCTCCGCGCGGGCGTCGGGGTGCGCCGTCTGCTCGATGAGCAGCCGGGCCTGCGCGCGCTGGCTGCGCCCCCAGATCGGGGCGAGCCCCTGCTCGGTGACGATGACGGTGTGCTGGAACGAGGTGACCGGCCCGTCGATGAGCGGCACGATCGTGGAGATGTCCGCCTTCGGGTGCCAGGACGGCAGCGCGACGATCGCCTGTCCCCCCGGCGAGTGCAGCGCCCCGACGATGAAGTCGGTCTGCCCGCCGAACCCGGAGTAGACCTGCCCGCGGACGCGGCTCGCGTTGGCCTGGGCGAACAGGTCGACCTGCAGCGCGGAGTTGACCGAGGTCATCGCCGGCTGCCGGGCGATGAGCCCGGGGTCGTTGGTCTTCTCGGTGCGCAGCACCCGGATCCGCGGGTTCGAGTCGACGAACGAGTACAGGGCGGGGGAACCGAAGATGAAGGACGTCGTGATGGCCTGCTCGACGTCCAGCGCCCCAGCCTTCTCCAGGGCGAGCACGCCGTCGCTGATCATCTCCGACCAGACGCGCAGACCGCGGTGGGAGTGCAGCGCGGACAGCGTCGCGTCGGGCACGCCTCCGATGCCGAGCTGGAGGGTGGCGCCGTCGTTGACGAGGCCGGCGACACGTTCACCGATCTGCCTGGTCAGCTCGTCCGGTGCCCGGGGCACCGGCGAGCGTCAACGGTTCGTCGACCTCGATCGCCAGGTCGATCTGGTCGACGTCGAGCTGGCCGTCGCCGTAGGTGTACGGCATCTGCGGGTTCATCTGAGCGACGACCAGGCCGCCGCGGGCGCGGACCGCCTCGATCGCCGCGGGCAGGATGTTCACCTCCACCCCGAGCGACACCGTCCCACCTCTGGGTGTCGAGGTGTGCAGCAGCACGACGTCGGGCGCCCGCATGGTCGCGAACAGCAGCGGCACCAGCGAGAGCCGGGCCGGCAGGTAGTCCAGGCCTGGCCGGCCGCGCATCGCCGGACCGACGAAGGGCGTCTCCAGCACGACGCCCTCGCGGTCCGGCAGCACGCCCTGGGCGTTGAGCATGAACAGCCGGTAGGACGCCAACGACGTGTCGAGGACGTCGATCAGCACTCGGGGCGTCGCGAAGTTGCCGCTGGCGACCACCCGAGGTGAGGCAGCAGGTAGCGACGCAAGGGAGGCAGCCAAGGACCCAGTGGTGACCAACCGCATGGCCCTCATCGTCGCGGTTCGGCTAGGCGTCGGCAACGGTGACTGGCCGTTGGCTCTATGGAAATAGGCCATATGGCGGAAACCGGACAACCACTATGTCGATCACACTAAGTGACGTGAACGTTACCGAGCGTGAGACGCGGACAAGGCTCCCATTGGGCGCTGCCACTCCAGTCGTGCGGCCCGGCCAGGCCGAGCTGGCGCTGAGCGGCGTCCGCCTCGCCGCCATCGTCGCTTTGACCCCGATCCTCGCCCCCACGCTGTCCACCGACCCGACCGCGCGCTGGGCCGCGTCGGCACTGGTCGCCGGCGCGTTCGCCCACGTGGCGGTCGTCTGCCGGCGGCTCCGTCGCCCCACCACGCGCGGCCCCCGTGCCGGCCTGTTGGTGGACCTGCTGGTCCTGGCGGCCCTGTTCTCGGCCACCGGCGGGACGGAGTCGCCGCTGGTGGCGTTCGGCTGGATGTGGGCAGCCGCCGGCCTGTTGCTGCTGCCCGCCCCGCTCGGCTACGGGTACGTGGTCGTCGTCGTCACCACCGCGGTCGTCACCACGCCATCGCTCGGCCTGCTGAACGTGGCGGTCCCGGCGACCGGTCGATGGACTGCGCTGAGCGGCTCCGTCGCCGTGCTGGCCGGAGCTGGGCTCGCCGTCTACGTCCTCCGCCGCAGCCGTGCCGACCTCCTCGTGGCGGCGATGCGCGACAGCCTCACCGGGCTGCTCAACCGTCGGGCCTTCGACGCGCGGATCGCCGAGCTCTGCGGCGCCGGGGCACACTCCCGACCGCCGTTCTCGGTCGCGATCGCCGACCTCGACCACTTCAAGAACCTCAACGACACCTACGGCCACCAGGTCGGCGACGAGGCGCTGCAGCTGTTCGCCCAGCTCGTGCAGGGACTGCTGCGCCCCCAGGACGAGATGTACCGCATCGGCGGGGAGGAGTTCGCGGTGGTGTTCCCAGCCACCTCGGCCGAGGATGCCGCCGGTGTCATGCACCGTGCCCGGGCCGTCGTCTACGACGGGTCAGCCGGCATGCTCACCTTCTCGGCCGGGGTCGCCGCCGGCGCCGACACCGGCATCGTGTGCAGGGCGGACGCCGCGATGTACGGCGCGAAGCGCGGTGGGCGCAACACCGTCCACCTCGCCAAGGCGATCGAACCGGTGCCGGGAGCCTGTCGCTGAGCGCCGAACCTTCACCCAGATGCCACCGTGCAGGTTCTCAGGTAGGAGCGCTTCGATGCCGAATCGATCATCGAGCCCACCCAACCGGGTGGACTAGAGCGGGCCCCACCAACGTCGCGGCCCTCGTGCTTCGTGAGGACCGCATTGACCGCCCACCCGAGCGCCATCTCCGCCCACCGGCGCGCCGCCCGCCGTTCGCGCCTGCTGCCCCTGCTCCCCGTGGTCGGCGCGGACCGGCTCACGCCGCTGGTTCAGGGCGGCACGAGGCGCTACGTCAACCTGGACTACGCGGCGAGCGCGCCCACCTTGGTCGCCGTCGCCAGCTACCTGAGCCAGCAGCGTGCCCGACGCCGACCCCGCCGGCACCCCTCGCGCGTCCCAGGTCGCCGAGCTGAACCGGTCTGCGAAGATCGCGGTCGGTCAGTTCACCGGCGCCCGCGCCGATGACGACGTCGTGTTCACCAGGGACATCTCCGACGCGATCGACCTGCTGACCCGAGGCCTGCCCGCCGGGGCCGAGGTCCTGGTCCTCGATGTCGACGACCACACCGGGCCCGCAGCCCGGAGAGCAGGGTCGCCGCCGACGCGTGCCGTCGGCCCCCACCATGGCTGAAACGCTCGAGTGGTTGACGATCATGCTGGCCGAACGACCCACCGCGCTCGTGGCGGTGACCGGCTCGTCCCACCTGACGGGGGAGGTCCTGCCGATCGCCGACATCGCGCGCCTCGCCCACGCCGCGGGCGCACGCCTGTTCGTCGATGCCACCCATCTCGCCGGATGCCGGCGCATCTCGCTGACCGCCAGCGGCGTGGACTACCTCGCGTTCTCCGGGCACACGCTCGCCACGCCGTTTCCCACCGGGGTCCTGGTGGGGCGAGCGGACTGGCTCGGTGCGGAGCGGCTGGGCGACGCGCCGCATGTTCTCGGACCGGCCGCCCTCGCGACGGCCTGCCGCGCGATCGAGGAGCTGCCGGACGAAGTCGTCGCGCGGCACCAGGCGCGCTGCTGCGCCGGTTGCTGGACGAGCTCGCCCGCCTCGCCCCGATCCACCTGCACCGCAGCTGGCCGGACAGCACCGACCGGGTGGGCACCGTCAGCTTCTGGGTCGACGGCTACGACGGTGGTCGGGTCGCCGCCTACCTGTCGGCCGAGCATGGCGTCGGCGTTCGCGAGGACGTCCTCGCGCGCTCACCCGCTGATGGGGCCACGCAGCTCGGTGCCGACCGCCGTGCGGGTCAGCTTCGGGCTCGGCACGTCCTCCGACGACATCGACCGGCTCGCCGCCGGCCTGCAACAGCTGCTCACCCACGGACCACGGTGGACCTACCGCATGATCGATGGTCGGTGGGAGCCGGTGCCGGACCCGCGCACGACGACGTGGGCCATGCCCGAGCTGACCCGCGACGAGCTGGGCCTGACGCGCGAGACGGCGCCGCTCGTCTGAGCCCACGGCGCCACCTGTTTGGCCGTGGCGGGGCCCGATGTGGTCGACTGGCCTGCGGACTTTTCGCGGGACGGGCCCGTGACGCACGACTCGAAAGGGGCGCAGTACGCATCGACGAGCTGGAACGCGAACGCAAGAGCGAGCAGGACCACGTCAGCGCGCTCTACGAGCGCCTGGACGAGCTGCGCGCGAGCACCGCGGCCGAGCTCGATCGGATCCGGATCAGCGCGACGGCAGGCACGCCCGGCGCCCGCGCTGAGCAGGACGCGTTCGTCCGGCTGCACGCCGAGCGGCTGAACCAGCTGCGCGGCCGTCGAGGACCGGCTGTGCTTCGGCCGGCTCGACATGATCGACGGCGAACGCCGGTACATCGGCCGCATCGGGCTGTCCGACCACCGCGCGCGTGCAGCTGCAGCTGGACTGGCGCGCGCCCGCTGCCGAGCCGTTCTACCAGGCGACCGCGGCCGCCCCCGACGGCGTGGTGCGCCGCCGTCACCTCGGCTCGCAGGACCGCACGGTCACCAGCATCGAGGACGAGGTGCTCGACCTCGACGCGCTCGACGCGGCGCAGGCCAGCACGGTCGCCGGCGAGGGCGCGCTGTTCGTCGCGCTCAACGCGCACCGGACCGGTCACATGCGCGACATCGTCGCCACCATCCAGGCCGAGCAGGACCGGGTGATCCGGGCACCGCTGCCGGGGGTGCTGGTCGTGCAGGGCGGGCCGGGGACCGGCAAGACGGCCGTCGCGCTGCACCGCACCGCCTACCTGCTGTACGCCCACCGCGAGCGGATCGCGAAGTCCGGCGTGCTGCTGGTCGGCCCGAACCCGGTGTTCCTGCGCTACATCGAGCAGGTGCTGCCCTCCCTCGGCGAGACCGGCGTGGTGATGGCCACCCCCGGGCAGCTGTATCCGGGCGTCGACGCGACCGCGACCGAGGACCCGGCGGTCGCCGCGGTCAAGGGTGACGCGCGGATGGCCAGCACGCTCGCGACCGCGGTCCGGCGCCGGCAGCGCCTCCCCGATCGGCCCCGCCGAGCTCGACGTGGACGGGACCGTCATCACCCTGCGACCCCGCGACGTCGCGGCGGCCCGCGAGAAGGCCCGCGGCACTCGCAAGCCGCACAACATCGCCCGGGTGACGTTCGTCGCGTGAGCTGCTCGGCCGGCTGGCTCGCCAGCTCGCCGCGGCGATGAACACCGAGCTGGACAACGACAACCGCGCCGAACTGCTCGCGACACTGCGCGAGTCCCGCGACGTGCGCCGCGAGGTCAACCTGTGCTGGATGCCGCTCAAGCCTGAGCGGCTGGTCCGCGACCTGTACGCGGACCCGGCCCAGCTGGCCGAGGCCGCCAGCTGGATGACCGCCCACGAACGCCGGCTGCTGGTCCGCGAGCGCAGCGCGCCGTGGACGCACGCCGACGTGCCGCTGCTGGACGAGGCGGCCGAGCTGCTCGGCGAGGAGAACAGCGCGACGCAGGCGGAGGCGAGCCGGGCGGCCGCCGAGCGGCGCGCCGAGATCGGCTACGCCCGCGGCGTGCTGGAGATGTCGGGCGACGCGGCGAGCATGCTCACCGCCGACGCACTGGTCGACCGGTACGCGGCGCCGGCCGCGCGGCGCACCGCGGCCGAGCATGCGGCGGAGGACCGCGAGTGGGCGTTCGGGCACGTGGTCGTCGACGAGGCGCAGGAGCTGTCCGCCATGCAGTGGCGCCTGTTGATGCGGCGCTGCCCGAGCCGGTCGATGACCATCGTCGGCGACGTGGCGCAGACCGGCGCGCTGGCTGGCGCGCGCTCCTGGAACGAGGTCCTCGACCCCTACGTGGCGGGCCGGTGGCAGCTCGAGGAGCTGACCGTCAACTACCGCACCCCGCAGCAGATCATGGTGCTCGCGGCCGATGTGCTCACCGCCGCGGGGATCGCCTCGACACCACCGACCTCGGCTCGCGTCGGGGACTGGCCGCCGACGGCACAGCGGCTCACGGCCGGGGACGACGCGGCCGTGCTGGCGACGGTGCGCAGCGAGCTGGACCTGCTGGGCGCGGGGCGCCTCGCTGTCATCGCGCCCCGGGCTCTGCACGCCGAGGTGGCGGGCGCGCTGGGCGCGGCGCTGCCCGACGGGATGGTCACCGACGGTTCGACCGGGCTCGACGCGCCGGTGTCCGTGCTCACCGTGACCGGGGTGAAGGGCTTGGAGTTCGACGCGGTGGTGCTGCTGGACCCTGCCGCAGGTGATCGCCGAGTCACCGCGAGGCCCGAGCGACCTCTACGTGGCGCTCACCCGGGCCACCCAGCGGCTGCGCGTGCTGCACAGCGACGACCTACCGGAAGGGTTGGCCCGGCTGCGGGAGTAGGGCGGGGGCTGGGGTGTCGGGCTCAGGTCCCGACCTCAGGTCGCTGCTCAGGTCGCGGGCTCGACCCGCAAGGTGATGACCGTGCGGATGTCGAACGCGGCGCCGACGGGCGGATCCTGAGCGATGACGACCCACTCGGCCGGGTCGTAGCCCACCATGTGGTTGCCGTTCGGAGTCTCGACATCGAGGGTGTCGAAGCCGGCTGCCTCGAAGGCGCCCTCCGCGTCGTCGAGCCGTAGGCCCACGACGTCGGGAATCTCGACGTCCTGCGACCCCTCGGCGGGCGGCAGGTCCCCCGCGGGTGTCGAGGTGGCGCTTGCCGGTGCCGCGTCAGGCGACTTCGCGCTCTGACATCCCACCAGCGCCAAGGCGAGGACAACGAGGGACGATGCCGCCAAACGGGTGACTCCGGGACTCTTCGCCATCATCGGGGGACCCTAACAGGCGAGTTCGTCGGGCCAGACGGTTGTGTTCGCCGATCATTCACGACAAGATTCGGCAACCAAGTGGCGAATCGGCCGACCTGTCGCTCATCGTCCGTTTCCAGGTCCGTGATCGCGGAAGGTAGGCAGGCCGTGCGACCGTCGACCCGAGCAGCGCGGTGGTTGGGTACGGCCTTCATGGTCGTCTCCGTCACCCCCTGGGTCATTGGCGGCTCCATCGCACTCGCCGGTCAGCTCGGCACGTCGTCGGACCCCACGTGCGAGCAGCTGATCACAGCGCTCTCACATCCGACGGCCGCGACCTCCCTCGCCAGCACGTCCACGAGCGCCCAGATCGCCATCAGCTTCACGCTCCTCCCGGCTGGCTGTTCCGAGGAGCCGACGCCGACCGAATCGCCCACCGAATCGCCCACGATCGCCGACCGCGTCGCCGACGGCAACGTCCACGTCGGTGCCGAGCGCTACGCCCACCGGTGGAACGACCACCAGCCCTCTGCCCACTCCGACGACCTCGGTGCTCGGCGAGAAGGAAGGGCCGGCTCAGGGTGGCAATGGCGGAGGAAGCGGCAAGGGCGGCGGGAAGCTCCCGTTCACCGGCTCACCGCTCGCCTCCGCGTTCGCGCTATCCGGTGCGTTGCTGGTGATCGGGATCGCGCTCCGCGCCGGGGTTGGTCGCGCTCGTCAGGCGCCAACCGCGCGCCACCGACGTCACTGATCCCCCTCGTTCGCGCACTGCCACGCGTAACTCCTGACCACGCCGCACCCGCACAAGCCACGGGGCGGTGAGAGTGGCAGTTCGCCACCCTCACCGCCCCGCTTGGCGCTAGCTGAGCACTACACCAGGGTCAGGGTCAGGACTCCGGTGTAGGTACCGACCTTCGTGCTGCCCGGGATACCCAGGTCGAGCGTGGCCCCGCACTGGAACGCACCCGCGCTGTGACCCACAGCTCCGGAGCACAGGGACCGCGTGTTGGCGAGCCCGGTGCCAAGCCCAGCCGCGGCGGCCGGACCGGCGGTCACCACCGGCGCCTGACCTGCGGGAACCGGCAGGGTGCCGGAGGCCGCGGAGGCGGCCGGTGTCCAGCCGAAGTTGTCGGCGAGGATCACCCCGTTCGGACCGACGAAGTCGCTCACCTGGCCGGTGAGGTTCCAGCCGGCACTGGTGCCACGGGGGTCGACCACCGTGACCGAGTTGAGCACACCGTGGACGATCTGGTCGTAACCCGTGAGGGTCGTGGCCGGCATCGTCACCTGGTTGCTCCCGGGGATCGACATCGCCAGCGGTGCGCCGGTGACGTCAGCGGTGATCACCTCGCCGACGAGGCCGGGGCCGGTCTCGTCGAACGCCTCGAACTCAGCGATCCGCACCTGACCGGACATCGCGAACTCCGTGGTGCAGTCCGTGAGCACGTTCGGGTCGGCCGACTGCTGGCCCGCGTAGCCCTCGTAGGAGGAGCACTGCGAGCCACCGACGACGAGACGCAGGTGCGTCGCCAGCGTGGCGGGGATGGCGAACGACCGCATGTTGATCGCCGCCGAAGCCGGACGCGGCTTCGTCGCCGGGAAGGCGTCTTCGGCGCTGGTGTACGCCAGGTGGAAGTCGGCGTCGTTGGCGCAGGTGACGGTTCCGGATGCGTTGCACGCCATGACCGTGAAGTTCCGCAGCGCGGTGAACCGGTTCTGCGCTGCGTTGTCGCCACCCGGGTCGCCGGTCTTCGCCGGGCGCAGCATCGCGCTGACGTTGAGCTTGCGGACCACCTGCGCCTCGTTGCCGGCCAGCTTGATCGGTGATCTGCTTGCCTGCGACCGGTGCGGCCTTGGCGCCGAGGAACGCCCACTGGGTGCCCTCGTCCTCGTCGATGAGGTACGCGGCGTTCACGCCGTCACCCGACGCGGTCGCGCCGTTCACCGACGCTGCCAGGTTGCGCTGCAGCTTCGACCACGTAGTCGGCGTGCTGACCGGCCGTGAACGTCGCCGTCATCCGGGTGAGACCGAAGCCCGGCGCCTTGACGAACAGGTTGTACGTGCCGGCTGCGATCGAGATGGTGTCCGAGCCGGCGACCGCCGGGTTGTACGTGACGGCCGCGCGCGACCGAGCCTGGTAGTCACCGACGTAGACCTGGAACGACGTGGCGCTGCTGGCCTGACCGGCCGGCACGAAGCGGACCGTCGCGTTGTTCGTGGTCGTCGTGGTGAAGCTGGGCTTCGGCGCGGTGTCGCTACCGCTGGTGGCGGCGGCGCCCAAGCCAAGTCCACGGCGGGCGAACGCGTCCCACATGAGGTCCGTGTTCGCACCACCGGTGCGGACCAGGTCCGCGGCGAGCATCGCGTCACGGGCACTGACGAAGGTGGCGGCGCGAGGCATGAGCAGCCAGGCGTCGAACATCGTCTGCAGCCAGCGGCGGTTGCCCGGGCAGTCCGTCAGCGGGGTGAGGCCGTCCGCGCACGAGGCGTTGATCGCCGGCGTGCCCGCACCGTAGCGGTTGATGAATGCCTGGCGGACCTCCCACTGGGTGGCGTTCCAGATCTCACCGTCGGTGTGGACTTCCGCACCGACCAGGTCGAAGCCGAAGTTGCTGTAGTTCAGCGGGCTCTTCGCGATGTCGTAGTTGCGGATACCGCGAACGTCGTTGCCCGTGGCGTACTCACCGACGACGGTGAGCGTCTGACCGGCGGGCACCAGGTTGTACTCGTGGAGGTACTCGGTCGCGACGAGGTCGGACCACGACTCACCCATCGAACCGGCCTGCGTGCCGGAGAGCCCACCGCTGACCATCCGGTTGGAGATGGCGTGCGTGTACTCGTGGCCGATCACCGACATGTCGTAGTCACCGTCGACGCACGGGGCGTAGAACGAGCCCGCGACGGGCTGCCACAGGTACATGTTGGTGGTACCCGGGGAGCCGTCGTTCGGCGTCGACTGGTTGGCGTTGTTGCGCGTCAGCGTCGTCGAGCGGGCACCGGACTGGGCATTCGCCTGCTCCGGGTCGTTCTGGTTGCCACCGAGGCCGAAGTTGTTGACCTGCATGTTCCGGTTGACCTCGGTAAAGCCGAGCTTGTAGGAGAAGTCGTGCATGCGGTTGTGCATGGCGACGAGGTTGTAGATCGCCGCGTCGATGTCGTTGTTGGTACCCGTGGTGAAGGAGTTCGGGTTGCAGCTCGACTCGTACCACTGGTTGGTCCACGCGGGGGTGTACGAGCGGGTCGGGCTCGACGTCGCCACGTTCGCGAGGCTGAAGCTGCCCGTCCAGGTCTTCGCCGCCCGCTGGTTGTTGCCACGGCTGGTGAAGCTGGGGTTGGTGGCGCTGAGGGCCGGTGTCGACGTCCCAGCCCAGCGGGGACGAGGGGTTGCCCACCACGCGGTCGCAACCGACCTTCGGGTTCCAGCACCAGGTCTCGCGGGTGTCGGTCGAGCTGTGGTTCACCGGCGGGTTGGCCGGGAAGGCCTTCCACTCCGGGTTGTCGATCTCTTCCTGCACGTTGTCCTCACGGATCAGCACCTCGCCGGTGCGCCCGTCGACGTAGCTCGTGTAGGCCTGGGTCTCGTCGCCGGTGTTGTTGAGGCCGACCTCGTAGGCCGCGCGGACGCTGCCGTCGGGCATCGGGACGGCAACCGAGCGGACCGACTGCTGGCCCTGGATGGCGCCGGCCGAGTAGCGGTACCAGCCGCCGGACAGACCGAGCGGGGCAAGGGTGCCGAGCGTCATCCCGGCGTCCGCGGCCGCGGCCTGGATCGCCTGGGTCTGGGAGAGCGTCATGGCCTGCGGCTTGGGTGCCTTGCGGGCGAGGCTCGAGGAGACGTAGTAGACGGATCCGTGGTTCACGCCGACCTTGACGATGCCGTCGTTGCCTGCGGGAAGGTCACCGAACGTCTGCTGGAGCTGGACCGCGGCGCCATCGCCGAGCGGTGTGACAGACACGAGCTTCAGCGAGCTGATCGCATCCGCGGCCAGCCCGAACATCTCCCGGTTGGCTGCCAGGTAGCTGCGGGCAGCCTGCTCCGGGTCGCTGGACAGGCCGGTAGCCAGCGGTCCGCTGTCGGTCGACGACACCTGAAGCGGCGTGCCGAACTGGTTCCAGTCGACCCGAGCGTGTGCCTGCGCAGCGAGCTGGATCTGCTTGGCGCTGGCGCCCTGCCGACCCTTGCGGCCGTCATGGTTGCCTGCGCCGTGGTGGTGCAGGGCGTCACCTTGAACGCTGGCGGCCTCGCTCACTGATGCCTCGGCGTCAAAGGGGCCGTCGGCCGAGACACGGGATGCGCCCGAGGCGACCCCGCTGAGCCCGACAGCAACCATTGCGCCCACGCATAACACTGCGGCCGATCTCGTCACATTTCCTTTTTTGAGCAGCACCAGGGAACTCCTAGGGAGAGGACGACGTCCGATAAGGGGAGGCGTGCCTGACGAGAGCCAGGCCTGCCGGTGGACGGTATCGGCGACTCATACGAGCGTCGATGGCCTGTTTATATCCATGACGGTGCTGCTCCCCAGGCGTTCGATGATCTTGTAATCAAATGAGCCGAATCGCGGCGTGTCTTCCGTATTTCACATTCGACGGCAACTAGCGGCTGCTATATGACGGTATTGATGGACACAATGAATTATTCCCGGACATAGTGCGGCTCGGGGCGTCCCCGGGACAGCTCATCGACGTGTTCTTCGAACGACTGACCGACCCGCACGACTGACCGACTCGGGACCGATGATCGGTCCCGAGTCGGTCAGCGTCGACTAGGTCGTGCTCGTTGTCACGGGCGCACCTCGAGCACCATGTTGAACGGCGTCTCGGTCGCCCTGCGGAAACGGGTGAACCCGGCCTGCTCGGCGACCGCCCGCAACCGCTCCTCGCCGGCCTGCGCACCGAGTGCCGTCCCGACCTCCTCCGAGAGCGAGGCGGGCGTGCACACCAGCGTGGACACCGAGTAGAACAACCGGCCCAGCGGGTTCAGATTCTGCTCGACATCGTCGTTCGCGTACGGCTCGACAATCATCAACGTGCCGTCGGGTGCGACCGCCGTCAGGGCGTGCGCCAGCGCGCCGACCGGGTCGCCCATGTCGTGCAGGCAGTCGAAGTAGGTGATGAGGTCGTAGCCAGTGCCAGGGAAGGTCTTCGCGGTGGCGACCTGGAAGTCGACGTGGTGAGCCTTGCCGGAGTTGGCCGCCAGCTTTTCGGCGGCCCCGATGGAGGCGACGTGGGAGTCGAATCCGGTGAACGTGCTGTCGGGGAACGCGTCGGCCATCAGCGTGGTCGAGTGGCCGAAGCCGCAGCCGATGTCGGCTACCCGTGCCCCTGCGGTCAGCTTCTCGACGACGCCGTCCAGGGCCGGTAGCCACGCGTCGACGAGGTTCGCCATGTAGCCCGGGCGGAAGAAGCGCGCAGTGCCACTGAACAGGTGCGGGTCATGCTCACCCCACGCCACGCCCTCGCCGGAGCGGAACGCCGCGGCGAGCTGGGGCGCGATCCGTACGGCCGCGGTGAACGACTCGAAGCCGCCGAGCACGCACATCGGGCTGTTCTCGTCGGTCAGCGCCACCGCCTGCTCGGGCTCGAGGTGGTAGCGGCCGTCGCCGTCGTAGGTGAGGTAGCCGCCGGCCGCCTGCGAGGCCAGCCACTCCCGGACGTAGCGCTCGACCGTCTGGGTGCGCCCCGCCAGCTCGGCGGCCGTCACCGGCTCGCCGTCGGCCATCGCGCGGTAGAGCCCGAGCTGGTCGCCGATCGCGACCAGCGGCGCCTGCGCGAGGGCGCCCAGGTCACCGATGACCTGCCCGACAAAGGCCATGAGCTTGTCGTCATCTACTTGTCGCATGGCTAACCCCTCTTCGACCTGCGTGCGCTGTTGTTCGTTGACAACACCACCGTGGGCGCGCACAGTCGATACGTAGTTTGCGCACGGTTGGCCGGTCGGCCGGCTCGCGCCGCGGGCCGTCCACCGCCTTGCTGGATGGTGCCGCGATGTACGTGCCCCTACGAACCCTCGAGCGGGCCGTCAACCTGGTTGACCAGCTGGCTGACCTGGACAGCCCCGACGGGTTCGGGTCGTTGGTCATGACCGGACTCAGCGAGCTCATCGGCTGCGACGTCGTGACCTACAACGAAGTCGGCACGGCTCCGGGCGATGTGCACTACGAGGACTGGCCTGCCCATTCCTTGAACGAAAGCACCAGGGCGACGTTCGCGCGGTATGCGCATCAGCACCCGTCGATCAACCACTACCGCCGGACCGGCGACGGCCGTGCGGTGACCATCCGCGACTTCTTGACCACACGGGAGTTCCACCAACTCGACTTGTACCGCGAGTTCTTCCGATGGATCCCGGTCGAGGAGCAGCTCTCGGTGACCATGTCGGACGCTGGGCCCGTCGTCATTGGTATCGCGCTCAACCGAGCGCGGTGCGAGTTCGACGACGTCGACCGTGCGGTGCTCACCGTGCTGCGGCGCCCGTTGATCGCGGGCCTGAGGCGGGCACAACTGCGTGCGGCAGCCACGGCACGGGTCACGGTGCCCCCGGATCGGGAGCTCACCATGCTGACGCCCACGCGAGGCCCAGATCATGCGGCTCGTCGCGGAGGGCCGGACCAACGAGGCCATCGCGCACACCTTGGGCATCAGTCCGAGGACCGTTGCCAAGCACCTCGAGCGCATCTACCGCAAGCTGCACGCCGCCAACCGGGCCGCTGCGGTCTCGCGTGCGACCGGCCTTCCCGCGTAGGGACGCCGCGTCGCCAGCCCTGGTAGGTCGTGTTTTGCCTGCTCGGTGAGTCGTATTGCTCGCGCTGCGCGGACCGTTTCGCGGACATGCCGAGCCTTGCCCTGCAACGGGTTGCTCCGGTGCCCCGGCGGGCGGAGTGTCGTCGTTCGTGGCGTCACGCCGAAGCCACAAACCCCATGAGGAGTGAGGAGTCAAAGATGAGACACCACGCACGCTACGTGGCCGTCACATCGCTGACGGTAGGAGCGCTGGCCTTGGCCGTCGCACCGGCTCAGGCCACAGAGGGGCATCACACGTTCACGGTGAGGCCTGGCACCGGAACGATCTCGGCAGCGGTAGCCAGAGCCCATCCAGGTGACACGATCCGACTCAAGAGGGGAACGTACTTCGACAGCGTGGCGATCCCGATCACGTTGACGATCCGCGGGGCCGGCTGGGACAAGACCACCATCAAGCCGCCCGCGCATCCCAACCCGAAGAACCCGTGCAACATGATGGGCGCCGTCGAGGGGCTGTGCGCGCTCGGCGCGGTCGACAGCCAGGGCAACCCGAACCTGTCGAAGCCTGTGGTCGACGTGCACGTCTCCGACCTGCGGGTGACCGGGTTCTCCGACACCGGAGTGATCGGGTTCAACACCAAGGGCATGCGGGTGACCGACGTCAAGGCCGACCACAACGGTGGCTACGGCATCGCGCGGTTCGTCTCCACCAACAGCGTGTTCGCGGACAACTGGGCGTCGTGGAACGGCGAGGCCGGCCTGTACATGGGTGACTCGCCGCATGCCAACAGCGTCCTGCGCGACAACAAGGCGGACCACAACGGATTCGGCCTCTTCATGCGGGACAGCACCGAACTGCAGGCGTTCGACAACCAGGTGTGGGGCAACTGCGTCGGCATCCTCGCGCTCAACTCTGGCCATGGGCGCGCCAGGTGACCTCCCGGCCGGCAACTACCGCATCTTCGACAACAAGTCGTGGGCCAACGACAAGGTCTGCCCGGCGAGCCCAGCGGATCAACCCGCGCTGTCCGGCATCGGCATCGCCCTCGCCGGCGTGCACAACACCGTCGTGGCCGGAAACCGCGTGTTCAAGAATGCGCCCGGAGGGCCGAGCCTGATCTCCGGCGGGATCGTGATTCTCTCGACGAAGTCCTCGGGCGGAACCGACCCGACGTTCAACAGCGTCATCTTCAACACCGCCCAACGGAACAAGCCAGCCGACATCGTGTGGGACGGCACGGGGCACGGGAACGTGGTGCGGCACAACCACTGCGCCAAGGCAATCCCGGGGAACCTGGGGTGGTGCACAAGCCACTGAGGGTTGATACGTGTGACGTGGCCGGCGCCTGGTCCTTCGACCGGGCGCCGGTCACTGCGGCGCTTCGGTGGCCCGTGGCCGTTCGGCTACCGGCGGCCCGACCGCCGCGCAGCGGCTTTGGCCTCGGCCAGCTGACGGCCACTCGGCGTGAGGTGGAACCAACCGTCGCTGACTTCCAACAAACCGGCCGGCACCAGGCGGTCCACCGCGCGGCTGATCTCCTCGTCCGTGATGACGGCGTGCTCGAGGTAGTCGGCTGCCTGCACGAGGGCTGCCAGGTCGCACCCGTCGCCCTTGTCAGCAAGGTGCGCGGCGGCGAGGAACCACTCGTCGGACCAGATCCAGTCCTCGTTGCGGGCACCCGGCCTCCCTCACCTGCGACTCAGGTTGCCATTGTGCCGTCCGCCGCGACACCTCTACGTCAAGGAGTCGCTCAGGCGTCAGCCGCTGTTGGTGGTGAAGACCTGCTCCCCGGCTACGACGGGCACCGCGAGCCGGTTGCCCGGCGGCGCCAACGGGCACGCCCACGCCGGGTCGTAGGCGCAGGACGGGTTGTAGGCGAAGTTCAGGTCGACGACAAGGCGGTCGCCGACGCTGCCCAGGTCGGCGCCCTTGACCGTGTCGAGAAGGTAGCGACCACCGCCGTAGGTCGTCGTGCCAGCGGTCGCATCACGCAGCGGCAGGAACAGACCACCGCCGTAGGACGCCAGCCACCACACGTCGAGATCCCCGAGCCCGTCGAGGTGGACGACGCCGATGCGCTCGAACGGCACCACGCCGTCGGTGCCGGTGGCCACCTCGATGCGCTGGGCGTCGACGCCGCGGTCCACCTCGACCTCGAAGCGGCACGCCGGGTCGTAGGGGGCCACGGCTAGGCCGGCAAAGGTCGCTCGGTCCTGCGGCACCAGCGGTGATGCCGGGTGCCGGGCGAACAGCTCGTCGCGGCCTCGGCGCCAGAGTTCGTGCGCAGCGCGCGCATCGCGGGTGGCACGGACCTCGGCGTACAGGGCGAAGACCCGCCGCCGCCAGTCCACGACTTCCAGTGTCACCTGCTCAGCGTGCCACCGATTGCGGCTCAGCCTCCGAAGACGATCTGGAGGCCACCATTGCCGGTGCGGGCGGTGATGGAGTCATGCGCGCTCGGGTCGGTCGGTACGGCGACGTTGACACCGCCGTTGCCGGTGTGGGTCGACACCCGGTAGGGGCCGCTACCGATGGGGACTGCCAGCCGGACCCCGCCGTTGCCGGTCGTGGCTGTCACGTTCGTCGGGGCGACGGCCCAGTCGACCCGGATACCGCCGTTGCCGGTTTTCGCCTCGAACGACGTCGAGCGCACCTGCGTGCCGCGGATGCCGCCGTTTCCGGTGTGCGCGACGATCCCGCCGCTCACGTTGTCGAGGGTGATCCCGCCGTTGCCGGTATCGATCGACGCATCGCCGCTGATGCCGGTGACGCGCACGCTGCCGTTACCGGTGTGCAGCATCAGCCGGGCGGAGGTCGGCACCGTGATCACGTAGTTGATGTCGCAGTTGTTGGCGAAGATGCCACCCGGGCATTTCGCGCTCAGCTGCACGCCGCCGTCGACGGTGCTCGCCGACACCGTCGGCTTCTTCAGCTCGTAGTGCTCGGTGTAGGCAACCTCGACCCGCGTGCCGGTGCCCGCCTGGACACGCACGCTGCCAGAGCTGGTGTTCACCGAGATCTCGCCGCCCTGCCAGTCATAGCCCGCGACGTGGTGCTCACTGGTGTGGGCGAACATGCCCACCATGGAGAACGCGCCCCACCCGGCTGTGGCGAGCACGAGCGGAATCCCCACCGCCACCGCGGCGAGCCGACCGTTGGTCAAGAACATGTCGGTCTCAGCTCTCCAGGTAACGCAGGACGGCGAGCACCCGGCGATGGTCGGATTCAGCCGGCAGCAGGTCGAGCTTGGTGAAGATGCTGCTGACGTGCTTCTCGACCGCGCCCTCGCCGACGACGAGCTGCGCGGCGATGGCGGCGTTGGAGCGGCCCTCCGCCATCAGGCCGAGCACTTCCTGCTCACGCGCGGTCAGCGTGTCGAGCGGGTGCGCGCGCCGGCCGCGGGCGAGCAACTGCGCGACCACCTCGGGGTCGAGCACCGTGCCGCCCGCCGCGACCCGCCTCAGCGCGTCGACGAACTCGACGACGTCGGCGACCCGGTCCTTCAGCAGGTAGCCGACACCACGGGTCTCACCGACCAGCAGCTCGGTGGCGTAGCGCTCCTCGACGTACTGCGAGAACACCAGCACCGCGACCTTTGGCCATTGGCGGCGGACGACGAGTGCCGCGCGCAGCCCCTCGTCGGTGTACGTCGGTGGCATGCGCACGTCGAGCACGGCGACGTCGGGTTGGTGCTCGTCGATGGCGCGCAGCGCCGACTCGCCGTCGGCGACCGCGGCGACGACCTCGAAGCCGGCCTCGGCGAGCAGCCGCGACAGCCCCTCGCGCAGCATCGCGGAGTCTTCGGCGATCACGACTCGCATGGCAACTCCACTCTCAGCACGGTCGGACCACCGACCGGACTGTCGATGTCAAGAGAACCGTCGACGCCGCCGACGCGGTCGGCCAGGCCGGCCAGACCCGCTGCCCTGGTGCCCCGCGGCACCGCCGACTCCGTCGTCACTGATCGTCAGGTGCAGGCGATCGCCCACCCGGCGGGCGACGACGTCGGCGCGATGTGCGCCTGCGAGTGCTTGGCGACGTTGGCCAGCGCCTCGCTGACGACGAAGTACGCGATCGCTTCGATGGTCGGGGTGCAGCGGGGCTCGACCTCGACGTCGAGGGTGACCGGCACGGGCGAGCGCCCGGCCAGCCCGGACAGTGCGGCGTCGAGTCCTCGATCGGTGAGCACCGCGGGGTGCAGGCCGCGGGCGAGATCGCGCAGCTCGACGAGCGCGTGCTTGGCGTCGGTGTGCGCCTCGTCGAGCAGATCGCGCGCCCCTTCGGGATCGTCGTCGTAGCGCGCGCGGGCGCGGCCGAGGTTCATCGCCAACGCGACGAGCCGCTGCTGCGCGCCGTCGTGCAGGTCGCGCTCGATGCGACGGCGCTCGGCGTCGGCGGCGTCGACGACGCGGGCCCGACTGCCCTGCAGCTCGTCGACGCGATGCGCGAGCTCGGTCGCGGTGACCCCGAGCATCGCCCTCGCCAGCGCGCCCTCGGCAGCGGTCAGACCGACGGTGAGTCCCACGCCGACGATCCCGAGCAACACCCCGACGACCGCGACGACCCACGCGCCACGCTGGTCGGTGATGGTCGCCAGCCACAGGTCGGCGCGGCGGGACGGCACGTGGCCGAGCCACGCCGGCATCGTGAGCATCGCCAGCGACGTGCCCCAGCCGCCGACCGCCACCGAGAAGGTGACGACCGCCAGCGGCAGCTGCACGACCTGGTAGCCGATCGCCCGCCAGGTCGGCCCGTCGGTGAGCGCCGCCCGCCAGCCCCGTCGGGCGGTCGGGTGGCGTCGGGATCTCGAGGTCGAGGAACAGCCGCATGCGCTTGCGCTCGAAGGTCGCCATCGCTCGGGCGAGCGCACCGACCGACGATGAACAGCGGGATGCCGGCGAGGAACAGCGGCAGCAGGCCGATCGACAAGGCGACCCCGGTCACCGTGACGACGAACGCGATGATCGCGACGGGCAGATCGGTCAGCGGCATCACCAGGTGCAGCGCGAGGCGCAGAAGCCCGCTGCCGCGGCGGCTCGGCTCGCGGTGCGCGCGGACCAGTCGGCTGGCGACGCATCGGAGTTGCTCACGTCGAACAAGGTAGCCGCGCCGCTCGGCCCGCTCCCATCCCGCCAACCGCCCGGTTCGACCGGGGGTTAACCCCACCGGCAAGACGGTCGCCAGCACGACCGACAGCGAGGTGGGCGCATCGGGCAAGGTCACGGTCGGGCAGGATCCTGCGCACCCGCCGGACACCTCAGGAGAGGGGAGCACCGTGAACGTCGCCGCTCGCATGGGCAGCTGGAGCGCCCGGCACCGCAAGACGGCCGTCATCGGCTGGCTGCTGTTCGTCGTGGTGGCGGTGGTCATCGGGTCGGCCGTCGGCACGAAGCAGATCACCAACGCCGAGGGCTCCAACGGCGAGGCCGGCCAGGCGGAGCGCATCCTCGCGTCCGTCCGGGTTCGCGTCGTCGGCCTCGGAGAACGTGCTGGTCCAGACGAGGAACGGCCAGCCCGACGACGCTGCGTTGCGCGCCGCCGTCGCGCAGGTGGTGTCCGCGGTCACGCGCGACGCACCTCGTGGACAACGTCCACTCCGCGCTCGACGCCGACGGCCAGCCGTTCGTCTCGGCCGACGGGCACTCGATGCTCGTCGCGTTCGACATCATCGGCGACGCCGACACTGCGTCGATCGCGGATCTCCGCCGGTGCTCGATGCTGTCGCGCGGGTGCAGCAGGCGAACCCGTCGCTACGCATCGAAGAGGTCGGCGACGCCAGCGCGAGCCAAGGCGCTCGACAAGACGCTCGGCGACGACTTCAAGCGCGCCGAGCTGCTCTCGATCCCGCTGACGCTCGGCATCCTGCTCGCCGTGTTCGGCGCGCTCGTCGCCGCGATCGTGCCGGTCGGGCTCGCGCTGACCGCGTTCATGGCGGCCGGCGGGACTGCTCGCGCTGACCAGTCGCGCCGTGCACATCGACGGGACCGCCAACTCGGTCATGTTGCTGATCGGCCTCGCCGTCGGCGTCGACTACACGCTCTTCTACCTCAAGCGCGAACGCGAAGAGCGGGCCCGCGGGCGCAGCGCCGCGGACGCGCTCGCGCATCGCCGCCGCGACATCGGGCCGTTCGGTGCTCGTGTCCGGCCTCACGGTCGTCGCCGCGGTGAGCGGGCTGTTCCTCACCGGCGACGCGCACGTTCGAGGGTGTCGCCGAAGCGACCGTGCTCGTCGTCGCCATCGCCGTGCTCGGGTCGGTGACGGTGCTGCCGGCGCTGATGTCGCTGCTCGGCGATCGCATCGAGAAGGTCCGGGTGCCGTTCGTGCACCGGCTCCGCCGGGCCGACGGCGAGAGCCGCGCGTGGCGCGCGGTGCTGCGCGCTGTGCTGCGCCGCCCGGGTCGCTCCGCCGCTCGTGGCTGGTGGGCTCCTTGTTGCGCTCGCGCTGCCGCTGTTCGGCATGAAGACCGCCTTGCCCGGCACCGACAGACCTGCCGAAGCAGCCTGCCGATCGTGCAGACCTACGACCGCATGTCGACGGCGTTCCCCGGCGGGCCGTCGCCGGCGGAGGTCGTCGTCAGCGCGCCCGACGTCAACGCCCCGGCCGTGCGTGCGGCGCTGCGCGCGTTGTCTGCGGCCGGCGGCGGCGACCGGCGAGATGTCGGCGGCGCTGCAGACGCGGGTCAATGCGGCAGGCGACTGTCGCGGTCGTCTCGATCCCGCTGAACGGCGACGGCACCGACTGCGTGTCCAACCATGCGTTGAAAACGCTGCGCTCCACGGTGATCCCGGCCACGATCGGCGCGGTGCCGGGTGTGCACGTCGTACGTGACCGGTCAGACCGCCGGATCGCACGACTTCGGCCAGCAGCTCGCGCAGCGAGCGCCGTGCGTGTTCGCTGTTCGTGCTCGGCCTCGCGTTCTGTCCTGCTGATGACCGCGTTCCGGTCACTGACCATCGCGTTCACCGCGATCGTGCTCAACCTGCTGTCGGTCGGTGCGTCGTACGGCGTGATGGTGCTGGTGTTCCAGCACCACTGGTTCGACGGGATCCTCGGCTACACCTCGACCGGCACGATCGCGACCTGGATCCCGCTGTTCATGTTCGCGATCCTGTTCGGCCTGTCGATGGACTACCACGTCTTCATCCTGAGTCGGGTCGTCGAGAACCGGCGGCGCGGGCATGTCGACCGCACGACGCCGTCGAGCACGGCATCGCGTCGACCGCCGGCGTCATCACGAGCGCGGCCGTCATCATGGTCGCGGTGTTCTCGATCTTCGGCACGCTGTCGCAGGTCGAGCTGAAGCAGGTCGGGGTGGGGCTTGCGGTGGCGGTGCTGCTCGACGCGACGATCGTTCGCGCGCGTGCTGTTGCCGGCGGTGATGGCGCTGCTCGGCGAGCGCAACTGGTACCTGCCGAAGTGGCTGGGGTGGTTGCCGCGGACCGAGCCCGGACCGGCGGACGTTATCGACCGCCATTTCGCGTCTATCCACCACTCGACTTTCTAGTCATGCTCGAGCGCCGCGGATCCTGACACAATGTGCGCCTCGCGTCGCCTGGGGGGGCATGATGGCCGGTTCGCTCGATCCGCACACCGCTACGCCGGGCTACCCGGCGGCCGCTTCGTACGGCCCGGCCCGAGGCGGCCGGCGACGGGCTCTGGGCACGGTTCACCACGCTGGGCGGTTGGTATTTCGCGGTTACCTTCGTGACCTTCGGAATCGGAGCGACCATTGCGTTCGGCCACGCCGCCTGGCGGCTTCGTCGCCGCGACTTGTGGCGGAAAGCGGCCTACTACGGAGGCGCTGGTCTTGCCGCACTCGTGGTCGGAGCCTCCGCCCCGACCGATGAATACGGCGTGAGGACAGGCTGGCAGGTGACCGTCGGTGGCCTCGGGACCATCGCGGTCATCGTCGCCGCTTGCTTGCACCTGCGGTCAGTGCGCCAGCAGGTGTACCGGGACACCCCCGCACCACGCGCCGTTGCCTTCCGGCCCTATCGACCCTGCGGTCGTCGCCGTCGAAGCCGCCCGCGCGCGACGCCTGGAGGCCCGCGGGATCGCCGCGCGGGACCCGATGATGGCGCGCGAGCTGCGGATCGGGCGGCCGGACCTACCGCGGTACTACGACGACGGTGGGCTGGTCGATCTGAACAGCGCCCCGGCCGAGGCGATCGCCGGCATCTGCCAGATTCCGCTCTCGGTAGCCGAACAGATCACCGCTGCCCGCGACGTGGTCGGCCGGTTCGGCAGCGTCACCGAAGCCTTGGTGGACGCGCGGCTCATCGGGGACGCGGCCGACATCATCGCCGACCGCGCGCTGGTATTGCCCGCGCCGTGACAGTTTGGCGTGTCTGTCGCGGAGCCGCCGATTTGCGGGCAGCCCTGGCTCCGATCCTGGGGTAGCCCAGCACTGTCAGTCCGTGTCGCCGCATTGCACGAGCACAACGCTCCATGCACCCAGTGGTGGCAGCACCACCTCGTCATAACCGTCGTCGTGCCGGCTTGTCAGCGTGCGCAGTTCCGCGTGCCGGTCGGGGTCAGCAACGGCAAAGCGCGGAACGGCCTTGCCGTGTGCGCGACGAGCCGCAGCCGGACACCACGCATGTCACGGCAGGGACTCTTGGGCGCGTCCCAGGCGACCTCCGACTGATCAGCCAAGTTGATCAGGTGAACGACCAGGCCATGGCTCGTCTGTCCACGACCCGCACCCACAGCGCGTTTGGCTCCGCCTCGGTCGAGACTCGAACACCCGGCGGCGCGGACACCACGAGCTCCTCGTTGATCCCGCCCGTCCAGCTGCGGGTCACCTCGAGCAGCTGCGGGGTCGTGGAAGCAGATCGCCGTAACGAACCGCGAAGTCGTACCAACGGCGCAGCATCGCCGCGGTCCGGCGACCAGCGCGGTGATTTCGTACGTAGTAGGCCTCGGTGAGGACTGCGCCATCCTCGCCTGCAAAGAAGGTGGAACGCCCCCGAGGAGAAGATCGCGGCCATCACGTAGCGCGCGGCCCCGTCGGCCTGCTCGCTCGTCGCGCTCGCATACGCGGACAGGTAAGCGGCGAGGATGACCGGCTTCCCGGGCTCCCGCCTCGCGCGCCCTGCGCACCGAAGCTCGGCCAGGTGACCCAGCTCGTCGTGCGGCGCCCAGACCTCGATGTACACAGCGTCGACCGGCGTCGCGCCGTCGCCCACGTCGGGAAGTCGTTCACGTTGTTGAAGATCAGGCGGCGCCGGTAGCGGCCCGCCGCAGCCGCCGGATCAGGTCCGGGAAGGCGCCGGCGAGGTCGACCTCGCGTCCGTCGGCGCGCAGCGCGCGCTTCGGCGCGCCGTACTGGTCGAGGTGGAAGCCGCGAAGCCGACCGCGCGCGTCGCCTGCGCAGGTCGGCGGCCAGGTGGCGAGCCAGCGCGCGCTCGGACGGGTCGACGATCCAGAGGAAGTCGTCCCAACTCCCACGGCGTGCCATCGCCGTGGAACAGCCCGGCGTCCTCCCATCCGGCCACTCGCCTGCCCGGCAGCGTAGACCGCCGCGTAGGCGATCGGCAGCGAACCGACGTCGGCGATCCGGCGGCGACCGAGCGGACCGTGTCCAGCGAGAGGGCGCGTCCGAGCGCGTCCTTGAACAGCGTCGCCGGCGGCATCAGCTCCGCGTGGCGGTACATCCAGTCGTAGAACTGGATCGCGTTCAGGTGCAGGCGCCGCACGTTCCGACGACGCCGTCGCTGTCACGGCCCGCCTCGTAGTGGGAGACGAAGCCGTAGCGGGGCCGCGTCAGCGGATCTGGCAGGACGTCGAGTGCGGTGGTGCGGAGCCGCCCTTGTACGGCCTCCACGCCGTAGCCGCCGACCGGCAGCGGCGGAAGCTGACGAGCCGCTCGTCGTCTGTGCGCGGGCGACAAGACGGTCGAGGTGCCGCACGTCGACGGTGACCGGAGCCGCCCTCCGCCGAATATCTCGATCCCGATCGGCTCGTCCGGCGAACGTCGCCTTGGCCGGGATCAGCTCCATCCGCGCTCCTCCGCCGCTGCCCGCATGATCATGAACATCGCATGCGACCACAGGAGCGGCGTCGCGACCGGCCCCCAGCGCTCGACCCACGGCGCGACCATGGCGGCATCCTGCGCGTCGCCCGTCACCTGCTCCGGCAGGTCGCCGCTCGGTGGCCGCGCGGCCGCGCACCCAGCGCGTAGCCGCTCATAGTCGGCCCGTCACCGTCGCGGCCGCGTGCCAGCCGAGCGACGAGGTGAGGAGCAGCCACTCGCCGCCGCCGTAGTAGGTGTCGCCGAGGTAGCGGTAGACGCCGCCGCTCGGGCCGCTCAGCTGGCGCTTCACCTCCGCGACCGTCGCGAGCGACGCGCGGGTCGTCCGCCGGGAGGACGCCGAACGGCACGCCGAGCCAGAGGATGCTCGCGTCGACCCGCGCGTCGCCGGGCGAGAGCCCGACGTAGCCGCCGGTGACGTAGCGCGACACGAGCTCTGCGCGAACGCGCTCCGCCTCGTCAGCGAACGCCGCGTCGTCCGGTCAGCCGCGCCGCACTGCGAGCCCGCCGCGACGCGGACGCGAGCGTCGAGGCGTGCTCGCCGTCGTCGAACTCCTCCCAGCAGCTCGCAGCACGGCAGCCGCCAGCTGACGCGCGAGGTAGCGCGCGACGAGCTCGACGCGTCCGCCACCTGGCTCGACGCCGCCGCCGGCCGTGGTGTCGCCCCGATCGGCGAGGTGCTGCTCGAGCGCCCAGAGCCACATGCCGTAGCCGTCGATCTGGAAGTTCGGCCACGTCGTCGCGGGTCGTCCTCGCTCGCTCGCGCCGTCGAGCGTGTAGCGCGTCGGCAGCATCGCCGTCTGCCGGGCGGCACGTCTCGCCGGCGCCGACGACGTCGATCGAACCGCCTCGGCCCGCCGGCGGTGGCGCTCGATCGCCTCCTGCGACCCACGGTGGCAAGCGCCGACGCACTGTCCGCCTTCACCCGCGAGGTCGAGTCGCGCGCGCACAGAAGCGCGCCGTCGCGCAGCCAGCCGAAGCTGTAGACGCGGAACGCTCGGGCACGCGACGATACGCGCCGCCTCGCGACTGTCCGGCGCGCAGCACCGCGACGCTGCGCTCGGCGACCAGCGGATCGCCGCTCCGCGCATCGCCATCAGCCCTTCACCGCACCTGTGGAGAGCCCGCTGACGAACTGCCGCTGGAAGACGACGAAGACGACGATGACCGGGACGACAGCGATGAGCGACGCGGCGAACACGAGGCCCCAGCTCGTCGAATGGGCGCCCTGGAAGAGTGCGATCGCGATGGGCAGCGTGCGCTTGCTCGGGTCGTTGATGATGGTGAGCGCCCACACGAACTCATCCCAGCTGCCGAGGAAGGAGAAGATCGCCGACGGTGGCGAGCGCCGGCCGCGAGAGCGGCAGGTAGAGCCGCGTGAAGCGCGTCCACGGGTCGGCCCCGTCGACGACCATCGCCTCGTCGAGCTCGCGCGGGATCTCCTCGAAGAAGCCGCGCAGTAGGAACGTGTTGAGCGCGAGCGGCCGCCGACGTAGAAGACGACGAGACCGCTCAGCGAGTTGATCAGCCCGAGCGTGCGTCGCCAGCAGGAACTGCGGGATGATCAGCATCATCGTCGGCACCATGAGGCCGAGCAGCAGCAGGCCGAAGAGCAACGCGCTCGGCCGGGGAAGCGAAAGCGCGCGAACGCGATAGGCCATCATCGACGACAGCAGAGCGGTGACGCACGTCGTCGACGATGGCGACCACGACGAGTTGAGGAAGTAGCGGCCGAAGTGGTTCGCCGTCCAGGCCTGCACGTAGTTCGCTGACGGTCGGGTGTGTCGGAATGAAGCGCGGCGGGATCTCGAGCACGAGGCATGTCGGCTTGAACGACGTCGCGACCATGTAGAGGAACGGCGCGACCATGACGCAGCGCCCGGCGATCAGGAGCAGGTAGCGGGCGGTGAGGACCGCCCGGCGCCGCCGTAGCGCTCCCGACGATCATCGGACGTCATCGGCGCGCGGCCGCCGGAAGAGCGCTAGCTGCCCGAGCGAGAGCACGAGCACGATCACGGTCAGGATGAACGACATCGCCGAGCCGTAGCCGAAGTCGAGGAAGTTGAACGCCTGCTTGTACATGTAGGTGAGCGGCACCTCGGTCTCGTCGGCCGGGCCGCCACCGGTCATGAGCAGGACCGAGATGAAGACGTTGAAGCCGCCGATCACGAGCATGACCGCGACGAACAGCGATGCGTCGCACGGATGGCCGGCAGCGAGACGTGACGGAACCGACGCCACGCGCCTCGCGCCGTCGATCGCGGCCGCCTCGTGCAGCTCCTGCGGGCACGCCGTTGCAGCGCCGCCAGGAAGATCACCATCGACCAGCCGATGCCCTTCCAGATGCCGAGCATGCTGATCGCCGGCATCGCCGGTCCAGCGTGCGGCAGCCACGCGATGTTGTGCGGCCGACGCCGAGCCGTCGTCCAGGACCCAGTTGATCAGCCCGCCGTCGGTAGATGAACAGGTACGGAAGAGCAGCGACACGACGACCCAGCTGGTGACGACGGGCAGGTAGTACAGGACGCGGAAGAGCGCCGCGCCCGGCAGCTTGGCGTCGAGCAGCACCGCGACCGACAGCCCGAGCGACCGATCTGCGCCGGCACGGTGACGCCATGTAGACGCGCGGTGTTGGCCAGCGCCCGCCAAGAAGATCGGGTCGTGGAACGCCCGTGCGTAGTTGCCGAGCCCGACGCACTGGCTCGTCGCGCCGGGCGACGATCGACCAGTGGTACAGGCTGATCTGGAATGCCCGCACGATCGGGATAGAGCATCACGAGCGCGAACAGCATGAACCCCGGCGCGAGGAAGAGGTAGGCGTCTATCGCTGCCCGGCCGACGCTTGCTCGGACGCGTGACGGCGCCCGGCCTGCCGTCGCGCGGAGCGCCGCAGACTGCTCCGCCGCCGCCACGAAGCTCGGATCGATGGCACCGTGCTCAGCCAGCAGCGAGCAGCACGATCGATCTGCTTTGCGGCCTCGTCGAGCGCCTGCTGGACGGTCTCGCTGCCTTGAACGCCTTCTGCGACCTTGGTCTGGAGGATGTCGTCGATCTTCGGCCACGCTGGGCACCGGGGGCCGCGGGCGTCGCCGTCTGCAAGCTGCTTCGAGGAAGATCGCGTAGTAGGCGTGGATCGCGCAGTCAGCTGGTCGGTCATGTCCTTGCAGCACCGGCATCTGCCCGACCTTGGCCATCTGCCGTCTGCGCGTCAGGCGAGAGCATGTAGCGCATGAACTGCGCGGCCGCGTCCTTGTTCTTCGACGACTGCGTCATCACCATGTCCTCGCCGCCGACGACGCTGATGCTGCCGCCCGGGCCGGCCGGCACCGAGCGGTCTGCAGCTTGAAGTCCGGGTACTGGCCCTGCGAAGATCGGGAACATCCACGGTCCGTCGAGGATCGTCGCGTACTTGCCGCTTGGCGAGCCCGTCGGAGGTGGCGAGGCCGCCGTTCGCCGCCGAGGACGATGCTTCGGCATCTGCCTGCCGCTTGTACAGGTCGACCAGCAGTCTGGACGCCGGCGACGCTCTTCGGCGCTGTTCAGGTAGCCGGTCGCCTTCGTGTACGTCCGGGTTCGTGATGTCGCCGCCGTTCGACCAGATCCACGGCAGCATGTTCCAGCCGCTCGTGCCGTTGTCGGCGTACGCGAAGATGCCCTTGCCCTTGAGCTTCGGGGCCATCGCGACTGAGCTCGCGAACGTCTTCGGCGGCGCGGGTGACGCCGGCCGCCGGCCATTGGCGGCCGGCCGTTGTACATCAAGACCCGCGTGTTCGTGTCGAGCGGCAGGCCGTAGTAGTGGCCCTTCCAGTAGTTCGTCGCGAGCGGGCCCGCGAAGACCTTGGCTGCGAGTCGACTTGAAGTCCGGCATCTGCTCGCGTCGAGCGGCTCGAGCACGCCGAGATTCGCGAGCTCCGGCACCCAGATGATGTCCGAGCGCACGACGTCCGGCAGCTCGTCCGCCGGCGGCCGCGGTGAGCAGCTTCTGGTGGAGCTGGTCGTAGGGGACCGCGACGTCCTTGACCGTGATGCCCGGGTGGTCGGCCTCGAACGCCGGGATCAGCACGTTCTCGAGGGTCTTCACCTCCGGGGAGTCGGCGCTGTAGGCGTGCCAGAAGGTGATCGTCACCGGAGGTCCGGCCGGAGAGGCCGACGAGGTCGGCTGCCCCGTCGCCCCTGGATCTTCCTTGTTGCCATCGTTCTTGCTCGTGCCGCCGCATGCGGCGAGGGCGAGGGAAAGCGTCATAGCACCTGAGAGGAGCGTCACTGCCTTGCGTGAATGCATCGAACAGTCTCCTTTCCGGACCACTGAGTGTCCGATTGGGCTATCCGGCAGATACGCCGACCAGGCGGTCGAGCGGCCGGGAGAACAAATGACGAAGCACCATGGACGCCGCGCCCCGCGCCCACGTCTCGTCGGGCAACGGGCGCGTGACGATCTCGCAATCGGCAGCTGCGGTAGAGAACGCGTGTTCACGAATGGCTCGATGCAGCGCCTCCATCGAGCAGGTCCGAGGCGACCACGCCCTCGCCGGACAAGACGATCCGGGAGGGATTGACGAGGTTTACCAACGCTGCGATCCCACGGCCTAGAGCGTCGCCGGCACGGGAGAACGCCGCCATGGCAGCTGCATCGCCGTCCCGCGCGATCGCGGCCGCTTCGCCGATGTCGAGCAGCGTGGCACCTCCGGCGTCGGCGATCGCCGTGAGGATTGCCTCGTCACATGCGATCGTCTCCACGCACCCGTGCTTGCCGCACCGACACGGCAGTCCGCCCGGCTCGACGACGATGTGGCCGTCTCGCCCGCGACGCCGGTCGCTCCGTGAGCCAGTTCGCCGCCCAGGACGAGGCCGCAGCCCACGCCGGCTCCCACCGTCACAACGGCGAACCACGGGATGTCCTGACCAGCGCCGAACCACTGCTCGGCGACGGCCAGGGTGTTGACGTCGTTCTCCACCGCTGTGTAGAGGCCTGTCGCCTCCTCGAGCAGGTGAGCGAAAGGCACGTCCCTCCAGCCGAGCTGAGGAGAGGTGCGGACGTTCTCTCCCGAACCGTCGACATGGCCGCCGAGTCCCACGCCTATCCCGATCACCCGTTGCTCGAACACCTCGTCCAGCGCGATGAGCTCGGTAGCGAGCGAGGCGCAGGCTGCGATGACGGAATCGACCCGCGTACTCCGCAGGGGGCGATGCCGCGACGCGAGAATTTCTGCGTGCATGTCGATCACGACGCCGATGAGCTTCGCGCCTGGCAACCTTGATGCCGACGACGTAATGCCGGCTCGCATTGATCGAAAGAGGGATGGCCGGCCGGCCCACACCCACGCCCTGCTCGGCCTCCTCCACGACATACCCGTGATCGATCAGCGGCTTCACCGCCTTGGTGACCGTGGCTTGCGACAACCCGGTGAACCGGGAGACCTCGGCCCGCGACAGCGGGCCTTTAGTAAGGATCGTGGTGAAGACGCTGACCCGGCCGGGGTCGCGCGACGGTACCGGCTCTGACCTGCTCGCCTTGAGTACCTGACGGTCGGTCACACGTGCCGGCATGCCGTCCCTCCTCGGTGCGCGTCGGGAACAGTGTGAAGGAGGTTTCTTTCTTTCGTCAAGCAACTATTTAGAATTCGGGGTTATCGACACGGCTGAACCTCGATGGGATGGCACGTGCAGGAACGTGCGCTCATGCGCGTGAGCTCCAAACGGACCCGAAAGCGCTGACTCCGAGATGTTGCCGTGGCCCCGTGAACGTTCCGGCGGACAGTACGGATGGACCCGGAGGAGCGCGCCGACGGTGCCATCGACGTTCGTGCGCCAGATGCACTGGCCCAAGTGAGGGCATACACGAAGGGCGCGGCACTCGACTGGACCGTTGATAGAGGTTGATTGCGCGGGCTGGCTATCCGTTTCACGGCCGGGGCACGCTGGTCCGACTGGAGAACCCGAGCAACGGAGCGCCGGCACGGTGTCGATGGCCCACCTGCGGAACCGCGGGCCCGCGGCTACCGTCCAACTGGCACGAACGGGGTGTGCCATGCGTGTCACGTGGGGTCTTGTCGCGGCGAGCCTGGGGCTCCTCACCGGCTGTGGAAACGCAGTCGCACCAACCGCTAGTCCGGTCCCTGAGCGAGCACTGCCGACGGGCGTGTTGGTCGCCCAGTACGAGTACGGCAGCGGTGACACCGGGGGCGGCCACGGGACGTTCCTGTCGCTGTTCGACGAGCAGTCCGGGAAGCGCGTTCGCGACTTGGTGCACATCGAGGAAGCGTCCACGGCCCAGCTCAGCGGCTTCTCGCGGTCGGCGGACGGCTCCATCACCTACGCGATGGCGCGCGGGCCGTACTACACGAGCAACGTCTCGAACGGAGCGCCGCGGCCGGGCAGCTGCGGGGGCAGCGTGTACCGGATCGACGCGCGGACGGGGCGCACCCGGCCGCTGTTCACGGTCGACAGGGACTTGACGGTCGGGGAACCGGCGGTGAGCCCGGACGGGAAGTCGGTCGCGTACCTGAGCCAGCAGTGCACGGCAGCGTTCGCCAACCGCGTCGTGGTCCGCGATCTGGCGACGGGCCGGGAGCGGCGCATCTCGGTGCCGCGGGCGTCAGCGACGAGGGTGGCGTGGCGCAGCGACGGCGCACAACTCGTGTTGACCGTCATGTACCCGGAGCCGCACACCGCTGCGGACGTTTCGAGCTATGTCGTCGTCCAAGCCGACGCCGACGGTTCGCAGCCCGTTTCCGCGGTGCGGAGCGCTCCTGACCACGGCTGCGTCGTTGCGGCAGCCGTATTCGCGGGCCCCGGCGTCCAACTCGTCGAGGGATGCCCGAATGGTGTGACCGCGCCGGCGCGTCTCGTGCAGCTCGCCGAGGCCGGGCCGCGCGTTCTTTGGCGAGCGAGTACCTGGCTGTGCCCGAACGGGATGACGCTGGCGCACGACCCGCAGGGACGGCTACTGGTGACCTCGACCACGACGTGTGGCGGCCTGGATGGTCCGGTGGACGTCGTCCAGGCGTGGACCGGGCAGCAGTCGCGCGACCTCGGGCGGTACGTGAATCCCCAGCAGTTCGTCGCCGCCGCGGCGTAGCTGTCTTGCTGGCCGGGTGCCTGGTCGCCGGAGCCCACCGCCGACGGCACGTTGGAGGCGCCCAAACACCGACGGCGGAAGACCCGACCGCTGCGGGACTTCTTCAGACGCGAGTTTGCTCGGAGCCGAGCGCCGTAAGGCGGGTGAGTAATGCTTCGGACGTCGGTGGCACGCGTCGCGATCGATCTGCGCGTCGCCCGAAACTCGGTGCTGCCGGCTGGCACACTGCGGGCCATGACCTTTCGCCTGCCCGCCGCCTTGACCGCACCCAACGACGACGCGGCCATGGCGTTGCTGGCCGGTTACTACCGACCGCACTTCGGCGAGAACGGTTCGTACACCGGGGCGGCATTCGACACCTGGGACAGCACCGGGAGCCGACCAGATGATGCGGACCGGTTCACCGCCGATGACCTCGTCGCGGTCACCTTGCTGTCCGTGGATGTCGATCCCCTGGCTGCGCACGCGTTGCTCAAGGCGAGAACCAACGAGTTCACCGCGCTGTTGGTGGCCGTTGGCCCAGATCGCGACCTGGCCGACGAATCGGAACCTCTGGTCGACGACTGGCCCGGTTGGGAGCTGCAGCGGGCCTTGCGCGCCCTGCCGGGCACCGGGCCGACCACTGCGAGCAAGTTGTTCGCCCGCAAGCGACCGCGGTTGCGGCCGATCTGGGACTCCGTCGTCGCCGACGTTACCGCTGGACAGAACACCTTTTGGGAGCCGCTGCGCTGTGCGTTGCGGGCCGACAACCAGCAGCTGCACCGCCGGCTGCTTCACCTGCGCGACGCATCCGGGCTGCCCGCTGAGGTCAGTGCCCTACGGGTGTTCGACGTCATCGCCTGGCGGGAGGGCAAAAGCCGTGGGCTGTAGTCCGGGGCATTCGCCGCGCCACCGGCGAGTTCCTCCGCGAGTTGATTTCTGATCCACCATGCACTACCAACCCGAAAACCGAAACAGTCCAAACCCTGATGGGGGTTCGGACTGTTTTCGATCTTCTGAGAGATCAGACTTCTTGTGGTGCAGTGACACAAAGTGCTGACCTGGCACGATGAACCGATGACGACGACGGGCCCGACGCGGTTGGCCGTGCGCAGCGTGAGCTACGACGCCGTTGGTGCCACACGTCCGGAGGTCGACCACTGGACCGGTCACGCCGGGTACCGCAGCTACGAGCGGACGGTGCGCCTCGGTCAGGGCCAGCGATGCTGGGACGCGGCGGTGACCGCTGCGCTCGCCTGGGGCGTCAAGACGCGCAGCGGGTTCACCGTCGAGCCGGCTCTCCCGGCGGGCGCATGCGTCCAGGCCGACGAGCGGTACTGGCTCCTCGCGCGCGTCGGATTGCTCACCGTTCGTGAACCGGTGCTGATCGTCGCTGTCGTGGACGAGAGCAACCGCCGCGGCTTCGCCTACGGCACCCTCGACGGCCATCCGGTGTCGGGCGAGGAGGCGTTCATCGTCCACCGCGCTCCGGACGGTGCGGTTTCGCTGACCTTGCGGTCGCTGACTCGTCCCGGTCGTGGATGGTGGCGTCCCGTGTTCCCGGCTGCGCTCGTCGCCCAGCGGTGGTACCGGCGGCAGTACCTGCGTGCCCTCGTCGAACCACCGACGCTCGCCCGGTGACCGCGAGCTCCTCCACGAACTGACCCTTGACCCCACCCGGAACTACCAACCCTGACAGGTGCAACGGCCCGAACCTTGACTACGGCAGCAGCCCGATCCTGGTGTACTCACGAACGAGCTCGTCCGCGCTGAGCGTTGCCACGTCCACGACATTCTCAGCATCGTCGTCACCGACATCGATGGCGTCCTCCCAGCCGTCGCCCTCGCAGTGCTTGGCCATGCCGCCAAACAGATCCAGCGCGTCGCTGTCCGGCACGTACTCGATCTCCAGGACCTTGTTGCCGCGATACAGGTCCCGGGCGACCGACGGCCCCCACTCGGAGGAGGAGTCGCTGTGCGAGCCGTCGAACAGCTCCCAGCCAGCGGCGAGCAGTGGCTGGAGGAAGGCGTCGAGCCGGGCCAGCAGCTCCTCGTCGGAGGGCGGGTCGTCGTCGGGCTCGACCGGGGCGTCCGCAGGCCGGATCGTGTCGGCGTCGACGAACCGGTAGCCGTCGTCGTCGGTGGTGACGATGTAGCGGGTGTAGGTGCCCCAGGCGGAGTCCACCTCCTCCGTCGACAGGATCCCGACGACCGTGGTGTTGCTGCCCTCGTCGCGGGCTCGCACCCGTTCCCCCGGCTTGGCCTGCATATCGCCCCTCTCTTCGTCGCCGATCTGAGCGCTGCTCACCATGCGAGGGTGGTCGGCGCGTAGCCGAACTCGAACGACAGCGGCCCGCTCACCCCAAGCGCGGCGTGCACGAACATGATCACCATGCCGACACCCTAGGCGCGGTCACCGACGATCAGGACCCGCCAGCGCGCGACGGCCACGCTGAACGAGCAGTCGAGTGGCGGTGGACCTGCCCCGCGCCCGAAAACCAAGAACGCCCCGACCCCACTAGGGGTCCGAGGCGTCCGGGATGTCCTGAGAGGACAGAAGCACGTAACTAAGTAAGTGGGCGAGGGGGGAGTTGAACCCCCACGTCCTTTCGGACACACGGACCTGAACCGTGCGCGTCTGCCATTCCGCCACTCGCCCGAGCAGCCCGGCAAGACTACCAGGCACCATGGGCAGGAACGATGGCCTGTCAGCAAGCGCAGATACGATCGGATCAAGCGACCGGAAAGGGAGGTGTCGTGGGTGTTCTGCAGCGCTTCGAGCGCCGGCTCGAAGGCCTCGTCGAGGGGGTCTTCGCGCGCGCCTTCAAGTCGGAGGTGCAGCCGGTCGAGATCGGCAGCGCGCTCCAGCGCGAGCTCGACGACAAGGCCGCGATCGTCGGCTCGGGCCGCATCCTGGTGCCCAACGACTTCGTCGTCGAGCTCGGCGACCACGACTACGAGCGCCTGGCGCCGTACGCCGCCCCGCTGCAGGACGAGCTGGCCGCCATGGTTCGCGAGCACGCCGCCGACCAGCGCTACAGCTTCGTCGGTCCGGTCGCCGTCACGCTCCGGCACGAGGCCGGGCTCGAGACCGGCGTCTTCCACGTGGGCAGCGACGTCGTCGCCGGCCGCCAGGACCCGATCGCCGCGGCAGCCCCCGTCGCGCACCGCCTTCCGCCTCGTCGTGCGCGACGCCGAAGGGCCCGGGAGCTACGTGGTCGACCTCGCCCAGCCGGTCACCATCATCGGCCGGGGCGAGGACGCGGACCTGCGGCTCACCGACCCCGGCGTCTCGCGTCGCCACGCAGAGGTGCGGATCGAGGATGACGCAGCGTTGCTGACCGACCTGCGGTCGACCAACGGCACCACGGTCAACGGGACTACGGTCGACAGCGTCACGCTCACCGACGGTGACCAGGTGCGCATGGGCGCCACGACCATCGTGTTCCACGCCGGCCTAGCCCAGAGCGGGGTGTGAGCGGCCCGGATGTCCGAGCTCGCTCTTCCTCCTCCGGGTGGGCTTCCTCGCCCTGCTGTGGATCTTCGTGCTGGTCGCGTTCGGGATCGTGCGCTCGGACCTGTTCGGCGCGCGCACCCCGGGTCGCCGCCCGGCCCGCCCCCCGCAAGCAGAAGATCGCCAAGCCGCCCAAGCCCAAGAGCAAGGCGCCCCGCAAGCTGGTCGTCACGCGGGCGCCCTGGTCGGCACCAGCATCGGCCTCGGCGACGCCCCGATCACCATCGGCCGCGGCAACGACTCGACGCTGGTGCTCACCGACGACTACGCCTCGAACCGGCACGCCCGGCTGTTCCCGCAGGACGGCCAGTGGCTGGTCGAGGACCTCGGCTCGACCAACGGCACCTACCTCGACCGGGCCAAGGTCACCGGGCCGACGCCGGTCGCCCACCGGCGTGCCGATCCGGATCGGCAAGACCGCGATCGAGCTGCGGCGGTGACGATGAGCCTCACCCTGCGCTTCGCCGCGCGCTCCGACGTCGGGCTGCTCCGCGCGGACAACGAGGACGCCGTCTACGCCGGGCCGCGGCTGCTCGCGGTCGCCGACGGCATGGGCGGGCACGCCGCCGGCGACGTCGCCAGCGCGGTCGCGATCGCCGCCCTCGCCCCGCTCGACGACGACGTCCCGCCGCCGACCTGCTCGGCGCCCTGAGCAGACGCCCTGGGCCACGCCAACGACCAGCTGCGCGAGATGATCGACGCCGACGCCGGCACTCGACGGCATGGGCACCACGCTGACCGCCCTGCTGTGGGCCGGGCAGCGGCTCGGCCTCGCTCACATCGGCGACTCGCGCGCCTACCTGCTGCGCGACGGCGTGCTCGACGCAGATCACCCACGACCACACCCTGGTGCAGCCCCTCGTCGACGAGGGCCGGATCACGCGGACGAGGTGTCCACCCACCCGCAGCGATCGCTGATCCTGCGGGCCCTCGACGGCCGGAGCCGACGTCGAGGTCGACCTGTCGATCCGCGACGCCCGCGCCGGCGACCGCTACCTGCTGTGCTGCGACGGGCTGTCCGGGGTCGTCCGCCACGAGACCCTGCGCGAGACGCTGGCCGGCCGCGACCCCCAGCAGGCGGTCGACGCGCTCATCGACCTGGCCCTGCGCGGCGGCGGACCGGACAACATCACCTGCATCGTCGCCGACGTCGTCGAGGCACACTGCGGCTGGCACCGGTGATCGGCGGCTCGAGGCCGACCGGTGGCGCGGTGCGCCCATACGGTCGCCGGACGCGGCGGCGCACCACCGACGAGCCACCGTCGCGCGCCGCTGACGCGCGCCGACGCGGCGTGGCGCGGTCATCGTGATCCTCGCCCTGCTCGCCGGTGCCCTGCTCGGCGGCACCTGGTGGTACGCGCAGCGCCAGTTCTACGTCGGCGCCGACGACGGCACCGTGGTCGATCTACCGCGGCATCAGCGGATCGGTCGCCGGCATCGAGCTTCTCCTCGGTCGAGGACGGACCGGCATCGCGGTGGCCTCGCTGCCCGCCGTTCGAGCGGGACAAGGTCGAGACGCACATCAGCGCCGGCGACCTCGCGGACGCGCGCCGGATCGTCGAGCGGCTGCGCACCGAGGCCATCCGGCTCGGCAGCGGCCCCGCCGCCGTTCGCCACGACCACCGAAAGCCCCCCGCCAGCCCGTCGCCGGCGCCCGGCGCCACGCTCACCGCCCGCGAGCACGCCATGACCGCCACCTCCGTGGCTCCGCCCGGCAGCCAAGCCGCCCCGCCAACGCACCCGGCGCGAGGTCGAGCTCGGGCATGCTGCTGTTCGCGGTCGGCATCTCGCGTCGCCGCCTACATCGCCGTCGGGCTCGCGCACTCCAAGCGCGTGCCGTCCGAGATCCTGCCCTACGCGGGCGGTCTCGCCGCGATGGTCGCGGCCGCCCACCTCGCCGTCCGCAAGCTCGCGCCGTACGCCGATCCGCTGCTGCTGCCGTGCGCGGCCCTGCTCAACGGTCTCGGGCTCGTCCTCATCCACCGGCTCGACCTCGCCGCGCGCGACAGGGTGGGCCGCACGCCCGGGCCGACGCCACCCTCCAGCTCGCCTGGACCGTGATCGGCATCGTCGTTGTTCATCGCCGTGCTGCTCGTGGTCCGCGACCACCGCAAGCTGCAGCGCTACACCTACACCGCGATGTTCGCCGGCCTGGTCCTGCTCGCGATCCCGTCGCGTGCTGCCGGCCCGGTTCAGCGATGGTCAACGGCGCCCGCAACTGGATCCGGTTCGGCGGGTTCTCCATCCAGCCCGGGGAGTTCGCCAAGATCCTGCTCGTCATCTTCTTCGCCGGCTTCCTCGTCGCCAAGCGCGACGTGCTCGCCCTGGCCAGCCGCCGGGTCCTCGGCATCGACCTGCCGCGCGGCCGCGACCTCGGGCCGGTCCTCGTCGCCTGGCTGGTCAGCGTCGCCGTCCTGGTGCGCGGCCGCGACCTCGGCACGTCGCTGCTGTTCTTCGGCATCTTCATCGTGATGCTCTACATCGCCACCGAGCGCCGCTCCTGGCTGTTCATCGGCCTGCTGCTCTTCGCCGGCGGGACGTTCGTCGCCTACCACCTGTTCGCGCACGTCCGCGAGCGCTTCGACATCTGGCTGCACCCGTTCGACCACGCCTCACGGCCAGGGCTACCAGCTGGTGCAGGCGCTGTTCGGGTTCGCGACCGGCGGGATCCTCGGCACCGGACTCGGCGAGGGCCGACCCGACCTCGTGCCGTTCGCCAAGAGCGACTTCATCATCGCCACCGTCGGCGAGGAGCTCGGGCCTGACCGGCCTGATGGCGATCCTGCTCGTCTACGTCGCTCATCGTGCTCGCGCGGCCTGCGCACGGCGCTGTCGGTGCGCGACTCCTTCGGCAAGCTGCTCGCCGCCGGGCTCGCGTTCTGCCTCGCGCTGCAGGTCTTCGTCGTCGTCGGCGGCGTCATGCGGCTCATCCCGCTGACCGGCATGACGACGCCGTTCCTGTCCTACGGCGGCTCGTCGCTGGTCGCCAACTGGGTGATGCATCGCGCTGCTGGTGCGGGTCAGCGACGCCGGCGCGCCGGCCCGCGCCGCCACCGACGCCGACGCCCGACGACGCGCTGACCCAGGTGGTGCGGCGGTGAACGCGCCGCTGCGCCGCGTCGCCGTCGCCTGCCTGCTGCTGTTCGCCGCTGCTGCTGGTCAACGCAACGTACGTGCAGGTCGGCGCAGGCGAAGACGCTGCGCGACAAGCCCGGCAACACGCGCGTCCTGCTGTCAGCAGTACGACCGCAAGCGCGGCGACATCGTCGTCGACGGCGCCGCGATCGCCAAGTCGGTCCCGACCACCGACCGCTGAAGTACCTGCGCACCTACCCGCGGCGCCGACGTCTACGCCCCGGTCACCGGCTTCTACTCCCTCGTCTACGGCGCTGACCGGCATCGAGAGCGCCGAGAACTCGATCCTGTCCGGCAACGACGACCGGCTGTTCGTCGTGCCGCAGCTGCGCCAACCTCATCACCGGCCGCACGCCCGCAGGGCGGCAACGTCGTGCTCACCCTCGACCCGGAGGCGCAGCAGGCGGCCTACGACGGCGCTGGCCGGTCGCAAGGGCGCGGTCGTCGCGATCGACCCGTCCACCGGCGCGATCCTCGCGCTGGTCAGCTCGCCCGTCGTACGACCCGATCGTGCTGTCCTCGCACAGCACCAGGCGACGATCACCGCCGACTGGAAGAAGCTGCTCGCCGACCCGGCCAACCCGATGCTCGAACCGGGCGCTGCAGCAGACCTACCCGCCCGGCTCGACGTTCAAGGTCATCACCGCCGCGGCCGCGCTCGACCGCCGGTGACACCCCGCAGACCGTGATCCCGGCGCCCGACACGCTGCCGCTGCCGCAGTCGACCAAGCGTCCTGCAGAACTTCGCGCGGCGAGAGCTGCGGCAACGGCACGACGGCCACCCTCATCGACGCGTTGCGATCTCCTGCAACACCGCGTTCGGCGCAGCTCGGGCTGACCCTCGGCCAGGACGCGCTGCGCAGCCAGGCCGAGGCGTTCGGCTTCGACGCGACCGTTCACCATCCCGATGAAGTCGGCCACCAGCGTGTTCCCGATCGAACCTGAACGCCGCCGAGCACCATCCAGTCGGCGATCGGCCAGTTCGACGTGCGCGCGACGCCCGCTGCAGATGGCGATGGTCGCCGCCGCGATCGCCAACCAGGGCGTCGATGATGAAGCCCTACCTGGTCGAGCAGCTGCTCGGCCCCGACCTCGCGGTCCTCGACGAGACCAAGCCGAGCGAGCTGCGCCAGGCGGTGACGCCCGCAGGTCGCCGCCGCAGCTCACCCAGATGATGGTCAGCGTCGTCAACGACGGCACCGGGCACGCGCCGCGCAGATCCCCGGCGTCCAGGTGGCCGGCAAGACCGGCACCGCGCAGAACGCGCCCGGCGCGGCACCCGCACGCCTGGTTCATCGCCTTCGCCCCGGCCGCGCAGGCGAAGGTCGCCGTCGCGGTCCTGGTCGAGAACGGCGGCGGCAACAACGACGCCACCGGCGGCGAGATCGCCGCGCCGATCGCCAGCGCGGTGATGCAAGGCGATTTCGGGAGGATCGTGAGCCATGACCCGGTACCGTGCAGCCCAAGGTGTTGACGTTTCCAACCGAAGAGGTGTGACGCATGACTGAGCCCCGACGGCTCGGCGACCGCTACGAGCTGGGCGCGGTGCTCGGCTACGGCGGCATGGCCGAAGTCCACCGCGGGCGCGACATCCGCCTCGGCCGCGACGTCGCCGTCAAGACGCTGCGCGCCGACCTCGCCCGCGATCCGTCGTTCCAGGCCCGCTTCCGCCGCGAGGCCCAGTCCGCCGCGGCGATCAACCACCCTGCCGATCGTCGCGGTCTACGACACCGGCGAGAGCCAGCTCGACGGCGTCCACGTGCCCTACATCGTCATGGAGTACGTCGACGGCCGCACGCTGCGCGACGTGCTGCAGACCGACCGGCTGCTGCATGCCGCACCGGGCGCTGGAGATCACCGCCGAGGTGCTCGCCGCCCTGGACTACAGCCACCGCAACGGCATCGTGCACCGCGACATCAAGCCGGGCAACGTGATGCTCACCCGGACCGGCGACGTCAAGGTCATGGACTTCGGCATCGCCCGCTCGGCCGACGTCGACACCGTCCACGATGACCCAGACGTCCGCGGTCATCGGCACCGCGCAGTACCTGTCGCCCGAGCAGGCCCGCGGCGAGCACGTCGACCCGCGCAGCGACGTCTACTCCATCGGCTGCCTGCTGTACGAGCTGCTCACCGGAACCCCGCCGTTCACCGGCGACTCGCCCGTGGCGGTGGCCTACCAGCACGTGCGGGAGAACCCGATCGCGCCGTCGCGACTGAACCCCGACATCAGCCCGGCCGTCGACGCGATCGTGCTGAAGGCGATGGCCAAGAACCCGGCGAACCGCTACCAGAGCGCGGCGCAGATGCGCGGGGACATCCAGCGGGCGCTCGCCGGCCAGCCGGTCGAGGCGACGCCGATCATGCACGACGCCACCACGGTCATGGCGCCCGTGCCGACCGCGACGCCGCCGTCGAGGCGCGCCGCGGCGGGCGGGGGCTGGTCTACACGCTGCTGGGCGTCGCCGTCATCGCGGTCGTCGTGCTCATCGCGCTGTTCGGCAGCAGCCTGCTCGGCAAGAAGTCCGAGCAGGTGGCGGTGAAGAACGTCGTCGGCCTGCAGCTCGCCGAGGCGACGACGATCCTGCGAGGGCCAGGGCTTCGTGGTCGGCGCCGAGCCAGCGAGGTGACCAGCGACAAGCCGGCCTGGTGAAGTCATCGACCAGACCCCGCCCGCCGGAACCCGGTACACCAAGGGCAAGACGGTGACGCTGACCGTCGCCAAGGGCCTGACGAAGGTCGACGTGCCGCTGCTGGCCGGCACGACCCTGACGCGATGCCATCAACGAGCTCAAGGCGGTCGGGCTGGAGTTCGGGACCACGACGCCGCAGGAATCCGACCAGCCGGTCGGCACCGTGCTGTCGTCCAACCCGGCCGAAGGTACGTCGGTGGACAAGGGCTCCACGGTCAACCTGGTGATCGCCAACGGCAAGACCACGCGTGCCCGACGTCCGCAACCTTCAGCTGTCGGTGGCCCAGGCGCAGCTCGAACAGCTGGGCTTCACGGTGAGCACCAATCCGCGGGCCAGCGACGCGCACGCCCGGAACGGTGCTCGACCAGACCCCGCTGGGTTCCGCGCCCGCCGGCAGCACGATCAGCCTGGTCGTGGCGGTCGCGCCGTCGCCGACCACCGACGCCGACCACCACGCCAACCACCACCGAGACGCCGACCGCGCCCCCGACAACGCCCGCCGCCGACGCACCGCGTCGCCGACGACGTCCCCGTCGACCTCCAGCCCGTAGCGGTACCGCGCTAGAGCGGCGCGACCACCGACGGCGAGCCGCTCCATCGCGTCGGTCGACCCGCAACGCACCAGCCAGTTCGCGAGCATGAGGTGGCCGCCCTGGGTGAGGATCGACTCGGGGTGGAACTGGACGCCCTCGACGTCCAGGTCGCGGTGGCGCATCGCCATCACCACCCCGGAGGCGGTGCGCGCGGTCACGATCCACTCGGCCGGCAGCGACGCCTCCTCCACCGCGAGGGAGTGGTAGCGGGTCGCCGTGAACGGGTCGGGCAACCCGGCGAGGATCCCGCTGCCGTCGTGGTGCACCTCGCTGGTCCGCCGTGCAGCAGCTCGGGTGCCCGGCTCACCACACCGCCGTACGCCACCGCCATCGCCTGCTGGCCGAGGCACACACCCAGCAGCGGCAGCTTCGCCGCCCACGCCGCGCACCATGTCCAGGCACACCCCGGCGTCCTCGGGCGTTCCGGGCCCCGGACTCAGCAGCACGCCGTCGAAGCCGTCCGCCAGCGCCTCGGCCACGGTGACCTCGTCGTTGCGGCGCACGACGCACTGTCGCGCCGAGCTGGCCGAGGTACTGCACCAGGTTGTAGACGAAGCTGTCGTAGTTGTCGACGACGAGGATGCGCGTCACGGGCCCACCGCCCCAGCGGCGCCCGGACTGTCGACGGTCACCTCGTTGAACGGCAGCCGCGGCTCGACCCACGGGAAGACGACGAAGAACAGCAGGGCGAGCACGCCCAGGACCAGCACGGTCGCGCCGAACAGCTTCCAGGGCGTGCCGCCGGGGAGCCTGCGCCAGATCCATCCGTACATCGCTCACGTCCCCGTCAGCGCGGCCGGCGGCCCGTCGGCCTTGGGCGTGGTGTCGGTCAGGTCCGCGAACACGATCAACCTGGTCTTCGCCGAGTACTTGGGGTTGCAGGTGGTCAGCGTGAGCACCGCCTTGTCCGCCTTCGCCCCGGGTTTGTCGGGGACGGGATACGTCACCTCGATCGCGTCCGGCTGCACCACGCTCAGCTCGGTCACCCGGTAGGTGTACCAGGTGTCTTTGGTCTCCACCACGATCGCGTCGCCGGGTTTCAGCTCGTCCAGCCGGTTGAACGGCGCCCCGTACGTGGTGCGGTGACCGGAGACGACGAAGTTGCCGATCTGCCCCGGCATCGCGGTGCCCGGGTAGTGGCCGGGTCCCTTCTTCAGGTCCGCGACGGCGACCCCTTCGACGACCACCTTGTGGTAGTCCCGCCCCAGCGCGGGGATCCTCATGATCGCGAAGCCGGACCCCAGTGGGACCTCGGGGACGGTCACGTCCGGGGTGGCGGTCGCGCTCGGCGTCGGGCTCACGACCGTCGGGGGGTCCCAGGAGTCCTGCAGCTGGTGAGAGAGGTGGGTCTGCTGATTGGCCGTGTAGATGCCGGTGAACCACAGCTCGTAGCCGCAGAACAGCAAGATGACGACACCGAGGGTGACCAGGAGCTCGCCGAGGGCACGCGTGATGGTCCGCGTGACGCTCACCGACGACCTCTCCCCGTGCACACGTCACTCATGAGCTGGGCACCCGCGCCAGCTTGAGACCCAGCGAACCTTGGTAGGCCGGAATGACGATCGTTGACGGTGTCTTCACCGTGTAACCGAGATCGTAGGCGTCGACGTATTCCTTGTAGATCTGCACCGTCGGAGACACATCGAGTGCCTTCTTCAAGGAGTCCGGGTCGCCGATCGCGGTGATGACATAGGGCGGTGAGTAGACGACACCCTGCAGGATCAGCGTGTTGCCGACGCAGCGGACGGCGCTCGTGGAGATCACCCGCTGGTCCATCAGCTGCAGCGCCTCGGCGCCGCCCGCCCACAGTGCGTTGACGACCGCCTGGACGTCCTGCTGGTGCACGACCAGGTAGTCCGGGGGCACCCCGGTGGGCGTCATGCCGTCCGCGGGCCGCGGCGCGTCGTTCAGGGTGACCGTGATCCCGGGACCGGTGACCTCCTGCAGGCCGGCCGGTCCGGCGAGGGCGTCCGCGGCCGCCTGCGCCCCGGCGACGCGGCCGTCCCGGGACGCTTCACCGGCCGTCTCCCGGAGCACCTGCTGCTGCAGCGCGGTCAGCTGTCGGCTCTGCTCCTGCAGCGAGTGCTGCTGCCGCCGAATGAGGTCGCTCAGGTCAGAACGCCCGTCGGCACGCAGATCGGTGCCCCTGGCGGTGGCCGCGCTCGTCACGAACAGCATGCCGGCGGCACCAAACACCACCGGCACGAGCAGCCGCCAGTACAGGGGCCGAGACTTGGGGGGACGGCTCGTGCGTTCACGCAACGCGCGCAGGCGTGACGTCAGGTGCACGTGAACGCACTCCTCCCTCCGGCCGCGCCTGATCAACGCAGCGCGGCCCGACCTGGCCGCAGCGGGCGCTGCCGACTACGCTAACGGAGGTCCACGCCCGGGCGTTCCTGCGGTGGACTTAAGCGCTGCACCCACCCGTGTCAGGAGACGCTCGTGCCGAAGTCCAAGGTCCGTAAGACGACGGCGTACACCCCGCCGCCCAAGCGGTCCGCCAAGAAGCAGGTCAGCCCGCCGTGGCTCGCGCCCACGATGCTCGGCCTGTTCCTCCTGGGCGTCGCGTGGCTCGTGGTCTTCTACATCACCAACGGTGACATCTGGGGCATGCGCGAGCTCGGCAACTGGAACGTCGCCGTCGGTATCGGCTTCATCCTCGGCGGGTTCGGCCTCTCCACCAAGTGGCACTAGGCCTTGGACGTCCGGTTCATCGCTAGCTTCTCGGTCGTCAGCGCCGAGCCAGCGGAGGACCGGCGTCTGTTCGTGGACACGCTGGGGCTGCCACTGCGGCCCCCGGCCGGCGGTGGCGACGAGTACGTCTACTCCGAGAAGATCGCCGGCGCTAAGCACTTCGGCGTGTGGCCGCTGAGCGAGGCGGCACAGGCATGCTTCGGCCTTGACGCGTGGCCGGACTCCCACCCGGTGCCCCACGCCTGCGTCGAGTTCGAGGTCGACGACGTGGCGGCCGCGGCCCAGGAGCTGGAAGCGAAGGGCTACCAGCTTCTGCATCCGGCCCGGACCGAGCCGTGGAACCAGACGATCGCCCGCCTGCAGACCGCCGACGGCCTGCTCGTCGGCGTCTGCTTCACCCCGTGGCTGCACGAGGACTGACCCGCGATCGTGGGCGGGTGCTGGGCACGCGCAGGGCACGACCCTTCCGCACGTCATCCTCGACGGGACGGACGGGTGGCCTTCGAGTAGCTGGGCCTGCACCGGGTCCAGGCAGAGACGTTGGTGCACAACGTCGCCTCCCAGCGGGTGCTAGAGCGCAACGGGTTCGTCCGCTTCGGGCTGGCTCCGGAATACCTCAACATCGACGGTCGGTGGCAGGACCACATCCTGTACCAGGTCATGACGACCGTCTCGGGTGATCGATAAGCGGGGTGTGAGGCCCCGACCGCTCTCAGCAGTCGAATACCAACCAGCAGATGTCGTTCCGCAAGCGCTGGTCGTCGAGCACGAGCTCGCGAATCGCCCCCGGGAGATGGTCGCGCTGCCACCTGGACTCGCGTCGCCCTGCGCTCTCGTCCTCTCCTTCCGGCGCGGCAACACGTGCGGCCTTGATCGCGTAGGCGGCCGCACCGAGCTCGTGCGCGGCGACGTGCGCGACGACCGCCGCCTGGCCGGCAGCGTACGCGGCATGTCGTGCTGCCCCACTCAGGTCTCTGGCCGCACCCATTGCATGTCCGCCCGCGGTGCGAGCCTGGGACATCGTGATCTCGCCACGAACCCAGGCACGGACCTGCTCGATCGCCTGACGCGGTCGCGGGTCACCAGGCCGAGTCGACTCGAACAGGTTGAGTACGTGCTCAGCGCACGATGCGGCCCACAAGGCCAGGAGTTGGTGATCCGAATCGGTGAGGGTCCCACCCCGGCGGATCGTCACGAAACGAGGGTCGCGGTCTTTCGGGAGGATCACATCCAGTACCCCTTCTGCTGGCATCCGCCAACGTCCCGATCTTGAGCCTCATCCCGACGCGGCCACAAGGGGGCCGGATTTGTCCACACCACCTCATCTTGCTGCCGAACTCACCGCGAGGTGAGCGCCACCTTCGCCGCGAGCCCGATGAGCACCGTGCCGCTGGCGGCCTCGAAGCGACGACGAATCGTGCCCCGGCTGAACCAGGCGCCCGCCCGGGCGACCCCGGCGGCGAGGCTGAGGTAGAGCGTCGCCTCGATCGCGATCTGGATGAGCCCGAGCAGCATCGCCGAGGGCAGCGCCGGCTGCCCGGCCGGGATGAACTGCGGGTAGAAGGCGAACATGAACACCGCCGCCTTGGGGTTGGCGAGGTTGGTCAGCGCGCCCTGCGCGAACCCGCCGCGCCAGGACCGGCCGCTTGCCGGCACCAACGTCCCCTCGTGCCCACGATGGCTGAGCGCCGCGCGCCAGGCCAGCACGCCGAGGACCGTCAGCACGACGGCCCCGCCGATCCGCAGCACCGTGTACGCGACCTCGGACGCTGCGACGAAGGCGGCGAACCCGGCTCCGGCGAGGATTGCCCACACGTAGAGCCCGAACTCGACGCCGAGGACGACGGGGACGGCGGTCCGTGTCCCGTGCAGGGCGGCCCGCCGGATGATCAACGCCATCGCCGGCCCCGGCGAGGCCGCGATCAACACGACGGTCAGCAGGAACGCGGGGAGCAAGTGGACGGAGACCATGGCTCCGAGGGTCCCATCGGGTGCACCCGGTGCGCATTCGGGTTTCTGAAGCCCGGGTGCATGCCTAACTACACCTGTGTAGTTACTCCACAGGAGTTGTCCACAGTGGGGACAACCTTCCCATCGGCAGCACGCCTAACCACTTGAGGCGTTGTCCTCACGCCATGCCGGTGAGCTGGGCGGTGCGAAACATGACGACACCGACGATCGCGGCGACGATGACAGCCCCGACGGCCACCTGCACGGCCACGCGCGAGTTCCGCGGTGCGTAGGCGTAGGCGGCGGCCATCACGGCGCCGACCACCAGGCCGCCGACGTGCGCCTGCCAGCTGATCTCCGTGCGGAATGCGAAGGTGATGGCCAGGTTCACCCCGATGACGGCGGCGATGCCGCGCACATCGGCCCGCAGCCGGCGGCCGACCACGAACATCGCCGAGAACAGGCCGAAGATGGCCCCCGAGGCACCGACCGTGACCACGTTCGCCGGCGACAGCAGGTAGGCCAGCGCCGACCCGCCCAGACCCGACAGCACGTACAGCGCGATGTAACGCGACCGGCCCAGCACCGCCTCGAGCTCGCGGCCGACCACGTACAGCGCCCACATGTTGAAGCCGATGTGCAGCAACGACGCGTGCAGGAACATCGACGTGAACAGGCGGTAGGACTGGCCGTCGGCGACGCCGATCAGGTGGTTCGCCCCACTGAACGGCAACGCCTGCCCGATCAGGCCGAACCGCTCGGTGAAGCCCGGCACCGACATGCTGATCACATAGACGACGACGTTGATCGCGATGAGGATGTTCGTGACCCGGCCCGCGTAGCCGTGCAGCGTGCCACCGGTTGCGGTCCGCGGCGTCGGCTGGGAACGACGGCCCTGGCTGACGCACTCCGGGCACTGAAAGCCGACGGAGGCGCTCGTCATGCACTCCGGGCAGATCGACCGGTTGCACCGGGTGCACCGGATGTAGGTCTCCCGACCGGGGTGCCGGTAACAGGTAGGCACCCCGGTCGGCGGTCCGCCGACCGGTGACTCCGGCGGACCGGACAGTCCTTGGCTCATCGGAGAGATCTCATGACCGGCCGGTCAGCCCTCACGCCGGTCGATGTCTACCGAGGTGATGACGATGTCGGTCGCCGGCCGGTCCTGGGCGCCGGTCGGTGCGGCGGCGATCGCGTCGACGATCTCCTCACCGACGCTGACCTCGCCGAAGATCGTGTGCTTGAAGTTCAGCCACGTCGTCGGCGCGACGGTGATGAAGAACTGCGAGCCGTTGGTGTTCGGGCCGGCGTTGGCCATCGCCAACAGGTAGGACCGCTCGAACGTGAGGTCCGGGTGCGGCTCGTCGGCGAAGTTGTAGCCGGGGCCGCCGCGGCCACTGCCGAGCGGGTCGCCGCCCTGGATCATGAAGTTGGGGATGACGCGGTGGAAGACCGTGCCGTCGTAGAGCTTCTCGGTGGTCTTCTCGCCCGTGTTCGGGTTGGTCCACTCCCGGGTGCCCTCAGCAAGCTCCACGAAGTTGCGCACCGTCTTCGGGGCGTGGTTCGGGAAGAGCCGCACCTCGATGTCGCCCATCGTCGTGTGCAGCGTCGCGTACAGTTCCTCAGCCACGTGGCCGGCCCTCCTTGGGGATTCGGGGTCGTCCAACCATCTTCGCACGGCGGCCCGAGGTTGATCCGTGCCGCTCACTGGAAGTCCCGCGAGCTGCTGGCGACGCCCAGCGCGAGGGGTTCCAGCCGGTCCGCGAGCAAGGTGGTCACCCCCTCCGCGCGCTCGAGCCTGCCGCGGACGACCAGGGCCGCCGAGGACCGGCCGACCCGGCGGTAGCGCGCCCACATGCCCGGCGAGCAGACCACGTTGAGCGAGCCGGTCTCGTCCTCGAGGTTGAGGAACGTCACCCCGCCCGCGGTCGACGGGCGCTGCCGGTGGGTGACCAGGCCGCCGACGCGTACGCGCGTGCCGGGGGTGATGGCATCGAGCCCGGTGACCGCCAGCACCCCGGCGGCCGCGAGCTCGGCGCGGGCGTGCTCGGCGGGGTGGCTGTTCGGGGAGATGCCGGTCGCCCACAGGTCGGCCAACGTCTGCTCGACGGGGGACATGCCCGGCAGCATCGGGGCGTGCGCGCCGACCGAGGTGCCGGCGAGCCGGCCGGGCCGCTCACCGGCGACGGCACCAGCCGCCCACAGCGCCTCCCGGCGGCTGAGGTCGAAGCAGTCGAACGCCCCGGCGGTGGCCAGCGCCTCAGCCTGGGCGGCGGACAGCCCGACCCGGCCGGTCAGGTCGGCCATGTCGGCGTACGGGCCGCCCGCGTCGCGTTCGGCCTCGATGGCGGCGGCCAGGTCGGCGCCGATGGTGCGCACCGAGTCCAGGCCGATCCGCACCGCCCATGTGGATTCCGAGAACCCTGGGTCTTCCGAGGTTTTGGTCGCTGGGACGACCAGTTCCTCGGAAGACCCCGGAGCCCGCTCGAGGCGGGCGTCCGCGCCGCTGGCGTTGATGTCCGGGCCGCGGACGACGACCCCGTGCCGCCGGGCGTCGGCCACCAGCGACTGCGGGGAGTAGAAACCCATCGGCTGGGAGTTCAGCAGCGCCACCAGGAACGCCCCCGGGTAGTACCGCTTGATCCACGAGCTGGCGTACACCAGCAGCGCGAAGCTGACCGCGTGGCTCTCCGGGAACCCGTAGTTGGCGAAGGCCACCAGCTTCTCGTAGATCTCGTCCGCCAGGGCGCCGGTGATCTGGTTGGCGGCCATCCCGGAGTACAGCCGGTCCTTCAGCCGGCGCATCCGCTCATCGGAGCGGTTCGACCCCATGGCCCGACGCAGCTGGTCGGACTCGGCCGGGGTGAACCCGGCGACGTCGATGGCCATCTGCATGAGCTGTTCCTGGAACAGCGGGACGCCGAGCGTCTTGCGCAGCGACCGCTCCAGCAGCGGGTGCAGCACGGGCACCGGTTCCTGGCCGTTCTTGCGCCGGATGTAGGGGTGCACCGACCCGCCCTGGATCGGGCCGGGGCGGATCAGCGCCACCTCCACCACCAGGTCGTAGAACACCCGGGGCTTCAGCCGCGGCAGCGTGGCGATCTGCGCGCGGCTCTCCACCTGGAACACCCCGATGGAGTCGGCGGCGCAGAGCATGTCGTAGACCGCCGGGTCCTCCTTGGGCACCGACCACAGGTCGAGCGGCCGGTCGTAGTGGTCCCGGATCAGGTCGAAGGCGCGGTGCAGCGCGGAGAGCATCCCGAGCCCCAGCAGGTCGAACTTGACCAGGCCCACCGCCGCGCAGTCGTCCTTGTCCCACTGCAGCACGCTGCGGTCGGCCATCCGCCCCCACTCCACCGGGACGACCTCCACCACCGGCCGGTCGCAGATCACCATGCCGCCGGAGTGGATGCCCAGGTGCCGGGGGAAACCCCGCAGCTGCTCGGCCAGCGCCAGCACCGGGGCGGGGATGTCGTGGTCGCCACCGGCGAGCGCGCCGCCGCGCTCGATCTGCTTGCTCCAGGCGTCCTGCTGACCGGTGGAGTGGCCGAGCGCCTTGGCCATGTCGCGGACCGCCGAGCGGGGACGGTAGGTGATGACGTTGGCGACCTGCGCCGCGCACTCGCGGGAGTAGCGGGCGTAGACGTACTGGATGGCCTCCTCCCGCCGGTCGGACTCGATGTCCAGGTCGATGTCCGGCGGACCGTCCCGCTCGGCGGCGAGGAACCGCTCGAAGAGCAGGCCGTAGGCGACGGCGTCGACGCTGGTGATGCCGAGTGCGTAACAGACCGCGGAGTTGGCCGCCGAGCCCCGACCCTGGCACAGGATGTCGCTGCGGCGGCAGAACTCCACGATGTCGTGGACGATGAGGAAGTACCCGGGGAAGGCGAGCGTGGAGATGATCTCCAGCTCCCGGTCGATCTGTGCGTAGGCCCCGGGGACCGTCTCCCGCTCCGGCGGCCCGTACCGCACCCGGGCTCCTTCGTAGGTGAGGTGGCGCAGCCAGCTGTCCTCGGTGTGCCCCGGCGGCACCGGGCACGGCGGCAGCTTGGGCGCGACCAGGGCCAGGTCGAAGGCGCACTCCCGGCCGTAGGCGGCGGCGCGGGCCACCGCGTCCGGATAGCGGGCGAAGACCGCCGCCATCTCCTCGCCGGACCGCAGGTGCGCGGTGGCGCCGGCCGGCAGCCAGCCGTCCATGTCGTCCAGGCTGCGCCGGGCCCGGACCGCGGCCAGCGCCGCGGCGAGCCGGCTCGCCGACGGCGTCGCGTAGTGGACGTTGCTGGTCGCCACGGTCGGTAGTCCGGCCGTGGCCGCGAGCTCGGCGAGCACGTCGACGCGGGCGCTGTCGGTGGGGGCGCCGGTGTCGGTGAGCTCGACCGCGACGTTGCCCGGGCCGAACAGGGCGACCAGCCGGTCCAGCTCCCTCGCCGCACCGACCGGGTCCCACGGTGGTGGGCCGAGCGTGCGGCGGACCGCCCCCTTGCGGCAACCGGTGAGCACCAGCCAGTGCCCGCCTGCGCCAGCCGCCACCTCCTCCAGGTCGTACACCGGGGCGCCCTTCTCTCCGGCCATCTGGCCGGTCGAGATGGCGCGGCACAGTCGGCGGTACCCCTCGACGTCGCGGGCGAGCACGAGCAGGTGGTCACCGCCGGGGTCGGCGACGCCGTTACCCGGGCCGGGCAGCCCGAGGCTGAGCTCGGCGCCGAACACCGTGGAGACCCCGATCGCGCGGGCCGCCTCGGCGAAGCGCACCACGCCATACATCCCGTCGTGGTCAGTGATCGCGAGGGCCTCCAGGCCGAGCCGGGCCGCCTCCTCGACCAGCGCCTCCGGCTGGCTGGCCCCGTCGAGGAAGCTGAAGTTCGAGTGGCAGTGCAGCTCGGCGTACGGCACGGCTTGTCCACGCGCACCGTCCCGCGCGCCAGGCCGCGCGCCGGCGGGCGGCACGTACGCGCCGCGCTTGCGGCTCCAGGCGGGGCTGTCGCCGCCGTCGCCCTCCGGCTTCGGCCGGCGGCCGGACAGCACCCGCTCCATCTCCGACCACGGCAGCGGCGGGTTGCCGAAACCCATCAGGTGCCTCCCGGGGTCGGCTCAGTCATAGATCGCCTCCACGGACCAGCGTCCGGACTCCACGGCCATCAGCAATGCCGTCCCGTCGCGCACCACCATCTGGAACCGGACCCGCCGGCGGTGGTGCGCCGGGTCCCACCAGCGCTCGTCGTACGACCAGGGGCCCGCCCAGGCGAGCACCGGCTGGGCTGGGCCTCGACCGTCGACGCGGACCTGGGTCGGCGGCGCGCTCACCTGGTGCCGGCCGGTGACGCCAACCGGTCGGCCCGTCGCGTCGGACACCTCGGCGGTCAGCGGCTGGGCCAGCACCGTGGCGGGGGACGGTGCCGGGAGCCGTCCCGGCCACGGCTGGTCGACCGGCAGGGCGGGGCGGCGCTCGTCCTGCCAGGGGACGAGGGCGGCCTGCTCGAGCGGTCCCCGGCCCCCACCGACGACCGGGGTGAGCACCGCCTCCGGCCCCAGCAGTCCTTGGACGCGGGCCAGTGCCCGGTGCGCCCGCTCCCCGGCCTCGCCCAGCCCACCCCACAACCCCAGCTGGAGCCCGGTGTGCTCGATGACGCCCTCGGGGGCCAGCTGCAGGCAGATGAGACCCCCGGTCGGACGGCCGGTGGCGGCACTCGAGGAGCCGGCCGAGGAACGGATCGCGCCGTGGGTGAGCCAACCGTCGAGCTGCCAGCGCACCCGGTCCGCGATGTCGCCGACGGAGAGCACTCCCTCGTGCCGCCAGGTTCGGGTGAGCTCCTGCCCGCTCGCGGTCCACGCGGTGATGGCGAGCCGGGTGCAGGCGAGGCCATGGTCCGTCAGCACCTCGTGCAGCCGTTCGGCCAGCGTGCGGGCGGCGAAGGCGGCGGTGTCGACCCGCTCGACGGGTGGGTCGAGCTCGATCCTGGCGGCGAGGTCCGGTGGGAGCTGGCGCGCCACCGGGGGGCGCGGGTCCTTCCCGGCGGCCAGCCGGTGCGCGAGCGCGGCGTCGGCGGAGAACCGGGAGAGCACGTCGCGGGCCGGCAGCGCGGCGAAGGATCCCAGCGTGCGAAGGCCGAGCCTTCGCAGCAGGTGGACCAGCTCGGCGCGGCCGGTTTGGTCGGCCCGGCGGGCGCTCCCACCCGGCCCACCGGGGCCGCCGGGAAACGCTCCGCCGCTCCCGCCGCTCGGCTGGTCGAGCTCGCCGATCCCGAGCGGTGCGAGGAAGTCGGCGCTGCGACCGGGCGGGACGATCAAGGAGCGGCGGGCGGCCAACGTCGCGGCGAACAGCCCGTCCGCGATACCGACCTGGCACTCGAACCCGGTCTCGGCGGCGACCTGGTCGATAAATCGCTCCGCGACGGCCGGCTCGCTGCCGAAGTAGCGCACCGGGCCCCGCGCGGGGACGGCGATCACGCCTGGCCGGACCACCTCCACTCCCGGCGCGAGCGACTCCACCGCGGCGACGACCGGTTCGAAGCGGGCGGCGTCGCGGCCGTTGTCGGCGCTCAGCACGACCAGTTCCGGGCAGCGGCCCTGGGCCTCCCGCTTGCGCAGCCCCCGGCGCACACCCTCGGCGCGGGCGAGCGCGGAGCTGACGACGACGCGCCCGGCGGCCAGCACGGCGACCGGGACCTCGGGACCGATCCCGGCGGCGGCGGCCGCGGCGACCACCGGCCAGTCCGGGCACCACACCACGATGGTCCGGGTGGCGGGGGAGCGGCGAGAGCGGGACGACACGACTCAGCCCGCCCAGGCCCGGTCGGGCGTCGAGGTGACCATCGGTCGGACGAGGGGAGAGACGGGCACGACCGGTTCGCCGGACGCCACCCCGCCCCCCGGTGCCGGCAGCAGGAGGTGGGCCTTGCGCGGGCGGGCCGACGCGCCGCGACCTCGCGTGCGGACGGTCACTCGACGTCCCTGCAGGTGGCCGTGACCGGCACCCAGGCCGCGCCACGAGGAGTCGCCGCACGACAGCTCGACGTCCGCACCGCTCCATGGGCTGCGCGCGCCGCACGAGACGAGCACCGACCCGCGCTGGCGGGCGCGCGCCAGGAGCCGGCTCCGGTCGGCGGGTGAGATGGCGGTGTCCCCGACGGCGACGACGTCCAGCCCGTCGATGAGCGCGGCGATCACCTCGGTCGCACCCGACCCGGACGAGCCCTGAGGTGCCCGACCATCGACACCCGGCTCCCCCTGCGGCCAGGGCACCAGGGCGAGCCGGTCGGGCACGATCCCCGCTTCGGCGGCCGCGGCCACCCCGAAGTCCGCCATCCCCACCACCGCGCACCACGACCCGGCGCGAGAGGCCTCCGCCAGCAGGGCGATGAGCAACGAGGTGGATCCGTGCACGACGACCAGGGAGCCGCGTCGCAGCCCACCCGATGGAAAGAGACCGGCCAGCGACGAGTGGACCGGTAGGACATGTCCGGTCCGGGCCTGCGCGAGCGACGATGCCGCGACGGCACCCAGGCGAACCCGGTCGGCTAGCGAGGACTCGCCCGCCGCGAGCGCGCTCATCGGATCACCCAGCCCACCGGAGCCTTCTTTCCACGCTCGGTCACCGAATCTCGACCCAGCGGCATCCCGTCCGGTAGGGATACTGTTCGAACACGTGTTCGACTCATTCAGTAAAGCCGACGCTCCGGGTCAGCGTCAACCGCGGTCGGGACCCGGGGTCGGTCCCTGCCAGGTCAGGCCCGGCGGCCGAACAGCCCCAGCAGCTTGGTCTGCTGGTCGGCGCCGTCGGGGACTGGAACGGGGGCATCGAACAGCCCTGAGGCGTGCAGCTGGGTGACGTCCGGCAACGTGCGGCGGTACACGACATCGACCAGCTCAGGATCCAGCTTGTCGTCCGCACCGATGCCTCGGGCCAGGTCCCAGGTGTGGATCAGCAGGTCGGTGGTCAGCTCCCGGCAGTAGGCCTCGACGGGGACGTCGCCGTAGGACAGGTGCACCATGCGGTCGAAGGAGACCGCGGCGAAACCCATCCGCGCCTCCTTCGCCACGACGTCCCAGGTCGCCGCCGGCTTCTGGCCGAGCTCGTCGCCGGCGTAGCGGTCGCCGACCTCCTCAACGGTCTCGCCGTTGAGGAGCGGGAGCACCCACAGCTGCTCGACCAGCACGTGGTTCGCCAAGGTCCGGACGTCCCAGTCGGTGCACGGCGTCCGAAGGTGCCACTGGTCGGCGCCGATGGCGTGGAAGCGGCGGTCGAACCCCTCGACGGAACGTTCGTACTGCTGAAGGGTCTCGTTCATGAACCGGTACTACCCGTGGCGGACGGTGATGTACCTGTGAGACCCTGGCGGGCGCTCGACGTGCGTGACTCGCTCCCGGCCGCGGGCCCACGAATGTTCGATGCCTCGACCTTCGACGCCCACGGGAGACAGGGAGCAGACATGTCGACGAATCCTGACCGCGGCGCGAAGCCCGAACGGGCAGTCGGCACGGTCACCGTCCACGACGGCGGATACATGCTGCGCTACGAACGCCGCTTCGACCACTCGGTCGATCAGGTTTGGGCGGCCCTGACCGAACCGGCCGAGCTCACCCGATGGTTGGCCGAGGTCGAGGTCGACCTGGCCGACGGCGGCCGCATCCAACTGGTCTGGCTGAACGCCGACGACGAAGGAAACACGGCGACGGCCACGGGCCAGATCACCCGGCTCGACCCACCACGGCTGCTCGAATACGACACCGACCTCCACGGCCTGCTCCGCTGGGAGCTGCGCGAAGCCGGCGAGGAGTGCGCGCTGACCTTCGTCAACGTGACGCCGGCCCCCGACGAGTATCTGACGGTGGTGCTCGCCGGATGGCATTTCCATCTCGACGCGCTCGCCGATGCCCTGGCCGGCCATGCGGTCGACTGGCCGAGCTGGACGCCCACGACCAAGGCCCGCCTCGCCGGAGCAATCGTGGACGGACCATCACACGCGCTACCTCCAGCAGGCGGGGTCCGCGGCGAACTGATCACCCGGCCGCAGCGGCCGCTCGGTCGGTCGACGCTTCGGTACAGTCTGTGCCTAGCGCGGCGACTTTGGCAGACTGCGCTCATGCCCGCACCGACGCCCGCCGTGGTCGTCGCGGTCAGCCGCGACGACCAGCACCGCTTCTCCAAGCAGCCCGTCGACGAGATCACGCTGCTCGCCGGGATCGGGGTCGACGGCGACGCCCACGCCGGCGTGACCGTGCAGCACCGGTCCCGGGTCGCCGCCGATCCGAGCCAGCCGAACCTGCGCCAGGTGCACCTCATCCACGCCGAGCTGTTCGACGAGGTGGGCGCGCGAGGCTTCGCCGTCGCGCCGGGCCAGCTGGGGGAGAACATCACCACTCGCGGCGTCGACCTGCTCAGCCTCCCGCGCGGCACCGTCCTGCGCCTCGGTGCCATAGCGCCGTCGTGGAGGTCACCGGCCTGCGCAACCCGTGCTTCCAGATCAACGACTTCCGTCCCGGCCTGCTGAAGGAAGTCCTCGGCCACGACGACCAGGGCCGGCTCGTGCGCAAGGCCGGGATCATGGGCATCGTGCGCCACGGCGGTCCGGTGCGACCGGGCGACGCCATCGCCGTCGAGGTGCCCGATGAACCGCACGTCGCGCTCGACCGGGTCTGACCGCCCCACCTACCCGGGCCAGCCACGCACCCGGGCAAGCCACGTGATCACGAAGATTCACACGGGCCCTGACCCCGGTGATCTTTCGTGATCACCGGCGACACTATTTGGGCTGCGATATCGCCGCACGGCTACTACCGTCGACCACCGTGACTGACATCGGCGCATTGCTGGCCGCCTATGACGAGCAGGCGCGCCCCGCGGAGCACACGAATCTGCCCGCCGGTGTGCACGCCGAGCCGGACGGGCCCGTGGTCCGCGTCGTCGGCCACTTCCACCAGGGGTTCATCAGCGCGCCACGAGACCTCAACCTCGGCGGCGGCGAGCTGGACGACCTGATCGCCCGCCAGCGCGACTTTTTCGCCGCCCGCGGCGAGGCCGTCGAATGGAAGACCCGCGGTCACGACCTGCCGACGGACCTGGTGGCGCGGCTGGAGGCCGCGGGTTTCGTCGCTGAGGACACCGAGACGGTGATGATCGGCGTGGCCGCCGACCTCGCCGCGGACCCGCAGCTGCCCGACGGCGTGCGCCTGCGCGAGGTCGTCGAGGGAGACGACCTCCGGCGGATCGCGGACATGGAGACGGCGGTCTGGGGCGAGGACCGGAGCTGGCTCGCCGACGAGCTGGCCAGGCAGGTCGCCCGCGACGGGAGCCCGACCGTGGTGCTTGTCGCCGAGTCCGACAACCTGATCGTCGCAGCGGCCTGGCTGATGATCGAGCCGGGGACGCAGTTCGGCGGGCTGTGGGGCGGTTCCACTCTCGAGGCATGGCGGGGGCGCGGGATCTACCGGGCGCTGGTGGCCCGCCGCGCCCAGCTGGCGGCCGCCCGAGGCGTGGAGTACCTGCAGGTGGACGCCTCCGACGACAGTCGGCCCATCCTGGAGCGACTCGGCTTCACCGCGGTGACGACCACGACCCCGTACGTGTGGTCGCCGAAGTCGTAGACCGCCCCAGCGTCAGGCAGGCGGCGCCGGCTTGATCAGCGAGAACATCGCGCCCTGCGGGTCGGCGACGTCGGCCATCCGGCCGTAGGGCGTGTCCTGTGCCGCACGGTGGACGGAGCCACCGAGCCCGGTCAACTTCGTGACCGCCTCGTCGACGTCGTCGACGGCGAAGTACGCCCGCCAGTGCGCCGGCACCTCGGCGGGAACCTCAGCGGGCAGCGTCCCGAGCCCACCGACCGTGTTGCCGCCGACCTCGATCGTCGAATACTGAAACTCTTCGTTGCCGATCTCGGTGTAGGTGTAGCCGAACACCGCGGCGTAGAAGGCCTTCGCCGCCGCGTTGTCACGCGTCATGAGCTCGTTCCAGGTGAGCGTGTTGGCCACGTTGGCCAACCGAAAGCCGGTGTGCGCGCGGGCCTGCCAGATGCCGAATACCGCGCCCGTGGGGTCGCTCGCCATCGCCATGACGCCCACGTCGATCACGTCCATCGGCTCGATCAGCAGCGTGCCGCCGGCGGTGGTGATCGCCTCGCCGGTGGCGCGCGCGTCCTCCGTCGCCAGGTAGGTCGACCACGCCGGCGGGTAGGGGTTGTCGGCCGGCATCTCGCCGAGGCCGGCAACGGGTCGCCCGCCGATCTCAGCCATCGTGTATCCGCCGACCTCCGGAGGACCAACCATGAGCTCCCAGCCGAACAGGCCCTCGTAGAACGTCCGCGCAGCGGCGGCGTCACTCGTCATCAAGTCCACCCAGCACGGCGTTCCGACGGGCCAGGGGGTGTCGCGTTCTGCCATCGTCTTCCTCCGCTCGACCGGCTGATACCGGGACTCTAAGCCGGATTCCCGTCTGTTGGGACCAGCGCGACGGAACGCTTACCCAGGCTTTCAGCTCGGCCGAGCAACAGGTCACGCTCACGGTGGTTGCGGGTGCAGTGCAGGCGGCTCGCTCGAACGCCTCGCGACGCGCGCTCCTCGAGGCGGCCGACGACGGGCGACGGCGCGAGTTGCGCCAGCGCGTCGACACGCGGCGATGCGCAGCCAGTCGGTGTCCTGGACGCTCCGAGCGACGGCGCGTCGGTGCGTGACGCCTGATCTCCATGAGCGCGAGCAGACCGAGTACCTGAACCCGTGCGCACCGAATCAAAGACCGTCGCGGCGGGCTTGCGATCCTGGCGCCGTCGCGATCTCGACGGCGCTACGGTGCCGTTATGAGCGACGTGACACCGCCGTCGTGGATGGAGCTGCTGATTCTTATGGCCGTCGGCCCTGATCGAGAGCCGACGGTCCGTGGCGCCATCAGCAGTGACGACGGCCGCGATGAGAGCCGTGGCCACATCGGCTTGGCGACCATGAGCAACGAGCCGTTTCCGGTCATTGCTGGAGTTCGAGCGCCGACCGACGGTGAAGAGCCCGCCTCAGAACCGTCGAGCCACGATGCGTCGGCACGTGCGATCCGCGTGTGGCGTGACGGGGCCAGGGTACGGATCGAGGACCCCGACGGATCGCCGCAGCTCATTGTCGGCGACGAGTTCTGCTGGCAGTTCGACCAAAGGTCAGGTGGCCCCGATCGTGGCTCCTGCTCGCGCCGTGCACTACGCATTCACCGGTACGGACCTGTTGGCTCGCCGGGACCTGGGCGACTTTGCTGGCGACGACTTCACCCGGCCGACTGGTCCCGTCGGAGCAACGACATTTCTCGGTCGCACGGCGTGGACGGTCGAACTCGCACCGCCTGACCACAAGCCGTTTCCGCTGCAGCTCGTCGTGGACGCCGAGACAGGCCTGATCCTGCAGCAACGCAACGACGGCTTCGGATCCGTAGACGAATGGATCGAGTTTGTCGTCGGTGAGCCGATTCCGCCTGACCTGTTCGTCTGGGACGGTCCGGCCAGGACCGTGCATGACGAGCAGGTACGGATGCATGCCGCCCACGAGGCAGACGATGCACCGGCGCAATGAGTGGTTCACCTCGAACGTCGCGGCTCTACCCATCCGCGCGGAGATGAACGTGAGTGTCACCGTCCACGAGTACGACGTCGACACCGGCGCCTTCCAGGCAAGCCTCGGCGACAGCCACGTCGGCATGCTCGCCCGGCGACCCGTTGGCGAGATCGGCGAATGGGAGCTCGGCCGGTCCCCGATACAGCGTCGTTGGTCAGATGGCCGGTGGGAATGGGCGCTCACCTTCTACCGCGACGAGATCACGGACGAGGGGTTGCGGTCGCTGCAAAGGCAGCTGACCCATCCTTGACCTGAGGCGCCCGACTGCTCGGCCACCGCTCCGACGATCTTGAGGAGCCACTCGCCAGCCACCACAAGGTCGCTACGAGGCGTCCGGGCATGGGCCTAGACAGGACAACTGTGGAGACGAGGGGAATCGAACCCCTAACCCCCGCCTTGCAAAGGCGGTGCTCTGCCAATTGAGCTACGTCCCCGAGCCTGGCCCGCCAGGCTCCGGTCGGTCAGGGGTGGTTCAGCGCAGGTCGGGCGCGGTCGTCGCCTCGTGCCACAGGTCCTGCTCGGCACGACTGGCCTGCATGCGTCGGTAGATCGCCAAGCCGCCGACCGCGACGAGGATCAGCATGAGCAGCTTCTTCATGGACATCACCTCGGCTCGATCGCGAACGGACGGGAGTGGGCCTGGGAGGACTTGAACCTCCGGCCTCATCCTTATCAGGGATGCGCTCTAACCAACTGAGCTACAGGCCCCCGTACGTACCGGGGAAGGTTACCGCACAGCCTCGGGCCCGCCCAACTCGATGCCCCAGCTCGCGCAGTGCGCGTCGATCACGCGGCCGCACACTCAGCGATCAGGCATTGGACGCTCCCGCACACTGGGCGGCCGCCTCAGCGTGGGTAGCCGCCCAACGCCTGATCACCCGGGAGCGCCGGGAGCGCCGGGAGCGCCGGGAGCGCCGGCGAGGTCAGCTGGCCTCGCCGACGGTGAGCTCGACCCCGCCGACCAGGTCGGCGACCACGTTGTACAGGAAGGCCCCCAGCGTGGCCAGCGCGGTCAACAGGATCACGTTGATCGCGCCGACCATCGCGGTGATCCCGATCATCCGCGGCCCCGTGAAGGGGTTGGACAACAGCGAGCTCTTGCTGTCGGACATGTCGCGAACCAGCCCGTTGACCGAGTCCCACACGCCCATGCCGTCGAGCACGTAGAACACGATTGTGGCCGCGACGACGCCGACGATGAGCAGGCACACCGAGACGACGAAGCTCATCTTCAGCGCGGTCCACGGGTCGATGCGCCGCACGACGAGGCGGGCACGCCTGGCCCCGCGGCGTCCGCCGATCGTGACACCCCGAGCCGACGAGCCACCTGGGGCACCCGACGATCTGGTCTCAGTGCTCACACGTCTCCCTCGTCCGTGGCCGAGCCGTCACTCCCCGACGACTCATCTGAGTCCGACGGCTCGTTGTCGGGCTCTATTGTCACCGCCTCGGAGGCCTCAACGACGTCAACACCACCCTCGGCATCGGCAACGTCGGCCGCACCATCTTCGGCACCCTCGTCGTCGATGTCCGCCTCGCGCTCGGCGTTGCGGGTCACCCCGACCACCGCGTCCCCGTCGGCGAGGTTGATGAGGCGCACGCCCATCGTGGAGCGGGACGTCGGCCGTACCTCGTCGGCCCGGGTCCGGATGACCCCGCCGCCGGAGGTGATGGCGAACACCTCGTCCGTCTCGTCGACCATGAGCGCACCGACCAGGCCGCCGCGGTCGTCGGTCACCCTCGCGGTGAGCACGCCCTGGCCGCCGCGCCCGTGCACCGGGTACTCCTCGATCGGCGTCCGCTTGGCGTAGCCGCCGTCGGTGGCGGTGAACACGAACGCGCCAGGACGGACGACCATCGCGGCCAGCAGCTCGTCACCGTCGCGGAACCGCATGCCGATGACGCCGGAGGTGGCCCGGCCCATCGGTCGCAGCGCCTCGTCGGTCGCGTGGAACCGGATCGCCTGGGCCTTCCGGCTGACCAGCAGCAGGTCGTCGTCGGCGGACAGCAGCCGGGCGGCGATCACCTCGTCGTCCTCGCGCAGGTTGATCGCGATGACGCCGCCGGAGCGGTTGGAGTCGAAGTCGGTCAGCGCGGTCTTCTTCACCAGGCCGCGCTTGGTGGCCAGCACCAGGTACGGCGCGACCTCGTAGTCGCGCAGCGCCAGCACCTGGGCGATCTTCTCGTCCGGCTGGAAGGCGAGCAGGTTCGCGACGTGCTGCCCGCGCGCCGAGCGCATGGTCTCGGGCAGCTCGTGCGCCTTGGCCCGGTAGACCCGGCCCTTGTTGGTGAAGAACAGGATCCAGTGGTGCGTGGTGGTGACGAAGAAGTGCTCGACCACGTCGTCCTGCTTGAGCTGCGCGCCCTGCACGCCCTTGCCGCCACGGCGCTGCGAGCGGTAGAGGTCGGTCTTGGTTCGCTTGGCGTAGCCACCATTGCGTGATGGTGACGACGACGTCCTCTTCGGCGATGAAGTCTTCGATGCTCATGTCGCCCTCGAAGGGCACGAAGCGGGTCCGACGGTCGTTGCCGTACTTCTCGGTCAGCTCCGCCAGCTCGGTCGCGATGATCTCGCGCTGCAGCGCCTCCGAGGCCAGGATCGCGTTGAACTCGTCGATCTCCGCCATCAGCTCGTCGTACTCGTCGGTGAGCCTCTGGCGCTCGAGGGCGGCCAGCCGGCGCAGCTGCATGTCGAGGATCGCGTTGGCCTGCACCTCGTCGATCTCGAGCAGGCTCATCAGACCTTCGCGCGCGGCCTCGACGGTCTGGCTCGCGCGGATGAGCGCGATGACCTCGTCGAGCGCGTCGAGTGCCTTGAGCAGGGCGCGGAGGATGTGCGCCCGCTCCTCGGCCTTGCGCAGCCGGAACCGGGTGCGCCGGACGATGACCTCGACCTGGTGCGCGACGTAGTGCCGGACGAACTCGTCGAGCCGCAGCGTGCGCGGCACGCCGTCGACGAGCGCGACCATGTTGACGCCGAACGTGTCCTGCAGCTGGGTGTGCTTGTACAGGTTGTTCAGCACGACCTTGGCGATCGCGTCGCGCTTGAGCACGATGACCAGGCGCTGGCCCACGCGGGCGCTGGACTCGTCCTTGACGTCGGCGATGCCGGTGATCTTGCCGTCGTCGGCGAGCTCGGCGATCTTCGCGGCGAGGTTGTCGGGGTTGACCTGGTACGGCAGCTCGGTGACGACCAGCTGCTGGCGACCGCGGGAGTCCTCCTCGACCTCGACGACCGCGCGCATGATGACCGAGCCGCGGCCGGTCCGGTAGGCGTCCTCGATGCCGCGCCGGCCGACGATGAGCCCGCCGGTCGGGAAGTCCGGGCCCTTGACCCGCTCGATGAGCGCTTCGAGCAGCTCCTCGGCGGACGCCTCCGGGTTCTCCAGGAACCACTGCACGCCGGCGGCGACCTCGCGCAGGTTGTGCGGCGGGATGTTGGTCGCCATGCCGACGGCGATGCCGGCGGAGCCGTTGACCAGCAGGTTGGGGAACCGGCTGGGCAGGACGATCGGCTCCTGCGACCGGCCGTCGTAGTTCGGCGAGAAGTCGACGGTCTCCTGCGTCGATGTCGCGCAGCATCTCCATGGCGAGCGGCGCGAGCTGGCACTCGGTGTACCGCATCGCGGCCGCCGGGTCGTTGCCCGGCGAGCCGAAGTTGCCGTTGCCGTCGACCAGCGGCATGCGCATCGACCACGGCTGGGCCAGCCGCACCAGGGTGTCGTAGATCGCGCTGTCACCGTGCGGGTGGTAGTTGCCCATGACGTCGCCGACGACGCGGGCGCACTTGAAGTAGCCGCGGTCCGGCCGGTAGCCGCCGTCGTACATCGCGTACAGCACGCGGCGGTGCACCGGCTTGAGGCCGTCGCGCACGTCGGGCAGCGCACGGCCGACGATGACCGACATCGCGTAGTCGAGGTAGCTGCGCGGACATCTCGACTTCGAGCTCGATCGGCTCGATGCGGCCGTGAGTGTCGGGAGGAGTTTCAGTCACGAGGGGTGGTGCCCTTCTCGGTCATATGCCTTGATGTCGAGACAGGTGCGGAGTTAGATGTCGAGGAAGCGGACGTCCTTGGCGTTGCGCTGGATGAACGAGCGCCGGGCCTCGACGTCCTCACCCATCAGCACCGCGAACAGCTCGTCGGCCTGCGCGGCGTCGTCGAGGGTGACCTGCAGGAGCAGCCGCGTGTCCGGGTCCATCGTGGTGTCCCACAGCTCGGTGGCGTTCATCTCGCCGAGACCCTTGAACCGCTGCACCCGTCGTCCTTGGCGCAGCTCCGCTTGCCGCCCGCGATCCCCGCCTCGATCAGCCCGTCGCGCTCGCGGTCGGAGTAGGCGTACTCCACGTCCTCGCCGCGCGGTCCCACTTGATCTTGTACAGCGGCGGCTGGGCGAGGTAGACGTGGCCGGCCTCGATCAGCGGGCGCATGAAGCGGAACAGCAGCGTGAGCAGCAGGGTGCGGATGTGCTGGCCGTCGACGTCGGCGTCGGCCATCAGCACGATCTTGTGATAGCGCAGCTTGGTCGATGTCGAACTCGTCGTGGATGCCGGTGCCGAGCGCGTGATCAGCGCCTGCACCTCGGTGTTCTGCAGCACCCGGTCGATGCGGGCCTTCTCGACGTTGAGGATCTTGCCGCGGATCGGCAGGATCGCCTGGAACCGCGGGTTGCGGCCGCCCTTGGCCGAGCCGCCGGCGGTGTCGCCCTCGACGACGTAGAGCTCGCACTCGCGCGGGGTCGGTGGACTGGCAGTCGGACAGCTTGCCGGGCAGGCCGCCGCCGGTCGAGCAGGCCCTTGCGCCGGGTGAGGTCGCGGGCCTTGCGCGCGGCGATCCGGGCGCGTCGCCGCCTGGATCGCCTTGCGTGACGATGTCCTTGGCCTCGCCGGGTTGCGCTCGAACCAGTCGCGCGATCCACTCGTTGCAGACCTTCTGCACGAACGTCTTGGCCTCGGTGTTGCCCAGCTTGGTCTTGGTCTGGCCCTCGAACTGCGGCTCGCCGAGCTTGACCGAGACGATCGCGGTCAGACCCTCGCGGATGTCGTCGCCGGTGAGGTTGTCGTCCTTCTCCTTGAGCAGCTTCTGGTCGCGCGCGTACTTGTTGACGACCGACGTCAGCGCCGCGCGGAAGCCCTCCTCGTGGGTGCCGCCCTCGTGGGTGTTGATCGTGTTGGCGAAGGTGTAGACCGACTCGGAGTAGCCGGTGTTCCACTGCATCGCGACCTCGAGCGAGATCCGCCGCTCGGTGTCCTCGGCGTCGAAGTCGATGACGGTCGTGTGGACGACGTCTTCCTTGGTGGCGTTGAGGTGCCGGACGAAGTCGGCGATGCCGCCGTCGTAGCGGTAGACGACCTCGAGCGGGTTGCCGTCGTCGTCGACGTCGGTCCAGCCGCTCGTCGCGCAGGGTGATCGACAGGCCCTTGTTGAGGAACGCCATCTCCTGCAGGCGGCGGGACAGCGTCTCGAAGGAGTAGGTCGTCGTCTCGAAGATCGTCCGGGTCGGCCCAGAAGGTGACGGTGGTGCCGGTCCTCGGTCCGGCGCCGCCCTGGGCCAGCGGTCGCTTGCGGCGCACCGACCGACGGTACGCCTGGGTCCAGATGTAGCCGTCGCGCCGGATCTCGACCTCGAGCCGGGTGGACAGCGCGTTGACCACCGAGACGCCGACGCCGTGCAGACCGCCGGAGACGGCGTAGGCCGTCGCCGTCGAACTTGCCGCCGGCGTGCAGCGTGGTCAGCACCACCTCGACCGCCGGGCGGCTGCTCGACCGGGTGCTCGTCGACCGGGATGCCGCGGCCGTTGTCGACGACCCGCACGCCGCCGTCGGCGAGCAGGGTCACCGTGATCGTGTCGCAGTAGCCGGCCAGCGCCTCGTCGACCGCGTTGTCGACGACCTCGTAGACCAGGTGGTGCAGACCGCGCTCACCGGTGGAGCCGATGTACATGCCGGGGCGCTTGCGGACCGCCTCGAGTCCTTCGAGGACGGTGATCGACGTAGCGTCGTAGGTCACAGGCTGCGGCTTCCTCTACGCGGGCCGGCCGCACGGCGGAGCCAGCCTGCGCGGTCGCACGCGACTGCGCGCGGACAGGCGCACGCCATCTGACGGGGATGGTGCTTCAGTCTACCGGTATCCGACCGCCGGAATGGGCGACTCTGACGGGCCTGTGGACGACGCTGGCCGCCGAACGGGGCTCCGGGTGACGTCCCCCTACGCGGGCCCACCCCTGCGCGACGCTCGATGCGTCAGGGCGCCGCGACCTCTGCAGTCCGGCGTCGCGCGGCTCAGCCGTAGGTGTCGCGCGGGCCGCGGCCCGCGGACCCGCAGCGGGCCCGTGGCGCCAGCCCGGCGACGGTCGGCCCGTGCACCCGATCGACGTGACCGTGCCACGCCCGACCACGCTCGTCGAGCCGCGCCTGCAGGGTGCCGCGAAGCAGCCGCAGCTGCGGTCGCCCAGGTCGTCGACTCGGCGACGAGGGTGAGCACGCCGTCCTCGAACGTCTCCGGCCGGCAGTGCTCGGCGAGGTCGGCGCCGACGATCTCCGGCCAGCGCGCGGGCACGCTCGCGACCGCGGTCGTCCGCCTCCCAGCCCCGCTCGGCGACCAGGTCGGCGCACCGAGTCGCCGAGCAGCTCGGGGTCGCCGGGGTGCGCGGGCGGCCGGTCGCCCCGCGCGCCGCGCCGCGACGACCGCGGGGCTGGCGCGCGACCGCGGGCGCGCGCGTCCTCGCGGGCCTGGGCGAGCGCGGCTTTCGCCAGGTCGATGCCGGACAGCGGCCGGACCGGGGCCCGGTCGGCGGCGTCGACAGCTCGGCTCGCCGGTGTCGTCGCGGTCGCCGAAGTCCTCACCGGACACGGCGCGACCTCGCCGGCCATCACGTCGAACCGGGCACCCGCGAGCGCTGCCGGCACGTCGCCGGGCACCGCCGCGGTGACCAGCACCTGCTCGGCGCCGCGCCACGAGCTCGGCCAGCCGCTCGCGGCGGTCGGTGTCCAGCTCGGCGAACACGTCGTCGAGGATCAGCACCGGCTCGCCGCCGTCCGCGCGTGAGCAGGTCGTACGAGGCGAGCCGCAGCGCCAGCGCGTACGACCAGGACTCGCCGTGGCTCGCGTAGCCCGCGGGCCGGCAGCTCGCCCGAGGCGCAGCACCAGGTCGTCGCGGTGCGGGCCGACGAGGCTGACGCCGCGGTCGAGCTCGTCCGGCCGCACGCGGGAGAGCGCCGACAGCAGCGCCGCGGACGAGCACGTCGCGGTCGGCGACCAGCGGCACGTCCGTGCCGAGCGAGGACTTGTACTCCAGGCTGACCGGCGCGCTGCCGCCGCGGCCACCGACGCGTAGGCCTTGTCGACAAGCGGACGCAGCGCCTCGACCAGCTCGAGCCGCGCGGCGAGCAGCTCGGCGCCGGCGGTCGCCAGGTGGGCGTCCCACACGTCGAGCGTGCGCAGGTCCGCGCCGCCCGAGCGCCGGGCGCAGCCCGGCGGTCTTCAGCAGCGCGTTGCGCTGCTTGAGCACCCGGTCGTAGTCGGCGCGCACCGCCGCGAAGCGCGGGGCGCGCGCGACGAGCAGGTCGTCGAGGAACCGGCGCCGCTCGACCGGGATCGCCCTTGACCAGCGCCAGGTCCTCCGGCGCGAACAGCACGGTGCGCAGCATCCCGAGCACCTCGCGCGGCCGCGGCACCGGTGCCCGGTTGATCCGGGCCCGGTTGGCCTTGCCCGGGTTGATCTCGAGCTCGACCAGCGTCGGCCGGCCGTCGCGCACCACGCGCCGCGCACGACCGCCCGCTCGGCGCCGAGCCGCACCAGCGGCGCGTCGCCGGAGCGACCCGGTGGCTGCCCAGGGTGGCGAGGTAGCCGATCGCCTCGACCAGGTTGGTCTTGCCCTGGCCGTTGGGCCCGACCAGCGCCGTCACGCCGGCGTCGAGCGGCAGCTCGGCCGCCGGGTAGGACCGGAAGTCGGTCAGCGACAGGTGCGGACGTACATCGGTCACGCTCAGACGGTCGAGCCGTCGACGTCGGCGTCGGAGCGTCGCGCCCTTCGCGACCGCGGCCGACGTCACCGCGTGGCCGCCGAACTGGTTGCGCAGCGCGGCGATCATCTTCATCGCCGGCGAGTCGTCCTGCCGGGAGGCGAACCGGGCGAACAGCGCCGCGGTGATCGACCGGCAGCGGCACGGCGTGGTCGATCGCGGCCTCCACCGTCCAGCGGCCCTCGCCGGAGTCCTCGGCGTAGCCGCGCAGCTTGTCGAGGTGCGCGTCCTCGTCGAGCGCCCGCACCAGCAGGTCGAGCAGCCAGGACCGGATGACGGTGCCCTCGCTGCCAGGAGCGGAAGACCTCGCGCACGTCGGTGACGATGTCGGCCGCCTCGAGCAGCTCCCAGCCCTCGGCGTAGGCCTGCATCATGCCGTACTCGATGCCGTTGTGGACCATCTTGGCGAAGTGGCCGGCGCCGACCTCGCCGGCGTGCACGAAGCCGGAGTCGCCCGGCGGCTTGAGCGTGTCGAAGATCGGCTGGAGCGCGCGCGACGTGCGCGTCGTCGCCGCCGACCATCAGCGCGTAGCCGTTCGTCCAGGCCCCAGACGCCGCCGGAGACGCCGCAGTCGACGAAGCCGATCCCTGCCGGTCGCGAGGTCCTCGGCGTGCGCGCTGGTCGTCGGTGTACTTGGAGTTGCCGCCGTCGACGACGACGTCGCCGGCGGCGAGCAGCTCGCCCAGCGCGTCGATCGTCTCGTGCGTCGGCGCGCCGGCGGGCACCATGACCCAGACCACGCGCGGCGCGGGCAGCGCCTGCGACCAGCGCCTCGAGGCTGTCGACGTCGCGACGTCGCCGGAGTCCCGGTCGTAGCCGACGACGGTGTGCCCGCCGCGGCGCAGCCGCTCGCGCCATGTTGCCGCCCATGCGCCCGAGCCCGATGATCCCGATCTCGAAGCCGGTGCTCATCTGTCCTCCTCGATCAGCCCTTGGGACGACCCGATCCGCCGAGCTCAACGATCAGCCGGACAGGCGGACCGGCATGAGCAGGTAGCGGTAGTCGCCGTCCAGTCGGACGCGACTTGCCGGTGCGCAGCACCGCCGGCTTGCGTCGGCGTCGGTGAACGACCAGCGCACGGCCGTCGTCGGAGTCGAGCGCGCCGAGCCCGTCGAGCAGGTAGGCCGGGTTGAACGCGATCGACAGCGCCTCGCCGTCGAAGCGAGCCGGCGAGCCGTCTCCGAGGCCTGCGCCTCGTCGCCGGCCGCCGGCCTCGAGCACGACCTGCCCGTCGGAGAACGTCAGCCGGACCGGCGGGTTGCGCGGCGCCACCAGCGAGACCCGCGTGACCGCCTCGACCAGCGCGGCCGTGTCGATGCTCGCGCTGCGACGCGATGCTCGCTGGGGAACAGCGAGCGGTACTTGGGGAACTCGCCCGTCGAGCAGCCGGCGTGGTGCGTCGCAGCCCGGCCCGCCGCCCCGGAAAGCCGATCATGCCCTCGCCGGTGCCGACCGAGCGAGAGCGCGATCGTCACCTCGGCGCCGGAGGTCAGCGACTTCGCCGTCTCGGCCAGGGTGCGGGCCGGCACCAGGGCGACGGTCGCAGATGCCCGGCTGCTCCGGCTGCCAGCGCAGCTCGCGGACGGCGAGCCGGTAGCGGTCGGTCGCCGCCAGGGTCAGCCGGTCGCCCTCGATCTCGACCCGGACGCCGGTCAGCACCGGCAGCGTGTCGTCGCGGCCGGCGGCGATCGCGACCTGGGCGACCGCGGCGGCGAACGCGTCGGAGCCGACGGTCCCGGTCGCCGCCGGGCATCTGCGGCAGCGTCGGGTAGTCCTCGACCGGCAGCGTCGGCAGCGTGAACCGGGCGCTGCCGCAGGTCAGACGGCACGCGAGCCCTCGGTCGACCATGTCGACCGGCTGGGCCGGCAGGCTGCGGGTGATCTCGGCGAGCAGCCGGCCGGAGACCAGCGCCCGACCCGGCTCGGCGACCGTCGCATCGACACCCGCCCGCGCCGACACCTCGTAGTCGAAGCTGGACAGCGCGAGCACCGACTCGGTGACGCCTCGAGCAGCAGTCCGGCGAGCACCGGCACCGGCGGCCGGGCCGGCAGGGTGCGCGCCGTCCAGGCCACGGCGTCGGCGAGAACGTCGCGCTCGACCCGGAACTTCATCGAGGACCCCTCCTGCCGATGGGACGTGGGCGGAGCGGAGAGCTGGGGATGTCCCCAGATCCGCGTTCATCCCAGTCTGTTGCCATTCTGGTCATGACTTCAGAAAACTAGAGCACTCGTCTTCGTCAGGTGCGGTGGACACTGTGGACAACTGGCGATCGTCGCCAGGTCAGTGCGGCCAGTCGCGCCGCACATGGCGCTGTGGACGACGCGTGGGGACCGTAGCGGCGGCGCCTGAGCGACGAACGCCGACGCTTCCACCGACTGCGTCGTCCACACGTTGTCCCCAGACTGTGCCACAGGCTGGTACGGAGGGTATCCACAGCGGTTGTCCCGCAGCGCGCGGTCATCTGCCGGGCCTGCGACTTGATCCGGTTGGTCAGCTCGGTGACCTGGTTGTAGATCGAGCGGCGCTCGGCCATCAGCGAGCGGATCTTGCGGTCGGCGTGCATGACCGTGGTGTGGTCGCGGCCGCCGAAGTGCTGCCCGATCTTCGGCAGCGACAGGTCGGTCAGCTCGCGGCACAGGTACATCGCGATCTGCCGGGCGGTGACCAGCACCCGGCTGCGCGAGGAGCCGCACAGGTCGTCCATGGTGAGCGCCGAAGTACGTCGCGGTCGGCGCCATGATCGTCGCCGACGGTGATCTCCGGGCCGTCCGCGTCGGGGATCAGGTCCTTGAGCACGACCTCGGCCAGCGCCAGGTCGACGCTCTGCCGGTTGAGGCTGGCGAAGGCGGTGACCCGGATCAGCGCGCCCTCGAGCTCGCGGATGTTGCTCGCGATCTTGCTCGGCGATGTACTCGAGCACCTCGGGTGGGCAGTTGAGGCGCTCCTGGGCGGCCTTCTTGCGCAGGATCGCGATCCGGGTCTCCAGGTCGGGCGGCTGGACGTCGGTGATCAGGCCCCACTCGAACCGGTTGCGCAGCCGGTCCTCCAGCGTCGACGAGCTGCTTGGGTGGCGCGGTCGCTGGAGATGACGATCTGCTTGTTCGCGTTGTGCAGCGTGTTGAACGTGTGGAAGAACTCTTCCTGCGTCTGTTCCTTGTTCTCCAGGAACTGGATGTCGTCGACGAGCAGGACGTCGACGTCGCGGTAGCGGCGCCGGAAGCCTTCGGCCTTGTCGTCGCGGATCGAGTTGATGAAGTCGTTGGTGAACTCCTCCGAGCTCACGTAGCGCACCCGGACCCCGGTGAACAGGCTGCTGCGCGTAGTGGCCGATCGCGTGCAGCAGGTGGGTCTTGCCCAGTCCGGAGTCGCCGTAGATGAACAGCGGGTTGTAGGCCTTGGCCGGCGCCTCGGCGACCGCGACCGCGGCGGCATGGGCGAACCGGTTGCTGGCGCCGATGACGAACGTCTCGAACGTGTACTTCGGGTTGAGGCGGGCGGGTTCGACGGCCCGGCGCTCGGCGGTCTCACGGCCGGTCCCCGGATGGCTCGTCACCTTGGGCGGGCCGGGCGGCGGTGGTGGCTCCGGTTCGGGCTCCTGCAATGTGTCCGAGTCGCTGTTGCTCGCCTCGACCGTCACCGCGACCTGGATGTCCCGGTCCAGCTCGCGGGCGAGCGCACCGGCGATCACCGGCCGGAGCCGTGTCTCCAGGATGTCCTTGACGAACTCGTTGGGCGCGGCGAGCAGCGCGGTGTCCTCGACCAGCGCCAACGGCCGGGTCAGTGCCAGCCAGGCGCGGTGCTGCACGGTGAGTTCACCGGAGTCCGTCAACCGGTCGAGGCAGCGGATCCACAGGTCGGCCAGCGTCGGGTCGGGAGAAGCGGCGGACGGGGGGGACGCCGAAGACATAGGGGTGCTGGGGGTCCCTTCAGGACTAACGACGCCGATCCATCCTTGGCCGGCCGATAAATCGGACATCCGGGGCGTCCTCTCCACGAGACACCCCTTTCTCCACACAGTTTTCCACAGCCTGTGCATGGCGGTGCTACCGGCACGCGACGATTGCAGCAACAGGGGAAGTCCCAGCCGTGGGACGCTAACAGTCGGCGAGGCCACCGTTCAAGGACTAGGTCACAAACTCAGGTGATCGGGATTCCACGGCGCGTGCCCCGCAGCGTGGCCCAGGCCCGCTCGAGACCTTGTGGTTTGACCCCTCTCGGCGCGGCCCGTACCGTAGGTGGGTCTACTAGGCGACGGTTCCGACCAGCTACCTGGTCGACACCCGCACACCTGCATCCCTGGAGCCCCCGAGTGAGCAAGCGCACCTTTCAGCCGAACAACCGCCGTCGTGCGAAGACGCACGGGTTCCGGCTGCGCATGCGCACTCGCGCAGGCCGGGCGATCCTCGCGGCGCGTCGCCGTAAGGGTCGCGCCGAACTGTCGGCCTGACGCCCCTGGGAGGAGCGGAGTCCTCGTGCTGCCGGTCGCCTTTCGGCTACGTCGGCGACCGGAGTTCGCTCTCGCCGTCCGCCGCGGTCGCCGCAGCGGACGCCCGCTCCTGGTCGTCCACCTGTACGCCGATTCCTCCGCGACCGCTGACTCGCCTCCGCGGGCGGGTTTTGTCGTCGGGCGCGGGGTCGGTGGCGCCACTGTGCGCAACCAGGTCCGTCGCCGCCTGCAACACCTCGTCGCCGATCGGTTGCCGCTGCTGGCGCCGGGCACCTTGCTGGTCGTCCGGGCGCAGCCAGCCGCCGCTGGCCGATCGTTCCGTGATCTCGGCGCCGATCTCGACGCCGGCCTGCGACGCTGCGGCGTCGACGCCGCAGCCCCGAACGCCTCGGTGGGCACATCGGTCCCGTCGAGCGGGGCGGTGAACCTGCCGTGAGCGTCGTCGCCCGCGCCCTCATCGCCCCCATCCGCGCCTACCAGCGCGTGATCTCCCCGCTGCTGCCTCCGCGTTGCCGGTTCCACCCCACCTGCAGCGCTTATGCTGTGCAGGCGCTGCAGACTCACGGGGCGTGGCGCGGCACGTGGCTGGCACTTCGTCGGATCGTGCGCTGCCACCCCTGGAACCCTGGCGGCGTGGACCCCGTGCCGCCCGCCCACGGAGCGACCACGTCTACTGACGGCTCAACCTTCACCGTGCCGCCCCCGGCGCCGCGCACGTCGACCCCAGGAGCTTTCCGGTGCTGAATCCGCTGTACAACGCCGTCACGTGGATCCTGCTGGCGATCCACAAGGTCTGTCGCGCCGCTCTTCGGCGCGGACAGCGGGGTCACCTGGGGCCTGTCGATCGTCCTGCTGACCGTGTTGTTGCGGCTTCTGCTCTTCCCGCTGTTCGTCAAGCAGATCAAGACGCAGCGGATGATGACCGAGCTGCAGCCGCAGGTGAAGGCGCTCCAGGCCAAGCACAAGGGTGACCGGGAGAAGCTCAACCAGGAGATGATGGCGCTCTACAAGGAGCACAAGGCCAACCCGCTCATGGGCTGCCTGCCGCTGCTGCTGCAGATGCCGGTCTTCTTCGCGCTGTTCCACGTCTTGCGCACGATCGCCAACGTCGGCAAGGCGATCGAGGCGGCCAAGACGGACCCGTCCATCATGGTCAACCTGCACTACGGCTGGACCCACGAACTGGCGGCGAGCGCGGCCAACGCGAAGATCTTCGGCGTACCGCTCGCCATCGGGTTCACCTCCCCGGCGAGCCTGGTCCGGACCTTCGGTGCCGACCCGACGACGGTGAAGATCGTCACGCCGATCGCCATCCTCATCATGGCGCTGACGACGTTCATCACCCAGCGCCAGATGATCTCGCGCAACGCAGCCAGCGGTAACCCGATGGCTCAGCAGCAGAAGATCATGCTGTACGTGCTCCCGCCGATGTTCGCCCTGTTCGGGCTGAACTTCCAGATGGGTGTGCTGCTGTACTGGGTGACCTCGAACACCTGGAGCATGGGCCAGCAGCACTTCGTGATCAAGGCGATGCATGCCCCGAAGACCGAAGGTGGCGCCAACGGCAAGGTCGGCGCCAAGGGTGCGCCCGCTGCAGCGGTGGCGCCTCCGGTCGTGATCCGCCGACAGCAGCCAACTCGCCAGGCGCGCAGCAAGCGCGCGGGCAAGAAGCGATAGCACCCTCCGGAAGGACTGAAGTGACCGACGAGTCGAACAGCACGGACCTGCTCGACCTCCTGGAGCAGGAGGGCGAGATCGCAGCGGACTACCTCGAGGGTCTGCTGGACATCGCGGACCTCGACGGCGACATCGATATGGACGTCGAAGGTTCTCGCGCCATGGTCTCGATCGTCGGTGCGGCGTTGAACAGTCTGGTTGGACCGCGCGGTGAGGTCCTGGACGCGCTCCAGGAGCTCACCCGGCTCGCCGTCTACCGGCAGACCGGCATGCGGACCCGCTTGATGCTGGACGTCGCCGGCTACAGGGCCGCAAAGCGTGCCGAACTCACTGAAGTCGGGACGAATGCTGCCAATAAGGCAAAGGCTGAGGGGCGCTCCGTGGCGCTGGCGCCGATGTCCGCCTTCGAGCGCAAGGTGGTGCACGACGCGATCGCGGCCGCCGGGCTGCGCAGCGAGTCCGAAGGCGTCGAGCCGGGTCGCTACGTCGTGGTGCTACCCGAGGCCAGTGACGCTGAGGCTGGTTCCGTGACTGACGACGCCGCCAGCGACAGCGAGCTCATGACTGACGAAGGCTGATCGCCGACCGTGAGCATTCCGGAGGTCGGTCAGGAAGACCAGAGGGCTCAGGTGCCCCCGCCGCCAGAGGTGGCGGGCTTGGTCTTCGGCGACCGACTCCCCGTCGCTGTTGCCTACGCGGGCTGGCTCGCCGGCGCCGGCGTCGAACGCGGCTTGATCGGGCCGCGTGAGGTGGACCGGATCTGGCCACGCCACCTGCTCAACTGTGCCGCCGTTGCCCCGCTCATCGCCGAGGGCGCGACGGTCGTGGACCTCGGATCCGGAGCAGGGCTGCCGGGCATCGTGCTGGCGATCGCGCGCCCAGACCTTCACGTCACGCTCATCGAGCCACTGCTGCGCCGGGTGACGTTCCTGCAGGAGTGCCTGGCCGACCTCGAGCTGCCCAACGTAGAGGTCATCCGCGGGCGGGCCGAAGAGCTGGTGCGCCACGTGCAGGCGGACGTGGTGGTCAGCCGCGCCGTCGCGCCACTGCCGCGCCTGCTCGGTTGGGCGCTGCCGTTGCTGCCATCGGGTGGTGAGCTGCTCGCGCTCAAGGGCGGGACCGCCGCCGAGGAGATCGAGGCGTCGCGGCTCGTGCTGCACCAGCATCGGGTGGCGGGGGTCGACGTGGTGACCGTGTCGCCGGGAGTACCCGCCTCGGACGATGAGAGTGCGGGCCGCGTCTGAGGATGGTGAGTCGACGACCGTCGTCCGGGTGCGGGCCGGGCATGGTCTCCAAGGGGCTGGCAAGGCGAAGCGGGTTCGGTCTACGGTGGGCGCCTCCAGCCGGACGGGCGTCCGGCGGGCGACAGAAGCGCTGAGCCTCGGCGGTGGCGTGCGAGTCTGACCGGCGCCACGGTCATGACGGTGCGGCGCAGCGATCAGTGCGAGTGCGGGCCGCTCGCGCTGACAGGGGGCCTGGTGGCCGGTGTCTTGGTGGACGCAAGGGAGTTTTGCGGCGTGGTGACGGAGCGAAGGGTGACGGGAGCGCAGTGGGCGATGTAGCCAGCTCGACGAGTCAGGAGACCACAGGCTCCACCGAGTCGCCACCGCCTGTTTCACGTGAAACAGAGATGCCGACGCCGGCCCCTTGCTCGACAGCGGACGTTGACTCCACGCCACTGTTTCACGTGAAAGCGCCGGATCAGCGACGTTTCACGTGAAACAAGCCCAGACCCACCGCCGCTGTTTCACGTGAAACAACCTTCGACACACCCATCGCCACCGCGACGGAGGTCGCGTTGCGCGACGGTGGGCCGGGGCACGACGGAGGACTTCCCACGCCCGCGTGGGATGCGGGTCCTTACGGTCGCCAACCAGAAGGGTGGCGTTGGTAAGACCACCTCGACGGTCAACATCGCTGCGGCGCTGGCGCTGCACGGTCTGAAGGTCCTCGTGGTGGACCTCGACCCGCAGGGCAACACCTCGACCGCGCTGGGCATCGACCATCACGCCGACGTGCCGTCGGTCTACGACATCCTCGTCGACGGTGCGTCGTTCGCAGACGTGGTCCGCGAGGTCGAGGGCATCCCGAACCTCAGCTGCATTCCGGCCACCATCCATCTGGCCGGGGCGGAGATCGAGCTGGTCTCCATGGTGGCGCGGGAGTCGCGGCTGTTGCGCGCCCTGGAGGCCTACCCGGCAGAGCTCGACTACGTGCTCATCGACTGCCCGCCGTCGCTGGGCCTGCTCACCGTCAACGCCATGGTGGCCGCCCGCGAGCTGCTGATTCCGATCCAGTGCGAGTACTACGCACTGGAGGGTCTGACCCAGCTGCTGCACAACATCGAGCTGGTCAAGCAGCACCTCAATCCGGCGCTGAGGGTCTCCACGATCCTGCTCACCATGTACGACGCGCGCACCCGATTGGCGTCCCAGGTCGCGGAGGAGGTGCGGACGCACTTCGGGGACTTGGTGCTCCGCACGGCCGTGCCACGCAGCGTCCGGGTGTCCGAGGCACCCAGCTATGGTCAGACGGTCATGACCTACGACCCCAGCTCACCCGGCGCACTGTGCTACCTCGACGCGGCGCGAGAAATTGCCGATCGCGGCGCGAACCCAGCTGCTCAGCCATCAGAAGCCACATCCGGCAACTCCGTGGAGGCATCGTGAACGTCCGGCGTGGTGGGCTCGGCAAGGGCCTCGGTGCCCTCATCCCTTCAGGGCCCGCGCGCGGATCGGTCGTGGTGACCCCTCCGGTCGAGTCGACCGCGACGACCGTTGACGCTGCGGCTCCGGCAGTGGATGCGCTGGCCGTTCCGGCTGTGACCGGCCAGGACTCGGCGGCTCTGGCACGTTCGACGTCCGATGTCACGAGCGCAGACAACGGCGCGAACGAGGGCGACGCTCACCACACGGCAACGGACACCGATGCCGACCACGGCAGCAGGCGGCGCCGAGCCGGACGCCGCGCCGGCGTCGATTCCGGGTGCGCGCTTCGCGGAGCTGCCTGTCGGTTCGATCACGCCCAACGCCAAGCAGCCGCGACACGTCTTCGAGGAAGAGGCTCTTGCCGAGCTCGTCCACTCGCTTCGCGAGGTCGGCTTCCTCCAGCCGATCGTCGTCCGGCCCCTCGGCGACGACAAGTACGAACTGGTCATGGGCGAGCGCCGCTGGCGCGCCGCGCAGGAGGCCGGCTTCGACGTGGTGCCGGCCATCATCCGGGACACCGCCGACGAGGCGATGCTGCGGGACGCGCTGCTGGAGAACCTGCACCGCTCCCAGCTGAACCCGCTGGAAGAGGCGGCCGCCTACGCCCAGTTGCTCGAGGAGTTCGGCACCACCCACGAGGAGCTGGCCACCCGGATCGGGCGGTCGCGCTCGCAGGTGTCGAACACGATCCGGTTGCTCAACCTGCCGGCCGGGGTCCAGCGACGGGTGGCTGCCGGGGTTCTCAGCGCCGGGCACGCGCGCGCTCTGCTCGCTCTGGACGATGCAGCCGCGCAGGAGCGCCTGGCTACCCGCATCGTGGCCGAGGGGCTGTCCGTGCGCGCCGTCGAGGAGATCGTGTCGCTCGGGGGACCGGGTGAGTCGGCGAAGCGTCGGTCGCCCGCCGGGCGTATCCATGCACCCGGGCTCACGCAGCTGGCTGGCGCCCTGTCAGACCACTTCGAGACGCGAGTGAAGGTCGAGCTCGGCCGCAACAAGGGGAAGATCGTCATCGAGTTCGCGACCGTGGACGACATGGAGCGCATTGTGGCGTCCATGGCGCCTGGAGCCGCAGGAACCGTGCGCGCCAACGGCTGATCGCCGAGGTTCGCCCGGCTGGGAGACGAGTCGGCAAGGCGGACGGCGGTCGGTGGCGCGCTATCCGGCCAGCTCGGCGTCGAGGACGGCGCCTAGGCGGCGCACACCCTCGGTGATGCCCTCGGGCGTCGGCAGCGAGTAGGCCAACCGTAGGTGCCGGCCTCCCTGCCCGTCGCCGTAGAACCCGACGCCGGGCACGTAGGCCACGCCGCCCTCGATGGCGCGGGGCAGCATGCGCTTCGCGTCGATGCCCTCGGGCAGCGTCACCCAGACGTAGAAGCCGCCGGCCGGGTGCGTCCAGGTGGCCGTGGGCAAGAACTCCGCGAGCGCAGCAAGGCACGCGTCCCGCCGGGCGCGATACACGTCCCGGAAGACATCGATCTGGCCCTTCCAGTCGTGCGTGGACAGGTAGGCCGTCACGACGTGCTGGCTGAGCGTCACCGGGCACAGCGTCGTCGCCTCGCTGGCAAGGAGGAGCTTGGCCAGCACCGCGGGCGGCGCCGTCACCCAGCCCACGCGAAGACCGGCGGCGAACGTCTTGGAGAACGAACCGAGGTAGACGACGCCGGCCGAGCTGCGCGAGCGAAGGGCCGGCAGCGGTGGTCCGTCGAAGCCGAGCAGGCCGTACGGGTTGTCCTCCAGCACGAGGAGGCCGGCGCGCTCGCAGATGGCGAGGATCACCTCGCGTCGCTCAGCCGCGAGCGTGATTCCTGCCGGATTGTGGTAGTTCGGCACGGTGTAGAGGAACTTCATGCGCTTACCGGCCCGCTGGAGACCATCGATCGCGGCTTCGAGGGCCTCGGGCACCAGCCCGGCGGCGTCCATCGCGACGTGGACGACGTCGGCCTGGTACTGCGCGAACGTGCCGAGCGCACCGACGTAGGACGGAGCCTCGGCGAGCACGACGTCGCCCGGATCGAGGAACACGCGGCTCACGATGTCGAGCGCCTGCTGCGAGCCCACCGTGACAAGCACGTCGTCGGCCGTGGCGGAAATCCCTTCCAGTGCCATGACCTCGCAGATGAGCTCGCGCAGGAGCGGGTCGCCCTGCCCGGTGGCGTACTGCAGCGCTGCGGCGCCTCGCGACGCCACGAGCTCGCCCACCATCGCACCGAGCGACTCCAGCGGAAGGGACGCGACCGACGGCGAGCCACCGGCCAACGCGACGATGCCGGGGCGCGAGGCCACCGAGAAGAGCGCACGGATCTCCGAGACCGTCATCGAGTCGGCCCGCACCGCGAAATGCCGCTCGTGCCCGATCCCGCCCTGGTCGCCATGCCCGGCCCGAGCCAGGTGCCCGTGCCCTGCCGACTCCAGGAGTGCTGCCCCGTCGCTGTACCCAGCCGACCCGGCTGCCAGCGCGCTCGCCAGCGGATCCGGGGCGGTGCCGGGTGAAGTCTCGGTGGTGGCAGTCACGTAGGCGCTCCTTGCGGTGCGGATCCCGGTCTGGGAGGGGGACAAGGCTACCTGGCGACCGGGTGAAACAAGACGCGACGGGACCAACCAGACGGGGCTAGCATGGCGAGACGGCCACCTCGCGCGGCCATAGGTCCACTACTGCACCGGCGTTCGCCCAGGTGGGAACTGTGCTGTCGAGTCGTCCATGTCTCTCGTAGCAACATCTCGACCCTCTCTGACAGCCGCGACCTCGGCGGGGAGCTGACATGGGTCGTCGACTCGCCGCGGTGACCCTGGACAACCTCGACGACGTGCCTGGCAGGTGTCGTCATTGCGTCTTCTGGGAGCTGGATGCGGTAGGCGCCCTGCGCGCCGAGGAAGCCGGTGATCCGGGGCTGGAGAAGGAAGCGTGGGTATCCGACGTCCTGCTGGAGTGGGGTAGCTGCGGGGTCCTGGTCTACGCCGACGGAGCACCTGCCGGCGTGCTCTGGTACGCCCCGCCGGCCTATGTACCTCGCGCTCCCGCGTTCCCGACCAGCCCAGTGAGCGCCGACGCCGTCCTGCTGACCACCGCGCACGTCGTCCCGGAGCTGGCGCGTCACGGCTTGGGCCGGATGCTCGTGCAGGGCATGGCGCGCGACCTCGTGCGTCGGGGCGTCCGGGCCGTCGAGGCCTTCGGGGACGCGCGGGGCAACGGCGAGGTCGGGCACAGCGTGGCGGCCGCCGAGGCGTGCGTGCTGCCTGTCGACTTCCTGCTCGCGGTCGGTTTCACCGTCGTGCGGCCCCATCCGACCTACCCGCGGGTCCGGCTGGACCTACGGTCCACCGTCTCCTGGCGGGAGGACATGGAGGTGGCCATCGAGCGGCTGCTCGGGTCGTTCCCGCAGTCCGAGAAGCTGCTCAGGCCGGTCTGACCGCACGGCAGCCACGTTGCCTGACCGCACCGGCCGCGCGCGGCGCACCCGTCCGCGGTGCTAGACGGAGGCCCGCGTCCAGGCAGCGTCGAGCCCGACGACCCTGTTGCGCTCGTCAGCCAGCTGGACCGGCTCGTAGAGCCGCTGGATACCCGCCACGACCGCCTCGGCGACGCGGTCCCGGAATGGCGCCGAGGCCAGTCGCAGCGCATCGGCGGCGTTGGTCAGGTAGCCCAGATCGATCCGGATGGCCGGCATCCGGGTAGCCCGCAGCAGGGCGTACGTCTTGGGATGGATCCGGCAGTCCAGCAGGTCCGTCTGGGCGACGATCTCGTCCTGGACCAGCTCGGCGAACCGGCGGCCGACCGCCGAATGCTCACCCTCGGCGCTGCCGTAGTAGAAGGTCGCTACTCCGTGGCAGTTCGGGTCGCGATCGCCGTCGATGTGCAAAGAGATGAGCAGATCGGCCTCGGCCCCGTTCGCGAACGCCGCCCGATCAGCCTCGCCGAGCGGCTCCAGCAGCTCATCGGGCGCATCGTTCATGTCGGTCGCGCGAGTCCGAAAAGCCTGTGCGCCCGCCGCGGCGAGCTTGCCTTCGATGAGGTTGGCGAGGTCGTCGACCAGCTGGGCTTCGTCGAGCGGTTCACCGTCGGCGCCGTGACCGCCTACGGTGCCGCGGTCGGTGCCTCCGTGCGCCGGGTCGATGATGACCAGCTTGCCGGCGAGGGTCGGTCCTGCGCGGTGCAGCCGCTCGTACTCCCGCAGAGCGTTCGGCTGGCCGCCGACGACGGTCCGCGCCAGCAGCTGCAGGGCCCGAAACGTCGCCGGCCCGCACGTGCCGTCCACGACGAGCCCCACGTTGCGCTGGAACTCGCGCACCGCGGTCTCGGTCCGAGCCGCGAAGATGCCGTCGGCCTTGCCGCAGTCGAACCCCATCGCGGACAGCCGCCGTTGCAGGGCGGCTACGTCGTCGCCGACGAGCGGATGGCTGACGGTGTAGGCCAGCACCCGGTCACCGAGGTGCCAACGGGCCTCGTCCAAGGCGCGGAAGGTCTCCTGGCCGATGCGGCCGTCGACCCGCAGCCCGCGCTGCTGCTGGAACTGGCGGATGGCCCGCTCGCAGGCGACATCGAACACGTCGCCGGGGGGCAGCTCATATCCGACCTGACCCAGCCGGCTACGGATGTCGGCCACGTCGAGCCCGGTGGCGCCTAGTCGGGTCGCCGGACGCGCGCTGTCGTGGCTCAAGGACATGGTGTCAAGGTCATGCGTGGGAGGTCCTCGGGGATCGCGGGCGAGGCAATGCGCCAATGCTAGACCGACGCGAGCTGAAACCCGAGACCGCTGCGGACCAGCGAGAGTGCACGATCATGCAGCGATGGCTGGCGACACGCCGTGGCGGCCAACCACCGCCGCATGATCGTGCGGGCTGTTGGAGGTCAGCGGGGCCGGTGGAGGTGCGAGCCCGACGGCCCTAGAGGTAGGCCTCGAGGTCGCGCAGCAGCGCCGCCTTGGGCTTCGCGCCGACGATCTGCTTGACCACCTGACCGCCGGAGAACACGTTCATCGTCGGGATCGACATGATCGAGTACTGCCGGGCGATCTCCGGGTTCTCGTCGATGTTGAGCTTGACCACCCGGACCTTGTCCGCGTGCTCGGCGGCGATCTCCTCGAGCACCGGGGCCACCATGCGGCACGGACCGCACCACTCGGCCCAGAAGTCGACGATGACCGGCTTGTCGCTCATCAGCACGTCATCGGCGAACGAGGCGTCGGTAGTGATCTTGGTCGCGGTTCCCATGGTGGTTCCTCCTGCAGATGTGCGGCGCGGGGAGTGAGCTCGGACGTTAGTGAGGTGGCACCGACAAGCGCGGCATCCTCGCGGGCGGCGAGCCAGCGCTCGGCGTCCAGCGCGGCGGCGCAGCCGGTGCCGGCGGCGGTGATCGCCTGCCGGTAGGTGTGGTCGACGAGGTCGCCGGCCGCGAAGACGCCGGGCAGGTTGGTCCGGGTGGACGGTGCGTCGACCAGCACGTAGCCAGCGTCGTCGAGGTCGACCTGGCCGACGAACAGGTCGCTGCGCGGGTCGTGGCCGATGGCGACGAACAGCCCGGTGACCTCAAGGGTCGAGGTGGTGCCGTCCAGCACGTTGCGCAGCCGCACAGCGGTCACCTTGTCGTCGCCGAGGACCTCGACGACCTCGGAGTTCCACACGAAGCGGATCTTCTCGTTGGCCATCGCGCGGTCCTGCATGATCTTGCTGGCCCGCAGTTCGTCGCGACGGTGCACCACGGTGACCGAGTCGGCGAACTTGGTGAGGAAGGTCGCCTCCTCCAGCGCGGAGTCCCCACCGCCGACCACGACGATGTCGTGACCCCGGAAGAAGAATCCGTCACAGGTGGCGCAGGCGGACACCCCGTGGCCCAGCAGCCGCGCCTCGTTGGGCAGCCCCAGGTAGCGGTACTTGGAGCCCGTCGCCAGGATCACCGCGTGCGCCGCGTACTCGTCGTCGCCGACCCAGACGCGCTTGATCTCGCCGCGCAGGTCGACCGCCGTCACGTCGTCGGTGATGATCTCGGCGCCGAACCGTTCGGCCTGCGCGCGCATCTGCTCCATGAGCGCGGGGCCCATGATGCCGTCGGCGAAGCCGGGGAAGTTCTCGACATCGGTCGTCGTCATGAGCGCGCCGCCAGCGTCGATGGCACCTTCGATGACGAGTGGGCGCAGGTTGGCCCGCGCCGCATAGATCGCCGCTGTGTAGCCCGCCGGCCCAGATCCGATGATCAAGACGTTGCGGATCGAAGTCTCGCTGCTGGTCACGCCGCCCTCTTTCGGTCGTGGGCATCACCGACGATGGTGCCCGACGCATGCGTGAACCGATCCTAGGGGCGAATGATTCCCCCTCGCCCACCGGCGACTAGGAACGGGGCAGCTTCGAATACAGCAGGAAGGTGTCCGCGCGGCAGGGGGAGCCCATCACCCACACGTCGACGCGGGCGGCGTCCGTTCCGGGTAGCACGATGACCGTCGCGGGCTTGCCGTCGTAGGTGCCGACATCGACCGCGAGCGGTATCGCGCCAGGGTCCAGGCTGTTGATACAGGCGGTGAGCTGCTCGTTGTCGCCGGCGGACGACGTCGACTGCGCCGTAGCTCCGTCGATCGTGGTGGCGATCTTGGGCGAGGTGGTGGTCGACATATCGGCGGCCGCTGGCCCTAGCAACTCCGGCAGGGCAGAGGCGAGGTTGGCCTGGGTGTAGTCACGTCCGGAGTGGGTCACAGCAGGAAACTGCGTGCCGGTCGCGCGCAGCGACGTGGCCTCGTTGGCCGCCGTGGAGTGGGATCCGGAGCCCAGGCCGTGGATGCCTAGGGCGACCGCGACCAGGACGACGACGGACGCCGCGGCCGACCCGACGATGGTGAGGGCCCAACGCCGCGAGCGTCGACGGCCGGCATCCATCGGCAGGACCGTGCCGCTGACCGACACGGCCTCAGGGGTGACCGACACGGCCTCAGGCGTGGTCGACGGCTCGAGGCGGACTGCGGCGAGCGCTGTTTCGAGGCGCGCCGCGACCGCGGGTGGCATCGGCAGGTCTGGCAGCCCGCGGAGCATCGTCCGCACGTGCTCGAGGCTGGCGATCTGTTCGGCGCACACGGCGCAGGTCGCGGCATGCTCGCTCACCTGCGCGGCGGGCCCCGGCTCGAGCAGCCCTTCGGCCGCGTCGGCCAGGGTGTCGAGATCCGGGTGGGCGCCGTTCACCGAGGGTCCCTTCGTGCGGTGTCGATCGGATGGTTGTCCGCACTGTGTTCGACGGTGGCTGGCGCCGCGAGGTTCCGTAGGTGGGCGAGCAGCGGCGCGAGCCGGGCGCGGCCGCGCGCGCAGCGGCTCTTCACCGTGCCGACGGGGACGTCCAGCATGCGCGCCACCTCGTCCACCGGATATCCCTCGATGTCGACCAGGAGCAGGCACGCGCGCTGCTCGGCGGGCAGTGTCGACATAGCGGCATAAACCTCGGTGGCCACCTCGCGGTCGGCCAGGTCATCGCGGACCGCACTGGGCGCCCGGTCCTCCTCGGGCAACGGCACGGTCGGGCGGGCCTGGCGCCGGCGGAGGCGGTCCAGGCAGGCGTTGACGACGATGCGGTGCAGCCAGGTGGTGACCTGCGAGTCCCCGCGGAAGTTGCCCGCGGCGCGGTAGGCCGACAACAGCGCGTCCTGCAAGGCATCCGCCGCTTCCTCGGGATCGCCCGTGGTGCGCAGCGCGACGGACCAGAGCCGGTCCCGGTGGCGACGGACGATCTCGCCGAACGCGTCCGCATCGCCGGCGGTGTGCCGGACGATCAGCTCGTGGTCGGAGGGTTCGGGATCGCCGGGCGCACTCACCGCGTCCGCGGCGAGCTCGATGTCGGGGTGATCCGTCACGGCGCTGAGCGTAGTGGTCCGCGCGGTCGTCAGGGGTAAAACACCATCTCCGCGATACCGCCGCGATAGTCGTTCGGGCCGGTCTGCGGGAGCTTGATCAGCCACAGCAACCAGTAGCGCTGCTTCGTCGGCGTCCGCGGTGTCAGCACGACCTTGCCCGACGCGTCGATCGCAGTGGCGACCACCGTCATGCTCCGCTCGGTCGTCGGATCGGTGCTGCCCGCCCGCAGCTCGATGTCCGTGCCACCACCGACGAGCTGGACCGCCACTGAGGCGACCTCCACCGGATGCCCGAGATCGACGACGAGCCCGACGCCGGGCTTGAGGTTGCCCAGGGCGGCGGTCCGGTAGGTCTGCGTGGTCCAGGCTGTCTGGGCGTTTCCGTCGTGGGACAGCGGGACCTGCTGGGGGTTCTCGGTGCCGTCGCCGTCCGGGTCGAAGTCGCGGACCGCGACGATCGGGACCGTCGCTGCGCCCGGTCCTGGCGTCTCTGCATTGTTGGTCGACGTGCCAGGCCGATGGTCGGGAAATGAGGTGCTGCGGATCTGCTGGCTGCTGAGCCACACCGCGGCGACGACCGCGGTCACCACGGCGAGCGGGACGACGACCCGAAGGACCCGCTTGAGCGTCCCCGACGGTGCGGGCAGGTCGTCGGTTGCTGGCGGGGAGGTGACCGGGGGAACGTGGCCGCCACGCCCGTAGTGATCCAGCTCGGACAGGGCCCGCACGAAGTCCTGCGGGGTGCGCAGCGGCTCGGTGCTCACGACGGGCCAGGTGCGCGTGTGCTCCGGCACCGCACCGTTCACGATGGCGTCGAGACCGCGCGGGATGCCGGCCCGGACTTGCCCGGGTGAGCACAGGCGTCCCTCCGACCAAGGTGCCGGGGGCAGGGTGCTCTCGCCGGGGCGACCGGCCCAACGGGCGGTCAGCGCGGCGTAGAGCAGCAGGCCCAAACCGTGGCTGTCAGCTCTGGCAGCCACCTCGGACGTGTCAGGCGCGGATCCGCCGGGCCCGGACGATCCGCCCGGCCCGGAACCGGTCGATCCGTCCGCCGCGCCGACCCGCGGCGCGGGGTCCAACCCCGCCAACGCCGCGGCGACGCCGAGCCCCACGAGCCGGGGTGCTCCGGTGCTGGTGAACAGGACCCGGCGTGGGGAGAGCGCCAGGTGCGCCAGGCCTGCCTGGTGGGCGGCTACCACGGCGCGGCCGATGTCGATGACGATCACGCTGGCCCGGTCGGCGTCCAGTGGGCCCGATCGCAGCAGGTCCTCGAGGGATCCGCCGTCCAGCAGCTCGGTGACGACGTAGACGTAGTCGCCGTCCTCGCCGGCGTCGTACACCCGGGCGAGGAACGGGTTGTTGACACCGGCTGCCCGGCGGGCCGCCTCCAACAACGCCGATGCCCGCCCATCCCCCCGGTCGAGAAGGCGGACCGCTACGGTGCGGGCGAGCACGGTGTCGACGGCGCGCCACAGACTCAAGGGTCCGGCCGTCACCTGGACCATCGACGGCGCACCGGAGCCGAGCGCACCTTCGAGTCGGTACCGCGCGGCCACCAGCAGGCCGGGGGCCGCGACCGCTGCGCCCACCCACCACCTCCGCGCACGCGTGTTGACCAGGTGCATCGGCGACCGGGTCGAATGACCCATGCTAGGCCGCATCGGACGCCCTGCGGCCCGAGCCGCGCCCGGTCCTTTGGCCGCCGTTGCGAGCCGCTTACCTCACGCGGGGCGGACGGCGCCTATGTATCCGTCGAGGTAGATCGGCTGTACGCGAACCAGTGCGCCGGTGTGCGGAGCCGCCAGCATCTGACCGTCGCCGAGGTAGATCGCCACATGGTGGATGGTCGCCGGATTGGTCACGTCGTCCGCCCAGAACAACAGGTCGCCGGCTCGGATGAGCCCGAGCGGAACCTGCGTCCCCGCGTACCACTGTTCCCGCGACGTGCGTGGCAGCCTCACCCCGGCCTGCTGGAACGCCCAGCTGGTCAGCCCGGAGCAGTCGAACGAGTCCGGTCCGGTCGCACCCCACAGGTAGGGCTTGCCGATCTGGGTCGATGCCGCGGCGATGGCGGCCATCGCGGTGGTGCTCGGGCCACCCGGCACCTGCCCCGCAGCGAGCGCTGCCTGCACCGCTGCGGCCAGATCGGTGGCACCTCGGCGGGCCGCCGCCGCCGCCGCCTCCTCCTCCATCTGCTGTTCGATCGCCCGAACCGTGGAGTTGGCGGCGTCCAGTGCCGCCTGCTGACGGGCGAGCACCGCTTGTACCGCGGTGGCCGCATGGGCCGCCCGCGCCTGCACCGCGGTCTGTTCGGCCGCGAGCTTCTGCAGGTCGCTGTCGATCTGCCCCGCTTCGCTGGTGAAGTCGTTGGCGTGCGCCAGCGTGGAGCGGTCGGCGGCGAGGATGCTGCGCACACTGAAGATCCGCGAAGAGATGTCGGACAGGCTCTCGGCGTCGAGCACCGTGGCGAACAGCGCCAGCTCGCCGCCGGTCATGTACAGCGCGCGGACCCGTTGGTCGGTGGCTTCGCGGTACGCGGTGGACTGCTTGCGGGCCTCGTCGAGCTGGCGGGTCGCGAGCTGGTGGCGGGTGACCAGCTCGCCGAGCCTGGCTTGGGTGGCGTCGTACTCCTCGGTGGCGTTCGCGGCCTGGATTCGGAGCTGTTGCACCTCGGTGAGCAGCGCGGCCGCCTGACGCCTTGCCTCACCGACGTCTGGAGACGCGGTCGCGCCCGGACCCACCGCGACGACCAGGGTCGCGAGCAGCCCAGCGGTCACCGTCGAGCACCACCGGACGGCGAACAGCAGCACGTTTGATGATCACGGCACCAGCCGGTTGGTCGCATCGACCGTGACGGTGCGGAAGCGGGCGAGCGGACCAATGTGCTGGATGACGAGCGTGTGGGCGGTGCTGGTGATCCGGAGGTGCACCGTGCCGTCCGGGTCGATGGCGATGCTGCCCGGGACGATCTGGGCACCGTGGCCGGCGGCGAAGGCTTTCGCGGCTGCCACAGCCGCCGCCGGGTCATGCCGCGGTGACTGAGCCCAGGCGGTGCTCGCCGCGATCGCCGCCGCCGGGGCGGTATCCATCGCGCGGAGGTGGGCGACGCCCACCGCGCCGGCGTCGTACAGGACGATCGCGAGCAGGCTGAGACTCACCGCGAGGCGGGTCAGCCATCCGATGATCATGGAGCCTTGCTCGCGCGGGTGCGCGTCCACGCTGCCCATCGCGGTCCGTTCCGTCCGTCGACAACCTGTCACGAACCAAATCGACCGATTGATGGCGTGCCTTGAGAGCTCACGGCCCGAGGAAACAGGTGCGCGGCTAGCGGGTCCGTAGGCGCCGAAGCAGGGTGCCGGCCATGGTGGTCATCTCCTCGACCCGCATCCGGGTGGCCGCACCGACGAACACGGCCCCGCCGGCCGCGAGCCCGGCGACCGCGGCGACCAGGGCGCCCTGCAGCCCGCTGCCCAGCACGAGCTGGACGCCAGTGGCGGCCGCCCAGGCCACGACGCCGCCGGCTACCGAGGCCACACCGAGTCGGACATAGGTGCGGATCACCCGCGGCCCGTCGAGACCGCCCAGTCGCATGGCGAGCAACCAGCTGGTCAGCGCCACCGCCACCATGTAGCCGATGGAGTAGCCCAGCGCGAGCCCCAGCACCTTCCACTTGGCTGGCAGCGCGGCGAACAGCGCGAGGTCCGCGGCGATGGTCACCGCCGTCGCGACGACGTTGACCAGGGCCGGAGTCCGGGTGTCGTGCATGGCGTAGAAGGCACGGAGATGGATCTGGAATGCGGTGAATGGGATCAGCCCGATAGCGAAGGCGCCCAGCACCATCCCGATGTAATGCGCGTCGGCGACGCTGGTGTTGCGGTACGCGAACAGCACGGTGGCCAGCGTCGGACCCAGCGCGAGGAAGGCCACGGCGGCCGGTACGACCGCCACCGAGGTGAGTCGCATTCCTGTCGACAAGTCGGCGCGCACCAGGTCGCGCCTGCCGTCGGTGGCGTGCGCGCTCATCCGGGGAAGCAGCGCGGTGATCACCGAGACTGCGACGATGGCGTGCGGCAGGGAGACGAGCTGGAAGGCGTTGGCGTACGGGGTGAATCCCGCGCCATAGTCAACGCCTTGGCCCTGGGCCAGCCGGCCCGCGTACCCGGCGAGGTTGACGATGACCAGCAGGCCGATCTGGTTGGCGACCACGTAGACGAAGACCCAGCTGGCGAGGCGGCCGGCGTGGCCTAGCCCGGTGTGCCGCCAGTCGAACCGGGGTCGGTAACGGAACCCGCTGCGATGCAGCGACGGCAGCAGCGCCAGGGTTTGGATCACGATGCCGAGCGTGGTGCCGATGCCCAGCAGCATCGTCTGACCGGAGGTCAGGGACGCGGGACTGGGCTTGCCGACCATGTCGCGGGTGACCACGATGAAGATCAGACCGGTGGTGATCACGACCAGGTTGTTGAGGACCGGGGTCCACATGACGGCGGCGAAGCGTTCCCGCGCGTTCAAGATCGCACCGATGGTTGCGCCCACGCCGTAGAAGAGGATCTGCGGCAGGAAGTAGCGGGCGAAGGTGATCGCGACCTCGCGCTGCTCGCCGGTCAGCTTCTGGCCGTACAGGGAGATGATCGCCGGGGCGAAGATCACGGTGACCACGGTGAGCGCGCCGAGCACGACGGCGACGAGGGTGAGCAGCCGCTGGGCGTACGCCTGTCCGCCATCGGTGTCCTGTTTGGCTGCGCGCACGAGCAGCGGGACGACGACGCTGGTGAGGACGCCGCCGAGCATGAGCTCGTAGACGATGTTCGGCGTCGTGTTGGCGATGTTGTAGGAGTCGCCCAGCAGGGCCGAGCCGAGCGCGATGAGGATGATCGCGGTGCGTAGGAATCCGGTAAACCTCGAGGCGATGGTGCCCAGCGCCATGACCCCGCTGGTGCGCAACAGCTGGCCGGTGCCGGCCGCCTCCGGTTCGTCGGTCAACGGGCGGGTCACGGGATCTGTCATGGCGTCGGTCCCGCAGCGGTGCGCCGCGCACGCACGATGCGCCGGGTCAGCCGAACGCCCACCGCGACGAGCAGCACGGCGAAGGCGCCCCCCGTGATGGCGAGCGCGACGGCGCCGTAGGCGGTGGAGTTGAGCTCGACCGGGACCCGCTTGCCATAGGGGTCGGCCTGGACCGTCTCCAGCCACGCCTCGGCACGGAACTGGCCGCTGATCGTCGCCTCGACCGCGATCTCGACGGTCGTCTTGTGCTGGGGCTCGATCGTCACCGGGTCCGGCTGGGTGACCGACAGTCGTGCTGCGTTGAGTGGTTCCAGTCGCACCCGCACCGTCACGGCCTGGTCGAGGTTGTTCGCGACGGTGACCGGGATCTTCTGCCGTCGGCTCGTCATGGTGATCAGGCCGACGGGCGTGATGCGTACCTGGCTCAGTAGCGCGTCGAGCTGAGTGCGCACCGAGGCCCGCAGCTGTCCTGCTCCGGCCACATCGCCGCGAAGGGCCGTCGAGGTGCTGCGCAGCACCGCCGCTTCGGCTTGAAGAAGCCACGGCGACGCGGGGTTCTTGAGGATCGCCCCGAACAGGGACAGGTCGTGCAGCAAGCCGCCCAGGTCCTGCAGCGAGGACGCGGGGAGCTCGGAGTCGCGGGCCTGCTCCGGGTAGGTCAGGCCGGACCGCGGCGTGGTGTCCGCCGGCTGCGCGATGACATCGGCCAGGTGGACCGGATCCACCCACGGGACCGTCGCGGTGTCGGAGAGCACGGCGGTGGCGAAGCCGACGGGTGGTGCCCAGTGGCGGGGCGGGGCGACGACGACGGTGCTGCCGCGTCCCGGGAACTGTGCGGTGATCATCGCCGTCTCGGCGAGGAATCGCTGTTCGGCGATGCGGGGGCCACCCAGCGTCGTGTCCGCGTTGGCCAGGGTGGCCGTCAGCACCCGGTCGGTGAGGACGGCACCCACCTCACCGCCCGGTGTGACGATCTGGGCGCGCACCCCGGCGATCGTGTTGGGGTTGATGGCCGGCAGCGCGTCCTCGCCGAGCACCACGGTGTTGACGCCACTGCCGGCCAGGGTGCTCAAGGTGGGCGTGTCGATGTACCCGTCAGCCGGCCACGCGACCTGGCTCATCGGCTCGGCACCGAGCAATTGGCCGGTGACCGAGCGCCCGGTGGTCAGGGCCGTGCCGATCTCGGACGAGAACCCGGCTCGCTGCAGCGCGACCAGGTCCGGGTCCGCGTACGGCAGCGGCACGATCTCGCTGCCCGGCGTCGAGCTCACCGCGGCCCGCAGCCGATCCAGCCAGCTCTCCGCCACGGCCTTGCCGGTCCCGTCCACGACTTTGTGGGCGGAGTTCAGGACGCGGTAGCCATCGGGAGCGGTCATGGCGTCGACCGCTTCGAGCAGGTCGGGATCGACCGTCCACGCCACCGGGACGCTGCGCCGGCTGCCGCTCGTCGGCTCACCAGCTGCGGCCGCCGCCGAGAGCAGGGCGCCGAGCCGGCCATCAGGGTCCAGCGAGCTCGCCAGGTGGTCATTGACGAACGTGCCGTCGACATCGCGCCGCACGTCGTCGTCGAGCGGCCACAACCAGGCGATACGGGTCGGGGTGAACTCGTGGACGGCCGGCACCCAGGGAAGGAACGTGGGGATTCGACGGGTGATCCGCTCGCCGTTCAGGGTGGCCCGCGCCTCGACGGCAATCGGGTACACGCCGAAGGCGCCCAGGCGGAGGCGGTCGGCCGCCACCTCCAGGCGCCAGGCCGCGCTCGCGCCGGGCTCGATGCCACCGATGACGTCGACGACCCCGGACACCGTGGAGCCCAGCACGAGCGTGGGGTCGGTGTCCTGCGCGAGCTGGTAGCGGGTTCGGACCGGCTGCGAGGACGAGCGCAGCGTCACCTGGACGTTGGTCATCGCCGTCGAGCTGGTGTTGGTCACTGAGCCGGCGAGGATGACCATGCTGCCGGGAGTGACGGACTTGGGCTCCAAGGAGGCCACCCGCACGTCCAGCGGGTCGGCGGGCGAGGGGACCGCCTGTGCGCGGGTGTCCTGCGGGACGCTGGCACCGGCTGGGAGCAGCGGTCCGGCGAGGGAGATGCCCAGAGCGAAGGTCAGCATCGCCACGAGGACGCCGCGGCGGGCGGCGCGCCCGCCGCCACGGGGGCGACGTGTCACGCCATGTCCGCGAGCAGCTGGGGCACCGCGGCCACCAGTTGTCGTTCGTCGTCGTACGCCAGCCGGGTCGCCGCCTCGTCCAGCGGGACCCAGTCGACCTCGGTGACCTCCGGATCGGCGTCGGACAGCTCGCCACCCTGGGCCAGCATCAGGTAGTGGTGCACGGTCTTGTGGACGCGTCGGTCCTCGGCCACGAACCAGAAGTCGATCGTGCCGAGCGGCGCGAGGATCTGCCCGAGGATGCCGGTCTCCTCCGCAACTTCGCGGATGGCGGCTTCCTCGGCGGTCTCGCCCGGTTCGATGTGCCCCTTGGGCAGCGACCACTTCAGATGGCCTTGTTTGTCCTTGCGTCCGATCAGGGCGCCGCTGGCGCTTTGCGTCGGCGCGTCGAGCACCAGCCCGCCCGCGGAGGTCTCCTCCACGCGGGGCAGGCGACGACGCAGCGGCCGCCGGGCGGCAGAGGGACGGTGACCGGGCACGCCTCGATGGTAGGCGACGAGGTAACGCGCTCGGTCCTCGGCGAACCGCCGATGAACCGCGCAACGGCCGGTGCTACACCCAGGCCGTGATCCGGGGCGGGGTCTCGATCGTCACGGCGCCGGACAGTCGCAGCAGGTCCGCGACCCGAATCGCCAGCACGGTGCCGTCGTCACCCGTCGCTGTGTAGACGATGGTGTCGGCGGCGCGGGCCAGGGCGGCGTCGGCCAGCACGACGATGTCGGCCGGCATCAGCAGCGGCCCGACGTGGGCGGCGGCGTAGCCCGTCCGCGCGTTGATCTGCTCCTCGGATGCGAGGGTGATGGTGGGCGTGCCCATCAGGTCGCGAAGCAGCGCCTCGTCGGCTCGGGCGCCGCAGGAGGTGAGCACGGCCACCATGATGTTGGGCGGCTCCGCGGGCGCCTCGTACATGGTGACGGTGACGCAGCGCTCGGCCGGCAGGCCGAGCGCCTCGTCGAGGCGGCTGCTGTGGGCGGCGCCACGAGGCATCCGCACGATGTCGTGCGCCACGTCGAGTGCGAGCAGGTGGCCATGGATGTCGAGCGGGCCCAACATCGCGATCTCACTCCGTCGAATCTTGCGTTGAGCCGTCGTGGTGTCCGGTCGACACCCGGCCCGCAGCCGCTGACGCGCAGGGCTGTACCGCGCCATGACCACTACCGCCGTACCCTTGGCTCTCGTGTCCAAAACTCTCGATGGTGCGGCCGCGAACCGCCCGGCGGCGCTGACCGCTGCCCAGCGCCGTGCCGTCAGCGACGTCCTCGTGCTGACGCCGGTCGCCGACGAGCTGGGTCATCTGCTGGCGGGTGCCGGGCACGAGATCGCGCTGGTGGGCGGCTCGGTGCGGGACGCGCTGCTGGGTCGCGGCGGCCATGACCTCGACTTCACCACGAGCGCCCGACCGGAGCAGGTGCTCGAGCTCTGCGCCTCCTGGGCGGACGCCCACTGGGAGACCGGCATCGAGTTCGGCACGGTGGGTCTGCGCAAGGACGGCTACGACCTGGAGATCACCACCTACCGGTCCGAGGCCTATGACCGGACCTCGCGCAAGCCGGATGTCCAGTACGGCGCATCGCTCGTCGACGACCTCAACCGCCGCGACTTCTCGGTGAACGCGATGGCGCTGCGGCTGCCCGAGCGTGCGTTCGAGGACCCGTTCGGCGGGCTCGCCGACCTGGCCGGCCGGGTGCTGCGCACCCCCGGGCGACCCGAGGACTCGTTCGGCGACGACCCGCTGCGGATGCTCCGGGCGGCCCGGTTCGCCGCGCAGCTGGGCTTCGAGGTGGCGCCCGAGGTGGTCGCCGCGATGACGGCGATGGCCGAGCGGATCGCCATCGTGTCTGCCGAGCGGGTGCGCGACGAGCTGGTCAAGCTCGTCTTGGCGCCGGACCCCCGCCGCGGGCTGGCCCTGCTCGTCGAGACCGGGCTGGCCGCCCACGTGCTGCCCGAGCTGCCGATGCTGCAGATGGAGATCGACGAGCACCGTAGGCACAAGGACGTCTACGAGCACACGCTCATCGTGCTGGAGCAGGCGATGGCGCTGGAGGAGCCGGGTGCGCCCGACCTGGTGCTGCGGCTCGCCGCGCTGCTGCACGACATCGGCAAGCCACGGACCCGGGCGTATGAGCCGGCGGGTGGGGTGTCGTTCCACCACCACGAGGTGGTCGGCGCGAAGATGACGAAGAAGCGGCTGGCCGCGCTGCGGTTCCCCAAGGACGTGGTCGCGGACGTGTCCCGGCTGGTCGAGCTGCATCTGCGCTTCCACGGTTACGGCACCGGGGCGTGGACCGACTCCGCGGTGCGGCGCTACGTGCACGACGCAGGGCCGTTGCTCGAGCGGTTGCACAAGCTGACCCGGTCGGACTGCACGACCCGCAACAAGCGGCGGGCGCAGCAGCTGTCGGCGGCGTACGACTCGCTCGAGGCGCGCATCGCCGAGCTACGCGCGCAGGAGCAGATGGACGCGATCCGCCCCGAGCTCGACGGCAACCAGATCGGCGAGATCCTGGGGATTGCGCCGGGTCCGTTGCTCGGGAAGGCGTACACGTTCCTGCGCGAGCTGCGGATCGAGGGCGGTCCGATCGGCCAGGAGGCGGCGACCAAGGAGCTGCTGCGCTGGGCCGAGAAGAACCTGCCCTCGTAATCGTGGCGTAGTCAGGTGCGCGCCGGGTGGAGGTGCGCGCCAGGTTTACGTGCGCTCCAGCGGACCTACCGGCGCCACGATCACCGGTGCCACGGTGCGGTTGAACCGCCGGGTCGCCAGCGCGTAGGCGGCGGCCGTCACCGCGTAGCCGACGGAGATGACGACCAGCGTCAGGGGGGACTTCCCATCCTCGGGAAGGACCAGCGCGCTGACGATGGCGGCGGAGACGAACGACACGTTGAACGCCATGTCGTACAACGCGAAGACCCGACCCCGGTAGTCGTCATCCACCTGCTGTTGGACGATGGTGTCCACGCAGATCTTGGCGCCTTGCGAGACGACGCCGAGCACGAACGCGGCGAGCAGGAAGCCTGCCTGCCGGAACGGAAGCCCGAAGACGAGCTCGCACACCGCCGCCGCGACGAACAGCATCCAGATCCAGCGGTCCTTGCCGAGCCTGTCCGTCATCCGCGGGGTGACGACGGCGGCGGCCAGGTAGCCGATCGCCGAGGCGATGAACACCAGCCCCAGGCCGCCTAGCCCGGCGCTGGGGTTGTCCGGTCCGTGGAAGTAGTTCCGGTAGAGCAGCAGCGCCATGATCGTGGACAGGCCGTAGAGGAACCGGTGCGCGGTGATCGCCGCGAGTGCGTAGGCGGCCGGCCGCCGCTGCCAGATGTGGGACGCGCCGCTGGCGAGGCCGCGCGCGACGTCGGCGAGCGCCTCAGTCGGACGCCCGCGTGGGACGCCTGCGGCTGGGCCGAGCAGGTCGGCGCTCATCCGTCGGGCGATGAGCGAGGAGGAGAGGTAGCCGGCGCACGCGACGAGCAGGACGACCGCCGACGCGGCGTCCCCCTCTCCGATGAGGTGGGTGATGGCGTAGCCGAGCCCACCCCCGACGATCCCGAACACCGTGCCGGAGGTCGTGGACACCGAGTTGCCGACGACGAGCATCTCGGGCCGGACGACGTGCGGCAGGGAGGCGGACAGCGCGGCAAGGTAGAAGCGGCTGACGGACAGCGCGGCGAGGGCGACGACGTAGAACAGCGGTCCCGAGTTGCCGATCCCGACCAGCAACGCCAAGGCGACGATCATGACGGCGCGGACGATGTTGGCCACGACGAGGATGCGCTGGCGGCGCCACCGGTCGATGAAGACCCCGGCGAACGGTCCGACGATCGAGTACGGCAGCAACAGGGTCGCGAAAGCAGCCGCGACCTTGGTCACACTGGCCGCTTGCTCGGGGTTGAACAGCACGAAGCTGGCCAGCGCTACCTGGACGACGCCGTCGGAGCCTTGCGAGACCAGCCGGGTCGCATAGAGCGACCCGAAATGGGGCTCACGCAGGACGCTGCGCACGTCCGAGACCAGGGCCACCTGTGCAGGGTACGGGGTCGCCTCCGGGTGGGATGGGCGTTGTCATGGAACGCCGTCCGGACTTCGCTGACCCCCCGGTTGCCGCGTCGGGCGCACCTGCCGACAGGCTTGCGCCATGGCCGACACCGCTGCCCTGGCCCGTGGCCGATGGTTCCGGCAGCCCGCTCTTTCGCGGATCGCGGACGAGTGCGGTCGGGTGCTGCCTGGCCTGGCGCTGACCGGTGTCGGCGTGGTCGCCGCGGTCGGAGTCAACCGCTGGGTGCCGGCGATCAGTCCGCTCACCGGCGCGGTCCTGCTCGGCGCGATCGTTCGGAACGTCGGGCTCGTGCCGGAGGCCGCTCGGCCGGGGACGAGGTGGGCCGCGCGGCGGCTCCTGCGGCTGGGCATCGTGCTGCTCGGTCTGCAGCTGGCCATCCCCGAGGTGCTCCGCCTCGGTGGGCCGGCGCTGCTCGTCGTGGTGGTCGTCGTGTTCGCCACCTTCTTCGGCACCCGGTGGCTCGGCGACAGGCTCGGCGTCCCGCCCGGGCGTGTCCCTGCTCGTCGCGACCGGCTTCTCCATCTGCGGGGCCTCCGCGATCGCGGCGATGGACGGGGTCACCGAGAACGACGAGCGGGACGTGGTCACCGCGATCGCACTGGTGACGCTCTGCGGCAGCCTCGCGATCGCGGTCTTGCCGCTGCTTGCGAGCGCCGCTCGGCCTGTCGGTCGAGCAGTTCGGGATGTGGACCGGGGCCAGCGTGCACGACGTCGGTCAGGTGGTGGCCACCGCCGCGACGGTGCCGGGTGCGATGGCCACCGCGGTCGTCGTCAAGCTGTCGCGGGTGATCCTGCTGGCGCCGTTGGTCGCCGGGATGAGCATCTCCCGGCGACGCCGCGGTGCTGCGGTGCCCGGGGAGAAGCGGCCGCCGCTGGTCCCGCTCTTCGTGCTCGGCTTCCTCGCGATGATCGCTCTGCGCACGTCCGGGGTGCTGGGCGCCGGTGTGCTCGACGGGGCGAAGACCATGCAGACCTACGTCGCTGGCCGCCGCCCTGTTCGGCCTCGGGACCGGCGTGCACGTGGCCTCGATGCGGCGCACCGGGCTGCGGGCCGCCTTGCTGGGGTCTGTGCTCGTGGGTGCTCATCGCCGCGGTGTCGTACGCCGGGGTGCGGCTCGTCGGGTGAGGTGGTGCGGGACCGCTCCCGGCCCCGTCCCTGCCCGCCCGGCTCCGTTCCCCGCCGCTCCGCCTGCAGTCCCGCCGCCCTATGGCGCACGCTCGGCCGTCCGGCGCGTGTCGATGGTGATCACTTCGGGAGTCCCACTACCGCCGCCGCACCCTGACAACGCGAAACAGGCCCGGCCCCCTTGCGGGGAACCGGGCCTGATCGCGTCAAGCGTGTGGCGCTTAGCGCTCGATGGTGCCGGCGATGAAGGCCTCGACCGCCTGGCGCGCCTGGTCGTCGCGGTACTGCTCCGGCGGGGACTTCATGAAGTACGAGCTCGGCGCCGACAGGATCGGGCCGCCGATGCCGCGGTCCATGGCGATCTTGGCGCAGCGCAGCGCGTCGATGATGACGCCGGCCGAGTTGGGGGAGTCCCAGACCTCGAGCTTGTACTCCAGGTTCAGCGGCACGTCGCCGAACGCGCGACCCTCGAGCCGGACGTAGGCCCACTTGCGGTCATCGAGCCAGGCGACGTAGTCGGACGGGCCGATGTGCACGTTGCGCTTGCCGATGTCGTGGTCGAGCTTGCGAGGTGACCGACTGCGTCTTGGAGATCTTCTTGGACTCCAGGCGCTCGCGCTCGAGCATGTTCATGAAGTCCATGTTGCCGCCGACGTTGAGCTGCATGGTGCGGTCGAGCACGACGCCGCGGTCCTCGAACAGCTTGGCCAGCACCCGGTGGGTGATGGTGGCGCCGACCTGGCTCTTGATGTCGTCGCCGACGATCGGCACGCCGGCGCGCGCGGAACTTCTCGCCCACTCCGGCGTGCCGGCGATGAAGACCGGCAGCGCGTTGACGAACGCGACCTTGGCGTCGATGGCGCACTGCGCGTAGAACTTCGCGGCGTCCTCGGAACCGACCGGCAGGTAGCAGATGAGGACGTCGACCCGGGCCTCGCGCAGCGCCGCGACGACGTCGACCGGCGTCTCCGTCGGACTCCTCGATGGTCTCGCGGTAGTACTTGCCGAGACCGTCGAGGGTGTGGCCGCGCTGGACGGTGACGCCGGTCGGCGGCACGTCGGCGATCTTGATGGTGTTGTTCTCGCTGGCGCCGATGGCCTCGGAGAGGTCGTGGCCGACCTTCTTGCCGTCGACGTCGAACGCGGCGACGAACTCGATGTCGCTGATGTGGTACTCGCCGAGCTGGACGTGCATGAGGCCCGGGGACACGGGAGTCCGGGTCGGCGTCGCGGTAGTACTCGACTCCCTGGACCAGGGACGAGGCGCAGTTGCCGACGCCGACGATGGCGACGCGTACGGAACCCATCCGGTGCGCTCCTCGTCTCTCGTGCGGCTGTACTTCTGACTGTGTGGTCGGCGTGCGGTGTGCACGTGCGCGGAGCGGGCGGTGCTGACGACCGCGCTGCGGTCCGCTCCTGCCGCGGCTGCGGCGGGGTCTCGACGCTCGGTCTCGATGAGCTCGGTCAGCCAGCGCACCTCGCGCTCGACCGACTCGAGCCCGTGCCGGTGCAGCTCGAGGGTGTAGCGGTCGACGCCGCTCGCGGGTGCGGGCCAGCGTGGTCCGCGACGCGCTCGCGCTTCTCCTCGAGCCGGATGCGCCGGCCCTCGAGGATGCGCAGGCGCACCTCGGCGTCGGTCTGGGCGAAGAACGCGAAGTGCACGCCGAAGTTCTCGTCCTCCCACGCGGAGGGCCCGGCCTCGCCGAGCAGCTCGGCGAAGCGTTCCTTGCCGTCGGCGGTGAGCGTGTAGACGACCTTGCTCCGGCCGCCGCGCCGGGCGCGTCCGTCCGACGCTGATCCAGCCGCGGGCGCTGCATGCTCGCGCAGGCGTCGGGTAGAGCGAGCCGTAGGAGAAGGCGCGGAACGTGCCGAGCAGGGCGTTGAGCCGCTTGCGCAGCTCGTAGCCGTGCAGCGGGGACTCGGGGAGCAGGCCGAGGACGGCGAACTCCAGCACTCCCGAACGCTTGCTCACGGGGCTCCTGTGTCTCATGATGTGCGGGCGCGACCCATCGCGATGATGTATCGCGTTGATACATCGCCACGATACGCACGCGCCGCCACGGTGCGCAAGCATGCCCCGAGCGAACGGCTCGGCGAGTCGTGGAACCGGCTGTCTCTACAGTCGCTAAACCTTCCCCAACGCCCCCGCGAGGTCGGGGGCGGCGACGTATCCTCGGTCGATGGAGACCACGCGGTCGGTGATCGACTACTCGCTCTCGCGGCGGGCGGTCCTGACCAGCCTGTTCTCCGGCGGTGCCACCACCGCCACCGACGTGTGCGACGCCCACCCGTACCTGCTGAGAGCCGCCAAGTTCCACGGCGAGCCCACCGAGGACACCTGCCCGATCTGCCGCAAGGAACAGCTCACGCACGTCACCTACACCTATGGCGACGCCCTCGGGCAGTACAGCGGCCGGATCAAGGCGACCCGTCAGCTCGAGGAGATGGAGTCCGAGCACAGCGAGTTCACCGTGTACGTCGTCGAGGTCTGCCAGGGATGCGGGTGGAACTTCCTCACCCTGTCCTACGTCCTTGGACATGGCAGAGTCGAGGCGCGCCGTACCTATCGGCGCGCGGCGCGTGAGTAGCGCTCGGTCGCAGAACCGGGCCACGGCAGACGAGGACAGGTGAGGATCGACTACCCGCGTGCGGGGCGGCGCGCTCCGTGGCGGTTCATTCCGTCGTTCCGCCAGGTTCTCCTCGTCGGCTTCCTCGGCTTCCTGCTGTGCGCGGTGACGGTGGTGATCATCTACGAGCGCGTCCAGGTGCCCAACCCACAGGCGTTCTCCACCTCCCAGGCCACCGTCATCTCCTACTCCGACGGTTCGACGCGCGTCGGGACGATCGGCGCCCTCGACCGGGTCTCTGTCCCGCTCTCGCAGGTTCCCGTGCCGGTCCAGCAAGCCGTGCTCGCGGCAGAGGACCGCAACTTCTACCACGAGCCGGGGGTCTCGCCGACCGGCATCGCACGGGCGCTGTGGGTCAACATCCGGGGCGGTGAGCTGCAGGGCGGGTCCACGATCACCCAGCAGTACGTGAAGAACGCCTACCTCACCCAGGCCCGGACGCTCAGCAGGAAGATCAAAGAGATCTTCATCTCGGTCAAGCTCGGCCAGGAGCGGTCGAAGGACCAGATCCTCCAGGACTACCTCAACACCATCTACTTCGGGCGCGGCGCCTACGGGATCGAGGCGGCCTCGCGCGCCTACTTCGGCAAGGACGTCTCCCAGCTCACGGTCGACGAGGGCGCCGTCCTCGCGGCGAGCATCCGCTCGCCCGCCGGTTACGACCCGACGAAGCACCCGCAGGCCGCGAAGACGCGCTGGAACTACGTGCTCGACGGGATGGTCAAGACGGACTGGATGACCCCGGCACAGCGGACCGCAGCCGTCTACCCGGACGTGCAGGTCCGAGCGGTCAGCTCCCTCGCCGGCCCCAACGGCTACCTGATCGCCGCAGTCCAGAACGAGCTCGAACAGCACGGGTTCACCGAAGAGGAGATCCTGCGCGGTGGCCTCAAGGTGGTGTCGACCTTCGATGCAGCGACCCAGAAGTCGGCGGTGGCGTCGGTGAACGCCCTGGTCGGCAACTCCAAGGTGCCCGCCGACGTGCGGACCGCGCTCGTCGCCGTCCAGCCGGGCACCGGGGCGGTGCGGGCGATGTACGGCGGCGCGGACTACCAGGCCCGCCAGTTCAACGACGCCACCATGGCCATCCCCCCGATGGGCTCGACGTTCAAGCCGTACGTGCTGGCCGCCGCGCTCAGCAAGGGCATCTCGCTCGACAGCTTCTTCGACGGTGCGTCCCCGCAGACCATCGCCGGACGCGCCTGTGCACAACGACTCCGACGAGCAGTTCGGCCCCATCAACCTGGTCACGGCGACGGCCCACTCGGTGAACACGGTGTTCGTCCAGCTCGGTGTCGACGTGGGGGTCAACAACGTGATCCGGTCCGCGCGCGCGGCTGGCCTGCCCACCTCCGACGTGCTGTCCGCCAACGCGTCCATGCTGCTCGGCAGCGACTCGGCGCACCCGATCGACCAGGCGGCCTCCTACGCCACGTTCGCCGCGAACGGAACCTACGCGGCGCCGCACTTCGTGCAGGAGGTGCACAGCGCCACCGGGAAGCTCCTGTACTCGGCGAAGGTGGCGACGCGCGCCGCGTTCACCCCGGCCATCGCCTCCAACGTCACCTACGCCCTTAGCCAGGTCATCAGCTCCGGCACGGGTACCCAGGCCGCGATCGGCCGGCCCGCAGCTGGCAAGACCGGGACGACGAGCGGCAACGTGTCGGCCTGGTTCGTCGGCTACACCCCGCAGCTGTCCACCGCGGTCGCCATGTTCCGTGACGGCAACGCGCCGCTGCAGGGGATCGCCGGTTACAGCCAGATCTACGGCGGCACGTTGCCCGCCAAGATGTGGAGCGCCTTCATGACGGGCGCGCTGGCGGGTCAGCCGGTGCAGCAGTTCCCCGCGCGGGCCCCCGTCGGAGTGCCGCTGTCGCCCAGTCCGACCCCGACCGCCACCCCGACCCCGTCGTCGACCGCCTGTCCGACCCCCGGCCCGGCCACCGGTTCGGGCGCGCCGGTCCTCACCGGCTGCCCAACCGCCTCGCTCAGCCCGAGTCCGAGCGCGACAGTGACCACGACCCCCAGCGGACCCGTGTCATCGCTGAGCCCGACCGGGAAGCCCACGCACACACCGAAACCGAAACCCACGACGACCCCGAAACGAACACCGACCCCGAAACCCACGGCGACGTCCAGCGGTCGCCCCCGGTTCACACCCACCCCACGCCGTCGGGCTCGCCGACGCGGCCTTAGCCGTTTGCCGCTGCCGGGATTGCTAGGTTCTGCTGTCGTGAATGCCAATGCCGATGTGACGGTCGTGCCGCCCACTCATGACGACCCGGTCGTGCGCGGCGCGAGCACCGTCATCGGCGGCCCGCTCGGTCGCCACCATCGACCCTCCAGCAGCTGGTGGACCCCTCTGCGGGTGATGCTCGCGCTGACCTTCGCGGTCTTCGCTCTCGGCTACCTGCTGAAGGCGCCATGCCTGGACGGGCAGTGGAACGGCAAGCAGTACACCCACGTGTGCTACTCCGACACGTTCGCTCTCTACGGGGCCGAGGGGCTGGCCGCCGGCAAGATCCCCTACCTGGACCACCCGGTCGAGTACCCGGTCATCATCGGTGCGGTGATGGAGGCGGGGTCCCGCATCGCTCACCTGTTCCCGTCGTCGGAGCAGAACCGTTGGTTCTTCGACATCAACGCGGTGCTGTTCGCGCTGTGCGCGGCGGCCACCGTCGTCGCGACAGCCAAGACGAGCGGGCGCCGACCGTGGGATGCGGCCATGGTGGCGCTCGCGCCGGGACTGATGCTGACCGGGCTCATCAACTGGGACCTGCTCGCGGTCGCGTTGACGTCGTTCGGGTTGCTGTTGTGGTCGCGGCGACATCCCGCCTGGGCCGGCGTGCTGCTGGGGCTCGCGGTGGCGACGAAGTTCTACCCGATCGTGCTGTTCGGCGCCCTGTTCCTGCTGTGCGTGCGCGGCCGGCAGATGCGCGCGTTCTGGGTGGCGCTGCTCGCGGCCGTCGGGGCCTGGGTCGTCGTCGACCTTCCCGTCTGGTTGGCGGCCCCGACCAACTTCGGGAAGTTCTACGCGTTCAGCCAAGAGCGCGGCGCCGACTGGGGATCGATCTGGTACGCGTACCAGCAGATCACGCACCACTCCTTCGATGTCGGCGGCGCCATGCCGGAGCACCTGAACTTCCTCGCGACCGTGTCGTTCGCAGTGCTCTTCCTCGGCATCGCCGGCCTGACGTGGTTCGCGCCGCGCCGTCCGCGCCTGCCGCAGGTCTGCTTCCTCGTCCTCGCCGGGTTCCTGCTCGTCAACAAGGTCTACTCACCGCAGTACGTGCTGTGGCTGCTGCCGCTCGCCGTGCTGGCGCGGCCCCGCTGGCGCAGCTTCTTGGTGTGGCAGGCCGCCGAGGTCGTCTACTTCGTCGCGATCTGGTGGTACCTGTACAACGTCACGGTTCCGGGCAAGGGCCTGAGCGTTGAGCCGTACCTGGCCGCGGTCGGTCTTCGTGACCTGGCGGTCGTGTTCCTGTGTGCGCTCGTCGTGCGTGACGTGCTGCGCCCCGATGGCGACGTCGTGCGCGCCGACGGGGTCGACGACCCGGCGGGGGGCGTGCTGGACGGCGCGCCCGACCGGTTCCAGCTCGCGCGTGAGGACCCGTCGCCGGCGCACCAGCTCGCCTGACCGCCCCTGTCGCCGCTGTCGTCGCCGCCCCACGCTTCGGCGGCGCTCAGCGCGGCTGGCCCTATGCGTGATCACGCAGATCACACGGGTCAGAGCCCGTGTGAATCTTCGTGATCGGGGGTGCAGCGCGCGGCTGCGGGGGTGCGGTGCGGTCGGGTGGGCCGAGGGTGCGGGCGCGCTCAGGCCGGAAGGCGCTCGCGCAGGAAGGTGATGTCGCGGCCCTGCTCCTCGGCGCCGCCGGGGGTCTCGCAGACCACGGGCGCGCCCGCCGCCGCGATGACCGCGACCAGCTGGTCCGGGTCGATCTGACCGGCGCCGAAGTTGTCGTGCCGGTCGCGACCGGAGTCGAACTCGTCCTTGGAGTCGTTGGCGTGCACCAGGTCGATCCGACCGGTGATCGCCAGGATCTTCTCGACCGCGTCGGACAGCTCGATGCCCCCGGCGTGGGCGTGGCAGGTGTCCAGGCAGAAGCCGGCGCCGAACTCGCCGACCGCGTCCCACAGCGCCGCGATCCGGTCGAGCCGGCGGGCCATCGCCAGGTCGCCGCCGGCGGTGTTCTCGATGAGGATCGGCAGCGGGTACTCGGCCCGCTCGAAGGTCTTGCGCCAGTTCTCGACGCCGGCCTCCGGGTCGTCGCCCTTGACCACGTGGCCGCCGTGCACGATCAGCCCCTTGGCGCCGATCGCCGCGGCCGCGGCCGCGTGCTGGGCGAGCAGCTTGCGGCTCGGGATGCGGATCCGGTTGTTGGTCGTCGCGACGTTGAGCACGTACGGCGCGTGGATGTAGAAGTCGACGCTGCCGTCGTGGGTACCCAGCTCGGGGATGACCGGCGGGGTCCAGGCCTGCGGGTCGCCGAGGAAGAACTGGATGACCTCGGCGCCGCGGGCGGTCGCCCCGGCGAGCGGATCGGTGGACTCGACGTGGGACCCGATGCGCAACATGGGCCGACCCTACGACGTGCCGCCGACGTCCTGCCTGGTGGGCCCAGGTCGCCTGGCTGCCGGCCTGCACCGCCCGGACTGTGTGGGCGCCGATCGCAGAACCGATTTGGGCGCGACCGGCGGACGGTACCCTCGGGGTTTGCGTTTGACGCACTAGCCCTCCTGCCACGGAGAGACCGTGGCCGTTTAGTCCGAAGGAGGTGGGTTCACGTATGCGTCGTTATGAGTTGATGGTGATCCTCGACCCTGATCTCGAGGAGCGCACCGTCGCCCCGTCCCTCGACCAGTTCCTGGGCGTAGTCCGCCAGGGTGGCGGGACCGTCGAGAAGGTCGACATCTGGGGTCGGCGTCGCCTGTCCTACGAGATCGCCAAGAAGGCCGAAGGCATCTATGCCATCGTGAACCTCACGGCAGAGCCGGCGATCGTCAAGGAGCTCGACCGACAGCTCAACCTCAACGAGGCTGTGCTGCGCACCAAGGTCATCCGCCCGGACGCGAAGTAGGCCGGCATGGCCCAAGGTGACACGCCGATCACGCTGGTCGGCAACCTGGTCGACGACCCCGAGCTGCGGTTCACCCCCAGCGGCGCGGCGGTCGCCAACTTCCGTGTGGCCTCGACCCCACGGATCTTCGACAAGGCGACGAACGAGTGGAAGGACGGCGACAGCCTCTTCCTCTCGTGCAACGTCTGGCGGCAGGCGGCGGAGAACGTCGCCGAGTCCCTCCAGCGGGGCATGCGGGTCATCGTCACCGGCCGGCTCAAGCAGCGGTCGTACGAGACCAAGGAAGGCGAGAAGCGCACCGTCTTCGAAGTCGAGGTCGACGAGGTCGGCCCGTCGTTGAAGACCGCCACCGCGAAGGTCGCCAAGACCACGCGTGGTGGCGGCGGCTTCGGTGGGGACTCTGCTCCCCGCGGGGGCTTCGGTGGCGGTCAGGGGGGCGGTTCGCCCGCCAGCGACCCTTGGGCCTCCAGCGCACCGGGCAGCGGATTCTCTGACGAGCCTCCGTTCTGACGCTCGCGTTCTGAGCACCACGCCTTGAACTAACCACGACCATCCCCGGCTCACCCCGGGGCTCTCGAGAATTCTGGAGCACCACGATGGCGAAGCCACCGCCGCGCAAACTGAAGAAGAAGGTTTGCGTGTTCTGCAAGGGCAAGATCAGCTATGTGGACTACAAGGACACGTCGCTGCTGCGTAAGTACATCTCCGACCGGGGCAAGATCCGTGCCCGTCGGGTGACCGGTAACTGCACGCGCCACCAGCGCGATGTCGCCACCGCGGTGAAGAACAGCCGCGAAGTGGCGCTGCTCCCCTACACCAGCACTGCGCGCTAAGGGGGATTGACGAGATGAAGCTCATCCTCACTGCAGAGGTCAGCGGCCTCGGCATCCCCGGCGACGTCGTGACGGTCAAGGACGGATACGGGCGCAACTACCTGGTCCCCCGCGGCTTCGCGATCCTGGCGACCAGGGGCGCGGAGAAGCAGATCGCCACGATCAAGCGGGCGCGCGACGTCCGTGAGGTCCGCGACCTGGGCCACGCCAAGGAGATCAAGGGCCAGCTCGAGGCGCTGTCGGTCAAGCTGCCGACCCGCGCGGGCGAAGCCGGCCGTCTCTTCGGCTCGGTCACCGCGAACGACGTGGTCTCCGCGATCAAGTCCGCCGGCGGTCCGGTGCTCGACAAGCGCAAGGTCGAGCTGGGCGGTCCGATCAAGACCCTCGGTTCGCACCAGGTCGTCGTCCAGATCCACCCGGACGTCACGGCCAAGGTCAACGTCGAGGTTGTCTCGGCGTAGTTCTGTTCGTACGTCGAGGGCCCGGTCCGCTTCGGTGGACCGGGCCCTTTGCGTTGCAGGCGCCCTCGCGCTGGCCACTGGCCACTCAGATGTTGATCATGCAGCACACGGATCAGGCTCTGCGCCATCGGATGCGCGAGGCGTCGTAGCGTATTCGTGCGACCCGCGGACGACCCGCGCGTCGTGGTCATCCACTTCTCCACGGGACCGTCCGACCGCGTCCTGGGTGCCAAGATCGTGCGCGAGGACGAGCGGTCCGTCACGGTTCGCGTGCAGGTGCGTCGCGCCAAGAGCCAGCGGATGGTGGCGGTGCCCGGCAGGTCGAGGTGACCTTGCAGCAGCCATTAGGTGCGCGCCAGGTCCTGACCAATTCGGGGGCGGTGCTGCGGGAAGTGGCGACCAGCCAGTAGCGGGTCAGTGGTGCCAGCGGGCCAGCGTCCCCGCGATCATGGGCAAAAGGGCAACCCCGCGGCGAGTAGCCCTTTTGCCCATGATCGTCGCGCGGGAGGGCTGGGCGAAGGTTGGGCTGGTGCCCAACCTCCCGCTGCTGGTTGCGATCAAAGGGAATTGGGGACGGGGCCAGGCGTTCAGATCGCCTTCGGCCGTCGGCGGTGTTTGGTGCGCTTGTACGACTGGACCGCGCGACGCGAACTGCGCCAGATGCCGTCGGCGCCCTGCTGGGCATCCAAGCGACCTCGCTGCGCCGCCTGACGCAGTGCGGCAACGCTGAACTCCTCGTCCGCGAGAGCAGCAAGCGGCACCAACCGGGCGGGGCCTGCCACGTTGGGCACGATGAAGCGGTTGAGGTTGTCCAGCATGGCTCGCGCGATCAGCTCGCCGAGCGGTCCGTAGTCCCCGCCGTCGGCCCTCGCCAGGGCAGACAGGTAGCTGTCGCGTTGTCGCTTGAAGATAATCACGGGCGGATAGCCCAAACGCACCAGCATCAGGTTGAGGGTCAGCCGCCCGGTACGGCCGTTTCCGTCGAGGAAGGGGTGTGTTCTCTCGAACTGGTTGTGCAGCCGGGCCAGCTCCTCGGGCAGTGGGGCCGGCAAGGTCTGACCGGCGCGCAACAGCTCACCGGTTGCGCTGACGCTGGCGACCCAATCTGAGGTGAGGGCCGGTACCTCTGGCCACGGGGGCGGTGTCATGCCACTCGGAAAGGGATGGATGTCGTGGCGGCGGAAACTTCCCGGCGCCTCGTCATCGGAGGCGGCCTCGTGCGGGGCGACGTCCCAGATCGGCGTCATTGCCATGTGATGAACGCGGCGCGCTCGTTCAGGTTGAGCATACTCGTCGGGCATGGCGTCGCCGAGGATGCCGATGTCGGACTGCTGGTAGTCCGCCGCGATCCAGAGCGTGTGCGCTGGCGCGGTCGAGCGCGTCGACGGTGAAGCGTGCAGCCTGTGAGAGCAGGAACCGGACGTGCCCGTATGCTGCGGATGCGCGGCGGAGTCGAGGTCGGAACCGTGACGTCGGGGCCGTCGTGCCGAGCCTGTCAATCGGGCGAGAGTGACCGAACGGTCAGGCCGGGCCCTCTCGAAGGTCGTTGGCACCGCCCGGCGTCGCGCCCGGGTTGTGGACGACGGTGGCGACGTCCGGGGGAATCGTCGCCGAGCGGCCGAGGGTGCCAAGGCGGACGTCGCGCCAGGTCACAACGTGATCGCTGGCCCGTTCGGCGCGGCGCGCGACCAGCCCGGCGATGATCAGGGGCGGACCGACGCCGATACCCGCGCCGACACCAATGACGCCCACGATCCCCGGAACCACGCCGAACCACTGCGCGACGACGAGAGTCACCATCGCGGCCGGGATGGTGACGACACTCACCGCGACGCCGACGGCGCTGTGTCGGTGGGATGCCTGTCGAGGCTCGGCGACGCGGGCTTCGAGGCGAGACGTCAACCTCATGCGGATCGCCGCCAGCAAGGCCGCGAGCAGCACCACGCCCAGCGCACCCGACAGCCACAGCAATGGGACGATCCCGCCGAGCCGCTGGCCGACGCCGACCGAGTTGGGTCGCGTCGCGCAGGCTGGCAGTCGCGCGCATGGTCAGCTGTCGAGACGGCCGGCAGGTCGGGGTGACCGGGCGAGCCAGGTCGCAGCCAGGACGTGGCGATCGGTGAGCGCGCGCAGAAGCGCGGCACGCTGGCCAGAGGCGGTCGCTGCCTGTCTGTGCATGAGCACGCGCGTCGGCGTGGGCTCCAGAGCGCGCGGCAGAGACCAGGCGGCCGAGCGCGGCAGGCCGGGGCGCGGGCCGGGCCGCCTGCGACCGGAGGGCCTAGGCGAACGTCTGCCCGGTCAGCCCCTCGTACGCCTCGACGTACTTGGCCCGGGTCTGCTCCACGACGGCGTCGGGCAGCGGCGGCGGGGCCTCGCCGGAGTGGCGGTCCCAGCCGGAGGCCGGCGAGGTGAGCCAGTCGCGGACGAACTGCTTGTCGTACGACGGCTGCGGCCGGCCCGGCGCCCACGATGTCGGCCGGCCAGAAGCGGGACGAGTCCGGGGTGAGCACCTCGTCGCCGAGCACGATCGCCCCGACGGGCGCCGGCCGAACTCGAGCTTGGTGTCGGCGAGGATGATGCCCGCGCTCGCGCGGCGATCGACTCGGCCCGCGAGTAGACCGCCAGGGTCAGCTCGCGCAGCCGCGCGGCGTCGGTCGTCGCCGATCTCGGCCGCCACCTCGGCGTACGAGACGTTCTCGTCGTGCGTCGCCGATCGGCGGCCTTGGTGGCCGGCGTGAAGATCGGCTCGGGCAGCCGGGAGCCGTCGAGCAAGCCCTGCCGGCAGGGCGACGCCGCAGACCGCGCCGGTCGCTGTGTAGTCCGACGAAGCCCGGACCCGGTCAGGTAGCCGCGGGCCACGCACTCGACCGGCACCATGTCGAGCCGGCGGCACAGCATCGACCGACCGCGCAGCTCGTCGCGTACGGCGCAGCTCCGCGGGTAGTCGGCGACATCAGCGGTGACCACGTGGTTCGGCACGAGGTCGGCGAGCTGGTCGAACCACCACAGCGACAGCGCGGTGAGGATCGCGCCCTTGTCCGGGATCGGGGTCGGCAGCACGAAGTCGTACGCCGAGATGCGGTCGCGGCGACCAACAGCACCTCGGTCGTCGCCGACCGCGTAGAGGTCGCGGACCTTGCCGGAGTGCAGGTGGCGTGCAGGCCCTCCGAGCCCGCGTCACGACAGCGCCGCCAGCCGCGTCGAAGACTCCCGTCCAGCCGCGTCGACGTAGCGCTCCGGCCGGCAGACCTCGTCGAGCCGCGCCTCGTCGAGCTCGAGCCCGCCGGTCGGCGGCGTGCTTGCGCAGCGTCTCGCGGAACGGGACGCCGGTCTCCCAGGTCTCCATCGCCGCCGCCTGCGTGAGCGCGTACGCGTCCTCGCGGGACAGCCCCATCTCGACCAGCTCGAGCAGCACGGTCGAGGTGTAGATCAGGCCGCCGGTGGAGTCGAGGTTGGCGCGCATCCGGTCGGCGTCGACGACCAGGCCGGTCGACCAGGCGGAGCGTCAGGTTGAGCAGGTAGTCGGTGCCGATCGCGGCGTCCGGCAGCGCGATCCGCTCGGTCGAGGAGTGCGAGATGTCGCGCTCGTGCCACAGCGGGATGCCCTCCATGCACCGGCACGACCTGGGCGCGGACGATGCGGGCCAGGCCGGCGATCCGCTCGCGAGATGATCGGGTTCTTCTTGTGCGGCATCGCCGAGGAGCCCTTCTGCCCCTTGCCGAACGGCTCCTACAGCTCGCGCACCTCGGTGCGCTGGCCGTGCCGCACCTCGAGGGCGATCGCCTCGCACACCGTCGCCATGATCGGCCAGCGCCGAGACCCACTCGGTGATGCCGTCGCGGATCACGACCTGGGTGGCGACGTCGGCCGGCCTGCAGGCCGAGCGCGGCGGCGACCGTGCGCTCGACCGCCGGGTCGATGTTGGAGTAGGTGCCGACCGCGCCGGAGATCTTGCAGCACGCCGACGGCCTCGCGCGCCGCGCGCAGCCGGTCGCGGGAGCGGGCCATCGCGAACGCGAAGTCGGCGACCCGGTGGCCCCAGACGTCGGGCTCGCCGTGGATGCCGTGGGTGCGCCCGACCCGCAGCGTGGCGCGGTGCGCGAGCGCGTGGTCGCGCAGCGCGGCGACCAGCGCGTCGGCCTTGGCCAGCAGGATGTCGGTCGCGTCGACGAGCTGCAGCGCCAGCGCGGTGTCGAGCAGGTCCGACGACGTCATGCCGAAGTGCACGTAGGCGGCGGCCTCGCGCGGCTCGGTGTTGTCCGCCCAGGCGCGACAGGAACGCGATCACGTCGTGCTGGGTGACCGCCTCGATCTCGGCGACGGCCTCGGGGGTCGGCGGCGCGGCGTTGCGCACCGGCTCGACCGCGTCGGCCGGGACCACGCCGGCGGCGGCGTGCGCCTCGAGCACGAGCGTCTCGACCTTGCACCACAGCTCGTACTTGTGCGCCTCGCTCCAGACCCGGCCCATCTCGGGCAGGGTGTAGCGCTCGATCATGGGGTGTCGCCTTCTCGCGTGGTGGGGGAACGCGGGCCATCATCCCAGGTTCGCGAGAGCGCTGCCGCTCCGCTAGGTCGCCTCGAGCTCGGCTACGAGGCCGAGGAGATCGCCAGCGGTGAAGCCGGGATCGTGCCAGCTGACGACCAGGTCGAGGACCCCATCTCGATAGACCAGCGCCATGCGTGCGTGTCGCCGCTATGCGCGTCAGGTGCCACGTGACGAGCCGTCAGCACGGTGACGCCGCTGCCCAGGTCGGTCCGCTGGCACTGGCTCCAGGGGTTGGCGGCGTCGGGGATGGCGCAGACGTTCAGCTCGCCGACTGGCTGCTTCTGCGGTAGCGCCACCTCTACTGATACGTGCTTTCCTTGCACCGTCGCGCTCCTGGCAAGCGTCTCGATGCTGATGCCGCCGGGCAGATAGATGGTGCTGTGGACGAACGCCGGCTCCGCCGGTCCGCCTAGCCGGAGGTCGACCAGCACCATGCGAGTGGCGAGCTTGCGCTGAAGCTCGACGGCCTCCGCTGCGGTGCGCGCCCGAACGTCAGCCGACGCGAGCTCTGCTTGCGCTCGAGCCAGCGCTTCCGCCATCTCGGGCGACTCCGACGACGAGGCGGACGGCGAGGTCGTGATGGCCGGACGGGTCGGCGTTCCCGGAGGGTTGGTGAACGAGGTCATTGGCGCGGCCTGACGGTGCGACGAGACGAGGGGTGGCACCACAACTGCACCGACGACAGCGAGGGCTGAGGCAAGGACGGCCCCGCCGCCGACGTACGACGCCCGACGACGGCGCGCTGCGCGCCCGGCAACGACCGCGCGCGTCGCGTCGAGGTGCAGCGCGGGCTCGTCGGCGACCAGTCGCTCGAACAGCTCGCGCACGTCTTCGTCCTGGATCATGACACGCTCCTCTCGGGCCGCGGGGTGAGATCGTCTGCGGATCCGCCGATCAGCGCACGCAGGGCGACCAGGCCGCGGGACGTCTGGCTCTTCACGTTGCCTTCGCTGCACCGCAGGGCCTCCGCGGTCTCCGCGACGGTCAGGTCCTCCCAGAACCGCAGGACGAGCACGGCGCGCTGCCGCGGCGGCACCTGGTCCAGTGCGGCGAGCAGCACGATGCGCTCTTCGGTCCGGTCCGACGCAGCGGAGCACGGTTCGGGCAGCTGCTCGGTCGGGTCCTCGCGGGACCAGCCGCGACGGCGGTCGTCGAGGAACACCCGCACGACGATCTGTCGGGCGTAGGCGTCGACGGCGTCACGTCGCTGCACCTTGCGCCACGCGCCGAACAGCTTGGTGAGCGCGACCTGCACGATGTCCTCGGCGTGGTGCCAGTCGCCGCAGAGCAGGAAGGCGGTACGCCGCAGCGAGGCGGAGCGCGCATGCGCGAAGGCAAGGAACTCCGCCTCGTCGTCCCGCATGCGCCCCTCCCCTCGCGGCCGTGCTGGTGATTACACGGGGTGAGGCGCCCAGGAGGTTGCAGGACTCACAGCGAAATTTCGCCTCGCTCTGCGGCGAGCGCGATGTCCGTGCGGAAGTGCGAGCCCTCCAACGTGACGCTGGCGACCACGTCGTACGCAGCCGCCCGCGCGTCGGCCAATGTCGCGCCGGTGCCGACCACGGACAGCACCCGGCCGCCGCTGCTCACCACCTGGTCACCGTCCACGCGGGTACCCGCGTGCAGCACGGCGTCGGCCTCGGCCCCACCGACCACGTCGCCGACGCGCGGCGACGCCGGATACCCGGAAGCCGCCACCACCACGGTCACCGCGAAGCCGTCGCGCCACACCAGCGGCGGGTGGGCGGCCAGCGTGCCGGTCGCCGCCGCGTGCAGCAGCCCGGCCAGCGGGGTGTCGAGCAGCGCGAGGACGACCTGGGTCTCCGGGTCGCCGAACCGGGCGTTGAACTCCACGACCCGCACGCCCCGCGACGTCAGCGCCAGGCCCGCGTAGAGCAGCCCGGCGAACGGGGTGCCGCGCTTCGCCATCTCGTCGACGGTGGGCTGCAGGACCGACGCCATCACCTCGTCGACGAGATGGGCCGGCGCCCAGGGCAGCGGGGCGTAGGCGCCCATGCCGCCGGTGTTCGGTCCGGTGTCGCCGTCGCCGACCCGCTTGAAGTCCTGCGCGGGCAGCAGCGGGACGACGGTCACCCCGTCGGTGATGGCGAACAGCGACACCTCGGGCCCGTCGAGGTACTCCTCGATGAGCACCCGGCCGCCGCAGGAGGCGGCGTGCGCCAGCGCCTCGTCGCGGTCGGACGTCACCACGACGCCCTTGCCGGCGGCGAGCCCGTCGTCCTTCACCACGTACGGGGCGCCGAACGCGTCGAGCGCGGCGGCCGCCTCGTCGGCGTTCGTGCAGACCCGCGACGCGGCGGTCGGCACGCCGGCGGCGGCCATCACGTCCTTGGCGAAGGCCTTCGAGCCTTCGAGCTGGGCGGCGGCGCCGTCGGGCCGAAGCAGGCGATGCCCGCGGCCCGCACGGCGTCGGCGACGCCCGCGACGAGCGGGCCCTCCGGGCCGATGACGACGAGGTCGCGCGCCGACCTCGACGGCCAGCGCGGCGACGGCGTCGGGCGAGGTGGCGTCGACGGGATAGGTGGTCGCGACCCGCGCCGTACCCGCGTTACCCGGGGCGCAGGCGATCGACGGTGACCGCCGGGTCGCGGGACAGCGCCAGGCACAGCGCGTGCTCGCGGGCGCCACTACCGACGACCAGAACCTTCATCCGACCACCTGAATCTATGGGGGTGTTGACCGTGACGAGGCTATCGGTGGGCTGGCACGATCAGCCGATGCGGTGGTTCCGGAGGACGGGGCATGGGTGAGCCGGGACGTGGACGCGATAGAGCGCGCGACGACGAGGATGGCTATGCGTAGTTTTCGAGTTCTGGCCATTGTGGGAGCCACGGGGCTGGCCTTCGCGGTGGGTACGTCGCCGGCAGGCGCGTCGGGCAGCGCCGCGACGAGCGCGTCGGCTAGCGCCTCAGGCGTCGAGCAGATCACCTCGTACGACGTCGACCTGCAGCTACGAGCCGACGGCACGCTGCACGTCGTCGAGTCCATCGACTACGACTTCGCCGACCTGTCCAAGCACGGGATCTACCGCACCATCCCCACCACGATCGACTACGACAGCAAGTACGAACGTCGCTACCCGATCAGCCACATCGCCGTCTCGGGCTCACCCGGGACACCGACGAAGTTCAAGGCCAAGAACGACAACCGGCAGCAAGGTCATCAAGGTCGGCGACCCGGACAAGACGATCACTGGTCAGCACAGCTACACGATCACCTACGACGTGGCTGGGGCCGTGACCCGGTTCGCCGATCACGACGAACTGAACTGGAATGCGGTGGGCACTGAATGGGGGGTGCCGATCTCCCAGGCGATCGTGCATGTGCAGCTGCCCGCGACGGTGGCCTCGGTCGCCTGCTACTCGGGCGAGTGGGGCAGCACGCTTGCCTGTGACAGCGCCACCACCACTTCCTCGACGGCGACCTTCACCCAGGGCGCGATGCCCGACAACAGCGGACTGACGGTGGTCATTGGCTTGCCGCCCGGCTCGGTGGCCAAGCCCGGCCCGGTGCTCCGGGAGAAGTGGGCCTTCAACCGGGCGTTCGCCGCGAACCCCAGCACGGTGGGTGGTGCGGGCGGCGCTAGCCGCCGCAGGGCTTGTCGGCGTGGGTGTGCTGGCGTACCGGCGTGGCCGCGACCGGCGGTACGTCGGCGTGGTGCCCGGGCTGGAGCCAGTGGCCGCAGGCGGGTCGGACCAGGGCGTGTCGACGCAGATCCGGCCCTTCGGTGCCTCGGCGAGGGCCGCTGTGGAGTTCGCGCCGCCGAAGGGCATGCTCCCGGCGGAGGCGGGTGTCCTCATCGACGAGCGAGCCGACCCGCTGGATGTGACGGCGACCATCGTCGACCTTGCCGTGCGCAAGTACCTGCACATCACCGAGCTGGAGCGGCGAACGCGGTTCTCCAAGCGGGACTGGCAGCTGGACCGGCTTACCGCGCCGGCCGGCGACACCCTGCAAGCGTACGAGAAGGCGCTCCTGGACGCGCTGTTCGCCAGCGGCGAGCAGGTGAAGATCTCGAAGCTGAAGGAGCACTTCGCGGCGCAGCTCGCGGCGGTGCAGGGCCAGCTGTATGCCCGGGTGGTCAGCCAAGGATGGTTCGACCGGCGGCCGGACAAGACCCGGTCGCGCTGGCATGGCATCGCGACCTGGACCGTGCTGGTCGGGGCGGGGCTCACCTGGCTGCTCGCGGCCAAGACCCACCTGGGCCTGCTGGGACTGCCGGTCGTACTGGTCGGGCTCGTCCTTGGGCGGCTGGCTAACAAGATGCCGGCTCGGACGCCGAAGGGCAGCGCAGCGCTGACCCGGCTGCTCGGCTTCCGCACCTACCTGCACACCGCGGAGGCGAACCAGCTGCGGTTCGAGGAGAAGGCGGACGTCTTCGCCCGCTACCTGCCGTTCGCGATCATCTTCGGTGAGACCGATCGATGGGCGAAGGCCTTCCACGACCTGGGCGCGGACGGAGCGGCGTCGGCTGGCGCGACCTACTGGTACACCGGTCCGTCGGGCTGGGACATCGGCCACCTCGGTGACTCGATGTCGGGCTTCGCGACGACGACGTCGGGCTCGCTGGCGGCGACGCCGCACACGTCGTCGAGCGGGGGTTCCGGCGGCTTCTCCGGCGGTGGCGGCGGAGGCGGCGGCGGAGGCAGCTGGTGAGCACCCGGTACGCCGCGCTGATCCGCGGGATCAACGTCGGCCGCAACAAGCGGCTCGCGATGGCCGACCTGCGCGAGCTGCTGGTGTCGCTCGGATGCACCGACGTCCGGACGCACCTGAACAGCGGCAACGCCGTGTTCACCAGCGCCGGCGCGACGCCGGTCGAGTTGGCGGCTCGGATCGAGGACGCGCTGGTCGCCGAGCTGGGGCTGGGCGTTCGCTGCGTCGTGCGCAGCGCCGAGGAGATGCGGGCGGTGATCGACGGTCATCCGCTGCGGGACGTGGCCACCGACGGCTCGAAGATGCTCGCGCTGTTCCTCTCCGCGGCGCCGGACCCGGAGCTGTTGGCGTTGCACGACCCGATCGCGCTCGACCCCACCAGAGCCGTTCTCGGCGACCGGGTGATCTACCAGTGGTGCCCCGACGGCGTCCTGGCCGCGCCGCCCGTGTCGGGGTTCGTGGAGAAGCACCTCAAGGTTGCCGTCACCGCGCGCAACTGGAACACGGTGACCAAGCTCGCCGAGCTGCTCGGGTAGGCTGGCGCCGACTGGGCTAGGAGATGACGCTGTACTCGCGGGTCGTACCGCGGCGAGGGCGCGATCCGTGGTGAGGGTCGTCGCCGCGCCGGCGGCTACTGCCGTGCCCAGGACCAGCGCATCTGGCAGTCGAAGCCCCGGTAGGTGACGCGCGCGCAGCCGTGCCGCCTCGACCGCGACGGCGGCGTCCAGCGGCACCAACCGGGTGGCCGATGCGATGAATCGCTCGATGCGTGCGACATCTTCCGGCCCGCGCCGCATCGCCCCCACGAGAAGCTCGGTGTAGACGCTGGCCGGCACGAGCAGCTCGTCACCGGCCGACGCGTGACGTCGGACTGCCGCGGCGCTCGCCGCGTGGTGAACGTCCGTGCTGCTGAGCAGACCGACGATGACGCTCGTATCGAGGACGATCCGCGCCCGCGGGCTCACCGCTCCCACTCATCGCGCAGCGCCTGAAGGTCCACGGCCGCTTCCAGGCCGGGGATGGCCCCGATGAACTCGTCGAGCGGGTCGTGTTCGCGCACGAGAACGATCCTGCCGTCTCCGTCGGCCTCGACGCGGAGGTTGTCCCCAGGTCCGACGTGCACCTCGGCGAGCACAGCGACGGGGAGGGTCACCTGGTTCTTGCTGGACACGCGAGTCGTCCCGCGGCGGCGTCCCTTTACTGCTCCGGCCATGAAGTAAAGGTTACACTCGGGCCGAAAGTCGACCGCAGGAATCAGGCGTGATCTCTCTTCCTGATTCCATCCGTCACCGGTCATCTCGGGATTGCTTGGAAGTCCAGCTCTATTGTTATTCGATCACGGTCAGCCTGCGTACGCTTGCAGATCAGCGCGCCGGCATTAGAAGTTGCTCTAGTCTTGCCACTTTCTTTCGTCTCGACACGTAGACGAGGAAGCCCAAGGAAGACCAGTAAAACTGCTCGCTGCGCCTGCAAGCCTTGAGGTGATTCGCGCGGAGTGCGAGCGCAGATCAAGCTGCTCCGTACGGAAGTGGAAGTTGATCGACAATGCAAGACCCGAGTGCAGTGGCTGGGTCCCTTCGACGATCCGCTCAAACACCGTTCCTGCCAGCAATTGCAGCGAACCCATCCTTGGTGAGAAGTAAGAATCTTGCGTCATTGTCATACGTGACGAGGAGGAGGCTGGCAGGTTCTGGGAGCATCGGACGCTGAACCTGAAGATATCGTCCTGATCTGCCTGGAAGATGCAGTCTCCAGTTTCCCCACGTCGTGGCTTTAAGTTCGCGACTCTCGTCGGTTGGGCAGCGGAGTGGCAGGAGAAGCAAAATGAATGGGTAATCGGACCGCTTGTAGAGCCCGAGGGCTGAAGCAGATCCGGCGGGGAAAGACGTTCAGCCGCGAGCTGATCGGTTTAGGTGTTCAGTGCAGAATCAACGCGATCGAGGACGCTGCGCACGATGACCAACGCCAACTGGTTCGCCGTGCGTTGCGTCCTCTTCTTCCAGTGGCCCGACGCAGAAGCTGGCGGCACGTACGAAGAGCGCATCACGTTGTGGCGCGCGGACTCGGCCGATGAAGCCATCGCTCTCGCGGAAGCGGACGCGCACGAGTACACCGCCGACGTCTCAAGCGAACCCAGTGAGTGGGTCTACGTCGGGCTTGCCCCAGTCGTACCGGCTCTTCGACGAGCCAGGCCACGGTGCGGAGGTGTTCTCGTTGATGCGCGACAGCACGCTGGAGCCGGATGCCTATCTGACGACCTTCTTCGATGCCGGCACCGAGCGCCAGGAACACATCGCGGCGAGCCCGAGTAGCGGGTACCCCCCGCGCCAGCCGCCTACCCCGTGTAGTACCGGTCCGCCACCGTCAGCGCCTCGTCCAAGATGGCCAGGCCCTCCTTGGCCTCACGCCTCGGAGATGTTGCACGGCGGCACCACGTGCAGCCGGTTGTAGTTGATGAACGGCATCAGCCCGCGCTCGCGGCAGGCCGCACCCAGCTCGTTCATCGGCGCCGCGTCGGCGCCCGACGCGTTGTACGGCACGAGCATCTCGCGGGTCTCCCGGTTGCGGACCAGGTCCAGCGCCCAGAACGCGCCGACCCCGCGGACCTCGCCGATCGACGGGTGCCGTTCGGCCAGCGACGCGCAGCCCCGGCCCGAACACGTTCGCGCCGAACCACGCGGCGTGCTCGACGATGCCCTCGTCCTCCATCGCCTTCGAGCGTGGCCACCGCCGGCGGCGCAGGCCAGCGGGTGGCCGGAGTAGGTCAGCCCGCCCGGGTAAGACGCGCTCGGCGAACGTCGCGGCGATGGCGTCGGAGATGATCACGCCGCCGAGCGGCACGTAGCCGGAGTTCGACGCCCTTGGCGAAGGTGATGAGGTCCGGGCACGACGCCCCAGTGGTCCAGCGCGAACCAGGTCCCGGCGCGGCCGAACCCGGCCATCACCTCGTCGAGCGATGAGCATGATCCCGTACCTGTCGCAGAGCGCGCGGACGCCGGCGAGGTAGCCGGGCGGCGGCATCAGCACGCCGGCGGTGCCGACGATCGTCTCGAGCAGGATCGCGGCGATGGTGGCCGGGCCCTCGAAGGCGATGATCTGCTCGAGGTGCGCCAGCGCCCGCTCGGACTCCTGCGCCTCGTCGATCGCGTGGAACGCCGACCGGTAGGCGTGCGGGCCGAAGAAGTGCACGACGCCGCGTCGGCGTTGTCGTTCGGCCAGCGCCGCGGGTCGCCGGTCAGCGCGATCGCCGTCGACGTCGACCCGTGGTACGAGCGGTAGGCGGACAGCACCTTGTGCCGGCCGGTGTGCAGCCGGGCCATCCGCACCGCGTTCTCGTTGGCCTCGGCGCCGCCGTTGGTGAAGAAGACCTTCTCCATGCCCTCCGGCGCGCGGCCGGCGATCAGGTGCGCCGCCTCGCCGCGCGCGTCGTTGGCGAACGCCGGCGCGATGGTGCACAGCTTGCCCGCCTGCTCCTGGATCGCCGCGACCACCTTGGGGTGCTGGTGCCCGATGTTGGTGTTGACCAGCTGGGAGGTGAAGTCGAGGTACCGGTTGCCGTCGTAGTCCCACACGTAGCTGCCCTCGGCGCCCGCGATCGGCAGCGGGTTGATGAGGGCCTGCGCCGACCAGGAGTGGAACACGTGCCGCGGTCCAGCTCGCGGACGGCCTGCCCGGCGGCGGGGTCGGCGACGGGGCTGCGGCGGCCTCGACGGTGTCAGCGCTCGACATGCGGTTCTCCTCTGGCGTGGGCGGTCGTGTGCGGTCGTCCCCCGGCGTACCTGAGCCAGGCTAGCGGCGCTCGAGCGCCTCAGTCAGCCGCTCGCGCACGCCGGGCCACTCGTCGCGCAGGATCGAGAAGTACACGGTGTCCCGCCAGGTGCCGTCCGGCCGGCGCACGTGGCGGCGCAGCACGCCCTCGCGAACGCCGCCGATCCGGGCGATGGCCGCCTGCGAGCGGGTGTTCAGGTGGTCGGTGCGCAGCGCCACCCGGCCGTACCCGAGCGAGTCGAACGCGTGCCCCATCAGCAGCAGCTTGCAGCTGGTGTTCACCGCGGTGCGCCACCACGCCGTCCCGAGCAGCGTGTAACCGATCTCGATCCGCTCGGACGGCTCGTCCCACTCGTAGAAGGACGTCGAGCCCGCGACGACCCCGTCGACGACGATGGCGAACGGGAGCTGGCGGCCCGCGGCCTGCCGCTCCAGCGTCCGCTCCACGTTCGCCCGCATCTCCTCCGACCGAGCCGGGCTGCGGGTCGCGTCAGCCAGCTCCACACCTGCGCGTCGCGGGTCGCGGCGAACAGCCCCGGCGCGTGCTCGACGGTCAGCGGCTCCAGCGTCACCGCGCCGAGCGACAGCACGACGGGCGTCGGCGGCGAGCGCCGCCATCAGACGAACGACCTCAGCTGCAGGGTCTGGTCCCGCTCCGGGCCGACGCCGATCGCCGAGATCGGCGCGCCGGACATCTCCTCCAGCGCGTGGACGTAGTTCTGCGCGGTCTTGCGGCAGGTCGTCCAGCGAGCGAGCGCCGGTGATGTCCTCGTCCCAGCCGGGCAGGTACTCGTAGATCGGCTTCGCGTGGTGGAAGTCGGTCTGCGTCATCGGCATCTCGTCGAACCGCTGGCCGTCGACCTCGTACGCCACGCAGACCGGGATCTGCTCCCAGCCGGTGAGCACGTCGAGCTTGGTGAGGAAGAAGTCGGTGAGGCCGTTGACCCGGGTCGCGTAGCGGGCGATCACCGCGTCGAACCAGCCGCAGCGGCGGGCCCGGCCGGTGGTGACGCCGCGCTCGTGGCCGATCGGTCCGCAGCCGCTCGCCGTCGTCGTCGAGCAGCTCGGTCGGGAACGGGCCCGAGCCGACCCGCGTCGTGTAGGCCTTGAGGATGCCGATGACCCGGGTGATCCGGGTCGGGCCGATGCCCGCACCGGTGCAGGCGCCGCCGGCCGTCGGGTTCGACGACGTGACGAACGGGTACGTGCCGTGGTCCACGTCGAGCAGCGTGCCCTGGCCGCCCTCCAGCAGCACGAGCTTGCCGTCGTCGAGCGCCTGGTTCAGCAGCAGGGAGGTGTCGGCGACGAACGGTCGCAGCCGCTCGGCGTAGCCGAGGTACTCCTCGACGACCTCCTCGACCGCGATCGCCCGGCGGTTGTAGACCTTGACCAGCATCTGGTTCTTCTCGGCGAGCGCGGCCTCGACCTTCTGGGGCAGGATCCCCGGGTCGAACAGGTCCTGCACCCGGATGCCGACGCGGTTGATCTTGTCGGCGTACGTCGGGCCGATGCCGCGCCCGGTCGTGCCGATCTTGTTCTTGCCGAGGAACCGCTCGCTCACCTTGTCCAGCGTGCGGTGGTACGGCGTGATGAGGTGCGCGTTGGCGGAGATCACCAGCCGGGAGGTGTCGACGCCGCGCTCGTTCAGCGCGGCGATCTCCTCGAACAGCACCGCCGGGTCGATGACCACGCCGTTGCCGATGACCGGGCGTGCACTCCGGCGTGAGGATGCCGGAGGGCAGCAGGTGCAGCGCGTACCTCTGGTCGCCGATGACGACCGTGTGGCCGGCGTTGTTGCCGCCCTGGTAGCGGACGACGTAGTCGACGTCACCGCCGAGCAGGTCGGTGGCCTTGCCCTTGCCTTCGTCGCCCCACTGGGCGCCGACCAGCACGATCGCCGGCATCGCGGCTACCTCCACACGAGGGAAAGGCCCACACGCAAGTGCGGTGGGCCTCTTGCGAACCGAGGTTATCCGATCCCCGTCGCCCCGCGCGCGTCGCAGGCCGGCTGCGTCCGCTGCATGAGGCGCGGTAGCCGCGAGGCTGCCTCAATGGAGTGTTGGGGTAGGACGGGAGGTGGTGGCTGTGCGGTGTCGGAATGGCTGGATGGGTCCGGGCGCTGGTACCGACCAGTTGCCTGGCGGCGGTGATCTGGACGGTCGGCTTCGGCGGGATCGCTTCCGCGCAGGTCACCACCCTGTACGTCAACGGTTCGAGTTCTTCGTGCTCGGACACCGGCTCGGGCACCTCGTCCGCTCCGTTCTGCACGATCGTCCGGGGCGCGGCCGTGGTCGCCGCAGGTCAGACCCTGCAGGTCGCGAGCTGGCACCTACGGTGGTGACATCAAGGTCGGCAAGTCCGGCACGTCGGGAGCACCGATCGTCATCACCACGGCGCCGGGCGCCACGGTGACGGTCTCCGGTGGCACCAACGGCTTCAAGGTGCCGACGAAGAGCTACGTGACGCTGAGTGGTTTCGCGGTGACGGGCACCACCAGCTATGGCGTCTACGTCTACAACGGCACCAACATCACGATCACCGGCATGAGAGTGACCGGCTCGGGTCAACCAGTTAGCGGTGAGACCGCCTACGGGTTCTACCTCAGCGGCGTCACGAACTCGGTGGTCAGCGAGAGCACGGCGGACCACAACAGCAACTCCGGCTTCGTCCTCACCGGTGCCTCCACCGGCAACCTGCTCACCCACAACGCGTCCTATGCGAACGCGGAGGGCTACCAGCGCGCTGCCACCGGCATCGACGTGCGCAGCGGCCCGAACACGGTCTCCTACAACGTGACCTACACCAACGAGGACACGGGCATCCAGTTCTACACCGGGGCGCATGACTGCCTCGCGATCGGCAACGTGTCCTACCGCAACGGCGACCACGGCATCGACGACCTCGACGCCCCGAACAACGTCGTCGTCGGCAACACCATCTTTGGCAACGTCACGTCGGGGATCAACTTCGAAGGCAAGGCCGCCCCCGCGTCGTCGGGCGCGACCGTCGCCAACAACGTCAGCGTCGACAACGGGATCGCCAGCCCGCGTACGTCAGGGAACATCCGCGTCGACACGCTCTCGGAGCCGGGGACGACGATCAACTACGACCTGATGTGGTTGAGCTCCACCGGAACGATGGTGACCTGGGGCACGACCACCTACCGCACGCTGAGTGCCTTCCAGGCTGCGGTGCCGGCACAGGAGACGCACGGGCTGTCGGTGAACCCGGGGTTCGTCAACTCCTCGGGCAACAACTTCCAGCTGACGCAGGGATCGGCCGCGATCGACTCGGCCAACTCGGCAGCACCTGGTCAGCCGTCCGTCGACATCCTGGGCAACTCGCGCGTGGATGACCCGGCAGTGCCGAACACCGGAGCCGGACCTCGCACGTACGACGACCGCGGAGCGTATGAGTTCCAGCCGTAGGCGGCGGTCACGGCTGGTGATGTCGGTCGCCCTGCTTGACGTCGACGATCGACTCACGAACCGCGAGGATCGCCGCCTCCAACCGCGAGTGCACGCCCAGCTTCGTCAGGACGCTCTGGATGTGGGTGCGGGCCGTGCTCCGCGCGATCCCCATGCCGCGGGCAAGCGTTCCGGTGTCCTCGCCCCGCACCAGGCGTTCGAGGACCTCGCGTTCGCGGTCGGTGAGGAAGCGTGCGAGTCGTCGAGCGTCGCTCTCGTTTCGGGAGGCGTAGGACATCTGCTGGGCGAGGGCGGCGAGCAACAGGGCTGGGGCGATGGCAACCTCGTGCGCGTGCGCCCGCTCGATGGCCACCACGATGTCGTCCACCGCTTGGGCCTTCACCGCAAACCCGGCGGCTCCCGCATCGACCGCGGCGGCGAGCACGGCGGGATCGGAGGACCCGGTCAGCACAACGACGCGACAGCCCGGGGACGCCCGCGCGATCCGGGCCACGAAGTCCAACCCGTTGGCGCCCGGAAACGTGAGGTCGAGGACGCAGATGTCGGGGCTGTTGCCCATGACGGCATCGAGGGCGTCCTGCGGGGTCTCGGTCACGGCCGCGACCACGTAGCCGCGGCCTTCCAGGACCAGAGCCAGCGACTCAGCGAAGATCCGGTGATCGTCGCAGAGGACCAGCTTCATGAAGGCAAACCATTCGGCAAAGTTCTCGAATGGCGGAGCCGAATCGCCGCAGAGGTCCCCCCCAGCCTCGATCTCGAGACGATGAACTGCCCCCCGCTGCGCTCCGTGAACTCGGTGACGACGTCGAGCCCCAGACAGTGATGTGGTCGTACCGCAGCCGGGTGCTCCTGCGGATGGATGGCGGCTCCGTCGTCAAGGACGGCCAGGACCACCCACGAACCTTCGTCGATCACCTCAACCAGCACGCGACCGCAGGGGCCCGCCGCGCGCACGGCGTTGTCCACCAGGTTGCGGGCGGCTCGCCGCAGCGCTACCGGATCGGCAAGGACGTGCCGCTCTGCGCCGACGACATCGAGAGAGGTCGTCCGGACGAGACGAAAGGCCGCCACCAGCTCGTCCACGATGGCTCTGACTCCCGTCACCTGGGTGGCGGGCTGGCGTCCAAGCGAATGACTGACCAACAGGGCGAGCTGACGGGCCTCTTCCTCGATGCGGAGCAAGATCTGGCTGAGGTCAGGCGTGACGCAGGAGTCGGTGCGAGCAGCGGCGGCAAGCATGGAGATCGTGCCAAGCTCGTGCCGTACGTCATGATCGAGTCGGGCCGCCCATGACTCCGGCCGGTCGAACGACTTCTCAAGCCCGCTGGGCGACCCCATCGTTAGCTCCCTGGATTCCGCATGGCCGGGCGCCATGCCGACTCCTGTGCCTGTCACCAGCGTGGCCGCTATCCCGACAGTAGGCTGCCGCGTTCGTCCCACGTCAACCCTCTTTGACCCACTCCTGACCACCTATGCGTTCCTGGGCAAAGGTCCGGATTCGGCCGTTGCCCTGCACATGCCAAGGGGTCCCCCACCCGCCGTAGACAACCTCCGATCACGGGTGGTTGGTGCGATGACCGTGGCGGCCAAGAGTGGGACCTGTGATGTCGGTGACGTTTCTCGGGCACGCCGGGCTGGGCCTGCAGGCGCCGGGGTTTCGGCTCCTCATGGATCCTTGGTTCTCCGAGACTGGCGCATTCCTGGGGGCCTGGCACCAGTTCCCTCGTAACGATCACCTCGACCAGGCGGACCTGCTCGACGCCGACTGGGTGGCGATCTCCCACGAGCACCTCGACCACCTGGATGCCACCGTCATCTGCCCGGCTGTCGCACGCGCACCCGTGTGCTGATCCCCGCCTACCCGTCGACCGCCCTTCGGACGCGGCTCGTCGAGGCGGGTGCGCGGCGCGTCATCGAGCTTCCAGCCCTGGCAGCCGTTCCCACTCGACCATGCAGGCTCGTGGATCGTCGCCATACCCGAACAGTCCCCGATGTGTCACGACTCGGCCTTCCTTGTCTGCTCAGGCGGGCAGAGCGTCTCGAACTGCAACGATGCGCGCCTGGTCGAACGCGCAGGCGCGGCGGGCCGGGCTGCTCGCGGGTGGTCGCCTCGACCTCATGACCGTCCAGGCGTCGGGTGCGTCATGGCACCCGATCTGTTACGCCTACCCGGACGACGTGCGCCTGGACATCGAGGCGCGCAAGCGGGAGTCCAAGCTGCGCGCGGTTCATCGGCTGGTGCGGGCGGCCGCCCCCCGGTTGGCCGTCCCGTTCGCAGGTCCGCCGTGCTTCCTCGATCCCGACCTACGCAAGCACAACGCCTCGATGCGGCCTCCCGGGATCTTCCCGGACGCCGAGCAGGTCACCGCCTGGCTCTCGGAGCACCTGCCCGCTCAGCGGTGGGCCTGCTTCCGGCCAGGTGACCGCCTGGCGCTCGACGACCTGCAGGTGGAGCGTGACGCCACGTCCGCGTCGTTCAGCTACACCGACGACGTGGACGCCTACCTGGACGCTTACGCGGCCGACCGGAAGGCCGCCATGGAGACGATGCTCGAGAAGTACCCCGAACCAGACCACGCTCTCGTGGAGCTGTTCGTGGAGCACTTCACCGGCCTCGGCCAGCTCAGCCCCTGGTTCCTCGAACGGATCGGCATGACGATGCGTTTCGAGGTGCTGGGCCGCACGGCGGGCGATGGGACGTCTGCATGGGTGAGCGCGGGCTCGAGATAGACCTGCAGGCCCGCGCGGACCGCCCCGACTACACGCTGTCGGTCGAGGGCCGGTGGCTGCAGCCGGTCCTTGCTGGGGTCATGCCTTGGGAGGAGCTCTTCCTGTCGCTGCGCTTCACTGCCCGGCGGGATCCCGACATCTACAACGACTACCTGTTCGGGCTGCTCAAGCACGCCAACGAGCCCGCCCTGCGCGCCGTCGAGGAATACGAGAACCGGCAGGCGAGCACCGCCGAGCGGATCACCGTCACGTCGGCCGGCGTCGGCTACTCGATCGGACGGATGTGCCCGCACGCCGGGGAGGACCTGGCGGAAGGTGCCGTGGTTGAGTCAGGCGTCATCCGCTGCCTGGGGCACAACTTCGAGTTCGACCTGGAGACGGGTCGTTGCCTGAACGCCCGCTGCCGCCCGCTCGACGTCGAGCGGCTTGCGCCGGTCAGCGACTGAGGCCGTTCAGCGACACGAACGTCGTCACCAAGATCCGCAGAGTGGCGGCAAGGCACGGATCACTCAGATATGCGGCATCGAGGTCGGCCCGCGCCGGCACCACCTGCTCGAGGTACTCCGCCTCGTCGAACGGCCCACGCGCGCGGAACACTTGTGCGTCACGCAGCCGCACCTGGCTCGGCCCGGTGAGTCCTGGGCGGTGTGCCAGGACCCATTGGCAATCCGGCGCGTAGTGGGCGGCCAGGTGCAGCGACTCCGGTCGCGGCCCGACCAGCGTCATCTCGCCGCGCAGCACGTTCCAGAGCTGGGGGAGCTCGTCCGCGCTCGTCGCCCGCAGCAGGGCGCCCAGCCGCGTCACCCGCGGGTCCTGTGGTCCGGTGATGTCGGGGCCCACCGAGCCGCTCCGCATCGTCCGCAGCTTGTACAAGGTGAAGGGTCGTCCGCCTTGCCCGACCCGCAGCTGCCGGAAGAACCCGGGTCCCCGGCTGGTCAGCCGGACGGCGAGCCACAGCACCAGCAGCAACGGCCCGACGAGCAGGAGCCCGACGACCGAGACCAGGAGATCGAGCCGTCGGCGACCCGCCCCGACCGCGACGCTGGGGAGCACGGGAATCTCGACGGCACCGGGGTTCTCGCTCATCCTGTTCCCGCCGCGACGAAGACGGCGCTGAACACGCTGGCGACCTGGTCGAGATCGACGGTGGGCGAAACCTCGACCGACGATGGGGTGAAATGCGTGATGAGCGGGACGCCGCTCGCATGCTCGGCGGCCAGCGCTTCCCACAGCGCGTTGGTCCTCAGACCAGGGTCGAGCAACTGGTAGATCTGGCCCTGGTAGCGCTGGCGCCACGTCCAGATGTCGACGGATTGTGCCCCCGCCGCTCGAGGGATGTCGACATAGATCTCCATGTCGGCGGCGGCGGCGGCCTGGGTACCGGCGTAGGGGCCGGGGTGGGCGAGGGCCTTGCGGGCGTTGATCGTCACGAGGGAGAACCATCCGCGTCGCTGCACCTCGGCCCACGCCGCCCGCTGGGCGGTCGCTATGTCGATACCCCAGGCCTGGTAGGTCGCGTTGTCGAGGAGCCCGGTGCTGAGATCGAGGACGTCGATGGTTCGGTCGGCGAGCAGCCTGTCCAGGACTGGCAGGTCGAGCGCCGGATAAGCCGCCTTCGCCCGAGTCGTGCACGCCACCGGGTAGAGCGTGACGCTCGACACCCCGGGTGCGCAGCCCAGTTCCGGGACCACCATGTCGACGAGGATCCGCAGGTGTGGATCTGCCGCGCGCAGCGCACGGCTGGTCGTCGCAAGGAAGGTCCGCATGCCGTACGGGTCGGCCTGGAACTCGTCGTGGTACCCCAGCTCGTCCGCGACTTTCACGCCGACGACGCCCGGCAGGCGGGCCAGCTGCTCCACCCGCGCAAGGCCGAGCGCGAAGGAGCGGACGCCCTCACTCCACCGCTTGACCAGGTCGGTCTCCACCCACACCTGCATCCCGTGCGCCGCCGCGGTCCGGATGGTGGCGGCGTACTTGTCGTCGGCCGCCAGCGGTGGCGCCGACACCGAGGGCAACCTGGTGGGAGCCGGTGTCCAGGTGGCCGGCGGAACGGGAACGTGCGCCGTCGCCGTCCCCGTGCAGGCGGCTGCGAGACAGAGCGCGGCGATCAGCGCCGTCCACAGCGCCGCCGCCCGGAGCCTCGTCAACCACCCGAGCCGCCTCATGGCACACCGATCAGCTGTGACGGCGTGGCCTTCGCCTTGGAGCGGCCCAGGCCCCAGAAGCAGCCGAGCAGTGTCGCCGTCGTCACGAGATAGGCCGATGTAGAGGCCCAGGCAGCACCTGCCGCGCCGAACCGCGGGATCAGCACGGCGTCGAGGGCGGCGGTCACCACCAGCCCGGTGCTGAGCGCGGCGGAGTTGAGCCCGGGGCGCCCCTCGCCGTACAGGTAGGCGCTCAGCAGTCCAGCGACGGTGGCTCCCGACAGCCCGATCAGCAGGATGTACGCCGGTCCGACCGCCGCGTCGAACTGTGCACCGTAGACCAGCGGAAGCACCGGCCTGGCGAGCGCGACCAGCGGCACCGCGGCGCAGACGCCGAGCAGAGCGAGGCGCGGAAGCCAGTGCGCGGTCCGGCGGCGTGCTTCCGCGCGGCCGAGCCGGGCGAAGCGTGGGTAGAGGACGTAGGTGAGGGCAAGCCCGGGGAGGCGCAGCAGCTCGGCGTACTTCGAGGCGATCGCGTAGGTGCCGAGCACTGCCGGGCCGGCCAGCGCACCCAGGATCGCGAAGTCCAGTCGCAGGTTCAACAGCTCCATCACACCGCCGACCTGACCCCGCATGCCGTAGTGCGCCAGGTCGAAGGCGAGGCGGCGCGAGACCCGCCCCCACCCGCGGGCGAACCCGCGCCGAACCAACCGCAGCGCGATACCGATGGTCACCGCGATGTCGGCGATGACGAGCGCCGCCAGCAGCAGGGCGACGCCATGCACGAACGGCAGCAGCACGGCGTACGCGGGAAGGAACGCGGCTTCCTCGGCAGCGATGGCGACGCCAGCCGCGTTCATGTCCTCGTCGCCCTGCAGGCACGACTTGCCGACGGCGACGAAGAGCTGCGTGAACACGGCGATCCCGACCAGCGCCACCAAGCCGGCGCTCAGCTCGCTGAAGAAGAGCCGATGCAGCACTGGGGTGAGTGCGATCCACAGCCCTGTGGCGGCCACGGCGCTCACCCAGGTGGCAGCGACGATCGTGGGTCGCAACCGCGGATCGCCCGCCTTGGAGGCGAGGAAGTACGGCGTCGCGCCGGGCAGCCCGCAGGACACGGCCACACCGAGGAGGCCGGGCAGGACGCGCAGCAACGCGTAGATGCCGACGGCCGACGGTCCGCCGGTGCGTGCGATGAGAACCGTGGCGAGACCCAAGGCGATCAGCGCGACGATGCGCGCGACCACGTTGCCGACCAGCGTCCGGCGGTCCCCACTCATGACCGGCGGCCCCACAGGTCGAGGGCGGCGATGACACCGAGCAGCGCCCACAGGTGCCGGAAGTGCAGGACCTGGTAGAAGATCCCGGACAGCAGGAGAGAGACGACGGCGGCGGCAAGGAGCTCGGGGCGCGGCACGACCGCGGCGAAATCGTCGCGTAGCGGCCGGGCCACGATGCGCGTGGTGCGTACCCCGATCGTCCACACCAGCAGCACCACCGCGGCTCCGCCGAGCACTCCTCGTTCGATCAACGCGGCGGCATAGTCGTCGTGCGCCATCTTCACGTACGACGCCTGGCCGTGCGCCAACGTCGGCTTGGTCATCCCCGGGCCGATGCCGAGCAGCGGGCCATGCGTCCAGAGCTGAAGGCTCTCCGACGCCAGCGTCGTCCGGCTGCCGGTGCTCTCAGCGCTGCGGCCGATCGAGTCCTTGATCAGTGCGACGTTCGAACGGGCCGCCTGGGACTCCAGCCTGCTGATGCTCACGGTGGACAGGACGGCCACGGTCACGAGGATCACCGCCAGCCCGGCCGCCAGCGCAGCCGTCGCGCCTCGGCGGCGGCGTATGCCCAGCACCCAGCCGAGCGTCGTGCCCACCCCGAGCGCGATACCCCCGCCGTTCGACCCGGTGAGCACGATCGCGATGACCAGCGCCAGGCAGGCAGCCCAGCGCAAGCCGACAGGGCGCGGATAGCGGGCCGCACGCAACACCAGCAGTGAGGCGACGAAGTAGGACGCGGCGAGGTTGGGATCGCCGAAGGTGAACGCCGCCCGGGTGCCGTTGCCGGCCGTGATGCCGGCCAGCGTGTTCAGGTGGGCCAGGACCGCGACCAGCAGCAGCAGCGCCCAGGCGACCGAGCTCAGCGCCCAGGCGCGGACCGCCGTGCGAAGGACCACCGGATCCCGGCCGACGGTGGCGATCGCGCCGCACCACAACACGACGAAGACGTCCGGGGCCAGCACGAGCGCGCTCGTCCCACCGGCTCCCGCCGTCACGATCGCCAGTGCGCCTGCCGATGACGAAGAGGCCGACCGGCACGACAAAAGGCAACCGCAGTCGCCTGGACGCTCCGGACGTCGACACTGCGGCGGCGACGATGGCCAGCAGCACGGCGACGTCGACCGGCCCGGTGTTGCCTGGACCGCCTGGTCGCAGCAACGGCAATCCGCACATCGCGAACGCGACCACGAAGCGTAGGGCCCTGCCCGGTGGACTGCGCCGAGCGGATCCTCGGCAGGCTGGTGCTCACCGTCCGCCGCAACCGCAGGGGACGCGGCGGGGCCGTGGCCGTGGCGGCGTTCGTGGCTCACCGTCCGCTCCGGCCGATCACGTCGCGCAGCAGCCGCAGGTGCGCCGCCGCGAACTCGGGATGGTTCGCCGTGACGGCCACCTCGGCCACGCCGGCGACCGCCAGGTCGAACCAGAGCTCTGGTGCTGCACCGAGCCTGCTGAGGTTGCGGCGCAGAAACTCTCGCATCAGGTCGGGGAACCATCCCCGCCCGGTCAACGCGTACCGCAGACCGTCACCCCAGCGCTCGGCGCGCAGCGCCGGGTGGCCGGCCACCCGGCGTCCACGCCGCGTGTGCCGGTCGAGGTAGAGCGCATAGGACAGCGCGAACCGCGCTACGTCGCGCAGCGGCTCACCGGCGACAGTGCCGCACTCCCAGTCGACGACCCCGCTCACCGCCTGGCCGGACAGGAGCAGATTCCCGAACCAGAAGTCCCCGTGCACCACGGTGCGCGGCGTGCGGCACGCCGCCAAGCGCTCGGCCGCAGCGTCGAGCTGTCGCGCCAGCTCCGGACTCTGGCCGCACCTCCGGCCAGCGCTCCACCAGCAGGGACACCAGCTCGGTCAGCAAGGTCACGGGCTGCGGTGGGCCCGTGGGTACGGACTGAAGCTGGGCGAGCCAACGCTGCGCTATCGCGAAGTCGGCGGCAACCGCGTTCGGGCGGGCGGTGTGCCGCCACGCGTGGTAGCGGATGGCCATCGACTCGACCTGGCAGCAGCTCCGTCACGAAGCCCGGGCGCCCGCGGATGTCAACGACCTCCTGGAGCCGCGGGATGGTCGCCCCGACCGTGAGGGGACGGGCCGCTAGCTCCTCGAGCAGGCGGATCTCACGCTCCACTGCCACCTGGCCGCCATCGGTCGACGGCACCTTCACCACGAAGGCCCGGTGGTCACCGGCGCGGGGAAGGAGCAGGACGGTGACCTTGCCGTCGGGGTCCTTCGACGTCGTCAGAACCACGATGGTGTGGGCGTCCGTCTCGAGCAGCTGCCGCATCGGTCGTCGAGCGGAAGGGCTGGCGGACAGCAGTGAGCGTGGGGTCATCGCTGTCTCCCGACCACGACGCGGCCGGGGACGACGGCACCGATCAGCCGTGACGGCACAAGCACGGCCGCCCGCAGCGCAAGGCCGGCCGCCGACGGCCAGCCCGGCGGTGCGGTGAGCTGCGTGTTGATGAGCCACCGCAGGGCCGAGCGGTCGTCCTCCGCGAGAAACAGTGGGCGGCTCAGCGAGGGAACGACGACGTATTCGCGGTCGATCTGGATCCCGGCGGCCCGTGCCGCGTGGCGACATCGACGGCGTCCCCCAGGCCGAGCGTCGAGCAGGGCGACCGGTGTGCCGCTCGGTACGGCTGCGAGGCGCCAGGCTTCGCCTACCCCGACGACGACCGCGTCGGTGGGCATCACGTGCCGCCAGGGTTGGTCGCCGGACAGCATCCCGGGCCCGGGTCTCCGCCGCCGTCACGTCAGCACCGCCAGCGGGCGCATCCGCGCGACGGGTCGTACGAGACCGTTGCGCACGAGGATCGCCAGCGCTTCGTCGACTCCCCGGTCGTCCACCTGGTCGACCAGGTACGGCGCGGCATCGTCGTAGCGGAAACGCAGCGTGGTGCGACGGTGAGGGTCCGACGTTGACAGGCCGCGCTTGAGGTAGTCGTCGATCAGCGTGCCGCTGCCGTGGCAGGCGGAGTGCAGGCTGCGAGCCGAGTCGGGTCCTGCGACGCACAGGTAGGAGCAGGTGCGGTTCGTGCCGGGGAGCAGCACCGCCTGTCCGGTCTGGGCGAACAGGCTGCCGGCCGGCATCAGCTCCGCCGGGAACGCCCGGCAGGCGTTGTGCCGGTGCACGATCGCCGCGGCGCCGGCCACCTCTTCCTCGTAGATGGAGTTGTGCGGCGAGTCGACGACGAGCCGCCCCTGATCACCGAACACCTCCTGGGCGCAAGCGACGCAGGGTCGCGTAGGTCGCGAGGCGGAAGGCGAAGCCGTAGTTCATCGCGGCCGCGTTGGCGAGCAGCAGGCGTTGGCCCTCGTCGTCGTATCGAGACAACGCCCGGGCAACCGTGCCGGAAGTACAGGCGCAGCCGCTCACGCACCTGGTCGACGGAACGGGCGGACGCGAGATGGAAGAGCGGCTTCTGCACGGCCATCGCGGCCCGCAGCGCGGCCGGGTTGTGCCTGCGTGCCCCGAAGAGCGCGCCGATCTCGCCGGCGAGCACGCCGCCGCCCCCGTGGTACTGCAGCGTCATCTGTCCTTTCGCCACCCCGAGCAGCTCGGCCCGCACCGGATCGAGCACCTCCTCGACGACCTGAAGCTCGACGAAGTGGTTGGACGGTCCGACGGTTCCGAACCGGAGCCGGGCCAGCTGGACCGCGAGAGCCGGGAGCTCGCGGCTCAACCGACTCGCCCCGCCGTAGCGCTCCAGGTCGATGCGGCCGGTCTCCTCGACGCGCTCCAGCTCGCTGGCGTCGATGCCGAACCGGGTGGCCGCGAACGAGCCCCCGTCCGTGGCGGCCTGCAGCACGTCGCGTGCCGACAGCTCGAGCCGGTGGCGGGTCGGGTAGGGGTAGCGCTCCTTGACCCGACGGAAGAACTCCCCGATTCCGCTCGGGGCCCGGCGGCGCGTGGTCGAAGGCGACCAACGCCATGCCGCAGTTGACGGAGGCACTGGTCAGCGTCGGGCGCACCGAGTCCGCCGTGGCCACGACGACGCTCGAGGGCAGCTCCATGTTCGACTTGTGATGGAAGTCAGGCAGCACGACGGCCGGCGCTGCCAGGTCGAGGCCGGCGACCTGGTCCCGCACCGTGGTCAGCGCCGCGCCGTCCGCTGGGCTCTGTGCGCCGTCGAACACCCGGATCCGGCCGGCGGGGTGCGTGAGGGAGACGACGTCCGTCATGCCACACGCACCGCCCGTCGTGACCGTGCCGGCGCCGTCGGCCGCCGCGACCCACCTTGGTAGGTGGCTTCGAGGACGGCCCCGAGCTGGCGGGGTGCGAACCGGTCGCCGAGGGAGGCGGAGCCAGCGGCCGCCATCCTCGCGGCGTCACGTGGGCGATCGAGCAGGTGGCCGATGGCGCGGGCGAGCAGCTCGGCCGATCCCGGGGGAACCAGCAACCCCGTCTCGCCGGGAACCACGAGGTCAGGGACTGAGTTCACGGCAGTTGCCACGACAGGCACCCCGGCGCTCATCGCCTCGACGAGCGCACACGGAAGGCCCTCGTAGCGGCTGGCCATCGCGAAGAGGTCGAAGCCAGGGAGCAACGCCGGCACGTCGCGCGCGCTGACCGAGGCAGACGAACCGGTTGGCGAGACCCCGGCGGGCCGCGCGGCGTTCGACCATCTCACGCAGCGGTCCGTCGCCCACCCACACCCCGAGCACGTCGTCGCGACCGAGCAGGGCGATCGCATCGACGAACTGCTCGGGAGCCTTCTGGTAGTCCATCCGACCGACCGTGCCGACGACCCGCATGCCGGGGAGTGCGCCGATCGACCGCCGGGCCTGCGCCCGGGTGAGCCGGGTGGAACCAGCCCCCGCCAGCCCATCGATAGCGGCGGCGATGGTCCTGATGCGATCAGGGGGCGCGATCCGGCGACGCACCGCCTCCGCGGCGACCCCGGGGCCGACGGCGAGGAAGGCGTCGGTTGACCTGGCCAGCCGTCGCTCGATGGTCACGTAGGCCGCGCGTCGGAGCGCGGACTGGAAGTCGTGGAACGGGAAGCCGTGAAAGGTGTGGGCGATGAGCGGAACGCCGATGCGCGCCGCGGCGACCCGGCCGAGCGCGCCCGCCTTGGCGCTGTGCGTGTGGACGACGTCGTAGGCGCCGACGGAGAGCAGCTCGGTCAGGTCGCGCAGTGCGTGCAGGTCGTGGCTCGGTGAGATGTGCGAAACCAGATTCGGCACCATGTGCAGGTCCAGGCCGGCTGCCTGCGCGTCCTCGAGCAGGCTGTCGCCGCTGCCGGTGATGACGGTGACCTGAAAGCGATCGGGGTCGAGCGCCAACGCCCCCCTCAGCGCGACCCCGCCAGCACCTGCTTGGAGTCGGGTCACCACTACCGCGATCCTCATCGGGCCTCCCCTTGGTTACACGCGGGCGTTCGCCAGCAGCTCGGACAGGAGCGGGGTCAGCCGGTTGGTGCCGAGACTCACCTCGATGCACGGCAGCCGCCGGGCCAGCGCCCGGGCGGCCGCCTCGACCGGGGGGTGAGCCTCGCCCAGCCCGGAGCCAAGCGCGAGAGTGGCGGCAAATCCCCAGTAGCGGCGCAGCTCGCCCGCCATGTAGGTACCGGCGGTGAGCGCGCGGGCCGCCCGCTCCCACGGCAGCAGCCGTACCTCGGGCAGCGGCTCCGCACCTCGGCGGAGCACGACCACCCGGTCGGGTTCCAGGCACGGCACCCGGCCGGGCATCGGTGATTCCCGCCGCCCGTGCGGCATCCGGCGTCCATTCGCCGACTCGGTGCGCATGGGCTCCACAAGTCCGTAGACCAGACGCCCGTCGCTCACGCACACGTTGTCGGAGGTGGCGGTCCCACCGCTGGTGAGCTCCAGCTCGAGAAGGGTGGACTTGCCCACGCCGCTCGGCCCGGCCAGCAGGGTGACGTGGCCCTTCCGCGCCCAGGTCGAGGCGTGCAGCGGGACGCGGCCATGCACGCCTGCCCACCACAGGACCGGATACTGCAGCAGCAGCTCGCGCATCAGCAGGTGGAACCGGGAGCGCAGCAGGACCTCGGCGGCTTGCACGGTCAGCGGCGGGCGCTGGCGCACGTACACCTCCAGCCAGGTTCCGTCGGTCTCGACCAGCATGTCCAGCCCGGATGAGCAGACGTTGACGATGACGATGCGTTGCCCGTTGCTCCAGGCGTCCCGGGTGAGCGGGGAGAGCCCGCGGAGGTTGAAGGCGTCGCGACATTGCTCGACGACGAGACGAAACGAGGTGTCCCCGTTGTCGGCATGGCGGCAGCTCGCCGGCCGCCCCTTCGGCGAGGAGCGACGCGAGGCGCCGCAGCTCGCAGTCGACCACGAGGTGCTCGCCGGCGGTCTCCAGCGCCATCATCAGAAGCCGTCCGGGTACGGCGCCGCCAGAGGGTCGAGTGCGCGCCCTCGGGCAGCGAGCCGGTGCCATCGGTCGCCCGGGACGGTAGGTACCCGGGCAGGATCAGGCGCAGCGCCTCGGAGACGGCTCGGGAGTCGTTGCGGTCGGCCGCGGCGTAGAGCTGGTCGAGGTTGGCCCCGAAATCCACTGGCAGCTCGCTCGGCGCGGTTGCCCAGATCTTCGGATGCGCCGTTGGCGTCCGTTCCTCTCCCTGGCGCGAAGACCGACTCGGTGAGCTTCTCGCCGGGGCGAAGCCCGCTGAACGCGATCTCGACGTCGCCGAGGTGCAGCATCTCGGCGTAGTTGTGGACCAGGTCGACGATCCGGACTGGATCGCCCATGTCCAGCACGAAGGTCTCACCGAACTCGGCCATGGTCGCGGCCTCCAGGACGAGGCCGACCGCCTCCTCGACGGTCATGAAGAAGCGGGTCACCTCGGGATCGGTGACGGTCACCGGGCTCTCCGCGCGCGACCTGCTCGCGGATGACGGACAGGAACGAGCCGCGGCTGCCCAGCACGTTGCCGAATCGAACCGATCCGAGCGAGGTGGTGCTGACGCGCTGCTCGGTCCAGCGCGCTGCTCTGGACCAGCATCTCGGCCAGCCGCTTCGTGGCACCGAGAACCGAAGTCGGGTCGGCAGCCTTGTCGGTGGAGATGAGCAGGAACCGCTCGACCCCATGGCGGAGCGCGGCGTCGATCAGGTTGTGGGTGCCGAACACGTTGGTCTTCACGCCCTCGCACGGGTGCTGTTCGAGCAGCGGAAGGTGCTTGTGCGCTGCCGCGTGCAAGACCACGTCGGGGTGCAGCGACGAGAAGACGTCGTCGATCCGGGAGCGGTCGCGGACGTCGGCGATGATGATGTCGCTGCTGTCGAGCAGGCCGTTGCCGTCCAGCTCCAGCTGAAGTCCGTGCAGGTTCGACTCGTCGTGGTCGAGCATGAACAGGGCGGCCGGTGAGAAGCCGCGGACCTGACGGCACAGCTCGCTGCCGATCGACCCGCCGGCGCCCGTGACCAGCACTCGACGGCCGTGGATGAGGCAGCGTGCGGCAGGTCGGAGCACGTGCAGCTCCTCGCGCCCGAGCAGGGCGGGAAGCTGAAGGCCGCGCAGGTCACCTGCGCGCGCGTCACGTTCGAGCGCCGCGAGAAACGTCGGGAGGTAGCGCACCGACAGCCCGGCGGCGAGTCGCTGCCTCGCCGATCTCCCGCACCCGCCGGCTCGACAGCGACGGGATGGCGACCACGGCGGCCTCGGCGCGCTCGCGCTTCGCCGTCGCCTCCAGCGAGGAGATCGGTCCGAGCACCCGCAGGCTCAGACCGCCCGGCGGTCGGCCGAGCCGCTTGCGTCGGTCGTCGTCGAGGAATCCGATCGGGCGCAGGCCGAAACCCCGGCTGTGACGCAGGTCGCGCGCCAGGGAGCGACCGGCTTCGCCCGCGCCGATGACGAGGGTGCGCAACCCCCAGTCCTGGTCATGTCGTCGACCGCCACATCGTCACCTCACGACCTCCTCGTCCGGTGGGAAGCGAGCGCCTGGATGGCGCCGCAGACGACATCGACGTCGCTGTCGAGCAGCGCCGGGTGGAGCGGGAGCGAGAGCAGCTCGGCGAACGCGGCCTCGGTCACCGGCAGCGCGTCCACGCCGTCGGCGTACTCGCGCGAACCGGGTCAGCGTGTGCACCGGGATGAAATGCACCGAGGTGCCGATGCCCCGCTCGCTCGAGCGCGCCGACGAGCTGGTCGCGGTCCATCCCGAAGGCTGGCTGCACCCGCACCTGGTAGAGGTGCCAGGCGTGCACGCCGTCGGGCGGGCGCGCTCGGCAGTCGCAGCCCGGGGACATCGGCCAGCCGCTCGTCGTACCGGTCGGCGATCTCCGCTCGCCGCTGCTGCCAGGCGGGCAGGTAGCGGAGCTGGGCCCGGCCGATGGCGGCCTGCACGTCGGTGAGGTTGGCCTTGAGACCGGTGGTGTCGACGTCGTAGCGCCAGCTGCCGCCGGGCAGGTAGCGGCGCCACGCGTCCCGGCTCATGCCGTGCAGGCGGGTCTGGCGCACCGTCTCGGCGAGCCGGGCGTCGCAGGTGACCACCGCTCCGCCCTCGCTGATCGGCAGGTTCTTCGTCGCGTAGAAGCTGAGGCAGGCCGCCTGGGAATCGGCACCGATACGCCGGCCGTCGCGCGCGGCGCCGAGCCCGTGGGCGGCGTCCTCGACGACGCGGCTGGGCGTCAGACCAGCGGCCGCGGCCAGTTCCGCTACCGGCGCGGGGTAGCCCGCCATGTGCTGGACGACCATGGCGCTGACTCCGCCGCAGCGCTGAACCGCGTCGCTCACCGTGTCGCTGCGTTCGGCACCAGCGTGACGTCGTCGACATCGACGAACACCGGCCGCAGCCCGGCATGCACGATGGCCTGGACCGCCCCGCAGAACGTGAGGCTCGGAGTGAGGACGCGTGCACCTTCCGGCAGGCTCAACGCGCGCAGGGCCAGTTCGATCGCCGCCGTGCAGGAGGACACGGCCACCACGTGCCGCGCGCCGACGAACGCCGCGAGCTCCTCCTCGAACGCCTCGGTCTGCGGTCCGGTGGTCACCCAGCCGGAGCTGAGCACGTCGAGCGCCGCCTGGCGGGCTTCCGGCGCGATCTCGGTGGCAGCGAAGGGAACGGACCGTTGAGCGACCGTGGTCATGGTCGGATCAGCTCCTTCGTGCCGGTGGTACTTCGAGGACCCCGAGCAGTGGCCAACCGGTCGTCGCGAGCAGGTCGGCCATCTCGTTGACCGCACCTCGACGCACCGAACGAGGCGCCACGACGACCACGCCCATCCGTGCGGAGCCGAGCAGCGGCTCGCCTGCGGGTGACTGGTCGAGCATCGCGAGCGTCACGCACGCGCAGCCCGCAGCTGATGTCCACCTTGGTCCTGGCCTTCGTTGTGGTCTCGGCCCTGGTCCTGGCCCTCGTGGATCTCAGCAGCGCGTCGCCATGAGTGGTTCCGAAGCTGCCGACCGTGCCGTTCACCCGCGAACCGGCAGGGCCGGGGCCGGTCAGGGCCGGCAGCAGGCGACGATGCGGGCGCGGTGGCAGCCAGGTGCGGCTCGATCCGGCGCGCCAGGGCCTCGAGGTCTCCCGCAACGCCGACGATGACGACCGTGTCGACGTCGACCCGCGCGGCGGCGTAGCGGACCTGGCGGGCCACCGCCGCATCACCGGCTTCGTCGAGTTCCGGCGTGAGCCTGCCGATCCGCGGTGCGTCGAGCATCCGAGCCAGTCGCCTGGACCCGGTCACGGTGGGGCGAATGGTCTCCAGCAGGGCAGCCACGAGCAGGCCGACCGCTGCGCCCGAGCAATCCGGCCAGGGCGACCCGCTGAGCCAGACCGGAGGACTGCGCCCGCCCGGGTAGCGCGGCGGCGCTCACCACCCTCGCTGGGCTCTGGGTAGCCTGGTCGGTCAGCAGTCGGTCGTAGTCGGCGACCAGCGAGTCCAGCAGTCCGCGCAGGCTTGTCGCCTGGCTGATCAGTGATACCGACGTGGGGTTCGCGGCGACCTGCTGGTCCAGCGTGGTCAGCTGGTTGGTGGCCGTGGTGATCCGCGCCTGCATCTGGGTGAGTGCCGAGGCGATGCCGCCCTGGCCCACATCGTTGAGGAACGCCACGACCTGGTCACCGAGGGCAGTGGCGATCGCCTGCGCCTCGCCGGCGGTCCGCCCAGTCACTGTCAGTACGACGATGGGCGACGTGCCCAGCTCGCTGACCGAGACGTTGTGCTGGGCGAAGTGGTTCGCGTCCCGCGTGATCCCGGCTTGCTTGAATGCGGCGCCAACGATGCTCGGGCTCGTGGCGATCGCACGTGCGTGACTGGTGAGCGCGTCGGCCCCCTGCGCGGAGGTCGGCGTGGTGCTTGAGACCAGGACCCTGGTCTGCGCGACCCACTTGGTGGGAGATCCGGCACTCACCGCGAGCACGATGAGCATGGGCATCACGACGCACGCGACGAGCAGCAACCAGTGCCGGCGGAAGATCCGCTCGAATGCTTCGTCGATCTCCATCGCGCCCTCCGAATCGGCAGCAGTGTCTTCGACCCTCGGTGAACCGGGTCGATGGCTGAGCGGCGTTGACGTCGACGTTAGGAACGCAGACCCACCAGCGGATCGCTCCGCGGGACGAGACCGACTACGTCGTCTGCGGGAGCCCGGCGGTTGCTGGGCTTGGCCACCTGTTGCCTGGCGCGGGCGCATGCCGTCACGCATCCCGGTCGCGACCGCCTCCAGGCCGCTGTGTGCGTTCAGCTTCGCCAGGAGGTTCTGCATGTGGGTTCGGACGGTGTTGGGCGAGAGCAGCAGCTCGTCGGCGATCTGGCGGCGGTCGAGGCCGTCCACCATGCACTGCAGGACCTCCCGCTCACGCGGTGACAGCGCATCGAGGGGTCCAGCGGGCGCCTTGCTGCCGGTCGCCACCAGGTCGAGGAGGATCAACCCGAGCAGGCGCGGGGGGATGCGCGCCTCGCCCTGCACGACGCCGCGCAGCGCTGCGACGAGCTCGCTGCTAGCTGCTTGTTTCTGCACCCAAGCCGTTGCGCCGGCCCGCACCGCCGCCAGCGCGAGAGGGCCGTCATCGACGTCGGTGAGAACGACGAGTCGTAGCTCCGCTGCCTCCGCGCGGAGCCGGATGCCGAGCTCGAGCTGACCAGGTAGGCCGACGTCGAGCAACGCGACGTGCGGGTGTTTCAGCTCGCGCCAGGGCCAGAGCATGGTCGTGGCGGGATGCGACTCCCACCACGTCGAGATCGGATTCCGTGGCGAGGCGGGCCGACAGAACCTCGGTGAAGGCTGGTTGGCCGTCAACGAGAAGTACCCGGATGCGCTCGACCACGCATTCACGGTGCGCCGACTATCCGCGCAGCACACCCTCCGAGCGGCGTAGGGCGTTCTCGTCCAGATGGTGGAGCAGGCGGGCCTAGCTCAGTCGGTCTCGAGCACATCCGCTGCCGTGGGGCTGGACTCGCGCAGGAACGACCCGCACCGGTCCGCCTCGTCGTTCTCGCCGATCGCCGCGGCGGCCCGGCCGAGCGCATGCAGCGAGCGCAGGAACCCGCGGTTCGGCGCGTGCTCCCACGGCACCGGTCCGTGACCCTTCCAGCCGCCTCGGCGAAGCTGGTCCAGGGCGCGGTGGTAGCCGGTGCGGGCGTAGGCGTAGGACTCCACCGCACGCCCTTCCGCGAAGGCCCGGTCGGCCAGCGCCGCCCAGGCCGCGGTGTACGACGGGTGCCGGGCGGCGACGTCGGTCGGGTCGGCCCCGGCCTCCAGCTCCGCCCGGGCGGCCTCGTCGTCACCGAGCAGCGTCGGTGGGGTGCCGAGCAGGTCCTCGAAGTCTCATCTACTTGATCCGGGTGCCGGTGGAGCGCAGGTCGTTGCACGCCTCGACGACGCGCGCGGCCATGCCGGCCTCGGCCGCCTTGCCGTAGGCCCGCGGGTCGTAGGCCTTCTTGTTGCCGACCTCGCCGTCGATCTTCAGCACGCCGTCGTAGTTGGTGAACATGTGGTCGACGACCGGCCGGGTGAACGCGTACTGGGTGTCGGTGTCCACGTTCATCTTGACGACGCCGTAGTCCAGCGCCTCGCGGATCTCCGACAGGGCCGAGCCCGAGCCGCCGTGGAAGACCAGGTCGAACGGCTCGTCGCGGCCGACCTTGGCGCCGACCGCCGACTGCAGGTCGGCCAGGATCGACGGGCGCAGCTTGACGTTGCCCGGCTTGTAGACGCCGTGCACGTTGCCGAACGTCGCGGCCAGCAGGTAGCGGCCCTTCTCGCCGGTGCCGAGAACCTCGGCGGTGCGCAGCGCGTCCTCGGGCGTCGTGTACAGCTTCTCGTTGATCTCGTGCGCGACGCCGTCCTCCTCGCCGCCGACGACGCCGATCTCCATCTCCATGATGATGCGAGCCGTCGTGGCAGGCCTCGAGGAGCTCGGCGGCGATGGTGAGGTTCTCCTCCAGCGGGACCGCGGAGCCGTCCCACATGTGGGACTGGAACAGCGGGTCCTCGCCGCGGGCGACCCGCTCGGCGGAGATGGCGATGAGCGGGCGCATGTACCCGTCGAGCTTGTCCTTGGGGCAATGGTCGGTGTGCAGCGCGATCTGGACGTCGAAGTTCTTCGCGACGATGCGGGCGTACTCGGCCAGCGCGGTCGCCCCCGCCACCATGTCCTTGACCGTGGTGCCTGAGGCGAACTCGGCGCCGCCGGTGGAGACCTGGACGATCCCGTCGCTCTCGGCCTCGGCGAAGCCACGCATCGCGGCCAGCAGGGTCTGGCTGGAGGTGATGTTGATGGCCGGGTAGGCGAACTTGCCCGCCTTGGCCCGGTCGAGCATCTCGGCGTAGACCTCAGGGGTGGCGATAGGCATCGGTGAGCTCCAGTCATGCGGGGCGTGGATGTCGTATCGAGTATCCCTCACTTCGGTTGCGCGCGGGGCCGCCGGCCACCCGAGGCCAGGTAGCCTCGGCACGTGACCCTTGCTACGCACGTCCTTGCAGTGAACGTCCTTGACCCGAAGTCGTTGATCACGACCTTTGGGCTCATCGGCATCTTCGCGATCCTCTTCGCCGAGACCGGGCTCTTGATCGGCTTCTTCCTCCCCGGTGACACCCTGCTGCTGGCGGCCGGGGCGTTCGCGGCCACCCACGAGGTGGGCTCACCGCACCTGCCGCTGATGCCGCTGCTCATCGGTGCGCCGATCGCCGCGATCGCTGGCGCCCAGGTGGGTCACTACATCGGCGCGAAGGCGGGCCCGCGGCTGTTCACCAAACCCGACGCCCGGCTGTTCCGGCACGAGTACATCGACAAGGCCGGAGGGCTGTTCGACCGGTTCGGGGCGGGGAAGGCGGTGGTGCTCGCCCGGTTCGTGCCGCTGGTGCGGACGTTCCTCAACCCCGTGGCCGGTGCGCTGGGGATGCCGGCCGCCCGGTTCGCCGTCTGGAACGTCATCGGCGGTGTGGCGTGGACGGTGAGCATCCTGCTGGTGGGCTACAACGTCGGAAAGTCGTTCCCGATCGACAAGTACGTGCTGCCGGTCGTGCTGGTTGCGGTGGGTCTGTCACTCGCCTCGGTCGTGGTGGAGATGCGGCGCACCCGGCGGGCCGACAAGGCCGCCGCCGAGCGGGCTACGGCTGATCGGGCTGACGACTGACCAAAGTCGACCTTGACCGGCCCGCGGGCGGCCGGGTCGTCGACCTCGAAGTACTCCACGGCGGTGAACTTGAACATCGACGCGACGATGGAGGACGGGAACGTCTGGACGCGGGTGTTGAACACCCGGACGTTGCCGTTGTAGAACCGGCGACCGGCCGCGATCCGGTCCTCGGTCTCCGCGAGCTGGCCCTGCAGGGCGGCAAAGTTCGCGCTGGCCTTCAGGTCGGGGTAGTTCTCCGCGACCGCCCGCAGGTTGACCAGCGCCTGGCCGAGCGCCGCCTCGGCCTGGCCTTGTGCCTGCGGTCCAGCCGTCTGGGACTGGGCGGTCTCGATCGCCCGGCTGCGCATCTGCGTGACGGTGTCGAACACCCCGCGCTCGTGCGCCGCGTAGCCCTTGACCGTCTCCACCAGGTTGGGGATGAGGTCGTAGCGCCGCTGCAGCTCGACGTCCACCTGGCGCCACGACTCGGCGATCAGGTTGCGCTGCCGGACGAACCGGTTGTACGACACGATCGCCGCCAGCGCCAACAGCACGACGACGGCGAGTGCGATGAGCAGCGGTGTCACGGTGACGAGCCCCCTCGTGGATCGGTGGCGCGCGCTTCCGGCGCGCGCGCATCATGGTCACGCCAGATGAAGGATGGCACCAAGTCGATCACTCCACCTAGCAAACTCGCCGACTCGAGCACGGTCACCGGCGGTGGTGCGGCCGGAGTGCCAGCTCACGATGTCGGTGCCGCTGATCCGCCACGAGTGGGCGGGGTGGGCGAGCAGAAGCTCCATGGTGCGCGGGGTCAGCACGTCGGTGGCGAACTTGCGGTCCTTCGCCTGCACCCGGAAGCGGCGGTTGAACGTCTCACTCTCCAGGTCGATGTCCGGCAGGCCGAACACCTCACCGATCCGGGTGAGCACGTTGTGCGGCGAGACGGTCACCACCGGCAGCGAGGCCGGCAGGGCAAGCACCACGACCCGGTACTGGTGGGTAGTGGTGGTCCGGTTGCCCCTGCTGTCGGTCGAGTGGGTCTCGAAGCTGTAGTCGAACGCGGTGAGATCGTGGCCGCCGTGCGCCCCCCGCACCACGTTCTTCGCCTTGCGGTTGTCGCCCTGCCCGAACGGGCGCGCCGTCCCACCGCCGGACGAGCGTCGGATCGGAGGGGGTGAACGTCCAGCCGCTCGAGGCGCAGAACGCGCGCAGGGCGTCCCGGCGTTTGCGCTCGCGCACCACGCCGTAGATCGCGGCCCCGCACACGGCGAGGATCACGACCACGGCGAGCGCGGCGACCGGCGTCATGCGAGGCCGAGCTCCTCGAGCGAGTAGGCCGCGCGGTACTCCAGGCCCTCGCCGCGCACCCGGTCGGCAGCGCCGCGCTCGACGATCACTGCGACGCCGACGACCTCGGCGCCGGCCTCCCGTAGCGCTGACACGGCCTCCAGCACGGAACCGCCGGTGGTCGAGGTGTCCTCGACCGCCAGCACCCGCCGACCAGCGACGTCGGGGCCTTCGATCCGGCGCTGCAGACCGTGCGCCTTGCCTTCCTTGCGGACGACGAAGGCGTCGAGGGCCCGACCGCGGCCGTAGGCGGCGTGCAGCATCGCAGTGGCCACCGGGTCGGCGCCGAGGGTCAGCCCGCCGACCGCGTCGAACTCCAGGTCGGCCACGAGGTCGAGCATGACCTCCCCGACGAGCGGGGCGCTGGCGGCGTCCAGCGTGATCCGGCGCAGGTCGACGTAGTAGTCGGCCTCCCGACCCGAGGACAGGATGACGCGGCCGTGGACGACCGCCTTGTTCTTGATCTGGTGCAGCAGCTGCTGTTGGACGCTCATGGTGGAGAGCCTAGGGGTCGGCTCGACGCCGTCAGCTCGAGGTCGAGTCGTCGACGATGGTCCAGTGGCCGCTGGCGTTGCTCATGCACATCGGCTTGTCGTCGGCCTGGACGCCGTCCTCGCCCAGGAGCGCGGCGATCGCGGCCATGTCGATCTTCAGATCCTTGAGCGAGACGCAGGCCTTGTCGCCGGAGGTGGTGACGGACTTGACGGTGATGCCGCTGAAGGGCTTCAGCGCCGTCCGCACCCTGTGAGAGGGACACCTGGATCAAGGTCGGGCAGTCGAAGCCGGGCGGTGCCTCGGACAGGGTGCCGTCGTCCAGGAAACCGCACAGCACGGATCCGTCTCCGCTGGAGATGGCCTTGAAGAACGTGTTGAACGCGGCCTTCGCGTCACCAGTCGTGTGGACGATCTTCCCCGCGGGCGCGTTCGCTACGGGTGTCTCGCTCCCGGGTGCCGCATCCGTGGGCGAGTCGGACGGCTCAGCGTCCGTCGAAGTCGATGCCGATGGCGTGCGTCGCAGGATCGGCCTTGGCGGTCCTTCTTGTCGCCGCACGCGCCCAGGGCCAAGGCGAGAGCCAAGGTGGCCGCGACAGTGGTGAGCTTGCGAACGGTCATGGGGTCTCCAGCTGGTGGCCTGCGATCTTGGCCCGACATGATCGCACAGGTGGGCGGTGGGCTGCGATGACTCAGCGGGCGTCCCACGCCTGGAGCAAGCTGGCTTCCTTCGCCCGGTCCATGCCGATCCCGTCCCTGAACACCGGCGTGCCGCCGCCGGTCAGCCAGGCCCAGGTGTCGTGAACGGTCTGCGAGCTGGCGCGGCAGACCAGGCCCGCCGCCGCGGCCGCTGAGGTGTCCACGTCCCAGGCATGCGCCCAGTCCGCATCGGCCGGGGTCCACAACGGAAGCTCGCTCCACGGCTCGACCCCCTGGCCGAGCAGGAACTCGTCGTCGACCCATTCCAACGTCGCGGACGATCCGGTCGCGGCGAGGCAGTCATCGAGCCAGCCACCCATCGTGGTGTTGCCCGCGGGTTCGGTGGCGTCGAACGTGCCGATGATCCCGCGCTCGGCGCAGTCCAGCATCCAGCCGGCGAGGTCGCGTGCGTCGATGAGCTGCATGGCGCGGTCCGGTCGGCCCGGCGCCAGCACCCTGCCGCCGGCGGCGATCCGTCGCAGCCACCAGGTGAGCCGCCCGACGTTCTCGTGCGGCCCGAGGATCAGGCCGGCACGCACCTGCAGCGCCTTGTCGGGCAGGGCGTTGTGCACGGCCCGTTCCGCGCCAGCCTTGCCCTCGCCGTACTCCACTCCCGGCCCGGCGTCCGGCGGGCAGTCCCACACCTCGTCCGGTCCAATGGGGCGGGACGGCCAGCCGCGGTAGACCGAGATGCTCGACACGAACCCGTAGTGGGCGGTCGCATCCGCGAGCCGGCGGGCGGCCAGGCCGACGACGGCCGGCACGTAGCCGCTGGTGTCGACGACGCTGTCCCAGGTGCGACCGTCGAGCTGGTCGAGGTCGCCTTCGTCGGAGCGGTCGCCGCGGATGGCTTCGACACCGCCGCTGTCCGGTCCGGTGATGCCGCGGTTGAACGTGGTCACTTCCCAGCCGCGGGCCAGGGCCGCATCGACCACTGCTCGACCGAGGAAGGACGGTACCGCCGAGCACGAGGAGGCGCATGGAGCCATCCTGCCCGTCCGGTCAAGGTCGCGTCGGTAGGGTCGGCCCATGGAGCGTCCCGTGTTGGTCCCCCGCCTGCGCAGCCTTGGCACGACGATCTTCGCCGAGATGTCGGCGCTCGCCGCCGCCACCGGCTCGGTGAACCTGGGCCAGGGGTTCCCCGACACCGACGGCCCCGCCTCCATCGCCGAGGCGGCGATCGCGGCGATCCGGGCTGGGCACAACCAGTACTCACCCGGCCCTGGGGTCCCGGACCTGCGCCGCGCCATCGCCGAGCACCAGCACCGGTTCTACGGCCTCGAGGTCGACCCGGACACCGAGGTGCTCGGTGACGACGGGCGCCACCGAGGCGATCGCGGCCGCGCTGCTCGCCCTGGTCGACGCCGGCGACGAGGTCATCGCGCTGGAGCCGTACTACGACTCCTACGCCGCATGCATCGCGATGGCCGGTGGGCGCCGGGTGCCGGTCACCCTCAAGGCGCCGGACTTCCGTCTCGACGTCGAGGCACTTCGGTCCGCGGTGACGCCCCGGACGCGCGTGATCCTGCTGAACACCCCGCACAACCCGACCGGCACGGTGCTCTCACCGACGAGCTCGCGGCGGTCGCGGCGGTGGCGATCGAGCACGACCTGATCGTCATCAGCGACGAGGTCTACGAGCACCTCGTCTTCGACGGCGCGCACATCCCGATCGCCTCGCTGCCCGGGATGTGGGAGCGCACGGTGACGATCGGCTCGGCCGGCAAGACGTTCTCCTACACCGGCTGGAAGATCGGCTGGGCGACCGGCGCCGCGGACCTCGTCGCGGCGGTGCGGACCACCAAGCAGTACCTGACGTTCGTCTCCGGCGCGCCGTTCCAGCCGGCGGTGGCCGGGGCGCTGCGCCTCGGTGACGACTACTTCGAGTCGTTCACCGCGGACATGGCGCGCAAGCGGGACCTGCTGTGCGCGGGGCTCGCCGAGGCCGGCTTCGAGGTGTTCGCCCCGAGCGGCACGTACTTCGTCACCGCCGACGCGCGCCCGCTCGGCTACGACGACGGCCTCGAGCTGTGCCGGGCGCTGCCGTCGCTGTGCGGCGTGGTGGCGATCCCCAACGCGGTCTTCTACGACAACGTCGCCGAAGGCGCCTCGCTCGTGCGGTTCGCCTTCTGCAAGAAGGACGAGGTGCTCGCCGAGGCCGTGGAACGGCTGGGCAAGCTGCGCGCGGGTCAGCCTCGAGGCTGAGCCGGCGGGGCACCTTTGGGCTTGGCCAACTTGATGATCACGAAGATGGAGCCGGCGGTCACCACGGCTCCGATCCCCATGTACATCAGCACCTTGAACGGCACCTGGTCCAACGAGTCATCGGTCGTGGTGATCCAGTGGACCGTCCCGGCAAGCCCGAACAGCGCGGCGATGAAACCCAGCCCGCCGAGGGCGTAGATCGTCTTCATCACCCGGCGGATCGCGTCGGCGCGCTCGGTCTCGCTCAACGAGGTCAGCGGGCGCTCTTTCATCATGTGGGCAGGCTACCCGCCGCGCGGACGTCGAGCGTGTCCGTGCCTTCCACCAGGTCGACCACGACGGTGTCGCCGTCGCGGATCTCGCCGGCCAGCAGCTTGCGGGCGAGCTGGTCGCCGATCGCCGACTGCACCAGCCGCCGCAGCGGCCGGGCGCCGTACACCGGGTCGAAGCCGGTCAGCGCCAGCCACTCCCGGGCCGCCGGGGTGACGTCCAGCGTCAGTCGGCGGTCGGCGAGCCGCTCGGCGAGGCGCTGCACCTGCAGGTCGACGATCTGGGTCAGCTCCTCGGTGTCGAGCGCGTCGAAGACGATCACGTCGTCGAGCCGGTTGAGGAACTCCGGCTTGAACGTGGCGCGCACGACGCCCATCACCGCGTCGTGCTTGGCCTGCTCGCTCGAGCGCGGGTCGACGAGGTAGACCGAGCCGAGGTTCGACGTCAGGATCAGGATCGCGTTGCGGAAGTCGACCGTGCGGCCCTGGCCGTCGGTGAGCCGGCCGTCGTCGAGCACCTGCAGCAGCACGTCGAACACCTCGGGGTGCGCCTTCTCGACCTCGTCGAGCAGGACCACGGTGTACGGCCGGCGGCGCACCGCCTCGGTGAGCTGGCCGCCCTCCTCGTAGCCGACGTAGCCGGGCGGGGCACCGACCAGCCGGGCGACCGAGTGCTTCTCGCCGTACTCGCTCATGTCGATGCGCACCATGGCGCGCTCGTCGTCGAACAGGAAGTCGGCGAGCGCCTTGGCCAGCTCGGTCTTGCCGACACCGGTCGGGCCGAGGAACAGGAACGAGCCGGTCGGCCGGTCGGGGTCGGAGATGCCGGCGCGGGCCCGGCGCACCGCGTCGGACACCGCGCGTGACCGCCCGGCGCTGGCCGATCAGGCGCTTGCCCAGCTCCTCCTCCATCCGCAGCAGCTTGGCGGTCTCGCCCTCGAGCAGCCGGCCGGCCGGGATGCCGGTCCAGGACGCGACGACCTCGGCGACGTCGTCGGGGCCGACCTCCTCCTTGACCATCGCGTGGTCGTGACTTCGGCGTCGGCCGCGCTCGCCTCGCGCGAGCTCCTTCTCCAGCGTGGGGATGTCGGCGTACATGCAGCCGGGACGCGGTCGCGAAGTCCCCGTCGCGCTGCGCCCGCTCGGCCTGCCCGCGGGCCTCGTCGAGCTGCTTCTTCAGCTCGCCGACCCGGTTGAGGCCGGACTTCTCCTGCTCCCAGCGGGCGTTGAGCGCGGCGAGCTGCTCCTAGCGGTCGGCCAGGTCGCGGCGGAGCCGCTCCAGCCGCTCGGCCAGCGCCGACTCGCCGGCGCCGGAGGCGTCGCGCCGCGAGCTCGCTGGACAGCGCCAGCTCCTCCATCTTCAGCCGGTCGACCGCGCGCTGCAGCTCGTCGATCTCGACCGGACGGGAGTCGATCTCCATGCGCAGCCGGGACGCCGCCTCGTCGACGAGGTCGATCGCCTTGTCCGGCAGGAACCGGGCGGTGATGTAGCGGTCGGACAGCGTCGCGGCGGCGACCAGCGCGGCGTCGGTGATCTGCACCTGGTGGTGCGCCTCGTACCGGCCCTTCAGCCCGCGCAGGATGCCGATCGTGTCCTCGACGGTCGGCTCGCCGACGAGCACCGGCTGGAACCGGCGCTCCAGCGCGGGGTCCTTCTCGATCCGCTGGCGGTACTCGTCGAGCGTCGTCGCGCCGACCATGCGCAGCTCGCCGCGGGCCAGCATCGGCTTGAGCATGTTGCCGGCGTCCATCGCGCCCTCGGCCGCGCCGGCGCCGACGACGGTGTGCAGCTCGTCGATGAACGTGACGACCTGGCCGTCGGAGTCCTTGATCTCGTCGAGGACGGCCTTGAGCCGCTCCTCGAACTCGCCGCGGTACTTCGCGCCGGCGACCATCGCGCCGAGGTCGAGCGAGATCAGCCGCTTGCCGCGCAACGACTCCGGCACGTCGCCGGCGACGATGCGCTGGGCCAGGCCCTCGACGACGGCGGTCTTGCCGACGCCGGGCTCGCCGATCAGCACCGGGTTGTTCTTGGTACGGCGCGACAGCACCTGGACGACGCGGCGGATCTCGGCGTCGCGGCCGATGACCGGGTCGAGCTTGCCGTCGCGGGCGCGCGCGGTCAGGTCGACGCCGTACTTCTCCAGCGCCTGGTAGGTCGACTCCGGGTCCGGGGTGGTGACCCTGCGCTGCCCCGCGCACCTTCTCGAACGCGCTCAGCAGCGCGTCCGGGGTCGCGCCGACGCCGCGCAGCAGCGTGCCGGTCGGGTCCCGGGTCGGCGGCCAGGCCGACCAGCAGGTGCTCGGTCGAGACGTACTCGTCGCCGAGCTCGCGCGCCCGCTCGGCCGCGGTGGTGAAGGCCTGCAGGCTCGACTGGGCGAGTGCGGGTGCGGCCACGGTGGTGCCGGACGCGCGCGGCAGGCCGGTCGCCACCGACTCCGCGGACGTGCGCACCGCGCGGGGATCCACGCCGACCGCTTCCAGCAGCGGAGCGGCGGTGCCGTCGGGCTGGGCGAGCAGCGCGAGGAGCAGGTGGACCGGCTCGACCTGCGGGTTGCCCGCGGCCGCGGCCCGCCGGACGGCGGCGGACATCGCCTCCTGGCTCTTGGTGGTCAGCTTGTCAGCGTCCAAGTTCGCCATGCCGGAACCCCTTTGCTCAAGATGTGGAGCTCGATGCTGCGGACTAGCGGTTGGGTCGCCACACGACCAGGCTGGTGCGGCTCACCGGGACCAGGTCGCGGCGGTAGGAGGCGTGGGTCAGCGCCACCTGCTGGGCGACGGCGGCCCGGGCCGCCGCGAGCTCGGCCTCCAGCTCGGCGACCCGGTGCTCGCAGCGCGGCGACCTGGTTCTCCAGCTCGAGGATCCGCTTGATGCCGGCGAGGTTGACGCCCTCCTCCTGGGAGAGCCGCTGCACCTCGCGCAGCTGGGCGATGTCGCGGGCGGAGTAGCGCCGGCCGCGGCCGGCGGTGCGGTCCGGGGAGACCAGGCCGAGCCGGTCGTACGTGCGCAGCGTCTGCGGGTGCAGGCCGGCCAGCTCGGCGGCGACCGAGATGACGAAGACCGGGGCTGTCGTCGTCGACGCATCGGTCATCGCACCTCCCGGTCGAGCTTGCGCGCGCGGGTCGTCGCCGGCGGTCGCCGTCGCGGTAGGCCTCCAGGGCCTCGCGCGCCTTGTCCGACGAGCTTGCTGCGGCACCGCGACCTCGACGGTGACCAGCAGGTCGCCCCTGGTGCCGTCGCGGCGGGTCGACGCCCTTGCCGCGGACCCGGAGCGTCCGGCCGCTCGTCGTGCCGGCGGGCAGCTTGCAGCGTCACCGGCGCGCCGTCGAGGTCGGCACCTTGACCTCGGCGCCGAGCGCGGCCTCGGGGAACGTGACCGGCACGGTCAGCGTGAGGTTGTCGCCGCTGCGGCCGAACAGCGGGTGCGGCGTGCACGTGCACGACGACGTACGAGGTCGCCGGTCGGGCCGCCGCGCTCGCCGGGCGTGCCCTTGCCCTTGAGCCGGATCCGCTGGCCGTCGCTGACGCCGGCCGGGATGCGGGCCTGCATGGTGCGCTCGCTGGTGGCCCGACCGCTGCCGTGGCAGACCGGGCACGGGTCGTCGACGATCAGGCCGCGGCCGCGGCAGTCGCGGCACGGCTCGGCGAACGCGAAGCCGCCGGCGTTGCGGCTGACCTGGCCGGTGCCCGCGCAGGTCGGGCAGACCCGCGGCGTGGTGCCCGGCCTTGGCGCCGGTGCCGTGGCAGGTCGCGCACGGCTGCGGCGCTCGGTCAGCCGCAGCGGCGACGGTCACGCCGTCCACCGCGTCGGTGAACGACGAGCGTCACCTCGGACTCGACGTCGGCGCCGCGCCGCGGCCGCCTGGGTGGTCCGGCGCGCCGACCGCCGCCGAACAGGCCGCCGAGGATGTCGCCGAGCCCGCCGGCCGCGTTGGCGCCGCCCGGCCGGCCACTGGCGTTCCCGAGCAGGTCGCCGAGGTCGAACGTGAAGCCGCCCGGGCCGCCCGCGCCGCCGGGCCGCCCGAACCCGCCGCACGCCGAAGCCGCCGCCGCCGAACAGCGACCGCGCCTCGTCGTACTCCTTGCGCGCTTGGTCGTCGGACAGCACGTCGTACGCCTCGGAGATCTCCTTGAAGCGCTCCTCGGACTTCGTGTCGCCCTTGTTGGCGTCCGGGTGGTGCTGCCGGGCGAGCTTGCGGTAGGCCTTCTTGATCTCGGCGGCGGTCGCGTCCTTGGGGACGCCGAGAGACCTTGTAGTAGTCCTTCTCGAGGTAGTCCTTGGTGCTCATCGGCGTCCCTCCTCTCCGTGCATCTGCTTCGCGTGCTGAGTCGTCGAGGATCAGCCGAGGTCGGTCGGGTCGTCCGTCGGCTCGGCGCCCTCGAGGTAGCGGTCGGCCTGAGCATCGGCCTCGACCTGGCTGGCTCCGCGATCTGTTCGGCGACGCCGACCCGCGCCGGGCGCACGACGCGCCCGCGGTAGGAGTAGCCGGGCTGCATGATCAGCACGCAGGTCGGCTCGGTCACGTCGGCGGAGTACGTGTGCGTCAGCGCCTCGTGCATGGTCGGGTCGAACGGGTCGCCCGACCTCGCCGAACCGCTCCAGCCCGAGCTTGGTCACCGTGGCCTCGAGTGCCTCGGCGACCGGCTTGAACGCGCCGCTCGAGCTCGCCGTGCTCGCGGGCCCGGCCGATGTCGTCGAGCACCGGCAGCAGCTCGGCCAGCACCTGGGCCGACGGCCAGGTCGCGGACCGCCTCGCGGTCGCGCTCGACCCGCTTGCGGTAGTTGGCGTACTCGGCCTGCACCCGCTGCAGGTCCGCGGTGCGCTCGGCCAGCGCGGTGCGCAGCTGCGAGAGCTCGACCGAGCGGCACCGTCGCCGCCGGGTTCGGGCGCGCCGGCGGGCGGCCGGCGCCGCCCCCGGCTGCGCCCGCGCGCCACCCCGGTCTCGGGTCGACGTGGACTCGTCGCTTGTCGCGGAACGACCGGCTGGTCGAACTCGTCGGGGCGTCGGTCACTTGGTCGCCCTCGTCGTCCACGATCTCGGCGTCGACGACGTCGTCGTCGCGCGGCAGCCGTCGCCGGTCGCGCTGCCGGCACCGGCAGCCGGCGTCGCCTGCGCCGTCGCCGCACCGGCGGCCTGCGCGGCGGCGTACATGCGCCGAGCCCATCTTCTGGCTCTCGGTGGCGACCTTCTCCGTGGCGGTCCGGATCGCGGCGATGTCGCTCGCCCTCCAGCGCCTTCTTCAGCTCGGCGACCGCTGTCCTCGACCGTCGGTCTTCGCGCCGGCCGGCACCTTGTCGGCGTTGTCGGCGAGGAACTTCTCGGTCTGGTAGACGAGCGACTCCGCCTGGTTGCGGGTCTCGGCCTCCTCGCGGCGCTGCTTGTCCTCCTCGGCGTACTGCTCGGCCTCGCGCATCATCCGCTCGATGTCGTCCTTCGGCAGCGCGGAGCCGCCGGTGATCGTCATCGACTGCTCCTTGCCGGTGCCGAGGTCCTTCGCCGAGCACGTGCACGATGCCGTTGGCGTCGATGTCGAAGGTGACCTCGATCTGCGGCACGCCGCGCGGCGCCGGCGGCAGGCCGGTCAGCTCGAACATGCCGAGCTTCTTGTTGTACGCCGCCATCTCGCGCTCGCCCTGGTAGACCTGGATCTGCACCGACGGCTGGTTGTCGTCGGCCGTGGTGAAGATCTCCGAGCGCTTGGTCGGGATCGTGGTGTTGCGCTCGATGAGCTTGGTCATGATGCCGCCCTTGGTCTCGATGCCGAGGGACAGCGGGGTGACGTCGAGCAGCAGGACGTCCTTGACCTCGCCCTTGAGCACGCCGGCCTGCAGGGCGGCGCCGACCGCGACGACCTCGTCCGGGTTGACGCCCTTGTTGGGCTCCTTGCCGCCGGTCAGCTCGCGGACCAGGTCGACGACGGCGGGCATCCGGGTCGAGCCGCCGACGAGCACGACGTGGTCGATCTCGGTGACCGGGATGCCGGCGTCCTTGATGACGTTGCTGGAACGGGGCCTTGCAGCGGTCGAGCAGGTCGGAGGTCAGCTGCTGGAACTCGCGCGCGGGTGAGCTTCTCGTCCAGGTGCAGCGGGCCCTCGGCGCGCGCGGTGATGTACGGCAGGTTGATCGTGGTCTCCGTCGAGCTCGACAGCTCGATCTTCGCCTTCTCCGCCGCCTCGCGCAGCCGCTGCAGCGCCATCTTGTCCTTGGACAGGTCGACGCCGTTGCCGTTCTTGAACTGCGTGACCAGGTGGTCGACGACGCGCTGGTCCCAGTCGTCGCCGCCGAGGTGGTTGTCGCCGGTGGTCGCCTTGACCTCGACGGAGAAGCCGTCCTCGCCTGCCGATCTCGAGCAGGGACACGTCGAACGTGCCGCCGCCGAGGTCGAAGACGAGGATGGTCTGCTCGCTTCTCGCCCTTGTCCAGGCCGTAGGCGAGCGCCGCCGCGGTCGGCTCGTTGATGATGCGCAGCACGTTGAGGCCGGCGATCTCGCCGGCCTCCTTGGTGGCCTGGCGCTGGGCGTCGTTGAAGTACGCCGGGACGGTGATGACCGCGTCGGTGACGGTCTCGCCGAGGTAGGCCTCGGCGTCGCGCTTGAGCTTCTGCAGGACGAGGGCGCTGATCTGCTGCGGGGTGAAGTTCTTGCCGTCGATGTCGATCGGTCCAGTCGGTGCCCATGTGCCGCTTGACCGACCGGATGGTGCGGTCGACGTTGGTGACCGCCTGGCGCTTGGCGACCTCGCCGACCAGGACCTCGCCGTTCTTGGCGAACGCGACGACGGACGGGGTGGTGCGCGAGCCCTCGGCGTTGGCGATGACGGTGGGCTCGCCGCCCTCGAGGACCGCGACGACGGAGTTGGTCGTGCCGAGGTCGATGCCGACCGCACGTGCCATGAGGATCTCCTTCTGCGCTGCCTGGGTATACTGCTGGTGTCTGCTTCGGGTCTGCGGGGGCAGACTTGAGCCTGCTTGGCTCATGGTGCGGGTGCCGGTCACTCGATGTCAACTGAGTTGAGTCGAGCAGGCTCAATGTTCTTGCTAGTCGCGAGCTGCGAGCTGCGGCCAGCAGATCGTTGAGCAGTCCAGCCGCTGTCGCCGGGTCGTCGATGGTCACCACGAAGGCCCGCCCGCCCGCCAGGTCGACTCGCAGGCCCGGCCCGCCGCGCAACACGACGGCGCTGCCGGCCGGCACCAGCCGGTAGCCCCAGCCACCCCACTCGGTCGGCCGGACGTCGATCGCCGAGGCGGCGGTCACCTGCCGCAGCGGGACGTGCCTCCAGCGCAGCGGCACGACCGAGGAGCCGACGGTGAGCCCGCGGGTGTCGACGGTGACCCGGATCGAGGCGAGGGCCAGCATCACCAGGCCGGCCGCCACGCCGACGATCAGCAGCCACCACGCGCCGGTGAGGGCGCCGGCGACGGTCATCGCAGCGACCAGGCTCGGCACCGACCACCACCATCAGGCGGCTCCCCAGGTGGCCCATCCACACCGCCTGCTCGTTCGGGCCGAGGCCCACGGTGGGCCGGCCCGGCAGCGGGGCGCTGTCCGCCGCCGCGTCGTCGGGAGTCCGCCGCAGCACCAGCCAGCCGGCGCCGAACGCCACCGGCAGCACCAGCACGATCGCTGCCGACCACCACCCGGACAGGGAGGCGTCGTGCCAGCTGGCGGCGTCGACGTTGGCGAGGAGCACCAGCAGGTCCACGGCACAGAAGAACAGGGCCATCGCCAGGGTGAACGACGCAGTCGCCCGCAGCGCCGCCCAGTGAGCGCGCACCCGCAGGCAGGCCGCGGTGCCGGCCGCCACGAGGGCGAGCGCCAAGCCGGTGGTCAGCCACTGGTTGGCGGCGAAGCTCATCGAGCCGTTGGGGGCACCACCGGTGCCCCAGTGGGTGGCCAGCGGGTCGGGGAGCCGCCCGTGCAGCGCGGCGGCGAGCACCCAGGTGGCGACGATCGCCAGTACCGGTACGGCGAGTGCCACCGCGATCCAGCGGACACCCATCCGGCGGGCGATCTTCATGACAGTCTCCTTCTGATCAGTTCTGCGGCCTCGTCCGGGCCGATTCCCATGTGTCGTGCTTGTCTGGCCAGGTCGTCGGCGGCCTGCTCGAGCCGGCCACCTCGGCGGGGCTGTGGCCGCGGCCGGGTCCGGCCGACCCGATGATCCGGGCCCCCCGACCTCGTCGGAGCTCGACCAGCCCCTCGTCGCGGAGCACCTGGTAGGCCCGCAAGACGGTGTGCATGTTGACGCCGAGCGAGGTCGCCAGCTCCCGCGCGGGAGGCAGCTGCTCGCCGGCTGCCACGGTGCCGTCGGCGACGGCGCGCCGCAGCGCGGTGGTGATCTGCTCGAAGAGCGGGACCGCGGACGCGGTATCGATGCGCAACAACATAGTTCTAATGCTACTAGAACAACTGGCACTGGTTGCAAGTCGTGGGGTCGCACGTGCCGCCGGCGACCGTGCCGGCCGGGCCGTCCGCCGCGCGGCCTGCGAACATTCGGCCCTACGCTGGCGCCAACTGGTTCTGGGAGGAAAGCGTGGTTCTCCGGCTGCTCGTCGGGCTCGGTTTGTCGGTCGCGGCTTTCGCCATTGCTGGTCGACGGTTGTGGTGGTTGTGGCGGTTGATGCGCTCGGGTCAGCCGGAGGTCGGTCGCACCGACCGGCTCGACCGGCGCGGCGGAGACCCAGGTCACCGAGGTGATCGGCCAGCGCAAGCTGCTCAAGTGGACGATCCCCGGGCTCGCGCACGCCTTCACGTTCTGGGGCTTCCTCGTCCTGGGCCTGACGATCGTCGAGGCGTACGGCGCGCTGTTCACACCGGACTTCTCGTTCCCGCTGATCGGCCACTGGGCCGTGGTCGGGTTCCTCGAGGACTTCTTCGCCGTCGCGGTGCTCGCTGGCGCTGGTGGTCTTCACCGTGATCCGCTACCGGCAGTCGCCGGCGACAGCTCGGCCGCGCGCTCGCGGTTCTTCGGCTCGCACACCGGCGCCGCCTGGCTCGTCCTGTTCATGATCTTCACGTGATCGCGACGCTGCTGCTCTACCGCGGCGCGCAGATCAACACCGGCGTACTTCCCGTACGAGCCCTACCCGTGGTCGTTCGCGTCGTGGGTGGTCGGCAAGTGGCTGCACCCGCTCGGCGCGGCCAACGAGGGCTCGAGACGGTCTGCATCCTGGCCCAGCTCGCCGTGGTGCTCGGCTTCCTGGTGCTGGTCGTCTACTCCAAGCACCTGCACATCATGCTGGCCGCCGCTCAACGTCTTCTTCTCCCGCCGGCCGAACGCGCCTCGGCCCGCTGCTGCCGATGTACTCCGGCGACAAGCAGATCGACTTCGAGGACCCGGGCGAGGACGACGTCTTCGGCCGCGGCAAGATCGAGGACTTCACCTGGAAGGGCCTGCTCGACTTCGCGACCTGCACCGAGTGCGGCCGCTGCCAGTCGCAGTGCCCGGCCTGGAACACCGGCAAGCCGCTGTCGCCCGAAGCTGCTCATCATGGACCTGCGCGACCACGCTGTTCGCCAAGGCGCCGTACCTGCTGGCCGGCGGCGAGGGCGCGCCGGACGACGTGCTCGCCACGCTGAGCGAGGGCGCGCGCGCCGAGGCCGAGCGTCCGCTGGTCGGGCACGGTCGCCGACGGCGGCGTCATCGACCCCGACGTGCTGTGGTCCTGCACGACCTGCGGCGCCTGCGTCGAGCAGTGCCCGGTCGACATCGAGCACGTCGACCACATCGTCGACATGCGCCGCTACCAGGTGATGATCGAGTCGTCGTTCCCGTCCGAGGCGGGCGCGATGCTGCAAGAACCTCGAGAACAAGGGCAACCCGTGGGGGCTGACGCCTCGCAGGCACGCCTGGAGTGGACCGAGGAGCTCGACTTCGAGGTGCGGGTGGTCGGCGAGGACGGCGAGGATCCCGGCCGACGTCGAGTACCTGTTCTGGGTCGGCTGCGCCGGCGCGCTGAGGACCGCGCCAAGAAGACCACCAAGGCCTTCGCCGAGCTGCTGCACATCGCCGGCGTCGAGTTCGCGATCCTCGGCGAGGGCGAGACCTGCACCGGCGACCCGGCCCGCCGGCTCGGCAACGAGTTCCTCTTCCAGATGCAGGGCGCGGCAGAACGTCGAGGTGCTCAACGAGGTCGGCGCGCGCAAGATCGTCGCGACCTGCCCGCACTGCTTCAACACCCTCGGCGAACGAGTACCCGCAGCTCGGCGGCAACTACGAGGTCGTCCACCACACCCAGCTGCTCGGCAAGCTGGTCGACGAGGGCCGGCTGATCGCCGGTCACCCCGGTCGACGAGCATGGTCACCTACCACGACCCCTGCTACCTCGGCCGGCACAACAAGGTCTACACGCCGCCGCGCGAGGTGCTCGCCGCGGTGCCCGGGCTGCGCTCCACGGAGATGCACCGCTGCAAGGAGCGCGGGCTTCTGCTGCGGCGCCGGCGGCGCGCGCATGTGGATGGAGGAGCGGATCGGCAAGCGCATCAACACCGAGCGCATCGACGAGGCGCTCGCGCTCGAGCCGGACATCGTCGTCGACCGCCTGCCCGTTCTGCCTGGTCATGCTCAGCGACGCGGTCAACGAGAAGAAGGCCGCCGGCGAGGCCAAGGAGTCCGTCGAGGTGGTGGACGTCGCCCAGCTGTTGCTGCGCTCGGTCCGCGGGGACGCCGACGAGCCGGTGCACGCAGGTCAGGAGGCGTAGCGCGATGGTCCAGCTGCCCTTCCTGCTGAGCGGGCTCGTCGACGACGCCGCCCTGTTCCCGCCCGGCAACGCGCCGATGGACCGCGCGGTCGTCGACCACCGGGCCTACCGCTCGGGGCCCTACGCCTCGCTGCTCGGGCGGTTCCTCTGCCCGGCGTCGCGGCTCGGTGAGCTGCGCGCGGAGCTGGTCGACGGCGACCGGATCGCGCTCGGCCTCATCGTCGACGTCGGCCTCGACGGGCTGCCGGCGGCTTTGGCGGAGATCGCCGACGAGCCGCGGCTCGTGCTGGCGCTGGTCGAGATGGCGGTGCCCGCGGACTCGGAGGTCGTGCGCAGGTGCCCGGGCTGTTCTCGACGCGCTGCCCGACGTGACCTCCTACGTCGAGCTGCCGCGGCGTGATGGCTGGCGCGAGGCGCTGTCGGTGATCGCGGAATCCGAGGCCGACGCCGTCCGGGGCGCGAAGCTGCGCACCGGCGGGCTGGTCGCGTCGGCCTTCCCGAGCGAGCGCGAGGTCGCGGAGTTCATCGTGGCCTGCACGGAGCTGGGGGTGCCGTTCAAGTGCACGGCCGGCCTGCACAACGCGCTTCGGCACACCGCCGCCGAGACCGGGTTCGAGCACCACGGGTTCCTCAACATCCTGCTCGCCGGCGAGATCGCGGCCGACGGTGCCTCCGTGGACGCCGTGGAGAAGGTGCTGGCCGAGCGGGACCCGGCGGTGCTGGCCGCGCAGTTCGTCGCTCGGTCTGACCGGCCACGGTCGCTGTTCGCGTCCTACGGCAGCTGCAGCTTCGGCGAGCCGATCGAGGACCTGGTCGCGCTGGGGCTCGTCGACGACGCCGAGGCCGAGGTCGAAGACGCCGACTAAGGCTCTTCGGGCTCCGCGTCCACAAGCCTTCGGGCGTAGTTGGCGAGCGAGCGCTGGTACCGGGGTAGGTGCGGCGCCAGCGCTGTGAGCGCGAGTGACACGGCTTCCCGCTCGCGTCCGGTGTCGGTGAGAGCCAGCGCCAAGAAGGCGCGCACCGCGTCGTCGAGGTGGTCGGAACCGGCGTTCAGTCTCGGCAGTGAGCAGCGCGACGCTCTCCTCCGGCTGGCCGAGGTTCCGCAACGAGCTGGCCAGCTGGATCACCGCGCGGCGTCGGCGTTCACCGGTGAGGCCGAGCTCGAGTGCCTGCCGGTACAGCGGCACCGCCTGGTCTGGGTGGCCGGTCGAGTCGAAAGAGGCCGCCCGCTCGAAGGTCCCGATCCCGCTGGACGCAGGCACCTCGGCGGCGAGCTGTTCGATCGTCGCCAGGAAGTCGGCCTCGTCGTGCTGCTCGATCGAAGCCCAGGCGTCCGCCAGCCGCTGTTCCCAGTCGGAGGCGTTCGCGCTCACGGCCGGCTCAGACCTGGGTGCGGTGGAAGTTCAGGTACGACTTCGACGGCGTGGGGCCGCGCTGGCCCTGGTAGCGGGAGCCGTAGATCGACGAGCCGTACGGGTGCTCGGCCGGTGAGGACAGCCGGAACAGGCAGAGCTGGCCGATCTTCATCCCGGGCCACAGCTTGATCGGCAACGTGGCGACGTTCGACAGCTCCAGCGTCACGTGGCCGGAGAAGCCGGGGTCGATGAAGCCCGCGGTGGAGTGGGTGAGCAGGCCGAGGCGACCGAGCGAGGACTTGCCCTCGAGGCGGCCGGCGATGTCGTCGGGCAGCGTGACGACCTCGTAGGTGGAGGCCAGCACGAACTCACCCGGGTGCAGGATGAACGCCTCGTCGGGGTCGCACTCGACCAGCCGGGTCAGATCGGGCTGCTCCTCGGCCGGGTCGATGTGCGGGTAGCGGTGGTTCTCGAACGTCCGGAAGTACCGGTCCAGGCGCACGTCGATGCTGGAGGGCTGGACCAGGGACGGCGTCGTACGGGTCGAGGGCGACCCGGCCGGCGTCGACCTCGGCGCGGATGTCACGGTCGGAGAGCAGCACTCGCGCACCTTACCGGTCCGGGTAGAGTGTGTGCCGTCGCCGCGACCTTGGCGGCGCGCTGCGGGTGTAGTTCAATGGCAGAACATCAGCTTCCCAAGCTGATAGTGCGGGTTCGATTCCCGTCACCCGCTCCCTTCCCTCCATCCCTGACCGCCGCCAGCCGGACGGCCTGCTCCGAAGGGTCAACCAGGTGAGCGACGAGGCCGAGGGGCTCGTGTACGCCAGCGAGCGTCACCTTCCGGCGCGCAGGATGTCCTCTCGGACGATCGGTTTCCTGGCCGCTGGGGCGATCATCAGCCTCGGTGGCTATTTTGCCGGAACGCTGCGCGGGTGGATGGTACTCATAGGCTCGGCGCTCGCGGCAGCGGCCGTCGGCGGGTTGATCGCGGCCCACCGGCCTGCCGACTCCACCCGCGCGTTCCGTCGCGCAGCTGCCGCCGGGTGGTCCGTGGTAGCAGTCGGGGAGGATGCCGACCACCGAGACAGGCTTCACGCGCTGTACTCGATCGGTGGTTGGACATTTGCTGTCGAGCGTCGCAAGCGCGTCAAGAGAAATCCCTTTGAGCCTGACCTGATGACCACCCATGTCCTGCTGGACGGTGAGGAGGTGGGCTGGATCGATCTCGCAGGCTTCGCGTCAGGACCGAACAGGGAGCGACTGCGTGAAGGCGTTGTCGGGGAGGTCGCGGGCCATCCGCTCGAGGTGCGTCAGCCGAAGCGCGGCATTCGGCCGTCGAGACGGGGCGTCCACATTCGCATGGGCGACCGCCGCCTGTACCTGGACACCCGAGGGTCCCTGTCGGAGGATCAACACGTGCACGGTCGGCTGACGCCGGCACCAGCAAGGACCACGATGGACCTGCCCCTGGAGCTTGGGGTGCTCACGGTCCTCCTGCTCGCGAGCAATGTGCCGGATCACCTCGACTCGCCGCTCGCGGACTTGAACATCTAGTCCCAGAAGCCGTCGGTCTCCTGCCCGTCAGGCATGGGCGTCCGCCATCCGCTGAGCTCGAACGCCCTTGATGCCGTGCTGGTCAACACCGGAACGCAGGCGTACCGACGAGAAGACGGGATTGCTGTCGTGCCCGCTGCACTTCTCGGCCCATAATCTCGACTCGGGTGTGAACGCGCCCACCACACGACCTGCAAGCGCGCTCGCGCTGCGCGCAGCTGGCGCCACGATGCAGGGCCGCAGCGCTGGTTGAGACACGATGAACAGCGCGCGCGTGTAAGCAATGATCGCCACGCACGACGGCCGGCGTGGTCGGCGCGTCGGCGCTAGGTAGGTCGAGGCACCGTGGCGACCGCGGGCAGGGTGAACCACCGAGGCACGGCCCGGCGCAACGTCTCGGGACCGTGCACCTCGACCGCACCGGAACGCAGCACGTCGGACCAGTCCTGGTCACCGCGCCACACCTCGACCATCGGTCGCAGGCCGGCGGTCACCGTTACGGCCACCGGGTAGCCGGGGTCGGCGTCGCAGACGTCGGCGTTATCAGGTTCGATGACTAGCCACCAGTAGCGGACTTTCGGGGACACGTCCGTGAAGCTGAATTGCACGACCGTCCGCCCGTCCGGGATGGCGGCATGGTTGATGTTGCGGTGCATGTCCCACAGCAGCAGTTGCGGGTCGAGGTCCTCGTCGCCGATTTCTCCGATCCAACGGATCCCCCAGGCGCCGAGCGCCTCGACCACCGGCTTCAGCTCGTTGCCGGCTGGCGTCAGGACGTACCGCACCTCGTTGCCGTTGGCTTCCCTGTCTACGATGCCGACGCGTACCAGCTGGCGGAGTCGCTTGGACAGCAGCGTCGGAGACATCCGCGGCAGTCCGCGGCGCAGCTCATTGAAATGCTGGCTGCCGGACACCAGTTCGCGGACGATCAGCAGCGTCCAGCGCTCATCCAAAAGCTCCATCGCCTTGGCCACGGGGCAGAACTGGTAGTACGGGGAGCTCATGCCAAGCAGAGTAGGTTCCAGCCCCCTGATCGGCCAGTGCCAGCGGCGACGCCTCGAGTGGGCGCGCCTGGTACAGATCTCGTACTAGGAAGCGAGTCCGGTCGTTCTTACCGTCGGTCCATTGGCAATAAATCCAGCCGGACCGACCAGGAGAACTGAAATGACCACACCGATCGACACGGTCGACGCCGACCTTGCCCTCAAGACCAGGCACCGAGGGATGTGGGCCCTGGGCGACTACCCCACCCTGGCAGCCGAGGTCATCCCGGACCTTGGCGCGATTTTGGTTCGGGCGTGCGGGGTGGCGCGCGGTGACCGGGTGTTGGACGTCGCCGCCGGATCGGGCAACGCCGCCATCCCCGCGGCCTTGGCCGGGGCCAGCGTGGTCGCCTCCGACCTGACTCCGGAGTTGTTCGACTCCGGGCGGGAACAAGCCGCGCAGCTGGGCGTGGAGGTGGAGTGGCGTCAGGCCGACGCCGAGGCGCTGCCGTTCGCCGATGGCGAGTTCGACATGGTGCTGTCCTGCGTGGGGGTCATGTTCGCCCCGCATCACCAGGCCAGCGCCGACGAGTTGATCCGAGTCTGCCGCCCAGGCGGGACCGATCGGCCTGCTCAGCTGGACGCCGGAGGGCTTCATCGGTCAGATGTTCGCAGCGATGAAGCCGTACGCGCCTCCGCCCCCGCCTGGCGCGCAACCTCCGCCGCTGTGGGGTCGCGAGGACCACGTTCGCGGGCTGCTCGGCGATCGGGTCACCGACGTCACCGCGCGCCGGCAGTCGGTCATAGTCGACCGGTTCGCCGACCCTGAGGCGTTCCGTGACTACTTCAAAGCCCTCTACGGCCCAACCATCGCCGTCTACCGCGGCATCGCCGATGATCCCGACCGGGTTGCGGCGCTAGACCGCGACCTCGTCGAACTCGCCCAACGCCACGACAACGGCGCGGAGACAACGGTGATGGACTGGGAGTATCTGCTACTCACCGCCCGCAAGCGCGACTGAAGCAACGATCTCGTTCACCAGGTGAGCGACGAGCCCTCCGGGTACGTATAGGCCAGCGAATGTGGCCTTCCGCTACGCAGGATGTCCCCTCGGACGGTCAGCCACCTGACGCCGTGGCGCTCATGGGCCTCGGCGACTTCGCTCGACGTTGATGTCCTGAGCGCATCACTTCGATGGTCGGCTCGGCTCGGGGCAGGTTACCTGACCGGAGGGACGACCATGGCGGGCATCGCGGCAGAGGGTGGAGTCGAGTTCGGGCCCGAGGTAAAGAATTTGGGGCGGCGCAGCGCCGCCGGAATATACGGCGCCATCATCACCGCGGCGATCCTCTCCAGCGCCGGGGGCCAACTGCCAACCGCAGCCCTTGTGATCGCGGTCGTCGTCACGTTGCTGGTGTACTGGCTCGCCGAGGAGTACGCCGAGATTCTTGGCGAGCAGGCGGAAGGCGGCCACCTGCCGGGCTGGGTATCGATCTGGGGAGCGCTTGCCACGACCTGGCCGATGGTCAGCGCTTCCTACGCACCGCTGCTAGTGCTCGTGCTGGCACGGCTCGCCGGAGCTTCCGCGTTTGCGGCCGCCAATGTAGGGCTGACAGCAGCGATCGTGCTGCTGACTGTTCATGGTTGGTCGGCCGGTCGAGCAGCCCATCTGCGCGGCTGGCAGCTGTTCTTCGCCACTTCGATTGCGGCTGCACTGGGGCTGGTGATGATCTTGCTCAAGAACCTGGTCCTGGTCCACCTGCACTGACGGGACCCCGCGGCAGCAGCAGCGCGGCTACCAGTCCGATGACGCCCACGATGGCCAGCGAGAGCATCGCGAAGCCGTACGACGACTTGACGAGATCGGCGACGAGGATCGTGCCGGCGATCGCCGTGCCGAGGCTCGAGCCGAGGTTCGACACGCTGCGCGACAGGCCGGAGATCTCGCCCTGTTGCTCGTCCGGGAAGCTCGACTGCACCACGTTCACCGAAGGGGTGAGCATCACTCCGACTCCCAGGCCGATGAGCAGGAGTCCGGGGGCGAAGGCCCAGGCGCTGGGCGAGCCCGCCACCATGCGCGAGCAAGACCACGATCCCGCACAACGTGGTGATGAAGCCGGCGACGATCAGGGTGCGTTGCGCGCGCCTCTTCGCGAGTCGCTCGGCAGCGAGCGACGAGACGAGGATGCCGGCCGTGGCCGCCGTGAAGATCACGCCCGTCTGGATCGCGTTGTAGCCACGAACGACCTGCAGGTACGCCGACACGACGAACGCGGTTCCGATGAGGATCAGCCACTGCACGTTCTGCGTGATGAGGGCCGAGGTTCGAGGTCCGGTTGTGGAAGAGGCTGGTCGACAGCAGCGGCTCCTCGCCCTTGCGCTCCATGGCGCGGACGTGGCGGAAGAACCAGAGCAGCAGGAGCGCCCCTGCCACCATGAGAATCGCCATCAGCCACAGGTTGTTCTCCGCTGGAGGATCCCCGTGACCAGGACGACGAGACCGGCGGCCGAGAGGATCGCTCCGACGGTGTCGAAGGGCCGGGTCGGATCGGGTGCGACGGGATCCGCGATCCCGCGGCTGAGGATCACGATCGTCGCGACGATCAGAGCCTGGAAGACGAAGGCCGCCCGCCAGCTGATCGCCGTCGTGATGAGGCCGCCGAGCAGCGGGCCGGCCGCGGCGCCGACCCCGCCCATGCCGCTGATCACGCCGAACGCCTTGGCGCGCGACGTGATGTCGTCGAAGAGCATCGTCGTCAGGATGTAGACCGGTGGGATCAGCAGGGCCGTGCCGACGCCCTCGAAGATCGAGTTGCCGAGGATGAGCACGCCGAGACCGGGTGACACGGCGCTCATCAGCGCGCCGATCCCGTACAGGGTGAGTCCGATCGTGAAGCACCGCTTGCGTCCCCAGCGGTCGGTCAACTTGCCACCCGGGATCATGAGGGCCGCCATGACCAGCAAGAAGAGCGTGATCGCCGTCTGAACGCCCTGCACGGTGGTGTCCAGGTCCTTGCTGATGTCGGTGATCATCACGTTCATGTTCGAGCCCGCGAAGCTGCAGATGAACTGCGCCAGGGCGAGAGGCAACAGCACGCTCCGCTGCGATACGGCGGCCCGTCCCGCGGCGATACTTTCAGCCATGGCACCTCCTCCCGGCCTGCGTTACCCGTTTCCGGGATGCCCCGCCGCCAAAGCCCCAGGCCACAAGATTTTCTGAGCCAGCAGGTGATCAGAACTCGATGGCCCTGCAGGTGTTTCAGCTGCGGCTGTCCTCGCTGAGGTCCTGGTACTCGGGGTGCCTGCTCATCCACGCGGAGATGAACGGGCAGGTGGCCCGGACACGAAGGCCGCGACGGCGAGCGTCGTCGAGCGCGGCCCGGGCGAGAGCGCCACCGACGCCCTGGCCCTCGTACTCGGGCTTGACGACGGTGTGCGGGTAGGTCACCACGCGCTCGGTGCGCCGGTATTCGGCGTAGCCGGCGAGGGCTCCGTCGAGGTGCGCCTCGAACCGGTGGGCGTCCTCGGCGTCGGTCACGGTGACGGGCATGCCATGCCTTTCGTTAGGCGCGGTCGTGCGGCGGCGCGGGCGGGCGTACGACCGCTAGTCGCGTTGCAGATGTTCCCGTATCTCCGAACCGACGGACCGCAGCGACTCCACCTGCTCGGTCGACAGTAGGTCGAACATGTACTCCCGCACCGCCGCGACGTGGCCGGGAGCAGCCGCGGCCAGCTTCGCGGCACCCGCATCGGTGAGCTCGGCATGCATGCCGCGCTTGTCAGAGGCGCAGCCGACACGCCTGACCCACCCGAACTGCTCGAGCCGCGTCACCGCGCGGGTGGCTCCGCTGCGGGTCGACTGGATCACGTCGGCGAGGTCACGCATGCGCATCCGCCTGTCGGGCGCTTCGGACAGGCGCGCCAGCAGGTCGTAATCGGCGAAGGACAGCCCTGAGTCGGTGGTGAGCTGGCGGTCGAGGGCCTGCATGAGCAGCCGGGTGCTGTCGAGGTAGGCGCGCCATGCCTGCTGCTGGGGCCCGTCGAGCCAGCGGGGCTTCTCCATGAATCGATCCTACGGGAATGGTTGACACCTCAACTACATTGAGTACAGTGGAAGTCGTTGAGACCGCAACTACCTGTTCCGAGGAGCATTTGATGACCACCGCCACCGCCCTGTCTGAACTGACCGGCACCTACACCCTTGACCCCTCCCACACCCGCATCGGCTTCGTCGCCCGGCACGCCATGGTCACCAAGGTCCGCGGCGCCTTCAACGAGATCGAGGGCAGCGCTGTCATCGATGGCGACGACCCGAGCAAGTCGACGGTCTCGGTCACCATCAAGGCCGCGAGCATCGACACCCGCAACGCCCAGCGCGACGACCACCTGCGCAGCAACGACTTCCTGGCCATGGACGAGTTCCCGGAGATCACCTTCGTCTCGACCGCAGTGAGCCAGCTCGACGACACCACGTTCGCCGTGACCGGCGACCTGACCGTCCGCGGCGTTACCAACTCCGTCACCATCGACTTCGACTACGAGGGCTCGGCGACCGACCCGTTCGGCAACCTCCGCATCGGCTTCGAGGGCTCCGTCGCGATCAGCCGCAAGGACTACGGCGTCAACTGGAACGCGGCACTGGACGCCGGTGGCGTGCTGGTCAGTGACAAGGTGGTTCTCGAGTTCGAAGTCTCCGCGATCAAGAACGTCTGATCCGAAGGGCCCATGAGATGACTCCGGCCGACCTCCGCCCCCGAGTGGACGTCCGTCGAGCGGGCGAGCGCTTCGCCACCACGATCGACTGGCTCGACTCCAAGCATTCGTTCTCGTTCGGCAGCCACTACGCGGCGGACAACACCCACCACGGACTGCTGCTGGTCAACAACGACGACCGAGTGGCGCCGGGGACGGGGTTCGAGACCCACCCGCACCGGGACATGGAGATCGTCACCTGGGTCATGCAGGGCTCATTGGTCCATCAGGACTCCACTGGCCACTCCGGGGTGATCTACCCCGGATTGGCGCAGCGGATGAGCGCGGGCAAGGGCATCTTGCACTCGGAGAAGAACGACTCCTGGCGGCTGCAGGGTGGTGACAGCCACGCCGAGCCCGTGCACTTCGTGCAGATGTGGGTGGTGCCCGACGCCGCTGGCATCACCCCCGGCTACGAGCAGCTCGAGATCGACGGCGAGCTGCTCGCCGGGGGACTGGTGCCGGTGGCGTCGGGGATGGACAAGCACGACGGTGCGGCGGCCATCCGGATCGCCAACAAGTTCGCCGCGCTGCACGCCGCGCGGTTGCAGCCCGGCCAGTCGGTCCAGCTGCCCGAGGCGCCGTTCCTGCACCTGTTCGTCCCGCGTGGTGCGGTGACCCTCGAGGGCGCGGGCGCGCTCGGCACCGGTGACGCGGTGCGCTTCACTGCCACGGGTGGGCAGAAGGTCACCGCGACCGAGCCGGCCGAGGTGCTGGTGTGGGAGATGCACGCGACGCTGGCGGCGTAGCGCGCCGGTGCCAACCCGCGAGGTGTACTCGGGGACCCTGTCCGGCGAGGCTCCGACAGTGTTGATCATGGCCAAAGGCGGCACCGGCGTACCCATCGGTGCCGCTTTTGGCCATGATCATTTGCTGAAGGCGCGGCACGGGTCGGGCGGGCGGCGTCGCGGAGCCACCGACCGACGGTAGGCAGCCACCCGGGCCGCTTGCGTAGAGTCGGCGCCGACCGGATGACAGGTAAGGAAGCGACAAGGATGACGGTGGGCCAGGACAGCGCGATGGATCAGACGGCGGGACACGACGCAGCGACCGAACTGATCGAGGACAGTCCGGCCGGTAACGACCCGACCCCCGCCGGCATCGACCCCGAACGCCTGGCGACCTGCCTGGCCGTCTTCGCCGAGCTGGACGCCCTGCCGGTGGACCACCCCGACGCGGTGCGCGTCCGGCGTGCCACGGCGGGCCTGTACAAGAGCGTCAAGATGCGCCGCCGGAAGGACAAGCACGCGGAGGTCATGGCCGCCGACCGGGCGGTGACCGCCGCGACCGCCACCGCCGCCCCCGGGCGCATCGACGACGAGACCCAGGGCCTCACCCTGACCGCGACGGCCACGTCCGCCACGGTCGGAACCTTGCACCGCGCACGCTCCTGCTACGTCTGCAAGGAGCGCTACAACGAGGTCGACGCCTTCTACCACCAGCTGTGTCCGCCGTGCGCGACGCTGAACCACGCCCGCCGCGACGCCCGCACCGACCTCACCGGGCGCCGGGCGCTGCTCACCGGCGGCCGGGCGAAGATCGGCATGTACATCGCGCTGCGGCTGCTCCGCGACGGCGCGCACACCACCATCACCACCCGCTTCCCGCACGACGCGGTCCGCCGGTTCGCCGCGATGCCGGACAGCGGCGACTGGCTGCACCGGCTGCGGATCGTCGGCATCGACCTGCGCGACCCGGCCCAGGTGGTGGCCCTCGCCGACACGGTGGCCGACGCCGGGCCCGCTCGACATCCTGATCAACAACGCCGCGCAGACCGTGAAGCGCACCCCCGGTGCCTACTCGCAGCTCGTCGCGGCCGAGTCGGCGCCGCTGCCCGCCGGCGAGCTGCCGGAGCTGGTCACCTTCGGGCAGTCCAGCTCGGGCCCCGCGGCGTTGACCGGCACCTCGGCCGACGCGCCGTCGATGACCCCGCACGCCCTGACCGCGCTCGCGCTGACCGGCGGCTCGGCCTCGCTCGACCGGGTGGCGGCCGGCACCGCGATCGACGCCGGCGGCCTGGTCCCGGACCTCGACGCGATCAACAGCTGGACCCGCCGCGTCCACGAGGTCGACCCGCTCGAGCTGCTCGAGGTCCAGCTGTGCAACGTCACCGCGCCGTTCGTGCTGGTCAGCCGGCTGCGGCCGGTGATGGCAGCGGCGCCCGCGCGCCGCAAGTACGTCGTCAACGTGTCCGCCATGGAGGGTCAGTTCAGCCGCGGCTACAAGGGCGCCGGCCACCCGCACACCAACATGGCCAAGGCCGCGCTGAACATGCTGACCCGCACCAGCGCGAAGGACATGCTCGCCGACGGCATCCTGATGACGAGCGTCGACACCGGCTGGATCACCGACGAGCGCCCGCACCCGACCAAGGCACGGCTGGCCGACGAAGGCTTCGCCGCACCGCTCGACCTGGTCGACGGCGCCGCCCGGGTGTACGACCCGATCGTCCGCGGCGAGCTCGGCGAGGACGTGTACGGCTGCTTCCTGAAGGACTACGCGCCGTCCCCGTGGTGAGGGCGGAGTCGTGCGCTACCGTGACGTGCAGGCACGATCGGCGCTTCCGCCGCCCGGTTGCCGTGCTCGACGCGAGGATGTGGGACGCATGCTGTGGGGTCACGGTGCAGGTGGTTGGCTGATCATGATCGTTGTCATGGTCGGTAGCTGGGCCTTCGTCATTGGCGGGCTGGCCCTGGCCGTCCGCCGCGGTGCCTACCTCGTGCGCCGCGATCGACGCGCCGCCCACGCCGCGCTGACCGACCAGCTGAACCGCGGCGAGATCGACGACGCCGAGTTCAAGCGGCTCGACGAGATGCTGCCCACCCCGCGCTAGATGTCGTAAGGTTTCGCTCCGTCAGAAGATCGATGGCGTGAGCGAGGGGTAGCCCGTGACAACATCCGAGCCCCCGCACGTCACGGAGAACGGCGTCGACCTTGCCGTCTACCTGATCGCCGCGCTCGTCCTCATCGGCCTCGGCATGTGGCTCACCAGCTGGGTGCTCAACTGGATCGTCGGCCCGGCGCTCATCGTCACCATCGTCGTCACGCTCACCCCGATCGCGCACCGGCTGCGCGGGCGGTCGGGCCGGGCCGGGTCGGTCGGGTCAGGGGGCGGGCGCGTGAGCTGGGCCGCCCACGAGCTCGAGAGCTACGTCCTCGCCAAGCACCTCAAGGTCCGCATCTCCTACATCGCGATCCTCGCTGGCTGCCTGCTGCCCGATTTGTTCACCAAGCTGCCGGTCTACGGCTTCCACATCGGCAGCCTTTCCTTCAAGGCCAGCGACGCGCACGTCTACCACCGGGGCTGGCCGGGTGTCGGCCCCACCCACTCGCTGATGTTCGGAGTGCTCATCGCCGCGCTGGTGCTGTGGGCGACGAAGAGCCAGGCCTGGTCCCTCGGGCTGCTCATCGGTCACGCCGCGCACGTGCTCACCGACGTCTTCGACAGCGTCGGCACCATGGTGCTGTTCCCGTTCACCACGCAGCACTACACGACCGGGATGTGGGCGTACGCCGCGCAACAGGGTCGATACGGTGACGCCGCCGCGTACTACGGAAGCCTCGGCGGGGTCTGGGACTTCTTCTGGCTGCTGGTGGTGCTCTCGGGCTTCCGGGTGTTGTCCGCCAGCTATTTCTTCACCACCATCGCCCCGTACGACGGGGTGTGGACCTGGCTGCGCCGGACCTTCCGGCTGTCCGACACCGCGATGCTGGCGTTGTACCGCTGCTTCTTCGTCTACGGGGCGTCGCGGATCTTCTCCTGGTTCCTGTGGGCGCGACTGGTCAAGCACGCCCCGCTGGACTTCAGCTGGGGTGGTCCGTTCTGGGTGGAGAAGGTCAGCAGCCACTACGGTCCGTGGACCGAGGTGCTGGCGAACACGATCGTCGGGATCGGCGGCTTCACGCTGACACTGATCGTGCTGTGGCGCCTGGTCGGGCGACGGCTGTGGGCCCGGGCCACTCGCGACCCGGCGGCGCTGCCGATGCTGCTCGAGACCGTGCCGGGCTGACCTATCCCACCAGGCGGCGCGCCAGCGCCGGCCAGTCCGTGACCAGCCCGTCGACACCTGTGGCCAGGAGCGATTGATGGGCACGCGCCGACTTGGCCCACGAGTAGACGGTCAGCCCGAGGTGGTGACCAACCTCGACGGCGCTGGACGTGGTCACCCGCTCGTGCAGGCTCACCGCATCGACGCCGAGGTCGGCCGCCTGCTGCAGGTAGCGCGTCGTCGACCCCTCGTCCGACGGATCGCCGAGCAGTGCGCGGCGGGTGCGGGGAGCCCGCTCGCCCGCGACCCGGAGCGCGTCCGGCTGGCGGCACCACAGCAGTGACCGGTTCAGCAGACCGGCGCCCTCGAGGACGTCGATGACGGCGACCATCGCACCGGGGTCCTTCACGTCGACGGCCAGGGTCATGCCCTCCGGCAGCGCGGCGGCTGCTGCGGCGAGCGTCGGGGCGAACTCATCGCTGCCACGCAGCCGAAGGTTGCGGAACTGTCGCAGCGCGGTCAGCCGCACCGGCCACGGCCAGCGGGCGGTGCGCCAGCCGATGGGGTCGTGCATGAGCACGGGGACGCCGCCCCAGCACCGGCGCACGTCGACCTCGACCGCGTCCGCACCCAGCGTGTCAGCCTTCAGCAGCCCGTCGAGGCTGTTCTCCGCAGCGTCGAGCGGACAGGTGCGGTGCGCGATGATCATTGGGCCGGCCATCGCCCTCAATTCTAGATCGGCCGGACGCCTCTCACGGCGCTAGTGCGGCGAGCCGACCGGTCCGCTGGAGCGCGGGCTTGGTGCCGATGACGACGGTGGCGTTCAGCTCGTCGGACCTGGCCACCCGCGGGATCAGCCCGCTGTGGGCGAAGGCTTCGACGGTCCTGCGGCGCCTGGCGCTCGCTCGTCTCGACCAGCAGGTGCCCGCCCGGTGCCAGCCACTGGGGCGCCGCGGCGATCACCCGCCGCAGGACGTCAAGGCCGTCCGCGCCACCGTCGAGCGCGACCCGTGCCTCGTGGAGGCGGGCCTCGGCCGGGAGCAGCCCGATCGCCTCGGTGGGCACGTACGGCGCGTTGGCGACCAGGACGTCGACGCGCCCCCGCAGCGTGGCGGGCAGCGGGGCGTAGAGGTCACCTTCGTACACCTGACCTCCGTGGGCGGCGACGTTGCGGCGGGCGCACCGCACCGCGGCGGGGTCGATGTCGACGGCGTGCAGCTCGACCCGGTCCAAGGTCGCGACCAGCGCGGCGCCCACCGCGCCCGAGCCGCAGCACAGGTCGACGACGACAGCTGGTGGCCGAGCGAGGGCCCGACTGGCGGGGTTGTCGGCGCTGTCGTGGCCGCCGTTCAGCCAGACGACGGCGACGGCCTGGTGGACGAGGAACTCGGTGCGACGGCGGGGGACGAAGACGCCGGGGTCCACGGCTATCCGCAGGCCGCAGAACTCCGCCCAGCCGAGGACGTGTTCGAGGGGCAGGCCGGAGGCTCGCTGGTCCACCATGGCGACGAGGTCGGACGGTGTCCGTGCCGCGGAGATGAGCAGCTGCGCCTCGTCCTCGGCGAAGACACAGCCGGCGGACCGGAGCCTGGTGACGATGGCGGACGAGGCGAGGAGACGAGGAAGCGGCATGAGAGCCTTTCGGGATGCCGAAGGGTGCTCTCGCGTCACCTATGCCTGGTGGACCGCACGGCCGTGAGATGAGAGCACCCGACCTGATCCGGCGGTAATGGGTCTCACCTCCTCGATGTGTCCATGCTGGTGACGGCAACGCTACCTGAGCCGGATGGCGGCGACCAGCCGCCTCTCCCTAGGCGTCGACACCGCGCAGCGGCAGCACCAGCCGGTCGTCGCCGCCGGCCCGCACGTGGACCGGCACGCCCCAGTCCTGCTGATGGACGTGGCAGGCGGCGTGCTCGGCGCCGGTGTCGCAGGACGCGGCCATCACCGAGACGTGCAGCACGCCCTCGGTGATGCCATCGGCCAGCACCAGCGTGCGGGCCAGGTCGGTGCCAGTACCGGCGCCGTCGGCCAGCAGCTCGGGCGGTGACGCGCTGACGACGAGGCGGGTCGACGGGCCGTAGCGGTCGTCGAGCTTCTGCCCGGTGGGCGGGGTGAACACGACCTCCAGGTCGAGGGCGCCCGGCGGCCACCTCGGTGGCCGGCCGCTGGGTGCGGTGCGCTTGTGCCTCGACGTCGAGAGAGATGCCGGTGAGCGGCAGGGCGGTCAGCCGGTGGGCGGTGGACTCCACGACGACCAGCGAGCCGCCTGCGACGACGCCGCCTGACGGCTCGTGCAGCCCGGTCGCCAGTGTCGACACCGAATCAGTCGGACGGGTCGTAGCGGCGCACCGCACCGTTGTAGGTGTCGAAGATCGCGACCGAGCCGTCGGGGAGCACGGTCACCCCGAGCGGGTGCTGCAGCAGGGCCTGGTCCGCCGCCCCGTCGCGCAGCCCGAAGTCGAACAGGCCCTTGCCGACGACGCTCTCGATCCGGCCGTCGGCGCCGCCGACCAGCCAGCGCAGCGCCGAGGTCTCGGAGTCGGCCAGCCACAAGCGTGTCGCCGTCGGCCGCCAGTCCGGACGTCTGCGCGAACCAGGCCTGCCGCACCGGCCCGTCGACGAGGCCCTCGTTCGTGGTGCCGATCCGGGCGGCGAGCGTCCCGGCGACCGGGTCGAACTCCCACAGCTGGTGGACGCCGGCCATCGCGATGACGATCCGGTCGTCGTACCAGGCGACGTCCCACGGCGTGGACAGCGAGCTGGCCAGCGGGTCGGCGATGGTGTCGCCCGGGCCGTCACCCTGCATCCACTGGCGCCCGGTGCCGGCGATCGTGGTCGACCTCGCCGGTGTCCAGCGTCACGCCGCGCAGCGCGTGATTGACCGAGTCGGCGACCACGACGTCGTAGCCGACGCGCGCGGCGACCTCGGTCGGTAGCAGGCATAGGCCCTGTGGCTCGGAGAACGTCGCCTTGTCCGCGGCGCCGTCGCCGAGCCCGCGTTCGCCCGAACCGATGCGGCGCAGGACGGTCTGCAGGTCGGCGGCGAGCACGACGAGGCTGTGGTGGCCGGTGTCGGACGACCAGCGAAGGTGCCGTCGGGCAGGGCGATGACCTTGCCCGGGAAGCGCAGGTCGGTCTCCGCCGGCGGCGGCGGCACGAACGGTCCGGAGCCGCGGTGCAAGGTGCCCTTCGCCTCGTGCTCGGCGACCAGCTCGCCGAGCAGCACGTCGAGCCCGTGCGCGTGACCCTCGCCGGACATCTGCGCGACGACGTAGCCCTCGGGGTCGACGACGGTGAGCGTCGGCCAGGCGCGGACCGCGTAGGCGCGCCACGTCGCGAGGTCCGGGTCGTCCAGCACCGGGTGCCGCACGTCGTAGCGCTCGACCGCCGCGGCCAGCGCGGCGTGGTCCGCCTCGTGCACGAACTTCGGCGAGTGCACCCCGACGGTGACCAGCACGTCGGCGTACTTCTCCTCCAACGGTCGCAGCTCGTCCAGCACGTGCAGGCAGTTCACGCAGCAGAACGTCCAGAAGTCGAGCAGGACGATCTTGCCGCGGAAGTCGGCCAGCCGGTACGACGCGTCGCCGGTGTTGAGCCAACCGCCGGCGCCGACCAGCTCGGGCGCGCGCACGCGGGGGCTACGGGAGGAGTCCATGGTCGGCATTCTTCCAGGGGGCGGTCCTGCCTCGTCGGCGCGGCGTCCGCAGAGCGACCGCGTCAGTCGGACCGAGTGAACGACGCCAGGGCGAGGGCCAGCATCGCGGCCCCGAGGATGGCCAGCGGCGTGGCCAACCCGACCACGGCCCGCAGGTGGTCCTCCCGGTTCAGGGCGCGGAGCACGGCCGCCAGCGGCGAGGCGGGCACGATCACGCCGAGGAGCAGCACCATGAGGATCGTCACGACGGTGGCACCTGGGCGGCCGCGGAACGGGACGGCGAGCAGCGCGCCAAGGGCGATCCCGAGCAGGGCGTAGAGCAGGTGCAGCCCGGCGCCGCCGGCCCACGCCTCCCAGTGGTCCATTGCTCCGTGATTGGCGATCCCGGGCCAGACGACGGCGAGGACCACCAAGGGAAGCGCCGCGACCACGGCCGCCAGGAGTACCCCCGCGTGAGCGCGGGCGCGTCCACCGACGCGTCACCACGGTGACGTGGCGCGCGCTGGGCTCCTCACCGAGGTCACCGACCAGCCGAGCCACGCGGCCACCGGCAGCAGGACGGTCGCGGTGACGCTGAACGCCGCCGGCGCGGGCCCGGCATCCATCGCGTAGACCAGGCCGAGCATGACGGCGAACACCGTCAGCGGCGCGACCCAGCGTTGGGAGCGGGTGAAGTCGACGAGGTGGTAACCAGCGACGGCGATCACGCGGGAGGCTCCACCCGGTGGACGGACCAGCCGTCGGCGAGCGCGCGCTGGAGAACCGCGTCGACGTGGGTCGCCTCGACATCGAGGCGGACGTGTCCGTCCGCTGACGTCCCGACGTGCCCGGTCCGCCGCCGGGTCAGCGGTGGCGACCCGCGCACCGTCCACATCGCGCCAGCGGTCTGCACCCCCGCCGGTGCTGGACCGCAGCTCGATCCGGACCGCGCTGCGCTCCCGCTGGGAGTCGGCGACCTCACTCAGCGAGCCGCCGGCGATCGCCAGGTGGGTGGTGGCGCGCAGCGTGTGGGCACGGCGGGCGTGGTCGGTGAACACCACGACGCTGCCCGCGTCGGCGTGGCGTCGCGCCTCGTCGGCAAGGACTGTCTGTGCCGCGGAGTCCAGCCCGGTCCACGCCTCATCGAGGACGAGCAGGCCCGACTCGACGAGCAGCGCCTGACTGACCGCGACCTTCTGCGTGGTGCCCTTGGACAGCTCGGCGAGGCGCCGGTCCGCGTGGACGGTCAGGTCGAACCGGTCGAGCAGCTCGTCGACCCGCGCGGCTGCACGTCTGCCCGACAGTCCCCGCGCCCGCCCCAATGCCCGCAGGTACTCGGCCGGGGTGAACCTCAGCGCCGGCGGGAAGCGCTCGGGGACGTAGCCGACGACCGCCGGCCGGCCGCGCACCGCACCCTTGGTTGGTTGGTGGATCCCGGCGAGGAGTCGGAGCAGGGTGCTCTTGCCGCCACCGTTGCCGCCGGACAGCCGGACGACCGTGCCCGGTGCCACGGTGAGGTCGATGCCGGCGAGCACCCACGGTCCGCTACGGCTGTAGCGCTTGTGGACGTTGTCCAGCTGTATCCGCTCCAGGTGCATCTGCCGTCGTGGTCGCCTCATCGCAGCAGTGCCCCAGCCTCCCCGCACCGCTGTCAGGCGGTGAGCTTCTTCTGCCAGGCGATCATGGTACCGACGACCTCGAACCCCAGCGCCTCATTGACGGCGATCATCGGGCCGTTGTCGTCGGCGTTCCAGGTGCTGATGAGTGTCGTCGTCGGCGACGCCTTGGCCAGGGCGCGCAAGTTCGCCATCTTGAGCCAGATGCCGAGGCGGTGGCCGCGGTGCTCAGGGAGGACCACGGTGTCCCACTGGTAGGCCTTGCGGGCCGCGCCGAGCGGGATGGCGATCTCGGTGACGCCCACCAGGCGGCCGGTCGCCTCCTCGATCGCCCCGGTGGCAACCTTCGCCCGCCCCTGAGAGACGAGCAGAGCCTCCTCGGCGCGCACCCGGGCGTCGTCCCAGCGCTCCTCCTCGTAGTCGAGGTCGCCGGTCGGCGCGTCCGTCGAGATCCTCCGGGCCAGCTCGGCGCGGTCCTCGAGCAGCTCTCGCGGGCACTGCTCGCGCCAGGTCGTCAACCGGTATCCGCTGGTGAACGGGGCGGCTGCTGCGTCGAGCGAGCTCAGTCGGTCGACCTCGACCGGGAGCCGAGATCGCGGCGCACGTTCACCTGGGCGCACGCGTAGTCGTGGCGGGTGGCGAAGGAGCGGCCGGGCGACGAGCCCGCGTGCCGGCTCGGCTCCTCGTGGGCCAGGACCAGCCAGGACCGGTCGGACGCGGCCGCCCGGCGTTCCAGCTCGTGCAGCAGCGCGGTGCCAGCGCCTCGTCGCCGCTCGTCAGGGTGGACCGAGATCTGGGCCTCGGCCTGGTGGGTGTTGTCGGACAGCGGGAGCTCCAGCGACGCGCTCGCGATCAGGCGACCCGCGTCGTCGCGTGCGGCCAGCAGCTCGACGCGCTTGTGGCCGTGCGGATCGAGCGCCTCGGCGCGCAGCTCCTCCGGCTGCCAGCCCACGTCGCCGGGCCAGTCGTCGACGAAGGCGGCGTCGAACACGTCGTACCAGTCGTGGAAGGCGATCTCGTCGAGCGGGTCAATGGTTTCGATGCGCACGGCTCCCAGCCTGGAGTTGGCGCCGACAGCCTCGCGCAACCGGATGCCTGTGCCTAGGCGTCGCGGACCGGCACGGCCACGCCGAGCCGCCGGTCGCGCAGCACCGGGAACTCCGCGCGCGACTTGGCCACCTCGGCGAGGTCGACGTCGACGACGAGTACTTCCTCGCCGTCCCCGGCTTCGGCCAGGACGGCGCCCCACGGGTCGACGACCACGCTTCGCCCGCCGTAGACGACGGCGCCGTCGCTGCCGGCGGTGTTGCAACCGGCGACGAAGAGCTGGCTCTCGATCGCGCGGGCCCGCGCGAGGAGCCGCCAGTGCTCGATGCGCGGCACGGGCCAGCCGGACGGCATGACGACGAGCTCGGCGCCGCCGTCGACCAGGTGCCGGAAGGTCTCGGGGAACCGCAGGTCGTAACAGGTGGCGAAGCCGAGCGTGCCGAACGGCGCGGTGTAGCAGGTGGGCGCCGTGCCTGCGGTGACGAGCGCGGCTTCACCGGAGTCGAAGCCGAACAGGTGCACCTTGCGGTAGGTGTGCACCACGGCACCGCTGGGGTCGAGCAGCACGCTGGTGTTGTACAGGGTGCCGTCGACGTCGCCACGTTCGACGATGCTGCCGGCCAGCAGGTGGACCCCGGCGGTGCGGGCCGCGTCTGCCATCGCCGTCACCGTCGGCCCGTCCAACGGCTCGGCTCCTGCGGCGATGGCGTCGAGCGCGAACGCCCCCACTCGCCACAGCTCGGGGAGCACGACGAGGTCGGCGCCGGTCTGGGCGCGGACCAGGTCGCCGACGCGTTCGACGCGCGCCTCCTGCGACTCGGCGGGGTCGAGGGAGATCTGGATGACGGCGAGGCGCATGGGCCCTAGCCTGCCACGGGTACATGGTCATTGCGATGACAAGCAGATCTCCCTTGACGAGGCCTTCGGCGTTGACGGCGCACGTCGAAGTCCCGGAGAGCATCGGCTACCGCCTCAAGAAGCGGCTGCTCGGGCCGCCCATGGTGAGCGAGCAGCTCAGCGAACAGCGGCTCGACAACGCCACCGCGCTGGGCGTCCTGTCACCGGACTGCATCTCGTCGTCGGCGTACGGCACCGAAGAGATGCTGATCGGTCTGCTGCCTGCCGCCGGCCTCGCAGCATTCGCCCTCGTCCTGCCGATCACTGGGGCGATCCTGGTGATCCTGGTCTTGATGACCCTGTCCTACCGGCAGGTGGTGCAGGTCTACACCCGGGCGGGCGGGTCCTATGTGGTGGCCCGCGAGAACTTCGGGCCGAACGTGGCGCAGGTGGCGGCGGTCGCCCTGCTCATCGACTACGTGGTGACGGTGGCCATTCAGTCGGCTGCGGGAACTGTCGCTGTCGCGTCGGCGATCCCGGCGATCGGGCCGTACAGCGTCGAGGTCACCGTCGGGGTCGTACTGCTCATCTTCTACGGCAATCTTCGCGGCATCCGCGAGGCCGGGCGTTCCTTCGCGCTTCCCACCTACTTGTTCTCAGCGTTGATGGGCGCCGTCATCATCGTCGGCCTCATTCGCGAGCTCGCCGGCAACTTGCCGAGGATCGACCCGTACGCGGTGCAAGGCGCGGTCCCGATCGGGCAGAGCGGCAGTGGCCTGCTCTTGGGTGCCTCGTTGCTGGTCGTGCTTCGCTCCTTCGCCAACGGCGGCTCGTCGCTGACCGGCCTCGAGGCCATCTCCAACGGGGTGAGCGCGTTTCGCCCGCCCGAGGGACGGAACGCGAAGAAGGTTCTCGCGATCATGGCCTGCATCCTGGGGTTCCTGGTGGCCGGGGTGTCCTGGCTCGCGCACGAGACTCACGCAACGCCGCACACCAACGGGTACCCGTCGGTGATCTCGCAGGAAGCGAAGCTGGTCTTCGGCACTGGCCATGTTGGTCAGGTGCTCTACGTGGTGGTCCAGGCGGCGACGGCACTCATCCTGTTCACCGGCGCCAACACGTCGTTCAACGGTTTCCCGTTCCTGGCGAGCTTCGTGGCGGGTGACTCGTTCCTGCCCCGGCAGCTCACCAAGCGCGGCCATCGACTGGTTTTCTCCAACGGGATCATCGTCCTCGCGGGGACGTCGATCGTCCTGCTGGTCGCTACCGACGCGAAGGTCGACGCGCTTGTCCCGTTCTACGCGATCGGGGTGTTCACCGGGTTCTCGATGGCCGGGCTCGGCATGGCGAAATACCACCGTCGGGTGCGCGAGCAGGGCTGGCACGGGAAGTTCGCCGTCACCCTGGCCGGCGGGCTGCTGTCCGCGCTCGTGGTGCTGATCTTCGTGGTGACGAAATTCAAGGAGCCGCACCGCTGGGAGGGCGCCTGGCTGGTGGTGCTGCTGTTCCCAATCCTCACCTACGTACTGATCCGCCTCAATCGCCAGTACCGCCGGGAGGAAGCCGTGCTCGAAGCATTCAGCGAACGCGAGCGGGGGATCCCGAGTTTCGGGCGGCACGTCGTCGTGGTCTTCGTGGACACCGTCGATCTCGCCGTGATGCGGACTGTGCACTACGGCGCGAGCCTGCGCCCGGTCGAGCTGCGGGCGGTGCACTTCATGCTCGACGAGGCGCAAGCCAAGCGGCTCGAGGGCGAATGGGACCGGCTGAACATGCACGTGCCGCTGGAGGTCGTGGAATGCCCCGACCGGCGCCTCAAGCGGGCAGCCGTCGAGCTGGTGCAGCGCACGATCACCGACGACCTGACCGAGGTCACAGTCCTGCTCCCGCGACGCAAGTACAACGTGCTCGCCAGGCCGTTGCACGACCAAACGGCCGACGCACTCGCGGCGGAGGTGAGCAAAGTGCCACACGTCTACGCCCAGATCGTGCCGTTCGACGTCGCCCACGCCCTGCGGGAACGTGAAAGCAGGTTGGAGGCGCGGGAAGCGGAGACCGAGGCCGTTGCCACCGGCTCACGGGTGAGCGGCCGTGCTGCTGAGGCGCCTGGCGACCTGGGCAAGGAGGCGTCGACCGCCAGTTTTGGGCCGCCATCGGTGGCCGCTACCGAAGTGCCGTTCCGCAGTAGCCCGACGGTGGTCACCCCGATCGCGCAGGTGGGCTGGCGCCAGCGCGCTCGCGTCGAAGGGCACGTGTACTCGGTCGAGGTCGCGCCACTGTCAGGTGTGCCGGCGTTGCACTGTGAGGTCTACGACGACTCGGGTGGCATGACGCTGGTCTTCTACGGGCGGCGGCATATCGCCGGGATCGAGCCCGGGGCTCGGCTACGCGCGGAGGGCATCGTCGGGGAGATCGACGGGCACCTGGCGATGGCGAACCCGACCTATCAGCTCTTGCCGTACCCCGCGCCCGGCCCGTCGCAGTCCTAGCGCCCGCAATCCGAGCCGCCGACCCGGCGCGCCACCTCACCCGCGCGATCATGCACAAAGGGACCACGGCCGGCTGGCGGCGTGGTCCCTATGTGCATGATCATCATGAGTTGCTGGTGCCGCGGTGAGCTAGCTCCAGGCGAGGAGCGTTCCAGCCGGGTCCTCGAGGAAGTTCGCCACGTCGCGCAGGAACAGCGACCCGAGCTCGCCGTCGACCAGCCGGTGGTCGAAGGACAGCGCGAGCGTCGTCACCATGCGCGGCACGACCTGGTCGTCCACGACCCACGGCAGCTTCTTGATCGCGCCGAAGGCCAGGATCGCCGACTCGCCCGGGTTGATGATCGGGGTGCCGCTGTCGATGCCGAACACACCGATGTTGGTGATGGTGATGGTGCCGCCCGCCATGTCGGCCGGGGGCGTCTTTCCTTCACGAGCAACCGAGGTGAGCGCACCGATGGCGCGCGCCAGGTCGGGAAGCGTCAGCGCGTCCGCGTCCTTGATGTTCGGCACGATGAGGCCGCGCGGCGTGGCCGCGGCGATGCCGAGGTTCACGTAGTGCTTGACCACGATCTCCTGGGCGGCCTCGTCCCACGTCGCGTTGATCCCCGGGTGCCGCTGGGCGGCGAGCAGGATCGCCTTGGCCACCAGCAGCAACGGGCCCACCCGGACACCGTCGAACTCAGGACGCTTCTTGAGCTGCGCGACCGCTTCCATCGCCTGGGTCACGTCGATGGTGACGAACTCGGTGACGTGCGGCGCGGTGAACGCGCTGGACACCATCGCCGCGGCGGTGTGCTTGCGCACGCCCTTGATCGGGATGCGCTCCTCGCCACCGCGCGGGCGGGTGAGCGCGGGCGCGGCCGGCGCCGGTGCGGAGCCGTTGACGGCCGCCTCGACGTCGGTGCGGGTGATCGTGCCACCGGGACCGCTCGGGATGACGACACCGAGGTCGACGCCGAGGTCCTTGGCGAGCTTGCGGACCGGGGGCTTGGCGAGGACGCCACGGGCCGACGACGGTGCCGGGGCGGGTGCTGCGACAGGGACGACGGGGGCGACCGAAACAACCGGAGCGACCGGAGCGACCGGAGCGAGGAAGCAGCCGCCGGAGCAGCCGCCGCTCCCGAACGCGCCCGCCGGGTCACCGACGACGCGACCGGCCCGTAGCCGACGAGCACCGCGGTGCGCTGGGCGGCAGCGGGTTCGGCGGCACCAGCCGCCGGTGCGGCCGCGACCGGCGCATCAGCCGCGACCGGAGCTGCCGCGGCACCGCTCGCCACCGGGCTGATGCCCGGGACCACGACGGTGCTGGCATCGGGGGCGATGTCGATCGTGATGATCGGCGTCCCGACGTTGACCGTGGCGCCCACCGCGACGTGCAGGCCCGTCACTGTGCCCGCGTACGGCGACGGCAGCTCGACGGCAGCCTTCGCCGTCTCGATCTCGACGATGACCTGGTTGACCGTGACGGTGTCACCGGGCTGGACACTCCAGCTGAGGATCTCCGCCTCGGTGAGTCCCTCGCCGACGTCCGGCAGGTTGAACTGCTTGAGCGTGGACAACGGGATCTCCTAGAAGGCGAAAGAGCGGTCGACGGCGTCGAGTACCCGGTCCAGGTCGGGCAGGTACTCCTCTTCGATCCGGGACGGCGGGTACGGGGTGTCGTAGCCGCCGACCCGCAGGACCGGTGCCTCCAGCGAATAGAAGCACTTCTCGCTGAGGCGGGCGGCCAGCTCGGAGCCCATGCCCAGCTGGACCTGGGCCTCGTGCACGACGACTGCGCGACCGGTGCGGCGCACCGACTCCTCGATCACCGGCCAGTCGATCGGTGACAGCGAGCGGATGTCGATGACTTCCAGGCTCTTGCCCTCGGTCTCGGCGGCCGCGGCCGCGTCGAGCGCGGTGCGAACCATCGGGCCGTAGGCGAGCACGGTGAGGTCGGCGCCAGGGCGCACCACCTGGGCGGAGAACAGCGGGACCGGGGTCGCCGACTCGTCGAGCTCGGCCTTGTCCCAGTAGCGGCGCTTCGGCTCGAAGAAGACGATCGGGTCATCGCTGGCGATGGCCTGCTGGAGCATCCAGTAGCCGTCGACCGGGTTGGAGCAGGAGACGACCTTCAGGCCCGGGGTGTGCGCGAAGTACGCCTCGGGGGACTCGCTGTGGTGCTCGACCGCGCCGATGCCGCCGCCGAACGGGATGCGGATGACGATCGGCATCTTGATCAGACCGCCCGAGCGGTTGTACATCTTCGCGACCTGGGTGACGATCTGGTTGAACGCCGGGAAGACGAAGCCGTCGAACTGGATCTCGCAGACCGGCCGGTAGCCGCGCATCGCCAGACCGACAGCGGTGCCCACGATGCCGGCCTCACCGAGCGGGGTGTTGAAGACCCGGCTGTCGCCGAAGTCCTTCTGCAGGCCGTCGGTAATTCGGAAGACGCCGCCGAGGCTGCCGACGTCCTCGCCCATGACGACGACCTTCGGGTCGTTCTCCAGCGACTTGCGCAGCCCGGCGTTGAGCGCCTTGGCAAGAGTGGTCGTGGTCATCAGTGCCCCCCCTCCGCGAAGGATGCGTGGTAGGCGGTGAACTCGGCGCGCTGCTCGTCGATCAGCGGGCTGCCACCGGCGTAGACGTGGTCGAACATGGCGGTCGGTGCCGGGTTGGGCAGTGCGACGCACGCCGCGCGAAGCTCGGCGGCCACGTCGTCGGCCTCGGCGTCGACGGCGCTGAAGAACGCGTCGTCGGCCATGCCCGATGCCGTCAGGTAGGTCTTGACCCGGTCGATCGGGTCCTTCAGTCGCCACTCTTCGACGACGCTGGAGTCGCGGTAGCGGGTCGGGTCGTCGGAGGTGGTGTGCGCACCCATCCGGTAGGTGACGGCCTCGACGAGCGTCGGGCCCTCACCCTCGCGGGCGCGGCGCAGGGCCTCGCGGGTGACGGCGAGCACGGCGAGGACGTCGTTGCCGTCGACGCGGACGCCCGGGAACCCGAAGCCCGATGCGCGCTGCGCGATCGGGATCTTCGTCTGGGTCTCCAACGGTGCGGAGATCGCCCAGCCGTTGTTCTGGCAGAAGAACACGATGGGCGCGTTGACCGCGGCCGACCACACGAAGGCCTCGTGGATGTCGCCCTGGCTGGTGGCGCCGTCACCGAAGTAGGTGATGACCGCGTTGCCGTCCTCACCGACGGCGCCGTCCCGCTGCATGCCCATGGCGTAGCCGGTGGCGTGCAGGGTCTGCGCGGGGATGACGATCGTGTACAGGTTGAAGCCGTACTCCATCGGGTCCCAGCCGCCGTAGTCCACGCCGCGGAACATCTTCAGCAGGTTGATCGGCGCGACGCCGCGGGTCCAGGCGACGCCGTGCTCGCGGTAGGTCGGGAAGGCGACGTCGCCGGCCTGCATCGCGCGGCCGGAACCGACCTGGGCGGCTTCCTGGCCGAGCAGCGGGGCCCACAGGCCCAGCTCGCCCTGGCGCTGGAGCGCGGTGCCCTCGGCATCGACGCGGCGTACCAGGACGAGGTCCCGGTAGAGCGCCTTCAGCTCGTCGGCGCTGATCTCGAGCGGGTAGTCAGGGTGGGCGACACGTTCGCCCGCCGGAGTCAGCAGCTGGACCAGGTCGGCGCTGGGGGCCGTCCCTGCCCGGTCTGCGGAGCCATTGACGGCCACGTGGGAACTCCTTCACTCAGGTCGAGCGTGGGGATCGCCCACGATCGCGGGGTGTGCTGCGGGCGCCGCGCGGTGGACGCGGGGTCGCCGCTTGTCCGCGGGTGCCGCGGGCTGCAGCCCGATGGTGTGCACCGGGTCACAGTGGTGCGCCGCCCATGGTGGCAGATCACACACTGGGCGGTCGATGTGGCTCCCGGCGGGGACATTCGACCCCCTGCCGGCGGTGATCACTGCGAGATGCGTCCGACCCAGTCGCCGGCGACCTTGAGGAACAAGTCGTTGCCCTCCGTCTCGCCGATGGTGACGCGTGCGCCCTCGCCGGCGAACGGTCGGACGACGACCCCGGCCTGCTCGCAGTCCGCGGCGAAGTCGGCGGTGCGCTCGCCGAGGCGAAGCCACACGAAGTTGGCCTGGGAGTCCGGTACGGTCCAGCCCTGCGTGCGCAGGGCCCTGGTGACCCGGGTCCGCTCGTCCACGGTGACCGCGCAGCGTGCCAGCAGCTCAGTCTCCGCAGCCGGCTGCAACGAGGCCACCGCTGCCGCCTGCGCGATGGTGCTGACGGAGAAGGGCACGTTCGTCATCCGGAGGCCGTCAGCCACCTCGGGGTGCGCGACGGCGAAGCCGACCCGGAGACCGGCCAGGCCGTAGGCCTTGGAGAACGTGCGCAGGACCGCGACGTTGGGGCGGTTGCGGTACAGCTCAAGGCCATCCGGCACGTCGGTGTCGCGGACGAACTCGCGGTAAGCCTCGTCGATGATGACCAGGATGTTGGACGGAACCTGGTCGAGGAACTTCACCAGCTGTGACCGGCGCACCGCGGTACCGGTCGGGTTGTTGGGGTTGCAGACGAAGATGACGCGGGTGCGGTCGGTGATCGCGGCGAGCATGGCGTCGAGGTCGTGGACCTCGTCGGCGGTCAGCGGCACCTGGACGCTGGTGGCGCCTGACACCTGGACGAGGATCGGGTAGGCCTCGAAGGAGCGCCAGGCGTAGAGGACCTCGTCCCCCGGCCCGGCGAACGCGTCGACGATCTGGGTTGCCACGCCCACCGAGCCGCAGCCGACGACGACGTGTTCGGCGGGGACGTCGAAGTGCTCGGCGATGGCGCGCGAGACCGACGAGGCGACCAGGTCCGGGTAGCGGTTCGTCAAGGTCGCTGCCTCGCCGATGGCCGCGAGCACGCTGGGCAGCGGCGGGAACGGCGACTCGTTGGAGGAGAGCTTGAACGTGCGGCCGCCAGCTGCGGGCTTGCCGGGCTTGTAGACCGGGATCCCGCGCAGGGCTGCTCGCACTCGTGGGCTCTGGGTCGTTCATGCTCGCGCTCGCATCCTGTCGGGTCACGTTTCCCGTCACCTTAGATCCTGCCCGAACCGCCGCTGCGGGCGGCTGAGGGCGGCCTGGTCGGCGCGAAGCCTCCCAGGCGGAGGTGCTACCGGCCGGCTCACTGCAGCCCGGCCGACCACTTCTCCTCGATGTGCCCGAAGCGCCACACGGCGAGGGCGATGGCCCAGGTCAGCACGAACAGGCCGACGATGCCGTACCCGACGTAGTTGAGGTCGAGTCCGCCGATCCATCTCCAGAACCCGCCGACGAGGTGGAGCTTGTCCACCAGGATGCCGGCCAGCTCGACGAGGCCGATGATGAGGGCGACGGCGACGGACAGGCCGGTGATGGTGATGTTGTAGTAGACCTTGCGCACCGGGCGGGAGAACGCCCAGCCGTAGGCGAAGTTCATGAACGAGCCGTCGATCGTGTCCAGCAGTGACATGCCTGCCGCGAACAGGATCGGCAGGCACAAGATCGCGTACCAGGGCAGCGCGGAGGCGGCGGCCCCGCCCGCGATCACCAGCAGGGCGACCTCGGTCACCGTGTCGAAGCCGAGGCCGAAGAGCAGGCCGACCGGGTACATGTGGCCGGGCTTGCGCACCGACTTGGTCACCCCGGACAGCAGCCGGTTCATCAGGCCGCGGTTGTTCAGGTGCTGCTCCAGCGTCGCCTCGTCGTAGGCGCCGCGGCGCATCTGGCGGAAGACCTTGAGGATCCCCAGCAGGACCACGAGGTTGAGCACGCCGATGAGGAGGAGGAAGGTGCCGGACACCGCGGTGCCGATCAGCCCGGTCGTGGTGTGCAGCGTGGAGCCGGTGGACTGGAGCTGCCCGACGAACGCGCGCACGCCCACGGCGAGCAGGCCGCACATGACGAAGACGATCGTGGAGTGGCCGAGGGAGAACCAGAAGCCGACGGTGAGCGGCCGCTGGCCGTCGGCCATGAGCTTGCGGGTGGTGTTGTCGATCGCGGCGATGTGGTCCGCGTCGAACGCGTGCCGCAGTCCCAGCACATAGGCGGTCAGGCCCAGCCCGACCCCGAAGACCTTGCCGCCGCCGAGCGTGTAGCTGTGGGGTGCCACCAGGGCGATGAGGGTGAACCAGCCGGCGACGTGCAGGGCGAGGACGAACGCCGCCGCGCCGCCCATCCGGGCCCACTCCCGCGGGGTCAGCGAGTCCCGGATGCGGGCGAGCCGACCGGGCGCCGACGAGCGCGGCTCGGCGTCGGTGCGGACGGACATGTGGCCCCTCGTGCGCTGCGGTCCAGCCGCACGACGCGGTCGAACGGCCTTATTGCATGTTATGCGCAACAACGAGCCATGCGCGATAGTCCGAGCGTCGATTCAGGCGAGCCGGAGCGCGAGCGCCAGCCGGACGCCGAACCCCAGGAAGGCGACCCCGGTGACCTGCTCGATGCGGCGGCGGACCGCCGCGCGCGCCACGAGGTGCCTGATCCGGCCGACCAGCAGCGCGATCACCGTGAACCACACCAGGCCGAGCGCCACGTGGATGGCGGCGAGCAGGAGCGACGTCGTGAGCACCGACGCGCCGCGCGGGATGAACTGCGGCAGCAGCGTCACGTAGAACACGCCGACCTTCGGGTTGAGCAGGTTGGTGAGCAGCCCGGTCCGGAAGGCCCGCCACGGCGGCACCCGAAGATCCGCTGCAGCCGCGTCGGTGCCGTGCGCCGCGCTTCGCCTGGCTGCGCCACAGCATCCGGACGCCCACGAAGAACAGGTAGGCGGCGCCGATCATCTGGACGAGCTCGTAGGCGAGCCGTGAGGCGACGAGCAGGGCGGTCAGCCCCACCGCGGTGGCGACACCCCAGGCGAGGACACCGAGGCTGATGCCCGCGCCGGCGACCAGGCCGGTCGCGCGTCCCGACCCCACCACCGTGCGCAGGACGTACATCGAATCCAGGCCCGGAGTGATCGTGAGCAGCGCCGCAGCGGCCGCGAAAGTGAGCATCGCCGTCAGCACCGGTTCACACTATCGACTCAGCCGTTACCAAGGTCAGTGTCCTACGGTGGTCGGGTGGGCCCCGAGGAGCACGAGGAGTTTCGCGCCTTCGCACAGGAACGTGGACCTGCTCTTTTGCGGACCGCCTACCTCATCACCGGGCACCGGCACGACGCGGAGGACCTGCTGCAGACGGCGCTGGCCAAGACGTGGCTGGCCTGGCGGCGGATCGAGGACAAGCGGGCGCTCGACGGGTATGTGCGCCGGGTCATGGCCAACGAGCACACGTCCCGATGGCGCAAGCGCAAGGTCGACGAGTTCCCCACCGACGAGCTGCCCGAGGCGTCGCGGCACGTCGCCGCCCGCAGCGCCCACGACGACCTCGACCTGTCCGACGCCCTGTGGGCCGCGCTCGCCTCGTTGCCGAGGCGTCAGCGCGTCGCCGTCGTGCTGCGGTACTACGAGGGCCTGACCGAGGCGGAGACGGCCGAGGTGCTCGGGATCAGCGTCGGCACGGTGAAGAGCGCCGTGTCGCGGGCGTTGGCGAAGCTTCGCGGGTCGGCCGCGGAGCTGGGCCTGCGCGACGACGCTGAGCGGCGCGATCCCGTGGTGGTGCCGCTCGTGAGCCCGCCGACGACCGGCTCGTGAGGCTTGGCGACCCGGACGACGCGGCTCGCCGAGGTCGACTGACGTCTCTGCGGGTCGTCGGTCCTGCGGCCGTCAGGTCAGGTCGCGCCGCATGACCACGCGGGTGGTCCCGGGCTTGGCCGCCCGCACCGGGGTGAAGCCGGCGCGGGCGAACAGCGACACCGTGCCGGTGTAGATGGTGGCGGCCGTCTTGCGCCCGGCGGTCGTGTCCACCGGGTAGCCCTCGACGGCGCGTGCGCCCTGCGCCCTCGCCCAGTCGACGGCGCCGGCCAGCAGCAGGTGCGCCAGGCCCCGGCCGCGGTGGGCGCGCGGCACCCAGAAGCAGACGACGGACCAGACGTCTGCCTCGTCGGGTGCGTCCGGCTTGAGCGTGGGGGAGCGCAGGATGCGGCCGAACTCCTCGCGCGGTGCCACCGAGACCCAGCCGACGGGCGTGGTGCCGTCGGGCGCTGCTGTCGTAGGCGAGGAGTCCGGGGACCCGGCCGTCATCGGTCAGCCGGCGCAGGAGCTCCTTGTTGCCGGCGCCGGCGTCGTGGCAGCCCTGGTCGAAGTCCTTGCTGGACTGGCGGAACCAGGTGCACCAGCAGTTCGCGTAGGCCCCGGACGGGCCGAAGAAGTCGGCCAGCTCCTGCCAGCGCTCCGCCGTCGCGGGGCGGATCTCGACGGCGGGATGGGGTGCTCGTGCGGTTGACATGGGGATACTTTGCCGCGCCCCGCCGCCGCCCGGTACCCTTGCCGCGACCCACCAGGGTCGTGGAGGCTTCGCCTAGTCCGGTCTATGGCGCCGCACTGCTAATGCGGTTGGGGGCTTCAACCCCCTCCCGGGTTCAAATCCCGGAGCCTCCGCCCTTGTTCGCCGCTCGCCGCGCCTACCCAGGCGCGGCGCCGCGGGGCCCCGTCCCAGCCGGTCAGCTGGATCGCTCCCGGACCGGCCCGGTCCCCTCGAAGACCTCTCCGGGACCACGATGTGCCTCGGCGGCCGTCGTCCCGTAGACTGCTCGCCGCACAACAACCGCGCGCTCGTAGCTCAACGGATAGAGCATCTGACTACGGATCAGAAGGTTGGGGGTTCGAATCCCTCCGAGCGCACTTTTGTGATCTCTCAGGAGATCGGAAACAGTCCGAACCCCCGTCAGGGTTCGGACTGTTTCGTTGGTGGGGTCTCGGTGGGTGGCTGCCCATGGGCGCTCCGCGGGGCGCTAGGCGTGCACCTGGACTACGTACCCCGGAACAGCAGGCGCGCAACGTCTCGGAACGGCACGACCAAGTACACGGCGATACCGAAGTACAACGCCACCGCCACTCTCGGGAACGCGAGTCCGATGAGGATCGCGATCACATACCCGGCTACGGCGAACGGAAGTTTCGTTTGCGCTTCCTGTGATTCCTCACCGTCTTCATGCGGCGCGTAGAGGTGCTCGCGCCGCGCGTACTCAGCCAGACACGCCCCGAGGGCGCGGATTGCCAGCAGCGTCAGTCCGTAGATCGTGACAGCCACTCGTTGGGCGCTGGGCTGGTGAATGGCGTCTGCGACGAGCCGGGTCGGGAACGGCAGGAACGCCACCACCAGCAGGACGAGCAAGTTGAGTCGAAGAAGGATCGGATCTGACTGCGCGAGCCGCTCGGTCAGTGCCGTGTGGGCGAGCCAAGCAGCGCCGATCGTCAGGAAACTGACGATGTACGCCTCATAGGCGGGCCAAGCGCGAAGGACCTGCTCCCACGGTGTGCCCGGCGGATGTACCGCGATGTCCAGAACGAGCAGCGTGATGGCGATGGCGAACACACCATCGCTGAACGCTTCCAACCGGTTCGTGCCGAGCAGCCGCCGGTCACGCGGGGATCGGCCAGTCGGCACGGTGCTGCCTCCTCGCGGCGGGCGATCGGCGGACCTTAGGCGCCACCAGACCGTCATTCCCTCGATGAGGCACGGGGGAAAGATGAGCAGCCGGCACCGGGCAGGGGCGAGCCCTGGCCCAGGTGCCGGTCGTCCCGGGCCACGTCGGCCTGGCGCCGGTTACCGTGCACGACAGCCCGAACCCTCAGGGTTCGGGCTGTTTCGCGTTTTGGTGTTGGTAGTCCTTGGCCGGGTCGAGGGTGAGCTCGCGGAGGGGCTCCCCGAGGGTCCGCCGGTGAGCCGTGAGGTGGGCGGTCCGGCGGGCGAACCGAGCAACGGCCGTGGACTCTCCCACTTCATGATCAACACAAGCTACGATCACGCGCACATCACGCCACGATCAGATCTCGCATGAGTTGGGGACCCGCACTGTGCCTTCTCTCCTCGGTCACCAGCCACATTCGGGAATAACGACGTCTTCCCGGCGTGCGCTGCACGTATGCACTGTGGTGCTCCTCGCGTTGAGCGTCATCGTCCTTCCGGTGGGCTCCCGCGACGCGTATGCGGGTGCTCCCTCTGCGGTGTTCGTGTTGGGTGGTGCCGCGACGGTGGGTGAGGTGGTGCTGCAGCAGGCGCGGGCGGTGACTGGTGTGGAGCCGGTGCGTTTGGCGGGTGCGGATCGTTTTGAGACGGCGGCGGCGATTTCGCGGCAGGCGTTCCCGTCGGGTGCGGGGACGGTTTATCTGGCGAGTGGGTTGGGTTTCGCTGATGCGTTGGCGGCGTCGGGCGCTGTTGCGGCAAGCGGTGGGACGCTGCTGCTCGTCGCACCAGATGGCATGAGCGGTGCGACGACGTCTGAGCTGGCGCGGCTTCGGCCTTCACGGGTGTTCGTGTTGGGTGGTGCCGCGACCGTTGGTGAGGCGGTGCTGCAGCAGGCGCGGGCGGTGACTGGTGTGGAGCCGGTGCGTTTGGCGGGTGCGGATCGTTTTGAGACGGCGGCGGCGATTTCGCGGCAGGCGTTCCCGTCGGGTGCGGGGACGGTTTATCTGGCGAGCGGGTTGGGTTTCGCTGATGCGTTGGCGGCGTCGGGCGCTGTAGCGGCAAGCGGTGGGGCGCTGCTGCTCGTCGCACCTGATGGCATGAGCGGTGCGACGACGTCTGAGCTGGCGCGGCTTCGGCCTTCACGGGTGTTCGTGTTGGGTGGTGCCGCGACCGTTGGTGAGGCGGTGCTGCAGCAGGCGCGGGCGGTGACTGGTGTGGAGCCGGTGCGTTTGGCGGGTGCGGATCGTTTTGAGACGGCGGCGGCGATTTCGCGGCAGGCATTCCCGTCGGGTGCGGGGACTGTTTATCTGGCGAGCGGGTTGGGTTTCGCTGATGCGTTGGCGGCGTCGGGCGCTGTAGCGGCAAGCGGTGGGACGCTGCTGCTCGTCGCACCGGATGACCTGCGCAAGGCTGCGGCCTTGGAGATGCTGCGCCGCAGCAACTCACGGAGCTCACATGATGCCGGCGACTCGACGCCGCCGACTTTGGTGAGCATGAGGGCAGGCTCTCTCTTCGGACCGGACGGTTCAACCCAGGCACGCGTAATGATCCTCGCCCACGTTGCCGATGTCGGAACCGGAGTCTCTGCCGCAGAGTTCGTCATCGTCCATTGGCCTTCGTACCAACACGAGACGTGCACAGCCAGCCGCGTTACCGGTGGTAACCCACCACCCGATGGCATGTACTACTGCCTCATTACTGTGGAGGCGGGCGCACCCACGCACCCATGGGCCGTGTTAGCAATTCTGTCGGACGCTGCCGGGAACACCGTCGTTATCGATTCCGGCTCCACAGTGACGCTCCGCTACCGATCGGATCACTGACGGTCCCACGCCGTCGTTCCTGGCGCCCGTGCGGAAGTTTGGATCGTCGAGGTCGAAGATCTCCCGTGCCGTCTACGCCCGGGGCCTTGCGCGATGCGTTAGCCACGGCTAACGTATTTCACGTGCTCGATGTCCTGTCTGCCGCGGCTGAGCCGAACCGCCGCAAGTTGCTGCAGCTGCTCGCGTCGGGGCCGCGCACGGTCAGCGACCTTGCCGCCCACTTCCCGGTGACACGGTCGGCGATCTCGCAGCACCTCGGTGTGCTCACCGACGTCGGGTTGGTCACGAACCGCAAGGAAGGGAGGGAGCGCTTCTACAGCGTCGTGCCGTCAGGGATGGCTCAGTTGCGCGCTGAGATCGATCGCTTCTGGACGGCCGAGCTCGATCTACTCGTCGCCGACGCGGGAGACCTCGCGTCCGGCCGATAACCCTAGGAGACCTCCATGCAGGTAGAAAAGACGGTGCTGCTGCCTGTCAGTGCCGATGAGGCGTTCTCTTTGATCACCGAGCCAGATCGGCTGCGCCGCTGGCAGACCGTCTGTGCTCGCATCGACCTCCGTGCGGGCGGCGAGTACCGGTGGACCGTCGTGCCGGGCCACACCGCGGCTGGCACCGTCACCGAGGTCGTGCCCGGCCAGCGGATCGTTCTCGACTGGGCCTGGGAAGCGGAGGCGGATCACCCGGGCACCTCGACGGTGACCATCACGGTGGAGCCCAGCTGAGGGCGGCACGCTCGTGCGTCTGGTCCATGAGGGGCTGGCCGAAGAGCACGTGGCCGGTCATCTCGAAGGTTGGAACCACTTCTACGAGCGGCTCGAACGCGTTGCCGCGCACGGTGACGCTGGGCCCGACGAGTGGGCCTATGCCCCGGCAGACCTCAACCAGATCACCGCCGCCGAAGCGACCTTGGCCGTCTGCCAGGACGTGCTTCGCAACATGACTGTCGACGACCTAAGCAACCAGACGCCGTGCAAAGAGTTCACCGTCGCCCAGCTCGCCGACCATCTCATCGGTTCGATCGTCAGTCTCGGTGGTCTGGTCGACGTGAGTGTCGAGGTGAAGGACTCCGGCACCCTTGAGTCCCGCATCGCGTACGCCGCTCAGCAGACTCTCGAGGGGTGGCACAAGCGCGGTCTCGAGGGCACGGTCAAGCACGGTCCCAACGAGATGCCGGCAGCTTTCGCGGCAGGCATCTTGTCCCTGGAGTTCCTCATCCACGCGTGGGACTTCGCCGCTGCGACCGGCCAGAAGGTCACGGTGTCCGACGAGGTGACCAGTGACGTGTTCGACCTTGCGGAGCAGACCATCTCCTCGCAGCAGCGCGAAGACGGCTCCTTTGCGCCGGCCATCGAGGTGGGTCCCGACGCACACGTGCTCGAGCGGCTGCTCGCCTTCTCAGGCCGCATCGCGGCCTGACATGTCGTCACCGCGCTCGACGGCTAGTAGTCGATGGGCGCGATCCGGGCCCGTTCCAGCCGGTCGAGCCCGCCCCGCAGCTCTTTGGTTGCGGGCGGGCGGCCGGTGCCTGACGGCGAAGACCATGTGGGCGAGCATGATGGCGTTGCCGCCGATCAACATCACCGCACCGCCCCAGTGCAGGTCCGTCAGCGAGCCCGGGTCCCCAGCCTCGATGCTGCGGCGGCGTAGGCGGGGAACAGCTCCGTAGAGGTCGTCATCAGTACGCAGGCCGGTGACGGTGTCGGCGAGCATGCCCACCGCAAGCAGCGCGAGCCGGTCTCGGAGACGACAGCCGCCACCGGATGGGTTCGTCGCCGAACAGCAGCAGGAAGTACAGGTAGCCCACGACCAGGTAGAGCACGTGCTCGCCCTCATGCAACAAGGGGTGTTCGAGCGTGACGTTCGCCAGGCGCGTGAGGTGGGTCACCGCGATGGTGGCTGCATAGGCGAGGGCCACCAGCGGCGGGAACGTGACCGCGGTCACGACCTTCGATCGCAGGATGCGCTTGGCGATGGTGTGGGTCGGGTTGCGGGACGTGTGCAGCAGGAGGATCGCGGGGCGACCGGCGACGAGCAGGGCCGGGGCGACCATGATGAGCAGCAGGTGCTGGACCATGTGCACCCAGAACAGGACGTCGTCGTAGACGCCGATGCTGCTCAGCGTGGCAATCGCGATGACCACCAGGCCAGCGAGGAACGAGCCGGTTCGCAGCGGCGGCCACGGGCGCCTCGGGTGCGCCCGGATGACCCGTCCCACGCCGTACAGGTAGAGCGCCGCCGCGCAGATCAGCAACGAGATCACGAGCGAGTCGGGCGCCCAGGTGGTGATGATGCGCCCGCCGGCGAGTGGTGGGAGCGGCGCCTCGCTCCGCGACGGCCAACGACACCACGTTCACGTGTGCGCCTCTCGTTGACCCACGACAGGCGCAGCATGCGCAGCGCCCGACAGGCGTGTCAACGCCGACCTAAGCAATGGCTTAGGTGGCCGTTGACAGGTCCGAGACCGCGGTATCGACTGCTGCTTAACAGGGGAGGTCTGGCATGCAGGTCCCGGCACCTTTCGAATACGAACGTGCGACCAGTGTCGAATCCGCGATCGGGCTGCTGGAGCGGCTAGGCAGTTCGGCGCGACTCATCGCGGGCGGCCACAGCCTGCTTCCGATGATGAAGCTGCGGCTGGCCAACTTCGAGTACCTGATCGACATCAACGACTTGCACGACGAGCTCGGCTACATCCGGGTCGAGCCGGGTGAGATCCGGATCGGCGCGATGACACGGCATCGCGAGCTGCTCGAGTCCGAGGAGCTCGCCGCCACGCTTCCGATCTTCCGCGACGCGGAGCGCGTGATCGCCGACCCCGTGGTGCGCAACCGCGGCACGCTCGGTGGTGCGCTGTGCCAGGCGGACCCGTCGGAGGACCTGTCCGCGGTGTGCACCACGCTGGGCGCCCAGTGCGTGATCCGCGGCAGTGCCGGCGAGCGGGTGGTGTCGATGGAGGACTTCCATCGCGGCCCGTACGAGACCGCCGTCGCCAGCAGCGAGATGCTCGTCGAGGTCCGCATCCCGGTCCGGCCGCGAGGCTCCAGCGCCTACGAGAAGGTCGAGCGGCGCGCCGGCGACTGGGCTGTCGTGTCGGCGGGCGCGGCGGTGTGGCTCGACGAGGCCGGCGCGATCGCCGATGCGCGGGTCGGGCTTGCCGCGGTCGGCCCGAACACGACCGGCCTGCCCGCCATCTCCGAGGCGCTGCGGGGCAAGCACCCCTCCGAGGAGCTCTACGAGCTGGCCGGGACGCTCGCCGCCCAGGCCTCCAGCCCGGCCACCGACATGCGGGGCAGCGCGGAGTACAAGCGCCACCTGGCGAACGAGCTGACGAAGCGGGCCCTTCGCCGGTCCGTCGCCCGAATCAACGAGGGGGCGTGAGCATGCAGGTCTCGATGATGGTCAACGGCGAGGAAGTCACCAGGGAGATCGAGGGTCGGCTCCTGCTGGTCCATTTCCTGCGCGACCACCTCGGACTGACAGGCACCCACTGGGGCTGCGACACGAGCAACTGCGGAACCTGCGTGGTCTGGCTGGACGGCGAGCCGGTGAAGTCCTGCACCGTCCTGGCCGCGATGGCCGGCGGGCACGAGGTGCGCACGGTCGAAGGCCTCGAGCAGGGCGGTGTGCTCGACCCCGTGCAGGAAGGCTTCATGCAGTGCCACGGCCTGCAGTGCGGCTTCTGCACACCGGGGATGCTGATGACCGCGCGGGCCCTGCTGGATCGCAACCCGGACCCGTCCGAGGGGGAGATCCGCGAGGCCATCTCCGGCCAGATCTGCCGGTGCACCGGCTACGCGACCATCGTCCGCTCGGTGCAATGGGCTGCGGCGGCCCAGGCCGCCCAGCATGCGACTGTCCCTGCTGGGAGCGCATCATGACCTCCGTCGCCGACCACCCTGTCCAGCAGTTCGAGGACAACGACACCAAGCCGGTCGGCTACGGCCGGATGCTGCGCAAGGAAGACCCCCGCTTCATCCGCGGCAAGGGTCGACTACGTCGACGACGTGCAGCTCACCGGCATGCTGCACATGGCCATCCTCCGGTCGCCGGTTGCGCACGCCAAGATCGTCAGCGTCGACACCAGCGCAGCCGAGGCCCTCCCCAAGGTCAAGGCCGTCGTCACGGGAGCGATGCTCGCCGAGAAGGGCCTGGCGTGGATGCCGACGCTGTCCAACGACGTGCAGGCCGTCCTCGCGACCGACAAGGTTCGCTTCCAGGGCCAAGAAGTCGCCTTCGTGGTCGCCGAGGACCGCTACACCGCGCGCGACGCGCTCGAGCTGATCAATGTCGAGTACGACATCCTCGATCCGGTGGTCGACGTCCGCAAGGCGCTCGACCCGGGTGCACCGGTGATCCGTGACGACCTCGAAGGCAAGACGAACAACCACTGCTTCGACTGGGAGGCCGGGGATGCCGCCGCCACCGAGGCGGTGTTCGCCGCGGCCGATGTCGTCGTCAGCCAGGAGATCGTCTACCCGCGCGTGCACCCAGCGCCGATGGAGACCTGCGGCTGCGTCGCCGACTACGAACGCATCGACGGCAAGCTGACGCTCTGGACGACGTCACAGGCACCGCATGCCCACCGCACTCTGTACGCGATCGTCGCCGGCCTTCCGGAGCACAAGATCCGCGTCATCGCACCGGACATCGGCGGCGGCTTCGGCAACAAGGTGCCGATCTACCCCGGGTACGTGTGCGCGATCGTCGGTTCGCTGCTCACCGGCAAGCCGGTGAAGTGGATGGAGGACCGCTCGGAGAACCTGACGAGCACCGGCTTCGCGCGCGACTACGTCATGAAGGGCGAGATCGCGGCGACGAAGGACGGCACGATCCTCGCGGTCCGCACCCACGTGCTCGCCGACCACGGTGCGTTCAACGGCACCGCGGCTCCGTCGAAGTACCCGGCCGGCTTCTTCGGCGTCTTCACCGGCAGCTACGACCTGCAGGCCGCCTACGCCCACATGACCGCCGTCTACACGAACAAGGCACCGGGCGGCGTGGCCTACGCGTGCTCGTTCCGGATCACCGAGGCGGTGTACCTGGTCGAGCGCCTGGTCGACTGCCTCGCCGACGAGATGAAGATCGACCCTGTCGAGCTACGGCTCAAGAACCTGATCAAGCCGGACCAGTTCCCGTACACCACCAAGACGGGATGGGTGTACGACTCCGGCAACTACGAGCCGACGATGCGCCGCGCGATGGAGATCGCGGGCTACGAGGAGCTGCGCAAGGAGCAGGTCGCCAGGCGGGAAAAGGGCGAGCTGATGGGGATCGGCGTCTCGTTCTTCACCGAAGCGGTGGGTGCCGGTCCGCGCAAGGACATGGACATCCTGGGCCTGGGCATGGCCGACGGCTGCGAGCTGCGGATCCACCCGACCGGGAAGGCAGTCGTCCGGCTGTCCGTGCAGAGCCAGGGCCAGGGTCACGAGACGACGTTCGCCCAGATCGTCGCCGAGGAGCTCGGCATCCCACCGGCGGACATCGAGGTGGTGCACGGCGACACGGACCAGACGCCCTTCGGTCTCGGCACCTACGGCAGCCGGTCCACTCCGGTGTCCGGGGCTGCGGCCGCGCTGGTCGCTCGCAAGGTGCGCGACAAGGCCCACCTCATCGCGTCGGGAATGCTCGAGGTGTCCGTCGCCGACCTCGAATGGAACAAGGGCTCCTTCAACGTCAAGGGTGACCCGTCGAAGACCGTCACGATCCAAGACATCGCGATGAGGTCCTACGGTGCGGGCGATCTACCCGACGGCGTCGAGGGCGGTCTCGAGGCGCAGATCTGCTACAACCCGGAGAACCTGACCTACCCGAACGGCGCCTACATCTGCGTGGTCGACGTCGATCGCGGCACGGGCCAGGTGAAGGTCCGGCGCTTCATCGCGGTCGACGACTGTGGGACCCGGATCAACCCGATGATCATCGAGGGTCAGGTTCACGGTGGTCTCACCGAAGGCGTGGGCATGGCGCTCATGCAGATCATCGCCTTCGACGAGTCGGGCAACTGCCTCGGCGGCTCGCTGATGGACTACCTCATCCCCACGGCGCTGGAGGTACCGGACTGGGAGACCGGATTCACGGTCACTCCTTCACCCCACCACCCGATCGGGGCCAAGGGCATCGGCGAGTCCGCGACGGTCGGATCGCCGCCCGCGATCGTGAACGCGGTGGTGGATGCGCTGAAGCCGTTCGGCATCCGGCACGCCGACATGCCGCTCACGCCGTCGCGGGTGTGGGAGGCCATGCAAGGCAATCCGCTCCCGCCGATCTGACGGGAGAGCGACGCCTATGACCGCCGGAATGTCGGCACGGATGAGTGAGCTGGTCGCCGGAGGCGTGCCCTTCGCGCAGGCGACCGTCGTTCGCGTGCAGTCACCGACATCGGTCCACGCCGGCGACGCGGCGGTCATCCTGCCTGACGGGTCCATCGAGGGCTTCGTCGGCGGGCACTGCACCGAGAACTCGGTCCGCATGGCGGCGCTCGACGCCCTGGACTCGGGCAAGAGCGTCCTGCTGCGGGTGCTCCCCGAGGGAGAGGTGGCGTTTCCCGAGTCCGAAGGGGCGCGGGTCGTCGTCAATCCCTGCCTGTCAGGTGGCGCACTCGAGATCTTCATCCAGCCGCAGCTGCCGGCGCCGGTCATCTGGGTGCGCGGGCACTCTCCGATCGCGAGCTGCGATGAGGGAGCTGGCCGGCCCGCTCGGATTCGTCGTCAGCGACTCCGAGGACGACGGGGGGCCAACCGGGGCCACGGCGGCGGTGATCTCCAGCCATGGCGGCGGCGACGAGGACGCTGCGATCCGGTCGGCCCTCGACGCCGGAATCGGGTACGTCGGCCTCGTCGCCAGTCGACGGCGCGGTGCGGCGGTTCTCGACGAGCTGAACCTCACCGACGACGAACGTCGCCGGGTCCGATCCCCGGTCGGGCTGGACATCGGGGCGCGCACCGCACCGGAGATAGCGCTGTCGATCCTCGCCGAGGTCGTCGCAATGATCCGGTTGCACGGGCTGGCGGCGGCGCCGCACAGGTCGCCGGTGGGAGCCGTCGACCCGACCGGGCGGCGTCGAGGCGCCCGCCTCGGCGGTCGACCCGGTGTGCGGCATGACGGTGTTGATCGATGCCGACACCCCGTACCTGCGGGCTGGCGATCAGGAGTACTGGTTCTGCGGCAACCGATGCCGTGACCGTTACGCCGAGATGGTCGAGGGCTAGGCGTGTTCGTCACGGGGCTGGTCCTCGCTGCCGGTGCGGCGCCATGACCACGACGTTCGCCGATGCGACGGGGGTGCAGCGCGGCCTGGACTCCCTCGACTACCTGGTCGACGACGGAATGGCGACGGCGTTGTTCCTCGCCCTGACCCTCGGCCAGCCACTGCTCCTCGAAGGTGAACCCGGCGTGGGCAAGACCACGGCGGCCAAGGCGCTCGCCCGTCTGCTCGATACGCCGCTCATCCGCCTGCAGTGCTACGAGGGTGTCACCGCCAGCGAGGCCCTGTACGAATGGAACTACCAGCGCCAGCTGCTGGCCATCCGGCTGGCCGAGTCGCACCACGAGCGGCTCACCGACGCGAACCTGTTCACCGAGGAGTTCCTGCAGGAACGGCCGATCCTGCAGTCCATCCGGCACGTCGGGCCGAACCCGCCCGTGCTGCTGATCGACGAGATCGACCGCGCCGACGACGAGTTCGAGGCGCTGCTGCTCGAGTTCCTGGGTGAGGGCGCAGTGACGATCCCCGAGATCGGAACGTTCACCGCCACCCGACGGCCCGTCGTCGTGCTGACGTCCAACCGCAGCCGCGAGCTGCACGACGCGCTGCGGAGGCGGTGCCTGTACCACTGGATCGACTTCCCGGCGCCTGCCCGCGCCGCCGAGATCCTGCGCCGGTTGGTGCCCCGCGCGAGTGAGGCATTGATCACCTCGACCACCGACTTCATCGGCCGAGCCCGCCAGCTCGACCTCGACAAGGCGCCGGGCATGGCAGAGGCGATCGACTGGGTCGCGGCGCTGGCGGCGCTCGGCGTCTCCGAGCTGGTCCGCGACGAGATCATCCGCACCTTGTCGGCGATCGCGAAAACCCCTGACGACCGGACCATGATCACCGGTGCGCTCGACGAGCTCGGCTACGCGGAACCCGCATCGGTATAGGGCACAGGGGAGTGGCTCATGAAGATCGACAAACAGTTCACCGTCAGCGTCCCGATCGAACGAGCCTGGTCTGTGCTCACCGACCTCGAGGGCATCGCTCCGTGCCTGCCCGGGGCTCAGCTCACGGGCGTCGAGGATGACGTCTACTCGGGGAAGGTGAAGGTCAAGGTCGGTCCGGTGATCTCCGAGTACGCGGGAACGGCGCAGTTCCTTGAGAAGGACGACACGACCTACCGGGCGCTCATCGATGCGAAAGGTAAGGACTCGCGAGGTGCCGGCAACGCCTCAGCCATGATCAGCGCGCGGCTGGAGGCCCAGGGTGCGAGGACCACCGTCATCGTCGACGTCGATCTGAAGATCTCCGGAAAGATCGCGCAGTTCGGCAGCGGAATGATCACGGAGGTCTCGGAGAAGTTGTTCGCCCAGTTCGCGGACAACCTCGAGGCCAAGCTCGCGGCCACCGTGCCGGCGGCGGTCCCGTCGACCGCAGCCGCGGACACCGGCACCGCTGCTCCCGCCGCTGTTGTTCCTTCGGCGGAACCGGGCAGCACAGCTCGCGCCATCGTCCCTCCGGCAGAGCCGGAACCCCTGGACTTCATGAGCATCGCGGGACGCTCGATCGTCAAGCGGGCGCTACCGATCGTCGCGGTGGTCCTCATCGTCATCGGCGTCGTCATCTACCGCGCTGTGAAGTAGCGTGCCAGCCCCAGCCGCCATGTTGCGGGGCGTCGATCGGGCGTCCTTCGCCGTCGCGCTGGCGACGCGGCTTCGTGCGAACGGCGTTGCCGTGGGCTTCACCGGCATCGAGACCTTCGTCCGGGCACTCGAGCGTGGCGTGCCCGACTCGCTGTCGCGGCTGTACTGGACGGCACGGATCAGCTTTGTCACCCGTCAGGCGGAGCTGGCGGCCTTCGACGCGGTCTTCGCCGCGGTCTTCCGTGGCGCCGGACTCCTGGACTCCCCGCCCGACCGCCGCGATGCGGCTGCCAGGACTGTCAGCGCCGACGAGTCATCCGCGGCCGCTGCTCCGTCGGGGTCGGACGAGGGCGACGGGGAGGGCGTGCCGTGGATGACGTTGCCACCGGCCATCGCCGCCGCACCCGACTCGGACACCGCCCTCGCCGTTCCCGAGCTGATGCCGAGCGCGTTGACCGGCTTGACCGACCAGCCGTTCGAGAAGCTCGACGCCTCACGAGATGGAGCTGCTCGGGGAGTGGTTGGCCGGCGCGGTCGCGCACTGGCCGACCCGGCGGACCCGCCGGCATGCCATCGACTCCTCGGGCCACCGCATCGCGCTTCGCGCGACGCTCGCACGAGCCCGTGGCACCGGCTGGGAACCGATCGAGCTCACGCATGTGCGGCCCGTCCGCAAGCTCCGGCGCGTGGTGATGCTGTGCGACGTCAGCCAGTCCATGCAGGCGCAGGCGACCGCCTACCTCCACCTGATGCGGGCCTTCGCCGTCGAGGCGCACGCCGAGGTTTTCGCGTTCGCGACCACACTCACCCGGTTGACCGCGACGCTGAGCCACAAGACGGCTGCCGTCGCGGTCGAGGAGGCGACGGAGCGGGTGACCGACCGCTTCGGCGGCACCCGGATCGCGACGAACGTGCGGGCGTTGCTGTCGTCACACCACAGCGGGGTGGTCCGCGGCGGGATCGTCATCGTTGCCTCCGACGGCTGGGACAGCGATCCGCCCGAGGAGTTGGCTGCGGTGATGGCGCGGTTGCGCCGCCGCGCGTACCGCGTCGTGTGGATCAATCCGCGTGCGGCCGCGCCCGGTTTCGAGCCGCGGGTCGCGGCCATGGCGGCGGCCCTGCCCTTCTGCGACGCCCTGCTGCCCGCGGACACCTTCGCCTCGCTGCGCCACGTCATCGACGAGATCTCATCGGCCGCGTCCTGACCCATCAGCTCCACAGGGTCACGTGGATCGAGGGTCGGAACCGGCCGACGTTGACGCCAGAGCCGCGCAGCATCGCCTGGATGGCGCGTGGCGTGGTCATGAACCGCACGAGTTCTGCCGCCGCCGGCGCACCGCTGTGCGCCAGCATCACGGTGGTCCACACGCCCGCCATGTCGAGCGTCGGTCCGGACAGCTGGACGAGCCGCCCGCTGGACACGTCGTGGGTCACCGCGAAGGACAACGCGAGCGCCAGACCCTTGCCGCGGCGGGCCTCCTCGATCGCTGCGGAATGGCTCTGGAAGATCTGTTGGCGATCTTCCGGGATGCCGAGCCGGCGGAGCATCACGGGCACCACCCCGACATCCGCGGCAGCCGAAGGCCCGAGCAGCCAGGTCTGCTCGCGCAGCTGGTGCACGGACAGGTGGCCGCCGGCGAGCAGCGGGTGATCGGGACTGGCCACCACGACCATCTGGTAGTTGAGGAACGGCCGAGAGACGACGGACTCATCGAGGTCGCCCGATGGCGGACCGATGGCGATGTCGACGGTTCGGCTGTGCAGGAGCCCGCTGAACTCGCGCGGGCTGTGCTCGCTCAGCTCGACGTCCAGGTCGTCGGCCCGGCTCGCGAACAGCTCGATCAGGCCCGGTGCCGCGTGCTCGGCGAACAGGCTGGATGCCGCGACGCGCAACAGTCGGCGCCCGTGAGCCGCCTGGCTGACCTCGAGGATCGTGCGATCGCGCAGCCCCATCATCTCGGCAGCCCGGCTCGCCAGCCGCAGGCCGCCAGGGGTGAACGCGAGGCCCGACGGCGTCCGGGTGAACAGCTGGTCGCCGAGCTCCTTGCGCAGCTGGGCGACGTTCAGCGACACCGCCGCTTCGGTGACGTCGAGCTCGATCGCCGCCTGTTTCACCGATCCCAGGCGCACCACGGCCAGGTACGCCCGCAGCTGCGTCGGTGTCACGCGCCATCTCCTGGCCAAGGCCCATCGTTCGCCGCGCCAAGCGCGACGATCATTCAACGTACCGCTTTCGACGCGCTCCGGGTTGGTCCGCTCGACGGTCCGCCGACCTCCACCGTGTTCTTATGGGTGCATCTCCGGGACACTGCTCACAGGAGGGCTGATCTCGGATGGAGGCTCACGTGTCGGACGACTGCGGGACGCCCCCGCCCCAGACGCCGCTGCTGCGGCGCATCCGGGCCGGGATCATCGGCGACGACCAGATCATGCCCGGCCCGTACGGCCCGCACCGGATCACCTACGCCGACTACACCGCCAGCGGCCGGGCGCTGGACTTCATCGAGGACTTCATCCGCGACGAGGTGCTGCCCCGCTACGCCAACACGCACACCGAGTCCTCGGGCACCGGCCTGCAGACGACCCGGCTGCGCGAGGACGCCCGGCGGATCATCCGCGACGCCGTCGGTGGCGACGACGAGACCGCGGTGATCTTCTGCGGGTCGGGATCGACCGGCGCGATCGACAAGCTGGTCGGCATCCTCGGCCTGCGGATCCCGTCCGCGCTGGAGGATCGCTGGCACCTGTCCGACGCGATCCCGCCCGAGCAGCGGCCGGTCGTGTTCATCGGCCCGTTCGAGCACCACTCCAACGAGCTGCCCTGGCGCGAGTCGATCGCCGACGTCGTGACGATCCCCGAGGACGCCGACGGGCACATCGACGTCGATGCGCTGGAGGTGGAGCTGCGCCGCTTCGCCGACCGCCCGCTGCTGATCGGCTCGTTCTCCGCCGCCAGCAACGTCACCGGCATCCTCACCGACACCCGCCGGATCACCCGCCTGCTGCACGCTCACGGCGCGCTTGGCGTTCTGGGACTTCGCCGCGGCGGCGCCCTACGTCGAGATCACGATGACACCGGGCGACGACCCGGACGCGGCGCTCGACGCCATCTTCATCAGCCCGCACAAGTTCGTCGGCGGCCCGGGCACCCCCGGTGTGCTCGTGGTGCGCCGAGAGCTGCTGCGCAACCGGGTGCCCGACGTCGTCGGTGGCGGCACGGTGGCCTACGTCAACCCCAGCGAGCACGTCTACCTCGACCGACCCCGAGCACCGCGAGGAGGGCGGCACGCCGGCGATCATCGAGTCGATCCGGGCCGGCCTGGTCTTCCAGCTCAAGCAGGCCGTCGGCATCGACGTGATCCGCGCGCACGAGGCGTACTTCCTGCACCGCGCGGTCCGGGCGTGGACCGCGCAACCCGGCCATCGAGATCCTCGGCAACCTCGCCGCGGAGCGGCTGTCGATCCTGTCCTTCGTCGTGCGACGGCCGGGTGGGCGCTACCTGCACCACAACTTCGTCGTCGCCGTGCTCAACGACCTGTTCGGCATCCAGTCGCGCGGCGGCTGCTCGTGCGCCGGGCCGTACGGCCATCGCCTGCTCGGCATCGACATCGAGCGCTCGCACGAGTTCGAGCACGCGATCGAGCGGGGCTGCGAGGGCATCAAGCCCGGCTGGGTGCGGGTCAACTTCAACTACTTCATCTCCGACGAGGTGGTCGACTACATCGTCGAGGCGGTCGAGCTGGTCGCCAGCGACGGGTGGCGGCTGCTCCCGGACTACCGCTTCGACCCGGCCACCGGGCTGTGGCGGCACCGGTCCGGCCCGGTCGAGCCGCCGCTGCGGCTCGCCGATGTGCGCTACGACGCGGACGGGTCGTTGACCTACCCGGTCAACCAGCAGCGGGCCGGTGAGTCGGTGCTGGTCGGGTACCTCGACCAGGCGCGGGAGCTGCTCGCTGCCCGCAGCGCCCCCGACCTGGAGCCGTGCCCCAAGGCGGCGATGCCCGACCTGCTGGACGACGAGTTCGAGCGGCTGCGGTGGTTCGAGCTGCCAGCCGCCTGCGTGCTGCCCTGACGAAGACCGGCACGTCAACCTTTCGGCTCTCGGCCGCGTGACACTCCTGACACCACCACCGAGGGGGATTCCGTGACCGAACGCGAGGCCGACGAGCCGGAAGGCTTCGAGGAGTTCTACCGCGCGTCCTATCCGAGGACGGTCGCGGCGCTGTATGCGCTGACCGGCAACATGAGCGAGGCGCAGGACTGCGCGCAGGAGGCCTACGCCCGGCTGTGGTCGCGGTGGAAGAACATCGCGGACTACAGCGACCCGGCCGCCTGGGTGCGCACGGTCGGCTCACGGATCGCGGTGTCACGCTGGCGGCGCGCCCGAACGGCGATGCGCAGCCTGGTGCGCCACGGCCCGCCGCCGTTGGCCGCCGTCCCCAACCCGGACTCCGTGGCGCTGGTGGCGGCGCTGCGTCAGCTGCCCGAGTCCCAGCGGCGCACCCTCGTCCTGCACTACATCGGCGGGCTGCCGATCGCCGAGATCGCCGAGCGCGAGGGCGTGGCCGAGGGAACGATCAAGGCGCGGCTGCACCGCGGACGAACCGCGCTCCGCCCACTTCTGTCCGACGACCCGACGACGACCGCCGAGGGCGGTCTGGAGGCCCTTCATGCCTGACACCGATCTCGACACCAGCTTCTCCGCGCTCGCTGACGACGTCGCGGCTGGCGTGTCGGTGCCGCCAGTCGACCGCGTCGTGCGCCGGGCGCGGGTGCGTTCCGGCAGCCGGGTCGCCGGTACGGGCCTGCTTGCGCTGGCACTCATCGGTGGTGGCGTGGGGGTCGCGGCGTTGCAGGGGCACGACGGCTCGGGTGGCCGCGACCACTGCCGCCACTGACACCGGGCCCGACGAGGTCACCGCCGTGCCGCCGATGTCCCAAGACGCCGGCCCTGACCATCACCGAGCGGGAGCAGGACGACCAGGGAGCACACCTGTCGTGGGACGAGGTCGCGCTGGCCCCGAACGAGTTGTCTGGCGAGGTCGCGCTGCGCATCGACTCCGACTTGAAGGCCATGGTGACGTCCGGTCTCGCCGCGTTCCGGGCCGAGAACGGCGGGGAGCTCATACCCGGTGAGCGACAACACGCCTACATCACCAAGACGTCCGCGCTGCCTTCGCTGCCCGGCCTGCTCGTGGTCCGGACGGACATCTCGGTGTACACCGGCGGGGCGCACCCCAACCCGGTCGTCGAGGTGCGGACCTACGACCTGACTACCGGTGCCCGGGTCGAACCGGCCCAACTCGTGCGGGGGGACGCGCTCGGCGAGCTGCAGACGCAGGCGATCGACCGGCTTCAGGCCTATGCGGCCAGCAATGGGGTCACCTGGACGAGGGCATGTTGCGCGACGGCACCGCGCCAATCGCCGAGAACTACCAGACGATGTGGCCGGCCTCCGATGGGCTGCACGTGGTGTTCGGCGCGTACCAGGTCGCCCCGTACGCGTTCGGCCAGCCGGAGATCGTCGTCCCGTGGTCGGTGGCGGATGCGTGGCTGCCCACCGGCTCACCGGTGCGCGTGCCGTAGGGGTTCACCGCGCACCTTCGGCTCGGCGAGACTGGTGACGTGCGCCGGCTCCTGATCACGATCGCCATCCTCATCGGGCTGTTCGTCGTGGTCGACAGGCTGGCCGCTTTCGCGGCGTCGCGGGCGCTGGCCACCGAGGTGCAGCGGTCGCAGGGTCTGGCCAGCAAGCCGGGGGTGACGATCGGCGGCTTCCCGTTCCTGCCCCAGGCGTTCTCGGGCGACTACCGGAGCATCACCGTGCGGATCGACGGGTTGCACCCGGACAGCATCCGGATCGCTCGGGTCACCGCTCACCTGCACGGCGTGAAGGTGCCGCTCAGCGACGTGCTTCGCGGAAGCGTGACGAGCGTCCCGGTGTCCTCGGTGGATGCGACCGCGCGGCTGGCCTACACCGACCTGTCGCGGACCGTGAACGGCGTCGCGTTGAGGGTGGCGCCCGCGCCCGACAACGAGGTGAAGGTCGCTGGGACCGTGTCCGCGTTCGGGTTCGACGTGGCTGCCTCAGCGCTGTGTGCCGTGTCGGCGTCGGGCAGTCAGCTGAATGTCACCGTCCGCAGCGTCGAGGTGGCCGGGATCCCGATCGGCGACGAGATCACGTCGTTGGTGCGGCAGGACTTCGGGTTCACCGACAACCTGACGCTGCCGTTCGGACTGCACCTGACCGGCGCCCAGGTGCAGAAGGACGGTGTGATCGTGAGCGCGGCCGGCTCCGGACTCGTGCTGCACCGGTGACCGTGGTGTCGGGCACGGTGGCCTGACGTCAGACGGCGCGGCCGCTGAAGTTGAGGAGCGTCGTCTGCTCGTCCGCACCCGGTGCGGGCACGATCTTCGGGCCGAACCCGCCGGGGCGTCGGATCGCATCGTCGATGGGACCGAGGAACTCCATGGCCTTCGCCACCGCGACCGGGTCGAGCCGTTCGTCCTGACCGGTCGCCCGGGCGAGGTCCCAGGTGTGGATGAGCGTGTCGGCGCACACCAGGCGGCCGACGAGCGCCTCGAACGGTTGCTCGCTGAACATGCCGCTCACGAGCGTGGACGCTCGCGTCTCGTCGCTCAAGGCCTCCAGAATCTCGTCGCTCGCCGCCCGCCACTGCCTGGGCAGGTCGCCGCCGAGGTCCACCTCGGCTGGTTCGGTTCCGTCCAGCGTGGCGAGCACCCGCCGGTGCGTGCCGATCACGTGGGCGGCGACGTCACGGGCGGTCCAGTCGGGACATGGTGATGAGGCCGACCACCGCTCGTCCGGGACCGCCTCGAGGCGGGTGGTGAAGCCGTTGGCGATCGACCGGTAGCGCTCGGAAACCTCAGACATGTGCTCCACGGTAGTCGTCTGGCTGGGCGTTCCTGTTGCCTAACCGGGTTCGCGGGAGCAGGAACCGTCGACCTGATCGGTTCGGCCAGGGCCGGGCTCGAAGTCTGCGTGTTGGACGACCACCTGCGGCGCACGGCGCCACAGTCCGCCAAGACCGGATTCGCGCTGCTCGAGGACGATGACCTTTCCCCTGCAGCGAGCTGCAGGGTTGTGGCCGGATACGGAAGGTCGTAGCCACCCCACAACCGTACCGCGCGCTACCCGCATCGCGGTTCATCCCACGCCACCGTCACACCCGCTGGGAACTTCGCCCGAGCCGAGATGCTTTCCCTAGCCATTACGAGGGAAAGAAGTACGCGCGCGGAACCCCGCCGGTCGGCGCAAGGAGGCCTTTGCAATGTCCATCAATCGCGGCGTAGGTCGCCGCTGGCGCATCGGCAGTGTGGGCGCCGTCACTCACAGTCATGGCGGTGGTGCTCGCCGCGTGCAGTAGCAGCAGCAAGACCCCGAGCTCTTCAGCGACACCATCAGCAACCACGACTGGCGGCGCGGCGGCCGGGGTGAGCGTGAAGTCGTTCGACGTGACGTTCTCGGAGATGGCGAACCTCAAGTCCGTCACCTCCGCAGGAAGCGGTTTGGTCGGCGTCATCCTGCCGGACACGACGTCGTCCACGCGCTACGTGGACTTCGACGCCCCGTACCTGGCCAAGGCCTTCCAGATGGCCGGATACACCTCGTCCCAATACAAGATCGACAACGCGCAGGGCAGTGACGCCACGGAACTGGCCTTGGCGCAGGCCGACATTTCGCGGGGTGCGAAGGTGCTGATCTTCGACCCGCTCGACAGCACGGTCGGTGCCCAGGTGCAGGCCTACGCCGCCTCGCACGGTGTCCAGCTGATCAGCTATGACCGGGCCACCTTCGCCGGGAACAACACCTACTACGTCAGCTTCGACAACGAACGAAGTTGGCAAGCTCATCGGCCAGGGCTTCATGGACTGCGTGGCGGCCTGGGGAGTCACCTCTCCCAAGGTCTTCGTGTTGGACGGTGGTCAGGACACCGACCCGAACGCGGTCTCCTTCGCCCAGGGCTACAACTCGGTGGTCTGGGGCAAGTCCACGACCCCGTTGCCTGCCGGAACGACGAACAGCAAGGGGTTCACGCTGGTCGGCGACAAGATCACCCCAGGATTGGGTGAACGCCACCGGTGCGACGATCTTCACTCAGCAGTTCACCGCGCACCCGAACATCAACGCCACGGTCGAGGCGAACGACGGGCTGGCCAACGCGGTGGTCACGGTGCTGAAGAGCAAGGGCGTCGGAGCGAAGAAGATCCCGACGACCGGTCAGGACGCCACGCTCCAGGGCATGCAGAACATCCTGCAGAACTACCAGTGCGGCTCGGTGTACAAGCCGATCTACCTCGAGGCGCAGGACGCGGTCGCGCTGGCCACCTTCATTCGGGCGGGCCAGACCCCTCCGGCGGCTCTGGTCAACGCGACCACCACGCCGCCGAAGAACGTCTCCGGCTCGGCGCAACCGGCCTCGTTGCTGACGCCGACGTGGGTGAACACGGCCAACATGAACGACACGGTGATCAAGGACAAGTTCATCAACGCCAGTGCGCTGTGCCAGGCGGTCGGCACCAGCGTCTGCACGTCCGCCGGCATCACCCCGTAACTGCGCGCTCGGGTCGCCGTCGTCCAGGCGGCGGCGATCCGGCCCTGCGGCTGATCGGGGAAACGAACGAGGGTGACGAGATGTCCGCCAGCGAATGACCAGACGCCGCTGCTGAGCGTGCGGGGCATCTACAAGAGCTTCGGCCCGGTCCAGGCGCTGACCGATGTCGATCTCGATCTGCCGGGCGGACAGGTCACCGCGCTGTGTGGCGACAACGGCGCTGGCAAGTCGGTGCTGGTCAAGTGCATCGCGGGCATCTACGAGCCCGACCACGGCCAGATCTATCTGGGAAGGGCGGGCCGTGCGCATCCACAGCGCCCGAGCTGCGTCGGCCCTCGGCATCGAGACCGTCTACCAAGACCTGGCGTTGGCCGACAACCTCGACATCGTGCAGAACATGTTCCTCGGCCGCGAAAGGCTCCGGCACAGCCTGCTCGACGAGGACGACATGGAGCGGGCGGCTGCGGCGACACTGCTCGGTCTGGGCGTGACGACCGTCCGGTCGATCCGCCAGCCCGTCGCCTCGCTGTCCGGCGGTCAGCGCCAGTCCGTGGCTGTCGCCAAGGCGGTGATGTGGAACTCGAAGCTGGTCATCATGGACGAGCCGACGGCAGCCCTCGGCGTCGCGCAAACGCAGATGGTGTTCGAGCTCATCCACCGACTGCGCGACCGCGGGCTGGCGGTTCTGGTCATCTCGCACAACCTCAACGACGTGTTCGCCGTCGCCGATCGCATCGCCGTGCTCCACCTGGGTCGGATGGCTGCGCAGGACGATGCGTCGGCCTTCAACCGGCAAACCGTCGTCGAGTACATGACCACCGGGCGGCTGGGCGCCGCCGGCAGGTCGCCCGTCGAGTCTGAAGGCATCGCGACCATGACAGTGACCCGAAGATCACCGGCGAGCAGCGCACTGCTCCGCCAGCTGAGGCCGGCGAGGACCTGACGGCCGCGAAGGGCGCCGCGGCCGCCCTCGTGCCGCCGGAGGTCGTGGCCCAGACGCTGCCGGAGTACCTGCGCGGACAGCTCGTCCGGATCAAGAGCGGGGAGAGCGGCATGCTCCCCGTCATCGTCGGCCTGATCGCCATCGTGATCGTCTTCCAGGCGATCAGCCCGGGCCACGTGTTCCTTTCCGCGGGCAACATCGTGAACCTGTTCTTGCAGAGCGCGGTGTTCATGGTGTTGGCCATGGCCGAGATCTTCGTGCTGCTGCTCGGCGAGATCGACCTGTCCATCGGCTACCTAGGGCCGGTCGGTGCGGTGATCGCCGTGCAGCTCGTGCAGCCGTCCACCACCGAACTGGCCCTGGTGGGCCGGCCATCATCGTCGCCCTGCTCGCCTGCGCGCTGATCGGTGGTATCCAGGGCACGCTGGTCGCGCGGTTCCGCCTGCCCTCGTTCATCGTGACGCTCGGTGGCCTGCTCGTCTTCAACGGCGTCCTGCTGATCGTCCTCGGATTCGGGCCGTTCTCCGGCTATCCGAGCCTCAGCGGCGTCGAGCCCCAACCTGCACGCCCTCTACGACCTCATGTGGGGACACGTCACACCCCTGCAGGGCTGGATCGCACTGGCCGTCATCGTCGGCGCTCTACGGCCTGCGGCTCTGTCGTCCGCGACTCCCGCCGCCGGCGCAGCGGACTGGTCGCACCGCCCGTCAGCGTCACCATCGGCAAGATCGTGCTCGTGGCGGCCGCCGGCGCCGTCGTCGTCGCCGTGTGCAACGTCAACCGCGCCGCCATCGGGACCCTCGCAGGGGTGCCGTGGGCGATCTTCATCGTGCTCGGGGTGCTCGCCTTGTGGAGCTTCCTCCTGCAGCGCAAGCGTTTCGGGCGCTACGTCTACGCCATCGGCGGCAACCCCGAAGCCGCCCGTCGTGCCGGCATCAACGTGACCTGGATTCGCACGGCCTGCTTCATCCTGTGCGCCGTCACCGCCGGCATCGCCGGCCTGCTCTACGCCTCCTACCTGGGCGGCATGTCGAACAACGTCAACGGCGGCCAGCTCGTCCTCTACGCCGTCGCCGCAGCCGTCATCGGTGGCACCTCACTCTTCGGCGGCCGAGGGCGGATGGCCCACGGTGTCCTCGGTGGCCTGGTCATCGGCGGCATCTACAACGGCATGTACCTGCTCGGCCTCAAGGTGCAATGGGAGTTCATCGTCACCGGGCTCGTCCTCATCGCGGCCGTCATGGTCGACGCGTTGTCACGACGGGCACGCGCCTGAACTACCCGCCCTAACCCACCTGAGGCGCGTGCTCCTGCAGGAACGTGTAGACGTCGGTGTCGTCCACGCCGGGGAACGTGCCCGGCGGCAGCGCGGCGAGCAGATGGGAGTGCGCCCGGGCCGCGGGCCAGGCGTTGCCCTCCCAGCGGGTGGCCAGCTCGGCCGGTGGCCGCCGGCAGCAGGTCGGGTCGGGGCACAGCGACACGGTGTGCGCCGTCGTCTCCTGCATCCGGAACCACTTGGCGTGCACGTACGGGACGCCGACGGTGATCGAGAACTCGCCCGACCGGGTGGACTCGACGTGCGAGGCGCACCAGTAGGTCCCTAGCGCGGTGTCGGTGTACTGGCCGAAGGTGGAGAACTTGTCCGGGGAGGAGAAGACCGTCCGCGACGCCCAGCGCCGGCAGACGAGCTGGCCCTCGATGGCGCCCAGCGCGTCGGTCGGGAACTGGACCCCGTCGTTCTCGTACGCCTTGTAGACGATGCCGCTCTCGTGCACCCGGGTGAAGTGGACCGGTAGCCCGAGGTGCTCGGTGGCGAGGTTGGTGAACCGGTGGGCCGCCGTCTCATACGAGACCGCGTACACGTCACGGAGGTCTTCCACGGCGAGTGCGCGCTCGGCCTTCGCCCGCTTCAGGAACGGCACGGCGCTCGTCTCGGGGATGAGCAGGGCCGCCGCGAAGTAGTTGGCCTCGACCCGCTGGCGCAGGAAGTCGGCGTAGTCGGTCGGGTCGGCGTGGCCGAGCACGAAGTGGCCGAGGGTCTGCAGGACGATCGTCCGCGGGTCGTGGTTGCCGGCGTTCTCCGACTGCGGCAGGTAGATCCGCCGGTTCCGCAGGTCGGTGATCGACCGGGTGGAGCGCGGCAGGTCGCTGACGTGGTGCAGCGTGAAGCCGAGGTGGGCGGCGATGTCGAGGATCACCCGCTGCGACAACGGGCCGGTGGTGTGGCCCACCGCAGCGAGCACCTTGCCGGCTGCGGCATCGATGTGCGCGTAGTAGTTGCCCCGCTCGCGCATCTGCTGGCGCAGCTCGGCGTTGGCGAGGCGCGCCTCCTGGGGGGTGGCCGCGCGCTGGCTCACCTTCTGGCGCAGCTCGGTGTGCAGGCCGACCATCACCTCCAGCGCCTCGATCGGCAGCCGGCGCCCGGGCCGGACCTCGGGCAGCCCGAGCGCTTGGTAGAGCGGGTCGCGCTGAAAGCGGTCCAGGGCGATCTCCAGTCCGGCCCGCCGGCTGGGGGCCTCGGACTGCAGCAGCTCCGCCAGCGGGACGCCCAGCGTGTCGGCGATCGACTGCAGCAGCGTGATCCGTGGCTCGCGCCGGCCGTTCTCGATCAGCGACAGCTGCGAGGCCGCCTTGCCGACCGCGGTGCCGAGCTCGTCGAGGGTCAGCCCGCGAGCCTTGCGGAGGTGTCGAAGGCGCTGCCCCAGCGTGATCAGGTCGAGGGAAGGTCGCGCGCCGTCGTCGTCGGACGTCCCCGGAGCGCGCGTCGACCCGGCGGCGGCTGCTGCCGTCGAGTGGACCTGGACGCGGGCGACGGCCGGCGTCGCGGTGCGGGCGGGCTTGGTCGGAGGGGCGCGATGAACCATGTCTTGATGCTACGGCAATTTCGGCGAATCTTTCATGCGACACGGCTTGAAAGAGGGTTGTTGCAGAGAAGAAGGTGGATTTGTACACGGACGAACCGACCGAGGAGCGATCATGAGTGCCCACGACGTGCGAGGCCTGACCGAGGCTGCTGCCGAGCTGCAGCAGACCTGGGCAACCGACCCCCGCTGGAAGGGTGTCGAGCGCACCTACACCGCCGCCGACGTGATTCGGCTTCGTGGTTCGGTCCAGGAAGAGCACACGCTGGCCCGCCGCGGCGCCGAGCGGCTGTGGGACCTGCTGGCCTCGGAGGACTACGTCCACGCGCTCGGCGCGCTGACCGGCGGCCAGGCCGTCCAGATGGCGAAGGCCGGCCTCAAGGCGATCTACCTGTCCGGCTGGCAGGTCGCCGCCGACGCCAACCTGTCCGGGCACACCTACCCCGACCAGTCCCTCTACCCGGCGAACTCGGTTCCCGCGGTGGTGCGCCGGATCAACAACGCGCTGCTGCGCGCCGACCAGATCGCCTTCTCCGAGGGTGACACCGACACCGACTGGCTGCTGCCGATCGTCGCCGACGCTGAGGCCGGTTTCGGCGGCGTCGCTCAACGCCTTCGAGCTGATGAAGTCCATGATCGCCGCCGGTGCCGCGGGCGTGCACTGGGAGGACCAGCTCGCCTCGGAGAAGAAGTGCGGCCACCTCGGTGGCAAGGTGCTCGTCCCGACCGCCCAGCACATCCGCACCCTGCACCGCCGCTCGTCTCGCCGCGGACATCGCCGGCGTCCCGTCGCTGATCGTCGCGCGGACCGACGCGCACGCCGCCAACCTGCTCACCAGCGACGTCGACGAGCGCGACGCCGCCGTTCTGCACCGGCGAGCGCACGGCCGAGGGCTTCTACCGGGTCCGGGACGGCCTCGACCAGGCGATCGCCCGCGGCCTGGCCTACGCGCCGTACGCCGACCTGCTGTGGGTCGAGACCTCGACGCCGGACCTGGAGGAGGCCCGCCAGTTCGCCGAGGCCATGCACAAGGAGCACCCGGGCAAGCATGCTCGCCTACAACTGCTCGCCGTCGTTCAACTGGCGCCAGCACCTCGACGACGACACCATCGCGCGGTTCCAGAAGGAGCTCGGCGCGATGGGCTACAAGTTCCAGTTCATCACCCTGGCCGGCTTCCACGCGCTCAACCACTCGATGTTCGAGCTGGCCGCGCGGCTACGCGACCGACGGCATGAGCGCCTACGTCGAGCTCCAGGAGGCCGAGTTCGCCGCCGAGGCCGACGGGCTACACCGCGACCAAGCACCAGCGCGAGGTCGGCACCGGCTACTTCGACCTGGTCAGCACGGCGATCAACCCGACCAGCGAGACCACCGCGCTGCGCGGGTCGACCGAAGAGCGGCAGTTCCCTAGATCGCCACTGACGCTGCGGCCACGGACCGAGGAGATCGCCATGACCACCATGACCATGAAGCACCGCACCGACGTCGTCGGTGCGATGGGCGAGCGCTACGACGAGATCCTCACCCCCGAGGCCCTCGCGTTCGTCGCCGCGCTGGACAGCGAGTTCGCGGGTCGCCGGTGCGAGCTGCTGGCCCGGCGCAGGACGCGCCGGGCCGAGCTCGAGGCCGGCCACGAGCTCGACTTCCTGCCCGAGACGCGGCACATCCGCGAGGACGCGACCTGGCGGGTGGCGCCGCCGGCGCCGGGCCTGGTCGACCGCCGGGTGGAGATCACCGGCCCGACCGAGCGCAAGATGACGGTCAACGCGCTGAACTCCGGTGCGCGGGTGTGGATGGCCGACTTCGAGGACGCCAACACGCCCGACCTGGGAGAACGTGGTCGGCGGCCAGCTCAACCTGCTGGACGCCATCGACCGCACGATCGACTTCACCGCGGCCGAGGGCAAGGAGTACCGGCTCGGCGAGCGAGCTGCCGACGATCGTGGTGCGGCCGCGCGGCTGGCACCTGCTGCGAGAAGCACATCGCTCATCGACGGCCGGCCGGTCTCGGCGTCGCTGGTCGACTTCGGGCTGTACCTCTTCCACTGCGCGCAGCGCCAGCTCGACGCGCGGCAGCGGGCCGTACTTCTACCTGCCGAAGCTCGAGAGCCACCTCGAGGCGCGGCTGTGGAACGACGTCTTCGTCTTCGCGCAGGACGACGCTCGGCATCCCGCGCGGCACCATCCGGGCCACCGTGCTCATCGAGACGATCACCGCCGCCTTCGAGATGGACGAGATCCTCTACGAGCTGCGCGAGCACTCGGCGGGGCTCAACGCCGGGCCGCTGGGACTACATCTTCAGCATCATCAAGAACTTCCGCGCCGTGGCGCGGACTACGTGCTGCCGGACCGCGGCCGCAGGTCACGATGACGGTGCCGTTCATGCGGGCGTACACCGAGCTGCTGGTGCAGACCTGCCACCGGCGCGGCGCCCACGCGATCGGCGGCATGGCGGCCGTTCATCCCGAACCGGCGCGACGCGCAGGTCACCGCACCGCGCGCTGGACGAAGGTGCGCGCCGACAAGGAGCGCGAGGCGGCGACGGCTTCGACGGCTCGTGGGTCGCGCACCCCGACCTCGTCGGGCCTGTGCGCGGAGGTCTTCGACGCGGTGCTCGGCGACCGGCCGAACCAGATCGACCGGCTCCGCGACGACGTGCGCGGTCACGGCCGCCGACCTGCTCGCCGTCGGCGCGACACCGGGTGCAGATCACCGAGGCCGGGCTGCGCGGCAACGTCAGCGTGGCCCTGCGCTACCTCGACGCCTGGCTGGGCGGCAACGGCGCGGTGGCGATCGACAACCTGATGGAGGACGCGGCGACCGCCGAGATCTCCCGCTCCCAGATCTGGCAGTGGATCCACTCGGGCGTCCACCTGGCCGAAGGGCCGGCGGTGACGCGGGTCCTCGTCGAGCAGGTGATCGAGGAGGAGATGGCCGGATCCGGGGCGAGCTCGGCGGCGACGAGGCGGCGCTGGTGCGCCTGGCCGTCGCGCGCGAGCTGTTCGAGGAGGTCGCCCTCGGTGAGGACTTCCCGGAGTTCCTCACCGTGCCGGCGTACTCGTGGATCTGTGGACAGGCCCGCTGAGGCTGCTCCACGCTGACCGCGAAGGCCCAGCCCGGGTCTGCGATCCGGGTGGGCCTTGCCGCGGTCGCCGGAATAAGTGGGCGGTGCCGGGAACTAACCGGACGAGGCGCACGACTAGGGGAGTAACAAGGCTTCACCGAACCGCTGGTGGGCCACTTCAACCGGGAGAGACCTACCTATGCGTATGAAGTCCTTGGCAGCGCGCGGCCTCGTTACGGCCGGCGGCGGCGTGCTCCTCGTCGGTCTGTTCGCGGGTGCGGCGTCGGCCCACGTCACGATCACCCCTTCCAGCGCGGTGGCAGGCGCCTACAGCGTGCTGACCTTCAGCGTCGGGCACGGGTGTGACGGCTCGTCCACGACGCAGGTCAAGATCCAGATGCCGAGCGAGATCAACGCGGTCACCCCGACGATCAACCAGGGCTGGACCGTCAAGAAGACGATGGCCAAGCTGGCCACCCCGGTGACCGACGCGCACGGCGCCCAGATCACCGAGCGGGTCGTCCGAGGTCGTCTACTCCGCCAAGACCCCGCTGGCCGCCGACATGCGCGACACGTTCGCGCTGTCGCTGAAGCTCCCTGAGGACGCGGCCGGCAAGACGCTGGTCTTCCCGGTGGTCCAGGTCTGCCAGGAGGGCGAGAACGCCTGGGTCCAGGAGCCTGCCGCCGGTCAGGACGCTCACTCGCTCGACTTCCCCGCGCCCACCGTGAACGTCGTCGCCGCGACCGACGATGCGCACGGCACCCCGTCTGCGTCGCCGTCCGCCGAGGCACCGGCGGAGCCGTCCACCTCGGCGACCCCCGTGGCCGAGGTCCCGCTGGCCGCCGCGTCGTCCAGCGACAGCTCCAAGGGTCTCGCGGTCACGGGCCTGATCGCCGGTATCGCGGGCATCGCCGTCGGTGGTTTCGCGCTCGCCACCCGGCGCCGGTGACTTTGAAGTTTCGACGTCTCTCCAGGGTCGTCGTCCTGCTGGCCGGGCTGCTCGTTCTGAGCAGCCCGGCCAGTCCGGCGTCTGCGCACGCGGTCCTGCAGTCGAGCAACCCCGCCGATGGCGCGGTGGTGGACGTCGCCCCGACTGAGATCTCGCTGAAGTTCGACGAGACCGTGCAGGCCCGTGCCGACGCGATCAAGATGTTCAACGCGGACGCCAAGGTCATCCCGCTCGGCACCGCCAAGGTCCTGGACTCGGTCGTCACCGCGGACCTGCCGGCGGGCCTGCCCGACGGCAGCTATGTGGTCTCCTGGCGCGTCATCTCTCTGGACGGTCACCCGGTCACCGGTGCGTTCACGTACTCGATCGGTGCGCCGAGCGCCAACTTCGTGGCGCCGCCCGCGGCCGCGTCCGACAGCGGCTTGGAGAGCGCCCTCAGCGTCGCCAACTTCCTCGGCTACCTCGGCGCCCTGGGCGCGGTGGGTCTGGCGATCTTCCTTGTCTTCGCCTTCGATGGCGGGGCCGAGCGGCTGCTGCTGCTGCGCCTGACGACGATCGGTGCGCTGGTGGGGGTCATCGGCCTGGCCGCCGCGGTCCCGTTGCAGGCAGCGATCGTCGTCGGTCGGGGCTTCGGCGGCATCGGCGACGCGGTGGCGCTCGTCGAGCAGGCCGCCGGGGGAACCGGTGTCGCCTGTGCGCTGGCCGCTATCGGGCTCGCCGTGACGGTCATGTGTGCCGCCCCCCGCGCTCGGTCGGTCCGGCTCGACGTCGGAACCGCTCTCGGGGCGGCGACCACACTGGCCACCTTCGCCGTCGTTGGTCACACCCGCACGTTCCACCCGGCCTGGCTCGTGATCAGTGCGGACGTCACCCACGTCACCGCCGGAGCTGTCTGGTTCGGTGGCCTGGTCGGCCTGGTCACCATGCTGGCGGTGCGCCGAGCGGGCACGCCTGCCGCGGCTTCCAGCGTGGCCTCCAGTGCCGCGGTGGTCGCCAGGTTCAGCGCCATCGCGGGCGTGACGCTCGTCGCGGTCGCGGTGTCCGGGACGCTCATGGGGTGGCGGATCGTGCGGACGCTCCACGCGCTGTTCACCACGACCTACGGTCAGCTGCTGCTGGTCAAGATCGCCCTCGTCGGCGTCGTCGTGGTGATGGGCGCCTACAACCGGTATCGGCTGGTGCCGATGGTGACGGGCACGTCGACCCTGCTGTCCGGGCGGCTTCGGCTGGTCAGGACCGTTCGGTACGAGGCGGCCATCATCATCCTGGTCCTCGGCGTCACCTCTGTCCTGGTCAACCGCAGCCCCATCGACTCCTCGAGTGGTGCCCGGCCCCAGGCCCAGGCGACGAGCCAGCCAGCCCCGAGCCAGTCGGCTACCGCCGCACCCTCGCCCACCGACGGACCGAGCCAGCCGCCCAAGGGGCAGCAGCTACGGGCGTCGCTCGGTACCGGGGCTGACGCCGGCCAGGTGGTTGTCGCGGTGTCGGCCACGACCGTCGGCCCGGCCACGTTGGACATCACGCTCACCGACGCCGCTGGGCAGCCCTTGGTACCCAGGGAGCCGCCGGTCGTGCAGCTCTACTTCGACGCGCAGCAGATCGGCCCCATCGACCGTCCGGTCGAGCTGGTCGAGCCGGGGCGCTACCGGGCCGAAGCCAACTTCTCGCTGCCCGGGCGATGGACCATCGACGTCGTGGTGCGGACGTCGGAGTACGCCATGCCCATCGCCCAGCTGTTTGCCGAGATCGGTCCCAACGCGGGCTAGTGACCGCCAGAGCCGCACTGATGACGTTTCGAGGCGCGATCGATACAAAGTAGACCCAAAGAGCCCTTCTAAATCGGGTAGATCGTCCCTAGAGTGACGCCGTGGACGAAACCAGTCGGTTGGCACATGCGGCACGAGGCGGGGAGGCGGGCGCCCTCGAGGCGTTCATCGCGGCCACCCATGCCTCGGTGCGCCGACTGTGCGCTCACCTGGTCGACGAGCAGAGTGCGGATGACCTCTCCCAGGAGACGTTCGTCCGGACAGTCCGCGCCATCCGGCGATTCCGCGGCGACGCCTCCGGGCGGACCTGGGTGTTGTCCATCGCGCGGAACACCTGCATGGACGAGCTGCAGGGCCCGCACGCGGCGCCGGCGTCAGGACGTCCTCGACGCGGCCGGGCGCGCCGATCATCACCTTCTCGCACCCGACGTGGCCGAAGAGGTCGGCGTCCGGGACCTGCTCACCCGGCTCGACCCTGACCGGCGCGCGGCCTTCGTGCTCACCCAGCTCCTCCAGATGACCTACGACGAAGCCGCCGCCGTCTGCGGGTGTCCCACCGGCACCATCCGATCCCGGGTGGCCCGTGCCCGCGACGACCTCATCACGCTCATGGCGCAGCACAGCCACCCGGTGGCGGGTGACGCTGGCCTGCGCCGGCAGCCGGGCGCTTCGGCCTGACCGCGCGCGGTCGCCTCGAACCGCCATGCCCAGCTGGATCGGGCCACCTCCAGGTTCGTCGAGGTGGGAACTGAACGCCGACGGCAGGCGACTACACAGATATGACGTGCGAATCGGTCCGTGAAGCCATCTCGGCCTCCTTGGATGGCGAGCTGCCCGGCATCGAACGGGTCGAGCAGGAGGCACATCTCGACGGGTGCGCCGGCTGCCGTTCCTGGGAGGCGGCCGCGCACGACGTGACGCGCAGAGCGCGGCTCGCCCCTGCGCCGATGTCCCCGGTGGACGCTGCCGACCTCATCGCCGCCGTGCGGGCCCGTAGCGGTCCACCGCCCCGACTTGGCGGTACCACCCTGGCTCGGCTGGGCCTCGTCGCCGCGGCCTCCGTCCAGCTGGCCCTGTCGTCCGACTTCCTCCACCCGGGACACGATCACGCCCACGCGGGCCATCTCGGTCACGAGGTGTCGTCCTTCGGTGTCGCGCTGGCTCTCGTCTTCGCCTGGGTCGCCTGGCGGCCGAGGCGGGCGGTGGGCATCTCCGCCCCGGTTGCGCTCTTCGTGCTGCTGGTGACGGTGGCGGCGCTGTTCGACGTGGCCGGCGGCCGCGCGCAGCTGCTCGGGGAGTCGCACCACCTGGTCGCTATCGCCGGTTGGCTGCTGCTTCTCCACCTGGAGCGGACGCAGCCGCCCGTCCTCGACGGTCCGCGGACCTGGCGCCGCGCCACCACGCAGTGGACCAGCGTCGTGCGCCGTCGCCAGGGATCGAGGGACGGGCACGAGGCGACTCCGCGCCCTGGCCTCGTGGATGGCTGGGCCCTGAGCTCGGTCAGCGTAAGCGGCTCCCACAGGGCGGGCGATGATCGCAGCGGGGCCGACCACGACGTGCCCTCAGGCGATGGTCGCCCGAGGGCACGTGAGGGGTCGTCGCCGTATCACGGCGTGGCCTGACCCAGCCGCGCTCGGTCAGGCCCGGCGGCGGAACCCGACGACAGCGGCAGCGCCAGCGGCGAGCACGATGACGACCACGCCGCCGATGACGAACGCCACCTTGGTCCCGCTCGTCGAGGAGGCGTCAGGGGAGCTCGAGCTGGGGCCGATGAGGCGCAGGAACGGCGCCGGCCGCTCCGGCTCCTTCCCGGAGCCGTCGGAGAGCTGGATCCAGCGGACGACCTCGCCGCTGCTGTACGTCTGCAGCGCCTTGAACGCCAGCATGTCGACGTCGGGGAGTGGGCCGATCTTCAGCCCGAACTGGGCCTTCTCGTCCTTCTTGAGCCAGGCCTCGGGGCTGTCGGCGGTCCAGCTGATCTGGCTCGCCACCTCGGTCACGGTCTGGCCGTTGACCACGACAGGCTTGTCGAGCGCCACCTTCGTGATGTTGACGCTCCAGCCGTCGACGGGCGACGCCTCGACGGTGGTGAGCGGGTACTCCGCCGGAAGCTCCATCACCAGGCTGGTGGACTCGGCGTTGTCACGCTCGTTCGGCATCGTGATGGTCACGTCCGCGATCGAACCCTTGGCCGCCACCTGCGGGTCGATCGAGACGTGGGCGCTGGCGACACCCGCCAGAAGAAGGACTGCGAGCCCAGCAGCTCCGCACACGGCACCGAACCTGGCGACCCTGCCACCCATTCCTTGCCTCCCAGCGCAACGGACGTTGACTCGCCCATTGCGAGCAACATCCGTGAATGACCGCCATCGTACCCGGCGTGTTGTGGCGCCTATATAACGGTTATGTGTACCCTTCTGGCCCCTTGACTGGGGGTATGGCGACGGTAGGGTCACCTTGTCGCCCTTTACCCGACTTTGGGGGAAACAGCAGATTACGTTTCGGTCGATGACATCTAAACAGCCCAAAGACCGTGGTCGTTCGCAAAGGATGGGATCACGCCCACAGTGGGCGTCCGGCCCAGCGGGACGCCCGCAGTCACCGCCCCGCTACGGACCTGGATCTCCATGAAGCGCAGCATCACGGTCAGCATGGCCAGCAGGTCAGCCCGGGTGAGGGCCGACCTACTCGCCATGCTGCTCGACGTCGTGCTGCTCACCACCGCCATCGCCACGACGTTGCTGCTGCGCTACGACGGTTCTGTGCCGCGCCCGGCCTGGTCGAACTTCCTGCACTTCCTGCCCGTGGCGGCTGTCGTCGTCCTGGCGAGCAACGCGGTCAACGGGCTGTATGCGCAGATCTGGCAGCACGCCAGCATCGTCGAAGCACGCCGACTGCTGCTGGCGTCCGCGCTGAGCGCTGTGGTGCTCCTCATGGTGATCGTCTCCGGCGCGCGGATGCTCCCGCTGTCGGTCCTGGTGTCGAGCCTGCTGCTGTACACGGCCTTCGCCGGTGCCAGCCGCTACCAGTCCCGCCTCTTCGCTTTCCACCGGTGGGCCCGACCGGTGCCCGCTGCGGTCCGGGTCCTCGTGGTCGGCGCAGGTGAAGCCGGCGCGATGCTCGTGCGTGAGATGCGCAACGAGCGAGGCGTGCTCGTGCCGGTGGGCTTCCTGGACGACAACCCCCGCAAGTGGAACCACCGGCTGCTGGGCCTTCCGGTGTCCGGGCCGATCGGCGAGCTCGTCGCCGTCGCGCGGCGGCTGCGGGCCGACCAGATCCTGCTGGCCATCCCGACCGCCCAGGGCGAGCTGGTCCGTCAGGTCATGGACCTGGCCGAGTCCGCCGAGCTGCCCGTCCGGATGATCCCCAGCCTCGGTGAACGCTCCAACGGCCAGCTAGGGCTCGCCGACGTTCGGGAGATCCGGGTCGACGACCTGCTCGGGCGTCCACAGATCAGCACCGACCTGGCCGCCGTTCGGCGGATCATCGCCGGCAAGCGGGTGCTGGTCACCGGCGCCGGCGGCTCGATCGGCAGCGAGATCGCCCGCCAGGTCGCCGCGGTTCGACCCCGGGCAGCTGCTGCTGCTCGACCACGACGAGACGCACCTGCTCGACGTGTGCGCGACGCTCGGCAGCCCCGTGGTCCAGGTGCTCGCCGACATCCGCGAGCGCGGCATCCTCGACCAGCTCTTCGCCCGCTACTCCCCGACGTCGTCTTCCACGCCGCCGCGCACAAGCACGTGCCGCTGCTCGAGGAGCACCCGTGCGAGGCCGTCGCGCACCAACGTGTTCGGCACCGACAGCCTCGTCGCCGCCTCGCTGGCGATCGGCGTCGACCGCTTCGTGTTCATCTCCACCGACAAGGCCGTCCAGCCCGTGCTGCGTGATGGGCGCGACCAAGCGGATCGGCGAGCACCTCGTGCTCGACGCGCCGATGGGGACAGTCGGTGTTCGCGGCGGTGCGGTTCGGCAACGTGCTCGGCAGCCGCGGCAGCGTGGTGCCGACCTTCCTGCGCCAGATCGCCGAGGGCGGTCCGGTCACGGTCACCGACCCGCGGATGACCCGCTACTTCATGACGATCCCCGAGGCGGTCCAGCTCGTGCTGCAGGCGTCCGCGTTCGCCGAGGGCGGCGAGGTCTTCATGCTCGACATGGGCGAGCCGGTCAACATCCGCAGCCTCGCCGAGCGGCTGATCCGGCTGCAGGGCCGACGGGTCGGCACGGACGTCGAGATCCGGGTGACCGGCGTCCGGCCGGGCGAGAAGCTCGCCGAGGAGCTGCACACGCCGGACGAGGAGCCGGTCCCGACCGCGCACCCTTCTATCGTGAAAATCCTGCCGGAACGGGTGCCGAACCGTATGCTCTCCAAGGCGGTGGAGAGCCTCAACCTGCTTTCTGAGCAGGGCAGGGACGACGCCACCCGCTCCCTGCTGTTCGACATCGCCGAAGGCAGGACCGGCTCGCACGGGGCCGGCCTGTTGACGCTGACCCATCGGCGTCGGGCAACGGACCGGGGCGAGCCAGTCGCACGCACCAGGCGACCTTGGTCATGACCGGCCGCCGTACCTCCGACCTGCTCGCACAGGTCGGAGACCGGGGCCGGAGAGAACGTCTACGAGAAGGAAGCATGACCGCCGACGACTACGTGCACCTCGTTCGCCGGCACTGGAAGGTCATCGTGGCGTGCGCCGTGCTCGCCATGTTCGCCGCGCTCCTCACCTCGCCGTCATCCGGCCGGAACGCGGTGGTCAGCACCGACACCACGTACCGCGCGACCGCCACCCTGCTGCTCGCCCCTGAGGCCTCGCGCTCGTTCAACCTGGCCGTCACCCGCCTGTACCTGAAGGGCGACGTGATCCCCGAGCGGGTCGCGAAGGAGGTGGCATTCGCCGGCACACCCGCCGAGCTCGCCGCGGACGTCGTCATCGGCGGCGACGACAAGATGGGCACGCTGACCATCACGGTCAACGAGCACGATGGCGCGCACGCGGCGCTGGTCGCCAACTCGTTCGCCGACCAGACGGTGAAGTACCTGCGGGAGACCGACCAGGCCAGCACGGCGGCGGAAGCCGCAGCCTTGCAGGCCCAGCTCGATGCGTTGGCCGGCCAGGTCAGCACGTTGTCGAGGCAGGCCGGCACGAGCTCGAGCGTTCGATCGCCTCCGCCCAGCGCGACGCGCTGCTGAGCCAGTACCAGGCCCTGTTCCAGCGGTTGTCCACGCTGCAGAGCCAGCCAGCGAACTCTGCACCGTTGACCATCCTGACCAAGGCCAGCCCGGTCAAGGTGGCGCCGGCAGCCACCTCGCTGACCGCGCCGAAGAGCCGGAGTGCACGGAGCGCGATCGGCTTGGTGCTCGGCCTGGTGCTCGGCTTCCTGCTCGCGGTCGCGATCACCCGGTTCGACCCGCGGATGCGTTCGCGGTCCGCGGCCGAGGACGCGTTCCGCCTGCCCGTCGTCGCCGAGCTGCCCACGTCCAGTTCGCGGCAGCGATCGCTCGTCGTGCGAGTCAAGCCGGCCAGCGCCGCCGCGGAGGCGTACCGGACGCTGCGCTCGGCCCTGTCGCACAGCCCGGTCCTGCCGCTCGGTGCGGCAGTCGGCGAGACCGGCGCGGCGAGCCGGCCTGGTGCCGCGCACCCGCACGTGTACCTCGTCACCTCGCCAACCCCCGGCGCCGGCACGAGCCTCACTGCAGCCAACCTGGCCGCGGCGATCGCCGAGACCGGCGCGTCAGTGCTCGTCCTCGAGGCGGACTTCCGCGACCCCGTGGTGGCCGGCTACTTCGGCCTGACCGCGGCCCGGGGCATCAGCGACCTGCTGGCCGAGGGCCGACCCGACGACCTGGCCTCGGTGGTCCGCACCACCGAGATCACCGGCGTCCGGGTCGCCAGCGCTGGCGAGACCGGTTGGCTCCCGGGAGCACGCCTGGCGAGGCTGCCCGACGTCGTCGCCTGTGCCGCCGGCCTCGCCGACATCGTCCTGGTGGACAGCCCGGACCTGCTCACCACGAGCGACACCGTGGACCTGCTGCCGCACGTGGGCGCGGTGCTCATGCTTGCGCGCACGGGTCGCACCCGGGCGGACGATGCGGCCCGGGCGAGCGAGCTGCTGGCCCGGGTGGGCGTGCCTGCCGTCGGAGTCGCCCTGATCACCGAAGACCGGCCGCCGTGGGGGACGGCGCTACCACCAGCCCGTGCGAGCGATGACCTCGCGCAAGTCTCAACCCACCGAGGCCGCTATCCCACCGCTGCCGCGGGACGCCGTTCCAGGTCCAGCTCCCGCGCCGGAAGGCCGGACGATGACCGCCCCGCTGGCCGCGGCGCATCGCCGACCGCGCGGTGACGGTCGTGGTGATCGGGCAGGGCTACGTCGGGCTGTCGGTGGCTGCTGGCGCGGCCATGTCCGGCATGACGGTGCACGGCGTCGACCTGGACGCCGAGCGGATCGACGCGCCTGGCCGACGGTCGCAACGTGGTGCCGGGCGTCGACGACGAGACCTTCTCCCTCGCCTACGACACCGGACGGCTTACCTTCGGCGTCGACCCCGCCGCCGCGGCCCGCGCCGACGTCGTGCTGCTCTGCGTGCCGACGCCGGTGGTCGAGCACCGCCCGGACCTGCGCGCGGTGGAGGGAGCGGCGGCCAGCATCGCCGGCCACCTGCAGCCGGGCGACGCTGGTCATCCTGGAGTCGACGACCTACCCCGGCACCACCGAGCAGGTCGTCAAGCCGCTCCTGGAAGTCAGTGGGCTCAAGGCCGGCCGGGACTTCCTGCTCGCCTACTCCCCGGAGCGCATCGACCCGGGCAGCGCCAAGTACGGGCTGGCGCAACACGCCGCGCATCGTCGGCGGGCTGACCAAGGAGTCGACCAAGTGCGCGGCCACGTTCTACGAGCAGATGGTCGACGAGGTCATGTCGGTGTCCAACTGCCGCACCGCCGAGCTGGCGAAGCTGCTGGAGAACACCTTCCGCATGGTGAACATCGCGCTCGTCAACGAGCTCGCCCAGCTGTGCGCCGAGCAGTGGCATCAACACCTGGGAAGTCATCGAGGCGGCGGCGACCAAGCCGTTCGGGTTCATGCCGTTCTACCCCGGCCCGGGTGTCGGCGGGCACTGCATCCCGCTCGACCCGACCTACCTGGCCTGGCAGTCGCGGCGCGACACCGGCAAGCCGTTCCGGCTGGTCGAGCTGGCCCAGGACATCAACGCGCAGATGCCGGAGTACGTGGTCCGCCGGATCGTCGACGCGCTCGGCGCGCGTGGGCTGCCCATCAAGGGCGCGAAGCTGCTCGCGCTCGGCGTCACCTACAAGCCCGACGTCGGTGACGTCCGGGAGTCCGCCGCGATCGAGGTCATCGCCGGCCTGCGCGACATGGGGGCGAAGGTGTCGTTCCACGACCCGTTCGTCGCAGCCGTCGACAGCCACGGCCTGAACCTGAAGCGGCGTGCGCTCACCGAGAAGGCGGTGGCCGAGGCGGACTGCGTCCTGCTGCTCACCCCGCACGAGACCTACGACCTCGCCTGGCTCCTCGAGCGATGCCAGGTGATGTTCGATGCGCGCAACGCCGCCGGCCACCTGAAGTCCACCAAGCTGGTCAGGCTGTGACCACCCACTACCTGCGTGCCAAGTCGGTGCTGTGGCGCAACGTGGGGGACCGGATGATCTTCCTGCCGGTTCACGCCGACGCTGACGGCGGCATCACCACCATGACGGGCTCAGGTGCCGCGCTGTGGGACGTGCTCGCGACCCCGGTCAGCGCTGATGCGGCCGTGCAGCGCGTTGCCCAGCTGCACGACCTGCCGCCCGAGCAGGTCGACGACGGCGTCCGTGGTGCCTTGCGTGACCTGCTCGCCGCCCGTGTCGTGAAGAAGGTCGACTCGTCGTGACCGGTCCTGTCGAACAGCTGGCCGCCGCAGTGGCGGCCAGTGGCCTGCTGGGCACCTCCCACACCTTGCCGGCGCGCCCGCTCGACGACGAGCAGTTCGACCACCTGCTCGTGAGGTGCATGGCCGAGCGGATCACCGGTCTGCTGGTCCAAGCCATCGCTTCGGGGCACCTGCAGGTGACGGCCGAGCAGGCGGCCGTCGCGTACGAGGTCCACGCGCAGGCGCTGTGCGTGTGCCTCGAGCTCGAGCGATCCCTGCTGAACGTGGTCGACGTGCTCAGAGCCGGTTCGGTGGACACCCGGGTCCTCAAGGGCTCCGCCTCGGCCCACCTGGACTACCCCGACCCGTCCCAGCGCACCTTCGCCGACGTCGACATCCTCGTGCGCTCCCAGGACTTCGACACGGCCGTCGCCCTCCTCGCTGCCGAGGACTACCGTCGCCAGGTCCCCCAGGTGCGCCCCGGCTTCGACCGCAGGTTCGGCAAGGGCTGCACGCTGCACGGCCCAACGGGTCATGAGGTGGACCTGCACCGCACGTTCGTGTCGGGACCGTTCGGTCTCGCCATGCGGGTCGACGACCTGTGGGCCACGACGGGTGCATCGTTCCGTCTCGCCGGTCGGGAGCTGCACGCGCTGGATGCCGATCAGCGGCTGGTGCACGCCTGCTTCCACACCGCACTCGGCGGGATCGTTCCCCGGCTGGTGCCGCAGCGCGACGTGGCGCAGCTGGTGCTGAGCGATGCCGTCGACCCCGTCCGGGTGCGTGAGATCGCGGCCTCCTGGGGTGCGGAGGCGGTCGTCGCCAAGGCGGTCACCCTCAGCTGGCGGACCCTGCAGATCGCCGACGAGCGGGCGCTGAGCGCGTGGGCGCGGCGCTATGAGCCCGACGCCGCCGAGCTGCGGGCGCTGGCCGCCTATGGCGCGACCCGGGCGCGGTACGCCACGCGCTCCTGGGCGTCGTTGGCAGCCTTGCCCGACGCCCGGTCGAAGGCGGCTTTCCTTGTCTCGCTGGCGTTTCCGACGGGCGGCAGCCTCGGCGGTCGGCGCATGCCCGCTCCTGCAGCGGGGCCTGCGCGCCACTCGAGGTCTGGTGAACCGGCCATGACGAAAGCCAAGGTGCTGTGGCTCGCCAAGGGGCTCGGCCGCGGCGGCGCCGAGCAGCTGTTGGTGAGCGCCGCGCCGAACATCGACCGCTCGCGCTTCGACGTCGAGGTTGCCTACGTGCTGTCCCGCAAGGACGCGCTGGTCCCCGAGCTGAGGGCCCGCGACGTCGACGTGCACTGCCTCGGGCAGGACGCGGGAGGTGACCCTCGGTGGATCTGGCGCCTGGACCGCCTGCTGCGGCAGGGTCGGTACGACATCGTCCACACCCACATGCCGGTGCCGGCGGCGGCCGCGCGCATCCTGCGTGGCGGTGCGACGCGGGCGTTCGTGCACACCGAGCACAACCAGTGGACCCGGTACCGCACCGTGACGCGCCTCGCGAACGCCGCGACGTACCCGCGCAACCGTGCGGTCATCGCCGTCTCGCAGGCGGTCGCCGACACCATCGACTCGCGCCGGGTGCGGCGCGGTACTGGCGTCGAGGTGCTCTACCACGGCATCGACCTGGAGTCCGTGCCCTCCGGCGAACACCTGCGCGCCCAGGGCCGGGTCGCGCTGGGTCTGCCCGCTGACGCCTTCGTGGTGGTAAGCGTCGGCAACCTCACGCCGAAGAAGGACCAGCGCACGCTCATCGACGCGATCGCCGTGCTGCGCCGTCAGGTGCCGAACATCCGGCTGGTACTCATCGGCACCGGTCCACTGGAGGCCGAGCTGCGCGCCTACGTGCGGTCATCCGGGCTCACCGATGTGGTCCAGCTCGCCGGCATTCGGTCGGACGTGCCCAACCTGCTGCCCGCCTTCGACGTGTTCGCGCTGAGCTCGCTGTACGAGGGTCTGTCGATCGCGCTGGTCGAGGCGATGGCCGCCGGGTTGCCCTGCGTGGCCACGGAGGCGGGCGGTCTGCCCGAGGCGATGACCGACGACGTCGAAGGGCATCTGGTGCCGCCCAGCGACCCGCCCGCGCTCGCCCGTGCCATCGCGCGGATCGCCCACGACCCCGCGGTACGCGAGCGGATGAGCCGGGCCGGCGTCGAGCGCGCGCGAGCCTTCGACATCCGCCGCGCCGCCGCGCGGATCTCGGACATCTACACCGAGGTGCTCGCCGCCTCATGACGACTTCCGCAGCTGCCCTGACCATCCGGGCCGCCGACGCAGGCGACGAGAGCGCCATCCTCGACCTGCTGCGCACGTCGTTGGGAGAGGGCCCGACCGGCAGCCGCAGCAAAGAGTTCCTGCACTGGAAGCACCAGGCGAACCCTTTCGGCGCCTCGTATGCACTGGTGGCCGAGGACGCCGGACGGATCGTCGGCGTCCGGCTGTTCCTGCGCTGGGAGCTGCGGTCGGGGACCACCGTGGTGAACGCAGTCCGCGCGGTCGACACCGCCACCCATCCGGACTACCGGGGTCGCGGGTTGTTCCGGACCCTCACCCTGCAGGCCCTTCAGACCTGGCGGGACGAGATCGACCTGGTCTTCAACACGCCCAACTCCAAGAGTGGCCCCGGCTACCTGCGGATGGGCTGGCAGCAGGTGGGCACGATGCCGATCGCGGTCCGCATCGTCAACCCGGTGCGCTTCGCCCGGCATGCGGTGGGCGCGGCCCGACGGCGCCCAGCGGCGACCGGACCCGCTACGCCTGCGGCGGCGGGAGCCCGGTGCCCACTGCCCCTGGCGCAGGCCGCCTTCGTCGACGAACAGCCGTTGCGGGACCTGCTCGCGGCGGCCCGCCCCGGCGACGCGCTGCACACGTCGCGGACGCTCGAGTACCTGGCGTGGCGGTACAGCGCGGCATCGGGCCTGGACTACCGGTGCCTGCCCCTCGAGAGGGACGGCCAGCTGGTCGGGCTCGGGTTCGCCCGGCCGCGGCTGCGCGGCGGACTGCACGAGCTGATGCTGTCGGAAGTCATCGTCCGTCCCGGCGACCACCGCGCCGCACGGGCGGTGCTGCGCATGGCAGCGAAGGCAGGCTCCCACCACGTGGTGGCGCACCTGGGGCCCGACCTGCGGCGGGCTGGCCTGGCCCGCGGCTACGTCGTGGTGCCGCGCCTCGGCATCGGCCTGGTCGGCGAACCCCCGCCGACCGCTGCCGGTGAACGCCTTGGAACCGAGCAGCTGGAACCTCTCGCTCGGTGACCTCGAGGTCTTCTAGTGGTGTCTCTGTCGGCTGCCCGCCGCTCCGGCCCCAGCTGGCCTCAGGTGTTCGGTGTCCTCCTCGTCACGGCCTACGCCGCCGTCACGTTGTACGGCGTCGGTCGCTGGTCCTACGACATCTGGGGCGCCCTGATCATCGGGCCCATCCTGGTGGCGGCGAGCCTGCCGGTCCTTGCCATGCTCACCCGGCACGACGCGGAGACCGACCCGTGGCTGCCGCGGCTGCTGGTCACGGCACTGGTGGTCAAGCTGCTCGCCGCGGTGCCGCGCTGGGCGGTGGCGTTCGTGCTGTACGGCGGTACCGCGGACGCCAGCCACTACCACCACGCCGGTGCGAATCTCGCCCTCAGCTACCGCGACCTCATCCTGGCCTCGCCGCCCGGGCAGATCCCCGGTACCGGCTTCATCGAGATGGTGACGGGGATCGTCTACGCCGTCACCGGGCCGTCCTTGCTCGGTGGATACCTGCTCTTCTCCTGGATGGGGTTCTGGGGCCTGTACTTCCTCTACCGGGCCGCGGTCATCGCGGTTCCCGGCCTGCACCGGCGCCGGTACGCCGCCCTGGTCTTCTTCCTTCCTTCGATGCTGTTCTGGCCGTCCGGCATCGGCAAGGAAGCGTGGATGACCCTGGGGATCGGGCTCACGGCCTACGGCGCCGCGCGGATGTTCACCCGGGTCAAAGGCGGCTTCGTCCTCCTGGCCATCGGCCTGCTCGCCACACTCGGCGTGCGTCCGCACATCACCGCCATCTTGTTCGTCGCCGTGTTCGCCGGTTACCTGCTGCGGCCCAACACTGGCGCCTCGTTGCTGGGCCCGGTCGCCAAGGGCGTCGGCATCGCGGTGCTCGTGCTCGCCGGGCTGCTCGTCGTCCAGCAGGCGAAGGACTTCTTCGGCGTCGACTCGGTGGACTCCAAGAGCGTCAACCAGGTGCTGGACAACACCGAGGTGCAGACGACGCAGGGCGGTTCCTCGTTCCATGCCAAGTCCGCGACCTCTCCGGCCGACGTGCCGAAGGCCGCGCTGACCGTGCTGTTCCGCCCGTTCCCCTGGGAGGCGCACAACCTGCAGGCCCGGCTGGCCGGCCTGGAGGGTCTGTTCCTCATCGCGGTGGTCGCTGGGTCGCTGCCCCGGCTGCGAACGGGGCTCCGGCGCCTGCGGGATCCCATGGTGGCGATGGCCGTGGTGTACACGGCTGAGTTCGTCTACGCGTTCTCCCGCTTCGGCAACTTCGGCATCATCACGCGCGAACGCGTGCAGGTGCTGCCGTTCGTCCTTCTTCTGCTCTGTCTTCCCAAGCCCGCACGGCCCGACGTTCCAACTCTGAGAGGACGACGATGACCCCGCCCCGCCCCGCCCCGCTCGGCGACGCTCCGACCTTCCCCGAAGGCCTGCCGCTGGTCCGGCCCACCTTGGAGGACATCGCCGGGATCAGCCGCCGGATCGACGCGGTGCTCACCAGCGGGCAGCTCACCAACGGGTCGCTGGTCCGTGAGCTGGAGGAGCGCCTGGCGGAGCGCCTCGAGGTGCCGCACGTCGTGGCCGTCGCCAACTGCACGGCCGGGCTCATGCTGACGCTGCAGGCGGTCGGGGTGGACGGCCCGGTCGTGCTGCCCAGCTTCACCTTCGCGGCCAGCGCCCACGCCGTCGCCTGGGCCGGCGGGACACCCACGTTCGCGGAGATCGAGACCGAGAGCCTCACCCTCGACCCCGACGACGTGGCGCAGCACCTCGACGGTGCCTCGGCGATCCTGCCGACGCACATCTACGGCACCCCATGCCAGGTCGAGCGGCTGCAGCAGATCGCCGACGACGCCGGCATCCCGCTGGTGTACGACGCGGCCCACGCCCTCGGCAGCCGCCGCGGCGGGCCGGCCCGTCGGTGGCTTCGGTACCGCGGAGGTGTTCAGCCTCAGCCCGACCAAGGTGACGGTCGCCGGCGAGGGCGGCATCGTGGCGACCCGTGACGAGGGTCTTGCCCAGGCGGTGCGGATCGGCCGCGGCTACGGCAACCCCGGTGACTACGACTGCCTCTTCCCCGGGCTCAACGCCCGCATGTCCGAGCTGCACGCGGCCATCGGGCTGTCCTCCCTGGAACGGCTGGACCAGCGGATCGCGCACCGGATCGAGCTCGTCGAGGCGTTCATGGATGCCCTCGGTGGCGTGCCGGGTCTGCGCATGCCGGTGGTGGCCGCAGGCGACACCTCGACGTACAAGGACCTCACCCTGATCGTCGACCCCGTGGAGTACGGTCTGACGGTGCCCGAGCTGACCGATGCCCTGAGTGCCGAAGGCATCGACTCGCGCCGTTACTACTGGCCGCCGATCCACGAGCAGAAGGCCTACACGCACCTGCCCCGCACCCGGGAACTGCCGATCACCGACGACTTCGCGGCCCGGGTGATCACGCCGCCGCTGTGGTCGCACATGACCCACGAGCAGGTGCGCCAGGTGGCGGGCGTGTTCGTCGCCCTGCACGAGCGGGCCAGCCGGACGGCGGCGGCTACCGGGTGAGCCTGACCCGCGTCACCCGCACGTTCGCCGGTCACGGCCACCGTTTCGCCATCCGCAGCGATGACGAGACGATCCTGGAGGCGATCGACGACGTGTTCGTCGACCTCGTCGCCGACGCCGAGCCGCGGGCGACCTATGACATCAGGTGGGAGGGCGTGGCCGGCGACGGGTGGGTCGTCACCTGCGGCGAGGAGTACGTGGGAGCCTCGCCGATGCTGCCGTACGTGCTGACGCTCCTGCTGTGGCACGTCAACCGGGCGTCGGTGGCGGCTGGCGTCGTGGACCGCGTCGTGCTGCACGCCTCGTGCGTCGCGCGCGACGGCGTCGGCGTGATCTTGGCGGCACCGATGGAGTCGGGGAAGACCACGATGGCCGCCGGGCTGCTGGGCGCCGGCTTCTCCTACCTCACCGACGAGGCGGTCGGCATCGACCCCCAGACGCTCCGGCTGCGCGCCTACCCCAAGCCGCTGTCCATCGACATCGGCTCCCAGCCGGTGCTCAGCCACCTGATGCCGGCCGACCCGGTGCTGCGCACCGGTCAGTGGCAGGTTCCTGGGTCGCGGGCCAGCGGCCGGGTCCCGGTGGACGACATCGCTGCGGCCGTGGTGATCTCGCCGCGGTACCGCGAGGGTGCCCCGACCAGGATCGAACCGGTGGGCCGCGCCCAGATGCTGATCGAGCTGGCCGCCTCGACCTTCGAGTTCGCTGCGGCGCCGCTGCGCAATCTCGACGTGACGGCGGCGGTGCTGCGGGGCTGTGACAGCTACCGGCTGGTGGTGGGGGACCTCGCGGAAGCCGTCGACTGCGGTGAGCCAGGTCGTCACCCAGCGGAGCGGTTCATGACCGGCGAAGCGACGACCCCGTCGGCGGGGGCACGCCTGGCTGCGCGGCGACCGCTTCGCCGGCGCGGACCTGCATGAGATCAGGCTCGACGCTGAGCTGGTCGTGTACGACCCGCTGACTGGTTCGCTGCACCAGCTCGACCCGATCGGCTCGATGGTCTGGGAGCTGCTGGACGGGACCGCCGCGCTGGCCGAGGCGCTGCCGTCGATGGCTGAGGCCTTCGAGGCTGACGTCGAGATGGTGGCCGATGACCTGGTGCGGCTGGTCGACGAGCTGGACGGGCTGGGCCTGCTGCTGAGCGGCTGAGACATGCAGAAGGCCCGGGCGTGAAGACGCCCGGGCCCTGCACAAGTCGTGGCTGCAGCCTCAGCCGTTGAGCAGGTCGTCGACGGTGCCGATGACGTTGCTGTTGCCGCCGTTCTGCGGCGCTACGCCGATCGCGTCGGTGCCGGTGATCTCGCCGCTGGCGAGCAGCTGCGCCAACAGCTCCTGGACAGATGTGGGGTTCGTGGCCATGGTCGTGCCTCCGGGTCGTCAGTCGTTGGGGTGAGGGGTGGCGCCCGACGCGCCAGCTAGCACGGCATCAGCGTCGTGTAGACCTCGAGCACGGTGGAGTTGACGATGCACGAGTACGTGCACCCGCTGCCCCCGCCGGTCGCGCAGTCGCAGCACCCTTCGGGGTAGGCCATCTTGGCGATGCGGAAGCAGGTGTGCGGGTTGGGGTTGACCGTCAGGTAGCCGATGCACACGGATCCGGTGGCCGCGAACGCCTTGCTTCCGACGGACTGGACGATGGGCAGCGTCCACACCATGGCACCACCGACGATTGCGGTCCGCTGGAGCAGGGCCCGGCGGTCGAAGCCAGTTGATTCGGGCTGCTGGTCGTCGTCTGAGGTGTGTGCCATGTGTGTCCCTTGTCGCCGTTTGGTCATCAGGGTAATCAGTGGAGGCAGATCCTACCCAAAGCAGCGGCTATGTGGATATAGATCAAACTAAGCATCTGTTCAGATCAAGTGATCTGGTCGATACTCAATGAGCGGGTCATCATTGAATGTCCCGACTTGTACTCAATGGGTGCCGAGCGCCGTATCCTCGAGGCCGGTCCTGGTTGGGGTCTCAGCGGCGGAAGAGGTTCGGAGTGCGGCACGTCATCGTCGGGCAGCGCTGGTCCACAGGCGTCCGGACGGTGATCAGCCTGGCCCTGCTGCTCGTGCTCGGACTGTCCGCAACGGCGGCGCTGACCGCGGCGACGGCGAGACCGGCGAGCGCGCACGCCTTCGTCCAGGAATCCGCTCCCATCGACGGAGCGGTTGCCGATGCGCCGCCCGAGCGCGCGTATTTCCGCTACAACGAGGCGGTCACCTTGACCGACTCGTCGCTCCAGCTGCTCGACGCGATGGGGAAGAAGATCCCGATCGAGGCGGCGGTCCACCTGGACGGGGCCGCCAACACGGCCACCGCGCCGCTGCCGCGCGACCTGGCTGACGGTACGTACGTGATCGCCTGGCGCGTCACCTCCGCCGACTCCCACATCGTGTCCGGCGCCATCCAGTTCAGCGTGGGCGCGCCGAGCGCTGTCGTCTCCGACCAGCGACCCTCCGACACCGTCCCGGCCGTCATCCAGGGCACGGGCCGTGGCCTGGCCTTCCTGGGCATGGCCGTGACCGTTGGCGGGCTCGCGTTCCTGTGGGTGTTGTGGCCGTCCGGTCACAACGACCGTAGGGCCCGGGGCGCCGTGTGGACGGGGCTCGCCGCGCTGTTCGGCGGCACCCTCGCGGTCTTCCTCACCCAGGGGCCGTTGACGACCGGCGAGCCGTTGAGCAGCGCGCTGAGCCCGTCGATGGTGCGGGTAACCATGGGAATCACGCTCGGCCCCCTCCTTGTCTTCCGGCTGGGACTCGTGGCGCTGCTGGCCGCCGCCTTCGTCGTCGCGGCCCGGAGCCGTCGCGGGCCCGGACTGGAGCGCGGCGCCAAGGTGCTCGGAGGTCTGTGCGCTGCCGCCTTGCCGCTGACCTGGGCGCTGGCCGACCACGCGCGGACCGGCATGCAGGTCTGGCTCGCCCTGCCTGCCACCGTGGTGCACCTGCTCGCGATGTCGCTGTGGCTCGGCGGAGTGGTGGTCCTTGTCATCGCCGTTCTCTCGCGCCGCGGTGGGAGCTCGGCCAGTCGAACCGCCTCCCTGCAGAGCGCGCTGCCACGCTTCTCCGCGCTGGCCCAGGCGTGCTTCGTCGGCCTCGCGCTGACCGGCGTCTACCTGTCGTGGCGTCAGGTGGGCACGCTGCCCGCGCTCGTCGCGACGACCTACGGGCAGCTGCTCCTGGTGAAGCTCGCCGCCGTCCTCGTGGTCGTCGCGCTCGCTTCGGGAGCCAGGGCGTTCGTCCGGCGCCGCCACGAGCGAGCCGACGCCCACGCCGGCACAGACGCCCACGCCGACGACGCGTCCGAGCGCTCGCCGCGGACGTGGCCGACGCTCGCGCGGGCCGGGCCCTGCGACGGCTGCGCCGCACGGTGGGCGCCGAGGTCGTGCTGGGCGTCGCGGTGATCGCGGTGACGGCGGCACTGGTCAACACGGCCCCCGCGCGGACCAGCTACACGCCCGCCTTCCACACCGACCGGAAGATTCCCGTCGCCGACGGTGCGGCGTCGGCGATGGCGGGTGGTCGGATCCAGGTCGACATCAAGCCGGCCCGCACCGGGCCCAACGTCATCGACATCTTCCTGTCCGGTGCCGACGGGGACTTGCTGCGGGTGCAGGAGATGACCGGCCAGCTGGCGCCCGCCAACGGCTCGGTCGGGGCTATGCCGGTGGAGATCGCGTCGGGGGAGCCCGGCCACTACGTGGCGACCTCGGTCGCCATCCCGTTCCCTGGTAAGTGGGTGCTGCGCCTGGACCTGCGGACCTCGGAGTTCGACGAGGTCCCGGTGCCGGTCGTGTTCACGGTTCGCTAGGCCGTCCGCAGCTCACGAGCCGAAGCGCTACTCCCGCGGCTCCTCGCGCGCCGGCTTGGCCGACGTCGGGACGCCCGTCCGCGGCACCGGACGGGTCTCGACGGTGAAGGAGCCCCGATAGCCGAACAGGCGTCCGACCGCGTCGTTGCTCACGACGACCTCGATCTGGTGCCGGCCGGTGCGTTCGTCGAACCACTCGTGGACGTCGCCCTTCCCGGACAGCAGCATCGGGAAGTCGAAGCCGACGCGGCGGGCATAGAGCCGTTGGTCTCCGGTGCGCAGCCGGATCCCCTCCCCCTCGATCGTTGGCCACACGTCGGCCGCCAGGTGCTGGTGGGTGCCGAGGTAGTCGACGACGGTTCCCCTGCGCTCGCTGTAGACCATGGTCGCGTCGAACCGCCGGCGGCGGGTGGGCAGCTCGAAGCAGCGGTTGAACGTCACGGTTTCCCGGCCGAACTGGTCGAGGTAGGCCCAGTTCTCGATCTGGAACGGCACATCGTGCCCCTGCTCGGGGAAGAAGATGTGCCGGTGTGAGCCGAGCACCAGGAACGGCCAGGTGAATCCTCGGCGGCGCCAGATGTGCTCCATCACGCCGGTACCGATCGACATGACCCCACCGGTGCTGCTGAGTCCGAACCGTGACGCGATCTGCGGATGGAGCTTGTCGAAGTCGGCGCCCAGCGCACGCTGGAAGATGGACGTCATCGTCCGGCCTGGGGCGTCACGGCGGCCAGGGTGTCCGGTGCCTGTGCCCACGGCGCCGCCCCGTCCAGCGGGTGCCGCCGGCAACGGCGCGCGCGGGGCACACCCGGTAGCGGTGGGAGCACGGCCGCGATTGCCACGGTGACCACTGCCGCGACCACGACCGCCAGCGAATGCCCGATGCGCCAGCCGACAACCGCACCGGCCAGCACGAGCGCTGCACGCATCGCCGTGTCCGTGAGCCACCGTCGCAGCGCCGTCTCCGGCGTCACTCCATTGTCGAGCCACAGGCGCAGCCGATCGAACGACCAGGCCGTGGCCCAGCCGAGCCACGGCCGGAAAGCGAGCCGGTCGACGACCTTCCCGGTACGGCCCCAGCCTGGTGAGTAGTCGTAGCCGGTGAGGAAGCGCACGTCGCCGCCGTCCGGGACGTACCGCCACCATCCGGCGCCCGCTCTGATCAGCGACCGGCGGTCGGTCGAGGAGAATCCCAGTGCCGACGTGCACGTTCCGTCGGGTCGGGTGCGTTCACCGAGGGTGCGCCCGGTGCCCGCCACGCGCAGCAGCGGCCACCTGCGTGGGCCGACCCTCAGGGCGTAGTGAAAGGCCTGTGGCTCACCGTCCGTCGGCGCGGCCGCGTAGCGGATCTCGGTGAAGCGCACGTCCCAGCGCTGGTGCTGAGTGGGGTCCTGCGTCGCCCGCCACACGTCGGACAGCGGTGCCCGCATGCGCGTCTCCACCCAGATGCGTCGGCCCATCGGCGGATCATTCCACGCCACTGGAGAGAAACACTGTCTCGACGGTGAGGCAGGCCGTGATCGGGATGGCTAGCCGGACGTTCATAGTGTTGAATGCCTAGGTGATCAGTCGCTGGAGCCTCACCTCCCGCCTGCACGTCGATCTGCGACGTCAGGCGAGCGCTACCTGTCTGCGCTAACTGATCCTCCGGCTCGGTAGTACCGAGCCGCTGCTCCCTCACCCCGCCCCACGCGTGCCTTCGCATGCCGTCCTGGGCTGGGTCACGCGCTGATCAGGCCATCGGGCACTGCCGCGTTCGCGGCCGCTGCTCACGCACGCCTGTTCACCACACCTGTTCACCACGCCGCGCCTGCGTCGTGGCTATTTCCCTACCCTGGAAGGAAAACTCATGGCTACCGCCACCTCCGCACCCCGTGCTAGACGGCTCCCGTCGTTCGGCACGCAGATCCTCATCGCCTTGCTGCTCGGCGTCGTGCTGGGACTGCTCGCGCGCAACTTCGGCGACGTGAAGGCCGACAACTGGCTCGCTGACACGCTGTCGCGTATCGGAAGCAACTTCGTCCAGCTGCTGCGCGTGACCGTGCCCGCACTGATCTTCACGGCGATCGTCGCCAGCATCACCAACCTGCGCAACGTCGCGGGCGCCGCCCGGCTCGCCGTGCGGACCTTGGTCTGGTTCGCCATCACCGCCGTGATCTCGGTGTCGATCGGCATCGTGCTGGCGCTGGTCATCCGCCCTGGCGCACACACCGGCGTCACCGAGGCCGCCGCGCACGCGCCCGGCCGCACCGGGTCGTGGGTCGACTTCCTCACCGGCCTGATCCCCTCGAACGTCCTGGGCCTGTCGGCATCGACCTCGGTGGCCAAGGGTGCCGACGGCGCGGTCTCCGGCGCCACCACCGGCCTGTCCTTCAACGTCCTGCAGGTCGTGGTGATCGCGCTGGTCATCGGCCTCGCCGCGCTCAAGGTCGGTCACAAGGCGGAGCAGTTCATCTCGTTCAACCGGTCCGCACTGGAGATCGTGCAGAAGGTGCTGTGGTGGGTCATCCGGCTCGCCCCGCTGGGCACGGTGGGTCTGCTCGGCAACGCCGTCGCGCAGTACGGCTGGACGACTCTCGGGCCGCTGGCCGCCTTCTCCGGCGCCATCTACCTCGGGCTCGCCCTCGTCGTGGGCGTCGTCTACCCGGTGCTGCTGCGCGCCAACGGCCTGAGCCCGGCGCGCTTCTTCAGCGGGGCGTGGCCCGCGATCCAGCTCGCCTTCGTCACGCGCTCCTCGGCGGGCACGTTGCCGGTGACGCAGCGGGTGACCGAGGCGAACCTCGGGGTCCCGCGGGCCTACGCCTCGTTCGCGGTTCCGCTCGGGGCGACCACGAAGATGGACGGCTGCGCCTCGATCTACCCGGCGATCGGTGCCATCTTCGTGGCCCAGTTCTACGGCATCCACCTCAACCTCGGGCACTACCTGCTCATCGCCTTCGTGTCCGTCATCGGGTCGGCGGCCACCGCTGGCCTCACCGGTGCCACCGTCATGCTCACGCTGACCCTGTCGACGCTGGGCCTGCCGCTCGAGGGTGTCGGGCTGCTGCTGGCGGTGGACGCGATCCTCGACATGGGTCGGACCGCGGTGAACGTGGCCGGACAGGCGCTGGTGCCGACCATCGTCGCCAAGCGCGAGGGCATCCTCGACGAGGCTCGCTACAACGCCACCCACACCATCGACCTGCTGGATGCCGACGAGGAGGTCGACCTGCGCGATGAGCGCGAGCTGGTCGGCGCCACCACCTGAGCATTACCTGTACCAACGACCAGCGGCCGGCCCCCACGTGGTGTGGGGACCGGCCGCTGGCTTGTTGAGCGAGCTGGGTTACCTACTTGTCGCAGGAGTTCCAGCAGACCTTGCTGTCGATCTGGCCGGGGATGTCCCCGGTGAACTTGATGATGTCGATGCCGCGGCCGTAGTCCGGCACGTAGACGTAGTCGCCGTGCCAGTACGCCGCCGCCGCATCGTTCGAGTTGATCGCGTCGACGCCCGGGCTGGCCGCGCGCGGCGGCACCCGGAAGTGGCCGACCTGCTTCGGGTTGGCCGGGTCGGAGAGGTCCACGAACCGCACGCCCTGCTGGTAGAACGCGATGGCCATGATGTTGCCCTTGAGGGTGAACCAGTGCGCGGAGCAGTCGTAGCCGGGACGCTCACCGGGCTTCTCGGACGGATCGTAGGTGGCGACCCGGTCCATCTTCGCCGGGGCGGAAGGGGTGCCCACGTTGTCCACGGCGTCGCGGGTGCCCTTCAGCGAGGAGATGATGAACTTGCCGGCCGTCTTGCAGTTCCCGATGTTGCTCTCGTTGCTGATGAGCATCAGGTCGCCCTTGGCGTAGCTGCCGAGCGCGTGCGGGAAGCGGTACGCGTTGTGCAGGAACGCGGTGTCGCTGCCCTTGACCGCGCCACCGCCGTAGGAGATCGGGGCGTACGGGGTCGCCCAGCGGTCGGCCTTCGCGATGGGGTCGTAGTGCTTGCCGTCTGTGTAGAAACCACGGACGCCACGGCTGGCCGAGACCCACGCGATGCCCTCGAAGTCGACGTCGACGCTGTGGGTGGAACCGGTGACCACACCACTGCGGTGCACGTCCGCGACAACCGCCGAGGAGTAGGTGAACGGGTGGTTGACGTCACGCACGTCGGTCACCGACACCATGGACGGCTTGCCGGTGAAGCCCGGGCCGTTGCCCGCCTGGACCCCACCGACCGACCAGATGAAGGTGCAGTCGTTGAGGCAGGTCGCGGTGTGGCCCTGCGGGACCTTGTGGTAGCCGATGAGCTTCGGGTTCCACGGGTCGGAGACGTCGATCGGGAACAGGCCCTTGTCGTTCGTGTCGCGGGTCAGCCAGACGATCTTGCGCTTGGCGTCGATGGTGAGGTTCTCACCCTCCCAGAACCGGGTCATGGTCTCGCCCGGCTGCTGCAGCGCCTGATAGGGCACCGCGGAGATGTAGGCCGGGTGTGCCGGGTCCTTCAACGACCAGATGGACAGCCCGCCGGTCCCATTGGCCATCATCATGTCGTAGCCAAGGTCCTCGTAGTGCAGGAAGTTGAGGCCGGCGAACGACGGGCACCCCACGGGGTTGTTGGAGAGCTGCCCACAGTTCGTCTGGGTGCCGATGATGCCGCGGACGTTCCCGACCACCTCCACGTTGTCGCTGTGGATCGCGTCGTCGGTACCCATGATCGGGTCGGGGAGCGTTCCCGTGCCTTCGACGGCGGTGCCTCGGGTGACGCTGGCGAGCGAGGCTGCCTCGCGGCCGGCGTTGGTGGTGGCGGCTGCTGCGGTCGCGGCCTTCGCGGCGGCGTTGGCCGCCTTGGCGTTGAAGTCGAGCTGGGCGCTGGCTGCCTTGGCGGCGAAGTCGGCGGCCCGTGCGACGGCGGCGTCGGCCTTGGTCTGGTCGGCTGCCTTGCCCGACGCGGCGGCCTTGGCGACTGCCTCGGCGGCCTTGGTCGGCCTCCTTGGCGGCTTCGGCCTTCTTGTCAGCCAGTGCGTCGGCAGACTTGGCCGCGGCCTTGGCTGCCTCGTCCGCCTGTGCCTGCGCGTGGGTGGCGTCGGCGTTGGCGCTCGCCACCGACGCAGGGGTGACGGGTGACGCGGATGCGGCCGTGAGACCGGAGAGCTGCATCGCGACCGCGGTAGCGATCGCGGCAGTGCCGGTCAGGAAGCTTTTGACTCTCAACGTTCCTCCAGGGATGTGAGGGGGAAAGCCGTACGGCCCGGGCTCACGTGGAGCCCGGGCCGGCCGGTGCAATGCAGGTGGTGCTGTGGTGCTACTTGTCGCAGGCGTTCCAGCAGACCTTGGTGTCGACCTGGCCCGGGATGTCACCGGTGAACTTGATGACATCGACGCCGCGGCCGTAGTCGGACACGTAGACGTAGTCACCGTGCCAGTAGGTCGCCGACGTGTCGGTGAAGATCTGCTCCGGGGTGGCGCCGGTGCCGATGCCCGGGACCCGGAAGTAACCGACCTGGACCGGGTTGGTCGGGTCCGAGACGTCGATGAAGCGGGTGCCCTGCTCGTAGAACGACATCGCGACGATGTTGCCCTTGACCGTGAACCAGTGAGCGGAGCAGTCACCGACCTGCTTGCCGGTGGCGTCCTGCTTCTCGCCGGGCTTGCCACCCGGGCTGTAGGTGGCCAGGCGGGCCATCTTCGCCGGTGCGGCCGGGGTGCCGACGTTGTCGATGGCGTCGCGGGTGCCCTTGACCGAGGCGAAGATGAACTTACCGGCGCTGGTGCAGCTGCCGTTGTTGATCTCGTTGCCGATGAGCATCACGTCGCCCTTGTCGAAGTTCCCCAGCTTGTGCGGGAACCGGTACGCGTTGTGCATGAACGCGGTGTCGGAACCGGCGACCGCGCCACCACCGTAGGAGATCGGGTTGTACGGGGTCGCCCAGCGGCTGACGCCGGTGGCCGGGTCGAGGTGCTTGCCGTCGGTGTAGAAACCGCGGACACCACGGCTGGCCGAGACCCACGCGACACCCTCGAAGTCGACGTCGACGCTGTGGGTGGAACCGGTGACGACGCCGCTGCGGTGCACGTTCGCCGCGAACGACGACGGGTAGGTGTACGGGTGGTTGACGTCACGCACGTCGGTCACCGCCACCATGGAGGGCTTGTTCCGGAAGCCGTCCGGGTTCTCGGTCGGCAGGGTGATGCCACCGACCGACCAGATGAAGGTGCAGTCGTTCAGGCAGGTCGCGGTGTGACCCTGCGGAACCTTGTGGAAGCCGATGACCTTGGGGTTCCACGGGTCGGAGATGTCGATCGGGAACAGACCGCGGGCCTGGGTGGAGTCACGGGTCAGCCAAGCGATCATGCGCTTGCTGTCGATCGTGAGGTTCTCGTTCTCCCAGAACTGGGTCATGACCTGGTTGCCGGCCGCGTTCAGCGCAGCGAGGTTGACCTGGCTGATGAACTGCGGGTGCGCCGGGTCCTTCAGCGAGAAGACCGACAGACCCGCGGTGCCGATGGCGAACATCATGTCGTAGCCGAGGCCGTCGTAGGTGACGAAGTTCAGGCCGGCGAACGACGGGCACTTGACCGGGTTCGAGGAGAGCACGCCGCAGGAGATGTTGGCGTCGTGCTGGCCACGGACGTTGCCGATGACCTCGACGTTGTCGCTGTGGATCGCGCCCACCAGACCCTGCGGGTCATCGACCTTGGTGGTGGTGCCCTCGGTGGACGCGCCGCCCTTGACGGACGCGAGCGATGCCGACTCGCGACCCGCGTTGGTGGCTGCTGCTGCTGCGATCGCGGCCTTCGCGGCGGCGTCGGCGGCCTTCTCGTTGTAGTCGACCTGCGCCGAGGCGGCCTTGGCAGCGAAGTCGGCGGCCCGGGCGACGGCGGCGTCGGCCTTGGTCTGGTCGGCTGCCTTGCCCGACGCGGCGGCCTTGGCGACAGCCTCGGCGGCCTTGGTGGCCTCCTTGGCGGCCTCGGCCTTCTTGTCAGCCAGTGCATCTGCGGACTTGGCCGCGGCCTTGGCGGCCTCGTCGGCGATGCTCTGGGCGTGGGTGGCTTCGGCGTTGGCGCTTGCCACCGATGCCGGGGTGACAGGTGCCGCAGATGCGGCGGACAGACCGGACAGCTGCATGGCGATCACTGTCGCGATCGCTGCCGTTCCGGTGACGAGAGATTTGACTCTCAAGGTTCCTCCAGGGTCCGTGCATGACAGGACAGGACATTTCGTCCCGGCGGTGGTTTTTCGCACTGCCGCTCCTGCTTTCGCCACAACATGTGATCGAAAATAGGTAGGGTCCGCAGCGTACCTATGCGGCATGTATGTCGCTAGAGGGTAAGTCCAACTAGTTTTCGGCCCGAAACGGGTGATTTCGAGGAATGCATCCGGAACCGGTGGCAGGCCGGACGATTCTCCTGACACAGACGACCGGCCCCGCAGTTCGCGAGGCCGGTCGCTGACGTCTCCGGGACGAGCTATCCGAGGCGCTCGAGCACGGTCTTCATGACTCGCTCGGCCTCGTCGCCAGAGGTGGAGCGGTCGCCGATGATCTTCTTCTGGGTGAGCTCGAAATACAGGATGATGTTGGCCCGGCTCAGGACGAGGATGGACATGTCCTCGTAGTAGACGTTGTCCTGGTGCGGCCGGTAGATATGCGCAATTTGCTGGATATACCCCTTCCACCCGGATATGTCCGTTTGCCTGGTCGTCACGTTGTAGGTCCCGATGATGTCCGCCGGGCCGCCGTTGACGTTGTACGAGCTGGGGCACTTCGCGTGCTCGGCGACGATCTCTGCCATCGCGAGATCGGCGATGGGCGCGGTGGCGAAGTAGCTCCCGGTCTGGGTGATCTTCGGCGTCCGCGAGTCGGAATCACGTGCGGGCTCGATGACGTACCGGCCGAGGTCCTCACCCCCCGTCGGCAGCACCATGTTCGGCGGAGCGCCGGCCGCATCCGAGCGGTTGGCGAGCGGGCAGGTCTGCACGCCACCCGGCGGGATGTAGTTGTTGTGGGAGTGGAACTGGGGGTCCTGCCAGTACTCGTTGACGTTCTCCAGATCGCCCTTGGCATCAGGCAGGGCCGCCTTGACCTCCTCGACGGTGTAGGCGGTTTTGGTGGCGGTGAAGGTGTCTTTCTTGGTGGTGGTGGTGCAGGCGGTGGTGGCGAGGAGGGTGGCGGCCAGGAGGGTGGTGGTGGCGGCGCGGAGGTGGCGGCGGGTGCGCGGGTGGGGGGTCATGGGGGTCAGCCGTCGGTGCGCAGGGTGTTGGCGACGGTGAAGGTGCCGCCGGTCACGGTGAGGACGAGGTGGGTGTCGTATTTGACGGTGTGGTCGGGGGCGAAGGCGAGTTCGCCCATGAAGGTGGTGAAGGTGTCGTCGAGGCGGGTGAGCTGTTCGGCGTTTTGGGCGGTGTCGACCTTGCCGGTTTGGGTGATGGCTTGGGCGAGGGCGCGGACGGCTTCGTAGGCCTGGAGGGCGTCGCGGCCGGGGGCGTGGTTGAACTGCTTGGTGAACTTGGTGGTCCAGTCGGCGGCGGCGGGGAGGTTCTGGGGGCTGGCGGGGGTGATGATGAAGGCGCCGTTCGCGGCGGTGCCGGCGGCGGTGAGGAAGTCGGGGGATTCGGATTGGGCGGTGGCGATGAACTTGCCGGTGTAGCCGGCGGTGCGCAGGGCGGCGGCGAGGTGGCCGGAGTTGGTGGCGTCTGCCGGCGAAGTAGATGGTGTCGGGTTTGGCGGCGACGGCGGTGGTGGCGATGCCGGTCATGTTGGCGCCGGTTTCGGGCACGGTCTGCTTGGAGACGAGCTCGGGCACGGGTGAGGTGACGGCGATGACCTGGTCGATGAGGTAGGTGGCGTCGGGGGTGTCGTCGCCGATGACGGCGAGGCGTTGGGCGTCGTTGTAGGCGAGCCAGTGCACGGCGGCGAGGGCCGCTTGGTAGGGGGTGCCGTTGGTGAGGTAGGCGGTGGGGGTGTTGGTGGCGTCGACGATGGTGGGGGCGTTCGCGGAGGTCACCAGGAACGGCACACCCAACCCACCGAACACTGCCGACGCTGATGCGGCCGCGTCGTCACAGATCCCACCCAGAGCGGCAGCGACCAGGTCCCTCTTCACCATCTGCTTGGCCGCTTCCTTCGCGGCGAAGTCGTCGCACTCGTCGTCCACGCTGGACAGCTTGAGCTTGAGGCCGATGACGCCGCCGCGGTTGTTGAGTTCGTCGGCGGCCATCTGGGCGCCGTCGAGGAGGTCCTGGCCGCGGGTGGCCGCGTCACCGGACAGGGTGGTGAGCACCCCGAAGGTGATCTCGCCGCGGGGGCCGGCGTCGGACTTGCTGGAGGTGCAGCCCGTGGCGGCGACGGTCAGCGCGAGTACCGCTGTCCCGGCCGCGACCAGGTGGCGGCGTCGGCGGCGGCGGGTTCCCCGGGTGTCGAGGCGGGCGCTGGTGGTCATCGGAAACTCCACGGGACGGTCTCTTTCCACTCTTCAGGCGGGATGTGGGCGTAACACTCCGGTGTGGGGCGATCTTGTGGTCGGGGGAATGATTCGCCCACGGTACGGGAATGTGAAGGGCCCCCGGTCGCCGGCTTGGAGCTCCGGCGGTCCGAGGGCCCTCCCCTTCGGGTGGTGCCACCGGTCCTGACCTCCGCAGAGAAGGTCAGGACCGGTGTCGTGTGGAGCTGGCCGCCTACTTCTCGCAGGAGTTCCAGCAGACCTTGCTGTCGATCTGACCGGGGATGTTGCCGGTGAACTTGATCACGTCGACGCCACGGGCGTAGTCCGCCACGTAGACGAGACCGTTGTGGAAGTACGCGGCGGCCGTGTTGCTGCCGATGATCGCCGGCGTGTACGGGGTCGCGGCGCGGGCCGACACCTGGTAGTAGCCGACCTGCTTCGGGTTGGTCGGGTCGGAGATGTCCAGGAAGCGGACGCCCTGCTCGTAGAAGCCGATCGCGACCAGGTTGCCCTGAACGGTGAACCAGTGAGCGGAGCAGTCGCCGGTCTTGCCGGTCGGGTCGATGACCTCGCCGGGCTTGCCGCCCGGGCTGTAGGTGGCCAGACGGTCCATCTGGGCCGGGGCGGTCGTCGTGCCGATGTTGTCGACGGCGTCACGGGTGCCGGACAGCGACGAGATGATGAACAGACCCGCCGTGCTGCACTTGGTCTGGTTGTTCTCGTTGGTGATGAGCATGACGTCGCCCTTGGCGTAGCCACCGACCGAGTGCGGCATGCGGTAGGCGTTGTGCAGGAAGGCGCTGACGCTGCTCTTGACGGAACCACCCCGTAGGGGATCGGGTTGTACGCCGTCGCCCAGCGGTCCGCCTTGGTGGCCGGGTCGTAGTGCTTGCCCTGCGTGTAGTAGCCACGGACACCACCGCTACCGGAGACCCACGCGACACCCTCGAAGTCGACGTCGACGCTGTGGGTGGACGAGGTCGACACCGGTGCGACGCACGTTGGCGTCGAAGGAGCCGGGGTAGGTGAACGGGTGGTTGATGTCACGGACGTCCGTCACCGAGACCGGGGGACTTGCGCGCGTGACACCGCTACCGACCGACCAGATGTAGCGGCAGTCGTCGATGCAGGTCGCGGTGTGGCCCTGCGGGACGGGCTGGAACGTCTTCAGCACCGGGTGCCACGGGTCGGCGACATCGATGATGAACAGACCCTTCTTGCCCGAGTCGCGAGTCATGAACACGAGCTTGCGCTTCGAGTCCACGGTGAGGTTCTCGCCCTCCCAGAACTTGGTCATCGTCTCGCCCGGCTGCTTCAGGTCCGCAACGACCGACAGGGAGGAGATGTAGGACGGGGTGCTCCGGGTCCTTCAGCGACCAGATCGCCAGGCCGCCGGTGCCGTTGGCGACCATGATGTCGTAGCCGAGGTTGTCGTAGTGCATGAAGTTCAGCGACGCGAACGACGGGCACTCGTAGGGGTTGTAGGCGGGACAGGTCTTGTTCGTACCGATGATGCCCTTGACGTTGTCGAGCACGGTGACGTTGTCGGTGTGCACGGCGTTGTCCGGGAACACGCCGGTGTCCGGCAGCGTGCCGGTGCCCTCGGTGGACGTGCCGGCGGTGACGCTGGGCGAGCGAGGCGGACTCGCGGCTGGCGTTGGTGGTCGCCGCTGCTGCGGTCGCGGCCTTCGCGGCGGCTTCGGCGGCCTTGGCGTTGTAGTCGACCTGGGCGCTGGCGGCCTTGGCGGCGAAGCCGGCGGCCCGCTCGACGGCGGCGTCGGCCTTGGTCTGGTCGGCTGCCTTGCCGGATGCGGCGGCCTTGGCGACAGCCTCGGCGGCCTTGGTGGCCTCCTTGGCGGCCTCGGCCTGCTTGTCGGCGAGAGCGACCTGCGACTTGGCCGTGGCGATGGCCGCTGCGTCTGCCTGGGCCTGGGCGTGCGTGGCCTCAGCGTTGGCGCTGGCCACCGTTGTCGGGCTGACCGGGTCCGCGGACGCCGCGGACAGGCCGGACAGCTGCAAGGCGACTGCGGTGGCGATCGCCACAGTGCCCGTCACGAGAGATCGAACTCTCAACGTTCCTCCAGGAATCTTGAGTGCACTCCACGTGCGCGGACGAGCGTGCGGGGTGAGGACCGCGCAGTGCTCGCTGTCCTCTTTTCACATTGTTTGAGGCCCGCAGAGTATCTACGTGGTCTCGGGGTGACTAGAGGGCAAGAACTACCAATTTGGTATCGAACGATCTCTCACAGCCTTTGGTGACCTCTTTACGTGCATTTCGATAGGGCAAGTGGGGCATTCAAGACAAATCGGGCATTCGATCAAGTCTCGAAAACACCTCCGCTCGACCTGCTCCCTTGCGGGGCAGGCCGAGCGGAGGTGGTGTGGCTGAGCGGTGGAACTACTTGTCGCAGGCGTTCCAGCAGATCTTGGCCTCCTGCTTGCCCGGGATGTTCCCCGTGTACTTCAGGACGTCGATGCCGCGGTTGTAGTCCGCGACGTAGACGTAGTCGCCGTGCCAGTAGACGGCGGACGCGCTACCGGCGGTGACGGCCGGCGGGCTGAAAACGTTCGGGCCCTTGGCGCGGGCCGGCACCCGGAAGTGGCCGACCTGGGTCGGGTGGGTCGGGTCGGACAGGTCCAGGAAGCGGACACCCTGGTCGTAGAAGCCGATCGCCACGAGGTCGCCCTTGACGGTGAACCAGTGCGCGGAGCAGTCACCGGCCGGGTTGGCGCCGGGGAGGTCGGCGGGGGAGTACTCGCCGAGCTTGGTGATCCGGAACGGGTTGGCCGGGGTCGAGCTCCAGCTCTGGCCGTCGAAGCTGTTCGCGATCGACGCCACGATGAACTTGCCAGCCCTCGCGCAGTTGTTGGTGTTGCTCTCGTGCGTGATGAAGACGACATCACCGCGCGGGTGCCCACCGACTGCGTGCTGGGTGCGGTAGGAGTTGTGCATGAGGGCGCTGGTGGCGACCGTGTTGATGCCACCACCGGCGTAGGGCACCGGCGCGTACGCCGTCGCCCAGCGGTCGACCTTCAGCACCGGGTCGTAGTGCTTGCCCTGCGTGTAGTAACCACGGACGCCGCCGTAGCCGGAGGTCCAGGCGATGCCGTCCTTGTCCACGTCAACGCTGTGGACGTAGCCGGTGACACCGTCGCGCCGGCCCAGGTCGACGGCCTGTGCGTAGGTGTACGGGTGGTTGACGTCACGCACATCGGTCACGAAGACCGGCACGCCCGTCCACCCGCGGCTGGAGGTGCCCACCGTTGTTCGACGGGCCGACGGACCAGATGTAGCGGCAGTCGTCGATGCAGGTCGCGGTGTGACCGGCCGGCACCGGGTGGAAGCCCAGCAGCACCGGGTGCGACGGGTCCTTGATGTCGATGATGTACAGGCCCGGAGTGCCTGTTGCGCTGACACCACCGAAGCCGCGCGGGTCACGCGTCATGAAGACCAGCTTGCGCTTGCCGTCGACGGTGAGGTTCTCGCCCTCCCAGAAGCGCGCGATCGAGTCACCCGGCAGCATCAGCGCGGTGGACGGCACGTTCGACAGGTAGACCGGGTTCGCCGGGTTCTGCAGCGACCACAGGGCCAGACCGCCGGTGCCGTTGCCGACCATGACGTCGTAGCCGAGGTTCTCGTAGTGGACGAAGTTCAGCGACGGGAAGGCCGGGTAGTCGCCGACGCCGTTGATGCTGACGCCCTTGACGTTCTTGATGAACTCGACGTTGTCGCTCTTGATGGCGTTGTCGGCACCTTCGCTGACATCGCCGATCGGGGCGCCGACTGCGCTGGCGCCGGGGGTGATGCCCGCGAGCGACGCGGCCTCGCGGTTGGCGTCGGTGGTGGCGGCTGCTGCGGTCGCGGCCTTCGCGGCGGCGTTGGCTGCCTTCTCGTTGGCCTCGAGCTGCGCGCTGGCGGCCTTGGCGGCGAAGCCGGCGGCCCGCTCGACCGCGGCATCGGCCTTGGTCTGGTCGGCTGCCTTGCCCGATGCGGCGGCCTTGGCGACAGCCTCGGCGGCCTTGGTGGCCTCCTTGGCGGCCTCGGCCTGCTTGTCGGCGAGGGCGGCCTGTGCCTTGGCCGACGCGGTGGCCGCCTCCGTTGACGCTGCCTGCGCGCGGGCGGCGTCAGAATTGAGGCTGGCGACCGTTGCTGGTGTGACCGGGTCCGCGGACGCGGCGGACAGGCCGGACAGCTGCAACGCGACCGCGGTGGCGATCGCGACAGTGCCCGTGACGAGAGATCTGGCTCTCAACATTCCTCCAGGACGTTGTGGGCTACAACGGACTTGCGGGCGCCGCCACCTGAGGACGCGCCCCTTCCGCTCCGCTTGAATCCGCCATGATCAGGCGGATTGCTGGCCCGCAGCGTATCTATGCACCCATATCGAGCGCTAGAGGGTATGTGCCACTACTTTCTTGTAAAATATGTGGTTTCGTCCGCATTGTCCGCATGCCAGAGTGGACGAAGGCCGCGCTATCCGAGTCGCTCGAGAACGGCCTTCACGATCGCCTTGACCTGGCTGGCTGCCTCGGAGCGATCACCGATGATCTTTCGCGCCGAGACGTCGACGTACAGGATGATGTTGGCTCGGTGCAGAACCACCGTCGCCATGTCGTCGTAGTAGACGTCGTCCTGGCCCAATGGGTAGGTGTGGGCAAGCTGCTGCACGTAGCCCGCCCACCCCGACATCTCCAACGGTCTGGTGCTCACGCTGTATTTGCCGAGGATGGCAGCCGGCCCGCCGTTGACGTTGTATGAGCTGGGGCATTCGGCCAGTGCCTTGGCGACCTCGTCCATCCCGGTGTCCGCGATGACGTCGGTGGCGAAGTAGAGCGCGCCTTGGCTGACGTTCGGAAGGTGCGAACCCTTGGGGCGTGCGGGCGCGACGATGAACCTCCCCACCGGCTCACCGGCGGTCGGCTCCACCACATTGGTCGGCGAGTCGGCAGTCTCGGAGCGATGGACATAGGGGCAGGTCTGCACGCCACCCGGCGGGATGTAGTTGACGTGTGAGGAGTCGAGGAGGCCGGCCAAGTACTCCTCGGCCTTCTCGCCACTTGTCTCGGTCGCGTCCTTGGCGGTGTAGTACGCGCCCTTGACGTCCTCGACGGTGTAGGCGGTTTTGGTGGCGGTGAAGGTGTCTTTTTTGGTGGTGGTGGTGCAGGCGGTGGTGGCGAGGAGGGTGGCGGCCAGGAGGGTGGTGGTGGCGGCGCGGAGGTGGCGGCGGGTGCGGGGGTGGGGGGTCATGGGGGTCAGCCGTCGGTGCGCAGGGTGTTGGCGACGGTGAAGGTGCCGCCGGTCACGGTGAGGACGAGGTGGGTGTCGTATTTGACGGTGTGGTCGGGGGCGAAGGCGAGTTCGCCCATGAAGGTGGTGAAGGTGTCGTCGAGGCGGGTGAGCTGTTCGGCGTTTTGGGCGGTGTCGACCTTGCCGGTTTGGGTGATGGCTTGGGCGAGGGCGCGGACGGCTTCGTAGGCCTGGAGGGCGTCGCGGCCGGGGGCGTGGTTGAACTGCTTGGTGAACTTGGTGGTCCAGTCGGCGGCGGCGGGGAGGTTCTGGGGGCTGGCGGGGGTGATGATGAAGGCGCCGTTCGCGGCGGTGCCGGCGGCGGTGAGGAAGTCGGGGGATTCGGATTCGGCGGTGAGCGAAGAGCTTGCCGGTGTAGCCGGCGGTGTGCAGGGCGGCGGCGAGGTGGCCGGAGTTGGTGGCGTCTGCCGGCGAAGTAGATGATGTCGGGTTTGGCGGCGACGGCGGTGGTGGCGATGCCGGTCATGTTGGCGCCGGTTTCGGGCACGGTCTGCTTGGAGACGAGCTCGGGCACGGGTGAGGTGACGGCGATGACCTGGTCGATGAGGTAGGTGGCGTCGGGGGTGTCGTCGCCGATGACGGCGAGGCGTTGGGCGTCGTTGTAGGCGAGCCAGTGCACGGCGGCGAGGGCCCCTTGGTAGGGGGTGCCGTTGGTGAGGTAGGCGGTGGGGGTGTCGTCGGGGTTGACGATGGTGGGGGCGTTCGCGGAGGTCACCAGGAACGGCACACCCAACCCACCCAGCACCTCGGCGGCGGCGGCGGAGGACTCGTCACAGATCCCACCCAGGGCAGCGGCAACATTGTCGCCGTTGACGAACATCTTGGCTGCCTCGCGGGCGCCCACATCGAGGCACTGGTCGTCCACGCTGGACAGCTTGAGCTTGAGGCCGATGACGCCGCCGCGGTTGTTGAGTTCGTCGGCGGCCATCTGGGCGCCGTCGAGGAGGTCCTGGCCGCGGGTGGCCTGCGTCACCGGACAGGGTGGTGAGCACCCCGAAGGTGATCTCGCCGCGGGGGCCGGCGTCGGTCTTGCTGGAGGTGCAGCCCGTGGCGGCGACGGTCAGCGCGAGTACCGCTGTCCCGGCCGCGACCAGGTGGCGGCGTCGGCGGCGGCGGGTTCCTCGGGTGTCGAGGCGGGCGCTGGTGGTCATCGGAAACTCCACGGGACGGTCTCTTTCCACTCTTCAGGCGGGATGTGGGCGTAACACTCCGGTGTGGGGCGATCTTGTGGTCGGGGGAATGATTCGCCCACGGTACGGGAATGTGAAGGGCCCCCGGTCGCCGGCTTGGAGCTCCGGCGGTCCGAGGGCCCTCCCCTTCGGGTGGTGCCACCGGTCCTGACCTCAGTGGCTCAGGTCAGGACCGGTGTCGTATAGCGCTGGCGACCTACTTGTCGCAGGAGTTCCAGCAGATCTTGTTGTCGACGATCTTGCCGGGGATGTTGCCGGTGAACTTGAGCACGTCGACGCCGCGGGTGTAGTCCGCCACGTAGACGTAGTCACCGTGCCAGTACACCGCCGACGCGTTGCTCGCCGCGATGGCCGGCGTCTCGCCGCTCGCCGTGCGAGCGACGGCCCGGAAGTGACCGACCTGGGTCGGGTGCATCGGGTCGGAGATGTCGATGAAGCGGGTGCCCTGGGCGTACATGCCGATCGCGACCATGTTGCCCTTGACGGTGAACCAGTGAGCGGAGCACTCGGCGCCGGTGCGCTCACCGGGCTTGCCCGCCGGGGTGTACACGCCGAGCTGGGTGATCCGGAACGGGTTCGCGACGGTCCCGCTCCAGCTCTGGCCGTCGTAGCTGCCCGCGATCGACGCGAGCTGGAACTTGCCCGCGTTGGTGCAGTTGCTGGTGTTGGCCTCTTCGGTGACGACAATCACGTCGCCCTTGGCGTACGCGCCCAGTGCGGTCGTCACGTGGTAGGCGTTGTGCGCGATACCCGAAGCGAGCGCGTTGGGGATGCCACCGCCCGCGTAGGGGATCGGGTTGGTCGCGGTGGCCCAGCGGTCGACCTTCGCGACGGGGTCGTAGTGCTTGCCCTCGGTCCAGTAACCACGGACACCGCCGTAGCCGGACGTCCACACGACGCCGTTGCGGTCGACGTCGGCGCTGTGCACGTACGCGGTGACGCCGTCGTTCCGGTTGGTGTCGACTGCCTGCGTGTAGGTGTACGGGTGGTTGATGTCACGAACGTCGGTCACGAAGACCGGCACGCTGTGCCAACCGGCGAGCTTCTGGCCACCGTTGTCCGTCGGGCCCATGGACCAGACGTAGCGGCAGTCGTTGATGCAGGTCGCGGTGTGACCGGCCGGCACCGGGTGGAAGCCCAGCAGCACCGGGTTCGACGGGTCCTTGATGTCGATGATGTACAGGCCGAGCTTGCCGGTCGTCTGGTTGCCACCGAAGCCGCGCGGGTCACGCGTCATGTAGACGAGCTTGCGCTTGGCGTCGAGGGTGAGGTTCTCGCCTTCCCAGAAGCGGTCCTGGGTGTCACCGGGCAGCCGCAGCTGGTTGGCCGTGATCTTGGACAGGTACACCGGGTGGGCCGGGTCCTGCAGCGACCACAGGGCGAGACCGCCGGTGCCGTTGCCGACCATGACGTCGTAGCCGAGGTTCTCGTAGTGGACGAAGTTCAGCGCCGGGTAGCCGCTGACGCCCTTGACGTTGTCGACGAACTGGACGTTGTCGCTCTTGAGCGCGTTGTCCGGGATGTCCTTGGTGTCGGGCAGCGCCGCGCCGAGGGTGCTGGCGCCCGGGTTGATCCCGGCGAGCGAGGCGGCCTCACGGCTCGCGTCGGTGGTGGCGGCTGCGGCGGTCGCGGCCTTCGCCGCGGCGGTCGCGGCCTTGTCGTTCGCCTCAACCTGCGCCGAGGCGGCCTTGGCGGCGAAGTCGGCGGCCCGGGCGACGGCGGCGTCGGCCTTGACCTGGTCGGCTGCCTTGCCCGACGCTGCGGCCTTCGCGACAGCCTCGGCGGCCTTGGCGGCCTCCTTGGCGGCCTCAGCCTGCTTGTCAGCCAGGGCTGCGTTCGCCTTCGCGGAGGCGGTCGCCGCGGTGTCTGCCGCGGACTGCGCGCGCGTGGCGTCAGCGTTGAGGCTGGCCACCGTTGCCGGGCTGACCGGGTCTGCCGATGCGGCGGAGAGACCAGACAGCTGTAGCGCGACCGCAGTGGCGATCGCGACAGTGCCCGTCACGAGTGATCGGACCCTCAAAGTTCCTCCAGGTGTCTCTGATTCAACTGTTTGTTGCCGCAGGCTATCTATTGGTCGCAATCAGTTGCTAGATGCAATGTCACCCTTTTTCGGATAACACGACACTTAACAATCACTTCATCCGTTCTCAAGGCTCGAACAATATGGGTGATAACGGGGGATAGCGGGTCAAAAAGGACATCGCAAAGTCGACATGAGACGATCGCAAGGGCTTGGGTCGGTTCCGGTGCCCGTGAGGTCCCGGTTCGGTGTCAGTACGGGAGGTGACGGGCGATGCCTGACCCGACGGAGCGCGCCGCTCCGCTGCGGCTCGTCGTTCATCTCGACGCGGAAGCGACTGTGCCGAGGTGGCAGGCCGACGCTGTGCGGCACCTCCTGGACACCGGCCTTGTCACCGTCGTCGCGCTGTTCGTCGCCGGCGCCATCCGTAGTGGACGACCCCGCCGGTGGTCCGGCGGCCCAGCGCCGATGGCAGCGATGGGATCGTGCGGCGGCGCGGCGGTCGGCCGCACTGGGCGCAGTCGATACCGGCACGATGTTCGCCGGCGTGCCGGTGCACCAGATGGCGCCCGCTGCGGAGTCGGCCGACATCAGCCAGCTCGTAGGGCTCGCTCCCGATCTGGCGATGAGCTTCTGCGCGGTGGCGCCCGACCCGCGTGTCCTGGGCATTCCCCGCCTGGGGACGTGGGCCTTTCGGTTCGGCCAGCGCGAACGGAACGGGCCAGTCGGATTCTGGGAGGTCCGTCACCTGGAGCCGGTCGTGCACGCGACGCTGGAGCGGTTGGCAGATGGGCGTGGGCGACCGGGAGCGTTCCGGCGGGCGGGGATCGGGCCAACGAACACACTCGTCGACGGCGCGTTCGGCGTCGTTGCCCATTCGTGGGCTCGCACCCGCGACCGTGCCCTGCTCGGGGTGGTCCGCTGGCCTGCCAAGGCGGTGCGTGACCTGGCCTGCGGTGCGCTCGAACCCGTCGAACCCGTCGAACCCGTCGAGCCCCTGGGCGACCCGGGGCAACGTCCGGCCTCGGGCACCGCGTCGGCCCCACCTGGCCAGTCCGCCTTGCTCGCGCACCGGCTCGCCCAGCCGTACCGGTTCGCCCGCAGTCAGCTGGTCGGCATCGCGCGGGCGGCGAAATGGAACGTCGGGGTCGTCCCGGTGCCGATCGACGAGCTGCCGTGGGGCCCGCTACCCCCGACCCGCTGGTTCCCGGACCCGCCCCGTGGCGAGTTCCTGGCTGACCCCTTTATATGGACGGTTGACGGCCAGCCTCACGTGCTTCTCGAACGGTTGGACCAGCGGACCGGAACTGGCGTGCTCGAGGCATTCGAGCTCGCGGGCAACCCGGCCCCGGCGATGCCGGCTCCGACGGTCAAGGGCCACCTGTCCTATCCCTTCACCGTCACGGCCGGCGGCGAGACGTACTGCATCCCAGAAAGCGCGGAGGCCGCAGTCGTCAGGCTGTTCCGCTTCGAGCGCTCGACGTCCTCATGGGTCGTCGAGGGTGACCTCATCACCGACCGGCGGCTGCTGGACGCCACCGTCGTGCAGCACGACGGCCGGTGGTGGCTGTTCGCCACCGACGCCGACTCCGGCCGCACCAGCTCGCTGCACGTGTGGTGGGCTCCGGAGCTCCGCGGCCCGTGGCGAGAGCACGCCGGCAACCCGGTCAAGACCGACGTCCGCAGCGCGCGCGGCGCCGGCACTCCCTTCAGGCGCGACGGCCGGCTGCTGCGGCCCGCCCAGGACTGCTCCCTGGCCTACGGCTCCCGGATCGTGCTCAACGAGGTGACCCACCTCACGCCGACCGCGTTCGCCGAGCAGGTCGTCGGCCGGATCGAGCCCGACCCGGCGGGGCCCTACCCCCACGGCGTGCACACCGTCGCCGCGGCGGGAAGGGTCACGCTCGTGGACGGGAAGCGCTTCGAGCTGGCCTGGGGAGACGCGCGCCGCGAGCTGGCGGCGCGGCTGCGGCGGCTGGCCCGCTGACCTCGCGGGCAGCGTGCGGCGGCCGCCGCCTCCCCGGCGCGGCCGGCCCGCCGCCTGTTCGCCAGCCAGGTGAGTTCGCCAACCTCCGCCGTGCGCTTTTGTGCCCTGTGTCACCATTGGGCGACCCTGGGGGACCCGCGAGCGGGCTGACGACTGGAGTGGTTTCGGCATGACGGAGGCGCGACTACTCGAGCCTCCGCGCGCGCTCCGATTCCGACGTCGCCATTCCGTGGCCGGGGTGCTGCGCGAGCTGTGGAGCGCGCGGGAGGTCACTCGGAGCCTCGCCGAGCGCGACTACCGGGCCCGGTACAAGCAGGCTGTGCTCGGCTTCGCCTGGGCGGTCATCACGCCGCTCATGCTCATGATCGTCTTCACCCTCGTCTTCCAGCGCGGCATCAAGGTCGACACCGAGGGTGCGCCCTACCCGCTGTTCACCTACCTCGGCCTGCTGCCGTGGACCTTCTTCTCGACCTCGGTGTCCCAAGGTGTGCTGGCGCTGGTCTCCAACGTGAGCCTGCTCAACAAGGTGTACTGCCCGCGCGAGGTCTTCCCGATCGCCAAGGTGATGGTCGCCGGGTTCGACATGCTGGTGGCCGCCGCCGTCTTCATCGTGCTGTTCGTCGTCACGGGGTTCGCTCCGCGCGGCACCAGCTACTGGGTGCCACTGCTGCTCGCCATCCAGCTGCTGTTCACCCTCGGCGTGGCGATCTTCATCTCCGGCGTGTCCGTGTACTTCCGCGACCTCAAGCACGCCGTGCCGATCCTGCTCCAGCTTGGCCTGTTCGCGACCCCCGTCGCGTACGGCATCGGCTTCGTCCCGGTGGCCGTCCAGCCCTTCTACGTGGCGGTCAACCCGCTGGCCGCCGTGATCGACGGCTATCGGGAGGCGGTGCTGTTCGGCCATGCGCCCAACCTTCAGCTGACCGTGATTGCCGGGATCAGCGCCCTGGTGGTGTTTGTCGCCGGGTTCACGGCGTTCAAGCGCATGGAGACGGGGATCGCCGATGTCGCTTGACGGCAGCATCGAGCTCACCGAGGTCTGGAAGCGGTTCCACGCCGACCGGCAGCGCGCCCTGCTCCGAGACGGCCTGCAGCGGCTCGGCAAGCAGGTGCTCGGCCGGGGCAGCCGAGGCTGGCGATGGGTTCTCAAGGACGTCAACCTGTCGATCGAACCTGGCGAAGCCGTCGGTCTGATCGGCGCCAACGGCTCCGGCAAGTCCACGCTGCTGAAGATCCTTACCGGCGTGATGTACCCCTACGCGGGTCGGGTCGACGTCAACGGCCGCATCGGTGCGCTCATCGAGGTGCGAGCCGGTATCCACCCGGACCTGACCGGCCGGGAGAACGTCTACCTGTACGGCACCCTGCTCGGCCTGTCGCGGCGCAAGGTGGCCGAGCGATTCGACGACATCATCGCCTTCGCCGAGCTCGACGCGGCCATCGACCGGCAGGTGAAGTTCTACTCCAGCGGCATGCAGATGCGCCTCGGCTTCGCCGTCGCCGCCTTCCTGGAGCCCGACGTGCTGCTGGTCGACGAGGTGCTGGCGGTCGGCGACTCCGCGTTCCAGCAGAAGTGCCTCGACCGGATGCGCACCGTGCTGGAGCAGGGCACCACCCTCGTCCTGGTCACCCATGACCTGCAGGCGCTGGAGGCAGCGACGTCGCGGGGCATCTGGCTCCGCGACGGCGAGGTCACCCTCGATGCGCCGGTGCGCCAGACGATTGCCGCCTACCGCGACCATCTCGAGCGTGACGCTGACCTGGCCCGCCACACCGGTCCGGTCCGGTTGCTCCGGGCCGAGGTGTCCGGCCTCGAGGGTGGCGTGGTGCGGAGCAACGAGGTCGTGTCGGTCGCGCTGGAGATCGACTCCGACCAGGCCGGGCCCGCGGACGTGTTCCTCGGCGTCAGCGAGGGCACCGCGACCCCGGTGTTCACCGTGCGCCAGCGACTCGACCTGCCCGCGGGGTCGGCCAAGCTGACCTGCCTGCTGGGCAACCTGCCGCTGGCGCGCGGCCGTTACTCGTTGCTCGGTGGCGCGTACTCACCTGACGGTCACGCCCTCGCCGACTGGCAACACCTCATGACGTTCGAGACCGAAGGCGAGGAGCTTTCCGCCGCGCCGCGGGCCGTGGTCCGGCTGGCACCGGTCGTGATCGACACCGACTGGACGCTGAGCTGACCATGGCGGGTGGGACACGGGGTGAGCTGAAGCGACTGTTGGCGCGCGCTTCCCGATGGCGGCGGCGCCTCCGGCGCGACGCTGCTGATCTACCACCGTGTCGGTGGCGGGTCGCCCGACGAGCGGGACCTCACCACGGCCGCGTTCACCGCCCAGCTCGACGCGCTCGCTCACCATCCGGTGATGGCGTTGGATGACGCGGTGGCGGCGCTGCAGGCCGGGGACGCGCGGCCGTCGGTCGTGCTCACCTTCGACGACGGATTCGCCGACGTCTACGACAACGCCTGGCCGCTGCTGCGCGAGCGCCGGCTGCCGTTCACCCTCTACCTGTCGACCGCCTACGTCGGCGGCACCATGCACTGGGAAGGCTCGACCGCCCGGGCTGCCGGGCCTGCGCTGACGTGGCCGCAGCTCGCCGAGCTGGTGGCCAGCGGGCTGTGCACCATCGGCAACCACACGCACACCCACGCCCGGCCCGAGCTGCTCAGCGCCGAGGAGCTCGACACCTGCAACGAGATGATCTCCGCCGAGCTGGGGGTCACCCCTCGCCATTTCGCCTACACGTGGGGCATCGACGTGCCCGCGCAGCGGCGGGTCATCGCCGCGCGCTTCGACACCGCGGCGACCGGCCAGCTCGGCCGGAACCTGCCAGGCGACGATCTGCTGGCACTGCGCCGGGTGCCGGTTCGGGGCAGCGACCCCGTGGAGTTCTTCCGCGCCAAGCTCACCGGTGCGCTGCGCGCCGAACGCGCCTACGGCGCCGTCGTCGGTGCCGCGAAGCGGATGCGAGTCCGTGGCTGAGGACGCGCCGGACGCGAAGCGGCTGACGACCTCGGGCGGCCGGCCGCTGCGGGTCGGTCACCTCACCACCGTCGACATGAGCCTCGCCCTGCTGCTGGGGACCGAGCTGGCTGTCGACATCGAGCAGGGCTTCGAAGTCTTCGGCATCAGCGCGCCGGGGCCGTACGTTCCCCGCGTCGAAGCGCTCGGGGTGACCCACGTGCCGCTGACGTCGCTGACCCGCGCCTGGGACCCGCGCCGCGACGCAGCGGCGTTCGGCGAGCTGGTGCGCGTGCTGCGCCGGCTGAAGCTCGACGTCCTGCACACGCACAACCCCAAGACCGGTGTGCTCGGGCGCATCGCCGGCCGGCTCGCCCGGGTACCGGTCGTCGTCAACACCTGCCATGGGTTGTGGGCGCCGGCCGAGCGGCAACGGGGTCGGCCGTGCGCTCTCCCTCGGCATGGAGGCATTCGCGGCGCGCTTCTCGCACGCCGAGCTGTACCAGAACGCCACCGACCGAGCCGACGCTCGCGCGCTGTCGTGCCCAGGCGGTCGCAGCCGGGTCGTCGGCAACGGCGTCGACCTGGCGCGGTTCGTGCCGGACCCCGAAGGGGCGCCGGCGGCTGCGTGCGCAGTGGGGGATCGGCGACGACGAGCTGCTGGTCGGCGGTGTCGGTCGGCGGGTCGCCGAGAAGGGCATCGTCGAGTTCACCCAGACGGCACGCGCCTTGAGCGGGCGGGCGCGCTTCGTATGGGTCGGGCCCGAGGACGAGGACAAGTCCGACGCGCTCACCGGCGGCGACGACGCGGTGCTGTTCGCCGGCGCTATCGACGACATGCCTGCCGTCTATTCGGCGCTCGACGTCTTCGTCCTGCCGTCCTACCGGGAGGGGTTCTCCCGCTCAGCCATGGAAGCGGCCGCCTGCGGCACGCCGATGGTGCTCACCGACATCCGGGGCTGCCGTGAGGTCGGCCGCCACGAGCAGGAGCTGCTGCTCGTGCCCGCCGGCTCGGCTCCCGCACTCACCGCTGCGGTGGGTCGGTTGCTCGACGACGAGGCACTGCGGCGCTCGCTCGCTGCGGCCGCGTCGGCCAAGGCCGCGAAGGAGTTCGACCAGCGCGCCGTCGCGGCGGTGTCGGTGGCGACCTACGCGGCAGTTGCCCGCCGCCGTGGGCTCGGCTGGACGGGAGGTTTGGCGTGACGGTGGTGCGGCGTGCGGTGGACGTGACGGTGGCGGGTGCGGCCGGTGTCGCGCTCTCACCGGTGATGGCCGTGGTGGCTCTGGCGGTGCGGCGCTCGATGGGGCGGCCGGTGCTGTTCCGTCAGGTGCGAGTCGGCCGTGACGGCCGCGAGTTCACCATCGTGAAGTTCCGGACCATGCGCGACGTTGACCGTCCGGACCAGTCGGACGCCGAGCGCGACACCCCACTGGGCCGGCGGCTCCGGGCGACCAGCCTGGACGAGCTGCCGCAGCTGTGGAACGTGCTGCGCGGAGACATGAGCCTGATCGGACCGCGGCCCACCCTGCCGGAGCAGGTCGTCCACTACAGCGAGCGCCAGCATGGGCGCCATGCGATCCGCCCTGGGCTCACCGGGTGGGCGCAGGTGAACGGGCGCAACTCCATCAGCTGGCCGCAGCGCATCGAGCTGGACCTGGAGTACATCGCGAACCGCTCGGTCCGCATGGACCTGCGCATCGTCGGGCGCACGCTGGCACGGCTGGTTCGACCTCAAGGCATCTATGGCGCAGGCGGCGTCAACCACGGGTTCCCGGTCGGCGAGGACCAGGTCGGCTAGGGTGGCGCGGCCGGGTCGGCTAGGTGTGGCGCCGATCGGGTCGGCTAGGGGTGGCGCCGGTCAGGCGTCGGCCGGTTCGCCCTGCTCGCCGCGCTGCTTGGCGGCGCGGTAGATGGCCACGCCGCCGGCGGTCAAGGCTGCGCCCGCCGCGAGCGCGGGACCGAGCGGCAAAGCCGAGCCGGTGTACGGGAGCCCGATCTTGCCGCCAAGAACGTCCGTCGGCGGGACGGGCGGCGCCGTCTGCTTGTCCCCGAGGACATCGGTGGGGACAGTCGGCGTGGTGCTGGGCGTCGGCGAGGGGTTCGGTGGCGCCGTAGTGGGCGGCTCCGTGGTGGGGGGCTGCGTCGTGGGCGGTTCGGTGGTGGGCGGTTCGGTGGTGGGCGGCTCGGTCGTCGGCGGTTCCGTGGTGGGCGGGTCCGTCGGACGCGGGCTGCCGGGGGAGGCGAACGCGCGCGGGCCGAAGGTCTGCACGGCCGGCGCGACCCACAGAAGCGTGGCGCCGGCTACGGCACTGCGTCGGATCACTGCACGACGAGACAGTCCCCCTGAGGATTGTTCGGTCGCAGCGTTTTCCATGCACCTAACGATAGCGATCAGTCGCATCTTGTGCTATTTGGGCGAATTACGTCACCCTCTTGGCCCAACCGGCGACTGCGCCGACCAGGAGCGCGGCCGTCCAAGGGACCGCGGGGAAGTGCAGGACGTAGTCGACGCCTGCCTGCAGCAGCAGCGCGGCCACCGCCCACGAGCCGATGGCCGCCACGGCCGCAGCGTGCGACGAGCCGGCGCCGCTGTCGCGTCGCCGCAGCAACGGCCGCCACACCCAGGCCATGGCCGCCGCGAGCAGGACCAGGCCGACGAGGCCTTGCTCGGCGGACTGCTCGAGCCATGCCGAGTGCGGCCATCGGGTGTCGCGGTCGCTGAGGGCGACCGGGCTTTCGATCGCGAACTGGTCCGGGCCGACGCCGGTCAGCGGGTGGGCGCGGGTGAGCGTCACTGCGTCGTGCCACAGGGCGGCGCGGCGCTCGGACAGCGGCTTCTCCACGACCTTGACGACGGCGGGCTGGGAGGTTGCGCCAGGCGAGTAGGCGAAACCGACCGCCACGGTCACCAGGGCTGCGACGACTACAAGGACCGGCGCCGCCTGGCCGACAGCCCGGCAGGTCCGCGCACAGCTGCCGGGTGATGCGCGCCGTGCGACGCTGACGATCACCCCGGCGAGCAGCAGGAGCGCCGTCGCGGCGGTCGCGGTCTGCGACCTGGTCGCCACGGTGAGGACGAGGAAGCCGACGCCGCCCAGCCATGCGAGCACCTGGACGGGTCGGGCCCGCACGAGCACGGCGACGATGACGCAGGCCGCCGCGCCCTGAGCGGCCAGGGCTCCATTGGCGTTCCCGTAGTGAAGGGGTGCTGCCAGCGCCTTCCCGCTCAGTGAGCCAGGGCTCACCGCGAAGGCGACCCCTACGCCCACCGCGATGCCGCGCGGCGATCAGCCACGCGAACCGAGGGCCGGCGAGATACCCGACGACGTACGCCACCGCGGACCCTGCGACGAGCTCCACAAACGGCAGAGCCGAGCCGCCCTCGCGCCAGGCGACGAGCGCAGCCCACGCCACGAGCGCGACGGTGAGGACCAGCCCGACGGCGGGCGCCGTGTGCCACCGGCTCGTAGGTTGACGTGCCTCGACCGCGGGCGAGGTTTCAGCTGCCTGATGCATGCGGGAACCCTACGTGTGTCCGGCGGCGGGGCGATCCGCCAGGATGGCCCGCATGCTCTACATCGCGGGTGCGGGCGGCGTCGGCCGCGAGACCTATGACGCGGCCCTGGCCGCCGGCGTTGCCGTCGCGGGCTTTCTCGACGACGCGCGCGCCGGCGAGACCGTCCGAGGCCTGCCGGTGCTGCGCCCGCAGGAGGTGCCCGGTGGTGCGACGTTCGTGATCGGCATCGCCGATCCGGCTGCGCGTCGTCGGCTCGGTGAACTGCTTGATGGTCGCGGACTGCATCCTGGCACCGTCCGCCACCCGCGGGCGATCGTCGGGCCCGAGACCACGTTTGGTGTCGGCGCCGTGATCCTGGGCGGTGCCCACGTGTCCAGCAGCATCGCGGCGGGCGCGCACTGCCAGGTGCACTACAACGCGACCGTCGGGCACGACACGGTCTTCGGTGACCGGGTCACCGTCTATCCGGGCGCGAACGTGTCGGGCTCGGTGCGGCTGGAGGACGACGTCACCGTCGGCAGCGGTGCGGTCGTGCTCCAGGGCCTCACCATCGGGGCGGGGGCCTTCGTCGGTGCCGGCGCCGTCGTCACCCGCGACGTCGCGCCGGGGGTCGTCGTCGTCGGGTGTCCGGCGCGGCCGCTTGCGAAGGGCTGAGGCGCTGCGGTCTGCCGCTGGCCTTGACTGGGCTTCCGATCCGCTCCCAGACATGGCTGCGCTCCGACCAGTCGCGACGTCTACGATCGCTCGCACCCTAGGAGCTCGCCAGAGGGGAGTGCCCGGTGCGTGACGCCAGCGGCGACTTCCGGGCCTTCGCGCAGGGTTTCGGGCCCGTCCTGTACCGGGTTGGCTACCTGCTGGCAGGCGACGCCGAAGTGGCGCGCGACCTCGTCGACGCCTCGCTGGCGCGGACCTGGCGGCGGTGGCGCGACGTCGAGTCGGGTGAGGTTCCCGAACTGGTTGCGCTGCAGGCATTGGTCCGGCGCTTCGTTCGGTCGCGCCGGACAACCGGGCCCGCCCCGCGAGAGCTCGGCGCCCGCCCGCGCGCCCACTGACGACGATGCGGACGCGGTGCGGCGCGATGAGCTCTGGACGGCGCTCGCGGAGTTGACGCGTGCGGAACGCGCCGTGCTGGTGCTCGAACAGTCTTCCGACACTGCCGACGTCGTGCCCTTCGGTCCTCGGCGCCGAGCCGCTGCGGCCGCGTCTGCGAGGGAGCGGCTGACGCGCCTGGGGTGCGAACCGACCGGCGACCTGCTCGGTGACAGTGCTGGCCGAACGTGCGGCGCGCCTGACTCCGATCGCGCTGGACGTCGACGCCATCGTCAAGCGACAGCGGACGCGAAACTCCGCATGGGTGGTGGCCAGCGTTGTTGCGTTGGCACTGGTCGGTGCGGCTATCGCGTTCGGTCTCGGGCGTGACTCAGGCAGCGGCGATAACGCCGGAGCGTCGACCCCGACCGCCACGCCCACTTCCGCGGCGTCGACCCGGCAGAACATCGAACCTCCACTGCCCTGGCCGACCCGCGGCAACCTCGCGGACGACACGGCAGTCGTCAACGAGCTGCGGGTGACGTTCGCCGCGACTCACCGCAACGTGATCGGCGGGATCCAGGTCGTCTACGCCGGGGACCTGCCCAGCGGAAGGTTGGCGCTGGTCGGCGGACGGAGCGAGTTCGGGCCGGACTTCGAGTGGTACTACGGACCGGCTGGGGCAGCGGTGTCGCAGCTGTTGTCGTGGTCGGATCCCGGCACGTGGGCTGACGGTCTCGGCCCGGCCAGCTTCGCTTCGATAGTGCTGAACGTCCCTGGCATGTCGCCCTTGCTGGTGGTGCTCGGCGAGCCCGACCTGACGTCGGCGGAGGTGTCGTGGCGACCGTCTTACCCGCCGGACGGTTCGGTGCACCGCGCCTTCGAGCCGCTGCCCCTGGAGGACGGAGCGGCCGTCATGGCCCTCGGTGAGGCTCCAGGAAACCTGGTTCGCGTCCGCATCGCCAATTCCGCAGGGCCGTCCTTCACCACGCAACCACGACCGGTCGGCAACTTCCGATCATTCGATGATCAATGGCCGGCGGGGGACACCCGTTTGACTGCCGAGCTGGGAACGGCGGACAGCGAACTGGTGCGGTACGCGTTGACGAGTCTGCGCCGCGAGCTAGAGCTAGTGAACGCCGATGACATCACGCCCCGGGTCGTGTGGGGCGGGTCGTTGAACGGCGAGGACACGGCGGTGATCCGCGCCACCCTGCGCGGGGGCGGTGACTTCCAGCTCATCGCCGGGTGGTCCGGCCTACTGGCGTCCTCAGTGGTACCCCGTGGTGCACCCGACCTTCCCGCGGTGTGGCTCACCTGGACCGACGACGGGAGCGAAGTGCTGCGGATCCTCGCCGGATCTGACGTCGCTCAGCTTGAGCTGCGCAGTGGAACGCGTGTCATGACGTCCGCCGCTGCGGCACCGATGGCCATCGCTCAGCTGGCAGTGCCGCCGATCGAAGGCTGGGGCGAACTGGAGCTCGTGCTGATCGACCAAGCCGGTCAGGTGTCGTGGCACCGCCCGCTGATCGAGCTTCAGTCGTTCAGCATCGTCGACCCGTGAGAACCAGCTGGCTGGGAAGTACGGTTATGTCGTGGCAGCCAGAATCGATCTGACGCTTGATTGTGCGGACGCGCAGCTCCTAGCCGCGTTCTGGAAATCGGCGCTGGGCTATGTCGATGAGCCACCACCTGCTCCCTTCAACACACGCGAAGAATGGCTCGCGCAGTTCGACTTACCGGAGGACGACTCCGCAGACGACGGCGGCTGGCTTTGCGATCCCGACGGCGTCGGCCCCCGCCTCTCCATCCTCAAGGTCCCCGAGCCCAAGACGGCAAAGAACCGGCTCCACATCGACGTCCGAGTGCCCGGACACGGCAGTCCCGACGAGCGGTGGGCACGGATCAAGGCAGAGTCTGAGCGTTTGGTGAAGGCGGGCGGGAGTGTCCTGGAGGAGTTCGACGGACACCACGTGGTGATGGCCGACCCAGAGGGCAACGAGTTCTGTGTCGCCGCAGCCTCAGCGTGAAGGAACGACAGGGCTGAAGGCCCGCCGCAACGAGCCCATCGTTACCGCCCATCGCCTCGTCCACCCAAAGGACGACCGAGCGTTTGATTCCCGATCGAACTTGCGACGTGTCTGTGTCATCGCCCCTCCTCAAAGACGATGTCTCCACGCTACGAGGGGAAACCCAGGCGCCCGCGCCTGCGCCTTCGGTCAAGCGCGCAGGGCTCGCTCAGCGCGGAACCACTCGACCGTCTTGGCGAGCCCGGTCTCCAGCGGCACCGGCTGGACGTCGGGGAACAGGCCGCGCAGCCGGGTGGAGTCCGCCTGCGAGTGCGGCACGTCGCCCGCCCGCACGCCCCGGTGCTCGACGTCGAGCGGGTGGCCGACCGCATCGGCGAGCTGGTCGATGAGACCGGTCAGGGTGGTGCGGGTGCCGAACGCCAGGTTGACCGGCCCGTCGCAGGTGACCCGGCGCCGCAGCGCATCGGCGATGACGCCGGTCACGGTGTCGACGAACGTGAAGTCACGAGTCTGGCTGCCGTCGCCGTTCACCGGCAGCGGCCGGCCGTCCAGGGCGGCGTCGACGAAGGCGGGGATCACCGCGGCGTAGGCGTGACCAGCAGCCTGCAGCGGCCCGAAGACGTTGAAGAACCGGAAGGCCAGCACGTCGAGGCCGTAGCAGTGGGCGTGCGCCAGCGCGTAGGTCTCGGTGGCGAGCTTGCTCACCGCGTACGGGCTCATCGGCGCGGTGCGCAGGCCCTCGTGCTTGGGCAGCTCGGGGTTGGACGCCGTAGACCGACGACGACGACGCGACGACGATGTGCGGGCTCCCGGCGCGACGGGCCGCCTCGAGCACCTGGAGCGTGCCGGTGGCGTTGGCCTCGTGGCTGCGGACCGGGTCCTCGATCGAGCGGGGCACCGACGGCACGGCGGCCAGGTGCACGATCGCGTCCGCGCCGGCGAATGCCTCGTCCAGCAGGGCGGCATCCAGGATCGAGCCCTCGCGGAAGTCGACGTCCAGGCCGGCCAGGTTCTCCCGGCGCCCGGACGACAGGTCGTCGACGACCACCACGCTGCTCGCGCCGTCGGCCGAGCAGACCAGACGTCGGGCAAGGTTGGCGCCGATGAACCCGGCGCCTCCGGTCACGACGACTCTCACTGCTTGCTCCGCTCTCGTAGACCCCCGGACCGTTCGACCATGTCGACCAGCATGGACTCCCAGCGGTCGGCGACCCTGGTGATCGAAAACTCGGTGGTGCAGCGGGCGTAGGCCCGTTCGCCCATCGCGGGTGCGTCGGCGAGCACTGCCGCCAGGGCGTCCGCCATCTCGTCATCGCGGCCAGGTGAGACCAGGCGGCCGGTCACGCCGTCGGCGACCACCTCGTCGACGAACCCGACCCTGGTCGCCACCACCGGGATCCCGGTGAGACCCGCCTCGATGAGCACGCCCGGCAGCCCCTCGCTGTCGCTCGTGAGCAGCAGGGCGTCGGCCGCGGCGAGCGTCGGCGCCGAGCTGTCGACCGCGCCGAGGAGGTGGACGCGACCCGGCGCGACGCGGGCTACCTGCTCGGCGACGCGGTCCCGTTCCGGGCCGTCGCCGGCGAGTGCCAGGGTGACCCCGTTCATCCGCGCGATCGCTGCCACCGCCAGGTCGGGCCGCTTCTCCGGGCTGAGGGAGCCCACCCACGCGACCACCGGACCGTGCGCTGGCAGTCCCAGCTCGCGGCGCGCGGCGAGGCGGCGGTCCGCATCCGTCCGCGGGTACAGCTGCGCCGGCCGGCCGTTGGGGATGATGCGGACCCTGTCACGCGGCACGCCGTAGTTGGTGTGCAGGGACTCGCGCGACGCGTCGGACCGGGCGGCCACCGCGGCCGCCCGTCGGAGCAGCAGCTGGACCCGCAGCCGCTTCGCCCCGTGCCCCGCCCAGTAGCTGAGGTCGCCGATGTTGGCGTAGGCGAACGGCGGGTTGTTCCGGCGCAGCGCGACGGCGCAAGCGGTCAGCGTGGTGGAACCGTGCGCGATGACGACGTCGGCGGAGCGGGCGCGACGGCGAAGCTCAGTCAGGCTCTGGATGCTCATCCGGGACGGCCCGAGCGTGGGGATGTCGAGCCGCGTGCCGCCGCCTTCGCCGGTGAGCGCGACCGCTTCGGCGCGGTGGCCACGGCGCGCCAGCTCATCACGAACCAGCAGCGCGGAGATCTGGGCCCCGCGGCGGTCGTTGGAGGTGAGGACGTGCAGCACCCGTAGGATCATCGTCTGTCCGACGTCGTCCGTTTCGGCGTGCCGTGCGCACCAGGAGACGAGCAACCGTACATGCCTACTCGTCGCCTTTCGCACGTTTGCTACGCGATCGACAGCGTAGCGGGTGGGGGTGGGGCCGAACGCGCCCTGGTGGCCATGGCCCCCCGCTACGCCCGTGACGGCATCCAGCTGGACATCGTCTACCTCAAGGACACGCCCGGCCTGCAGGACGAGCTGGCGGCGGCGGGCGCCCGGTTGTTCCCGATCACCGGGTCTACACGCCAGCAGATCGCCAAGCTGACACGGCTGCTCCGGGAGCGGCGTCCTGACCTGATCCACACGACGCTGGCGCAGTCCAACCTGGTGGGCCGCGCCGCCGGAACGCTGGCGCGGGTGCCCGTCGTCACCAGCCTGGTCAACGTGTCCTACGGACCGGAGTACCTGGCCGACCCGGGGCTGCGCGCCTGGAAGGTGCGGACCTTGCACGCCCTCGACGCGTTGACCGCTCGCCGGGTGCGCCGCTTCCACGCGCTGACCGACCACGTGGCCGACGTGATGGCCCAGCGGCTGAGGGTGCCACGAGGGCGGATCGACGTCATCCCTCGCGGGCGTGACGCCGCGGTGATCGGCACGCGCACCGACGAGCGGCGCGCGGCGGCACGGGCCGGGCTGGGGATCGCCGATGGCGTCCCGCTCGTGCTCGCCGCGGCGCGCCACGAGCGGCAGAAGGGGCTCGACGTCTTGATCGGCGCCTGGCCGGCTGTCCTCGCGGCCGTGCCAGACGCACAACTCGTGATCGCCGGACGGGACGGCAACGCGACCACGGCCCTGCGCGCTCTGGTTGCATCGCTCGACGTGGGCGACAGCGTGACGTTCCTCGGCCGTCGGGACGACGTCCCAGACCTCATGTGCGCGGCCGACGCCTTCGTCGTGCCCTCGCGCTGGGAGGGGCTCGGCAGCGTGCTCGTGGAGGCGATGGCCCTGCAGGTGCCGATCGTCGCCAGCGACATCCCGCCGATCCGGCAGACGGTCGCCGACGAGGGCAACGCGCTGCTGTTCGCGCGCGAGGACAGCGCAGCGCTGGCGGCGGCGGTCGTCGCCACCTTGTCGGAGCCCGACCGCGCTCGCGAGCGGACCGCTCGGGCCAAGGCCCGGTTCGACGAGCACTACACGCTGGACCTCGTCTGGTCGCGGATGAAGGAGTTCTACGCCCGCGCGCTTCGCTGACCGCCAAATGCACCAGATAGCGGCCTATTTGCGCCATGTCCGACTCCGCCCGCCTCGGTTGCTTACTTGCCTTCTGTCGCTCGGCGGGGAAAGATCCGGTCCGACCGGTGCCGATGTTGCGGCCAGGTGTGGGATCGGTGAGGGGACGAAATGTACCGTTTTCGGACCCGAAGACATCACCGATCGGCGGTCTGGTTGTGGCCCCATTTGTCGTCGCGGAGTGTGCTGCCCATGGGGTCCTCCGTGGTAGTCGCGATGGCCGTCATCGCAGGCCTCTCGTTCGTTTCATGGGTCATCTATCTTCGACCCTTTTACCAGAGACTGCTTGCCTTTGTGGGGTTGCAGCTGTTGGCGATTGGTGGAGCCTACGTAGTGGGGCGGTCTGATATGGGTGCCTTCTTGTGGGGGGAGGCCGCGGGTGGCGTGTTTCTTTTGTATAGGTGGAGCGCTCAAATAGGTTATGACCGGGCGAAGAGAGGCTGGGAAGGACTCGAGGAGCTCGCGCCATTAACATTTCGCTACTACATTGATCCGGTTTCGTTTTTTTCCTACAGATTGAAGATGGCGCGAGATAGGGATTCGCAGCGAATACTTGTAGAGGACAGTATTATTTTGGCGGCATGTCGGCGAATTTCCGCGTGGATGAGTCGGTAGGCCTTCGGTTACCGGCGGGTCGCACGCGGGTGCGCTAGCGGCAAACCAGCGGCAGCACGAGGTCGTCGATGGCCTTGCTCGTCCCGTCGAAGTCATCGGCGTCGATGGTCACGACGCGCGGCGCATCGGCGCGGCGACCCACCCGGTCCAGCAGGTCCTCCAGCAGCGCTGCCCCCTCGGCGAGCGCGTGTTGCTGCGCGACCGGGGAGCGTCGTTAGCTTGTCCCGTCGAGGAGGAAGCGGCGACGCGCCGGGCGCCGGGCGATCCACCAGGTGACGCCACCGATGATGAACGCGATGCCGGCGATGCCAGCGGTGACGCCCAACGCGAAGTCGCCGCGAGCCTCGTCGACATCGCGGGCCAGAAGGACTCGCGACACGTCGCGGACGTCGTAGGCAACGCTATCACGTTAAATTCACCACAGAATCCCAGATAACGAGGCCCGCCATGACGACGCAGATGAACGCCGCTGTCCTTCTCGCCCCCGGATCCATCGAGCTCCAGCAGCGCCCGATCCCCGCACCCGCACCCGATGAGGTGCTGGTCCGTGTGAGCGCGGTCGGCGTGTGCGGATCCGACGTCCACTTCTACCGGGACGGCCATCTCGGCGACTGGACGCTCGACCGGCCGCTCGTCCTCGGCCACGAAGCGGGCGGAACGATCGTGGCGGTCGGGTCGGGCGTCGATGCCGGCCGCGTCGGCCAGCGGGTCTCGATCGAGCCGCAGCATCCGTCCACGACCTCCGCCGAGACGCTGCGCGGGGACTACAACCTCGATCCGCACATGCGCTTCTACGCCATTCCCGGCACCGACGGCGCGTTCCAGGAGTACGTGACGATCCAGAGCCACTTCGCCCACGTCGTGCCCGACCACGTCAGCGACCATGCGGCGGCGCTGATGGAGCCGCTCTCGGTCGCGATCGCCACCGCGCGCAAGGCGCGCTTCGCTCCCGCGGACCGGGTGCTCATCACCGGCGCCGGGCCCGTGGGCATCGCGATCGCCCAGGTCGCCCGGGCGTATGGGGCCGCCGAGATCCTGGTGGCCGACATCTCGGAAGCGCGTCGCGAATCCGCGCTGAGCTTCGGCGCCACCGCCGTGATCGATCCGAGCGCAGAGACGCTGTCTGAGGTCGCAGCGGACGTGGACTCCTTCGTGGATGCGTCGGGTGCGGCATCCGCTGTCCGTTCCGGAATCGCCGCCGTGCGCCCCGCCGGCCACGTCGTGCTCGTGGGAATGGGGCTGCCCGAGGTGCCGTTGCCGGTGACCACCATCCAGAACCGGGAGCTGATCGTCACCGGCGTCTTCCGGTACGCGAACACCTGGCCCACCGCGATCTCGCTCGTCGCGAGCGGACGCGTGGACCTGGACCGCATGGTCACCGGCAGCTACGGTCTCGGGCAGGTCGGCGAGGCGCTGGAGTCGACGGCCGATCCCGCCTCCATCAAGACGATCGTGGAGCCCACCCGCCTCTGAGCGCCCGACGGCCGGAACGTGGCACAGTGAACTCATGAAGAAGTGGATCGTCCGGTTCGTCTCGCTGCTCGTCTTCAACGTGGCGGTGCTGCTCGTCGTCGGATGGTTCACGCCCGCGCGCGTGGGATGGACTGCGCTGTGGGCAGGCGTCGTGCTGACGGCGCTGGTCATCTGGATCAAGCCGCTCGTGACGCGATGGTTCCGCTCGATGGCGGCCAAGTCGTCCTCGCAGCGCACGAAGCTGGGCGAGAAGGTGGTCGAGTTCCTGCTCGCCTTCGCCGTGGCGCTGCTGGTGTGGGTCGCGACGGTGCTGCTGTCGGGCATCGCGATCGGCGGCGGCATCCTGGGGGCATTCTGGGGATACGTGCTGCCGCCTGCGATCCTGCTCATCGGCTGGGCGATCTACGACGTGATCGACGACCGGGTCGAGGCGCAGGCGGGTGCGCTGTACGACAGGGCGACCGCCGGCAGTGCGCGAACGAGGACGGATGCCGCGGCCCCGCCCCTTCCGGTGACCCCCGAAGCCGCCTCGGCACGGCGCGAGCTGCACGACGGACTCACCGAGGAACAGCGCCGCATGCTGGACGAACTCGGCAAGAGCTGACCGCAGCCTGTCGATCCGGGTCCTCCTCGATCGTCATCCTCGTGTCGCAGCACTGACGAAAGGACGACATCATGAGGTACTCCCTTCTCCTGCACTACCCCGAGATGAGCGCCGACGAACTCGGCCCCGAGGCCATCGCCGAGGCCATGCGCGAATTCGACGCGTACGCCAAGGCGATCGATGAGGCGGGGGTCCTGATCTCGGCCGAGGTCCTGCAGCCCTCGGCGGTCACCACGACCGTCCGCGCCGTCGATGGCACGCTGCTCGTGCAGGACGGCCCGTTCGCCGACACGAAGGAGCAGCTCGGCGGCACATTCGTGGTCGACGTCGACGACCTCGACGCCGCCATCGCATGGGCGGGCAAGGCGCCGTCGGTGAACTGGGGCGCGATCGAGATCCGGCCGACCGCCACATGGTTCGACAACGGGTCCTGGACGCCCTCCGCGGGGTGATGACGGACGACGGGGACGCGCGCGCGGCAGCCGAGCTCGCCGCACGCACGTCCTACGGCCGCATCCTCTCGCTCATCGCATCGGCGACCCACGACGTCGCTCTTGCCGAGGACGCCCTGGGCGACGCCTTCGAGCGAGCCCTGCGCACATGGCCGAGTGCCGGCATCCCCGCCAATCCCGAAGGATGGCTCCTCACCGTGGCCCGCAACCGCCTGCGAGACCTGCTGCGCTCCGCCGCGCATCGCCTCGGTGGCCCGCTCGATGAGACGCAGCTCGCCCACCCGCCCGGCGACGCGCGCGCCGACGACATCGCAGCCCTCCTCGAGCATCGCGATGCCATCCCCGACAAGCGCCTGGAACTCCTCTTCGCGTGCGCTCATCCGGCGATCGATCCGGCGATCCGCACGCCGCTGATGCTGCAGACGGTGCTCGGATTCGATGCCGCGCAGGTTGCGCGGATCTTCGACGTCGAACCGGCGACGATGGCGCAGCGGCTGGTCCGCGCGAAGCGGCGCCTGCGCGATGCGGGGATCCCCTTCACCGTCCCCGAACGAGCCGACATGGCCGCCCGGCTCCCCGCTGTGCTCGAAGCCGTCTACGGCGCGTACGCCATCGGCTGGCTCGATCAGGGAGACCAGCTGCAGGAGACGATCGCCGACGAGGCACGCTGGCTGGCCGTGCTCACCGCGAGTCTGCTCCAGGACGAGCCCGAAGCGTGGGGGCTGGCCGCTCTCCTCACCTACGCCCAGTCCCGTGCTCCCGCGCGCACCGCATCCCCGTGGCCGCCGCTGGACGAGCAGGATCCCGCCGCGTGGGATGCCGCGCTGATCGCCGAGGGCGCGGCACTTCTCCGGCGTGCCACGGCATTGGCACGGCCGCTCGGCCGCTTCCAGCTCGAAGCCGCGATCCAGGCCGTCCACTGCGACCGGGCCCGCACCGGCACACTCGACCTCGACGCGCTCGACAGGCTCTACCGCGGGTTGGTCGCGGTGGCTCCGACGGCGGGCGCGCAGGCAGCCCTCGCCGCGGTGCGGGCGCGCACCGGCGGGAGGCCCGGACCGAGCCGGCGCGGCCCCTCAGAAGTGCGTTGATCCGAGCGCGACCGGCGAGTGGATGCCGCTACCCGCGCTCCGCCGCCTCGACGACGTTCGTCATGAGCAGCGCGACGGTCATCGGACCGACGCCGCCCGGGTTGGGTGAGAGGTAGCCCGCGACCTCGGCGACGTCGGGGTGCACATCGCCGAAGACCTTGGACTTGCCTGTCTCGGGGTCGAGTTCGCGTGTGACGCCCACATCGAGCACGGCCGCGCCCGGCTTGACGTCCTCGGCGCGCACGATGTGCTTCACTCCCGCCGCGGCCACGATGACGTCGGCCTGGCGCAGGTGGTGCGAGAGGTCCGCGGTGCCGGTGTGGGTGAGGGTGACGGTGGCGTTGTACTCGCGGCGCGTGAGCAGCAGCCCGATCGAGCGGCCGATCGTGACGCCGCGTCCGATGACGACGACGTCCTTTCCGTCGAGGTCGTAGCCGTTGCGCAGCAGCAGCTCGATGACCCCGCGCGGGGTGCAGGGCAGCGGCGTCGTGATCGGGCTGTTGACGTTGAGCACGAGCCGGCCGAGATTGGTCGGGTGCAGGCCGTCCGCGTCCTTGGCCGGGTCGATCCGCTCCAGGATGGCGTCGGTGTCGAGGTGCCGGGGCAGCGGCAGCTGAACGATGTAGCCGTGGCAGGCGGGATCGGCGTTGAGCTCGTCGATCAGCGCCTCGACCTCGGCCTGCGTCGCGTCCGCCCCCAGCTCCCGCTGGATCGAGTTCATCCCGATCGCCTCGGACTTGCGGTGCTTCATGCCGACGTAGAGCTGCGAGGCGGGATCGGCGCCCACGAGCACCGTCGCGATGCCCGGCGTGATGCCCCGCGCCTTCAGCGCGGCGACGCGTTCGCGCAGCTCTGCCTCGATCTCGGCGGCGGCAGCGCGCCCATCGAGCTTCTGTGCGGTCATGCTTGCTCCTTGCAATGAGGCGAACCAAGGGATTTGCGTCGAACCCGGGGACACCGGCCCGGGGTTCGGCAGGAATGCCCGGGTTCGACGAGATCAGAGGCCGGGCCGGGCCGGGCCGGGACCGGAGGCCGGGACCGGACCGGGGACCGGACCGGAGGCCGGGACCGGACCGGGGACCGGCCCGCGGCTGCTACTGGACGAGTCCGGGGTAGAGCGGGAACGCTGCGGTCAGGGCGGCGACCCGGGTGCGGAGCGCTTCGACATCGGCGCCCGGCAGCAGCGCGAGCGCGATGACGTCGGCGACCTCGGTGAACTCGGCGTCGCCGAAGCCTCGCGTGGCCAGCGCGGGGGTGCCGATGCGCAGACCCGACGTCACCATCGGCGGACGCGGGTCGTTGGGGACCGCGTTGCGGTTGACCGTGATGTGGATCTCGTGCAGGAGGTCTTCGGCCTGCTTGCCGTCGATCGCGGCGTCGCGCAGGTCGACGAGGACCAGATGCACGTCGGTGCCGTCCGAGCGGACGGCGATGCCGGCATCCTTCACGTCCTGCTGCATGAGGCGGTCGGCGATGATCGACGCGCCGTTCAGCACGCGCTGCTGACGCTCCGCGAACTCCGGCGTCGCGGCGAGCTTGAACGCGGTCGCCTTCGCCGCGATGACGTGCATGAGCGGACCGCCCTGCTGGCCCGGGAAGACGGCGGTGTTGATCTTCTTCGCGATGTCGGCGTCATTGGTGAGGATGAAGCCCGAGCGCGGGCCGCCGATCGTCTTGTGCACCGTCGAGGAGACCACGTGCGCGTGCGGGACCGGGTTCGGGTGCAGACCCGCGGCCACGAGCCCGGCGAAGTGCGCCATGTCGACCCACAGCAGCGCGCCGACCTCGTCGGCGATCGCACGGAACGCCGCGAAATCGAGCTGACGCGGGTAGGCGGACCATCCCGCGATGATGACCTTCGGCTTGTGCTCGACCGCGAGTCGACGCACCTCGTCCATGTCGATCATCGAGCTCTCGGGGTCGACGCCGTAGGCGACGATGTCGTAGAGGCGGCCCGAGAAGTTGATCTTCATGCCGTGCGTGAGGTGTCCGCCCTGGTCCAGCGACAGGCCGAGCAGGGTGTCCCCCGGACGCGCGATGGCGTGGAGCACCGCCGCGTTGGCGGTCGCGCCCGAGTGGGGCTGCACGTTGGCGAACTGCGCGCCGAACAGCGACTTCGCCCGTTCGATGGCGAGCTCCTCGGCGACGTCGACCTCTTCGCATCCGCCGTAGTAGCGACGGCCGGGGTAGCCCTCGGCGTACTTGTTGGTCAGCACCGAGCCCTGCGACTGCAGCACCGAGACGGGAACGAAGTTCTCGGATGCGATCATCTCGAGGTAGCCGCGCTGGCGCTCGAGCTCGCGCTCGAGGACCTGGGCGATCTCAGGGTCGACCTCGGAGAGAGGGGCGTTGAAATACTGATCGGTCATAGCGATCTCCTTGACTGCGGCTTGTGTCGGGCCCGGGTGGTGGGAGCCCGCGCACGGGCGAAACGAAGCACACATCGGCCCAGGCGTGCGGTCGAATGCCGTAGTCCGTCGCTCCCCGGTGGTGGACCACCTCAACGCCAGTCGCGACATCCCGAGCATATCGGATCGGGCATCCCTTCTCCTCGCCGATGTGGCGCTGATAGTCTGACCGCCACGCTTTTGTTAGGACGCCTTACGTGCTCGCGCGCGACGCGGCGTCGGGTCGCCGGTTCCGGGCCCGCCCGTCCGCCGCGGCCCGCCTGACGCAGAAGGAGACATCGTGTCGCTCGCGGCCGTGGTGCCCGCTCCCGCCTCGATCGAGCCCGGGACCGGCGATCCGTTCGTGCTGACGCCGGCCACGGCCATCGAGGGAGGGACGGATGCCGCGTCCGCCCTGACCGCGATCCTCGAGGCCCGCACCGGCCTGAGCCGTGAAGCGCCGCACCCGAACGCGCCCGCGATCACGCTCCGGGTCGCGGGCGAGGGACCGGCCGAGTCGTACCGGCTCACGGCGGACGCGGCATCCATCCTCGTCACCGGCGCGGATGCCGCCGGCCTCTTCTACGGGGTGCAGACCCTGGGCCAGCTGATCGTGCCCCGCGGCGACGGATGGGCCGTCCCCGCCGTCACCGTCGAGGATGCACCGCGGTTCGGCTACCGCGGCGTGATGCTCGATGTCGCGCGCCACTTCCAGCCGCTCGAGACGGTGAAGGCCTACATCGATCGGGCGTCCGGGCTGAAGTTCAATGCGCTCCATCTGCACCTGACCGACGATCAGGGATGGCGCGTGCATCTCGATTCCCGCCCCGAGCTGACCCGGCACGCGTCGGGCACCTCGGTCGCGGGCGATCCGGGCGGCTTCTATTCGAAGGCCGACTATCGCGAGATCGTCGAGTACGCGGCATCCCGCCACATGACCGTCGTCCCCGAGGTCGACCTGCCCGGCCACACCCACGCCGTCGGCCTGGCGTATCCCGCACTCGCGGCGGACCCGGTGCTGAGCGATGACATCCGGCGCGGCGCCCGAGAGGACGGGACTGCCCTCCCGGTGGCCGGCGAGCCGTACCAGGGCACCGCGGTCGGGTTCTCATCGCTCAGGATCCGGGACGAGGACGTGTTCGACTTCGTGGCGGACGTCTTCGGCGAACTGGCGGCGATGACGCCCGGCCCCTACCTCCACCTCGGCGGCGATGAGGCACTGGGCACCGATCCGGCCGACTTCGCGGTGTTCGTCGCGCGCGCCAGCCGGATCATCGCCGACCTCGGCAAGACGCCCATCGCCTGGCACGAGGCAGGGACGGCGGCGGGCCTGGCCGACGCGACGATCGGGCAGTACTGGGGCTTCGTGCGCCCGACCGGCGGCGAGGGCGACGACGCCCGGGCCTTCGTGGCGAACGGCGGCCGCGTGATCCTCTCGCCCGCCGACGCGATCTACCTCGATATGAAGCCCACCGAGGACCACCCGCTCGGGCTGACCTGGGCCGACGGCCCCACGAGCCTCCGGCGCTCGTACGAGTGGGAGCCGTCCTCGGTCGTCGCGGGGATCACCGACGCCGACATCCTGGGGATCGAGGCCCCGCTGTGGACCGAGACCCTGCGCACTCTCGCCGACGTCGATGCGATGGCGTTCCCGCGCATCGCGTCTGCGGCGGAGGCCGGCTGGTCGCCCGCGACGGGTGCCGTGCCGCAGCGCACGTGGGAATCGTTCCGCGCGCGCGTCGCCGCGCTCGGGCCGCTGTGGACGGCCCTGGGTATCGGGTTCACCGCCTCGGACGAGATCGAGTGGGCATCGGCGTGAGCACGCTCATCCACTCCGTGCGCCTCATCGACGACGGGCGCGTGACCGACGACGCATGGGTGCTGTTCGAGCACGGTCGCGTGAGCGCCACCGGGGCGGGGCGGTCGCGCCCGGCTGCGGATCGCATCGTGGACGGCGAGGGTGGATGCCTCACCCCCGGCTTCGTCGACATCCACGGCCATGGCGGTGCCGGCGTCGGCTACGAGGAGGGGCCGGAGGCGATCCGGACGGCCCGCGCCCTGCACCGCGCCCACGGCACCACGCGTGCGGTGATCTCGCTCGTCACGGGGTCGATCGACGATCTCGCCGCGAGCGCGGCCATGGTCGCCGACCTCGCCGCAGAGGAACCGACGATCCTCGGCTCGCACCTCGAGGGGCCGTTCCTCGACCCCGCGCACAAGGGCGCGCACGACGCCGCCTGGCTGCGCACCCCGGATCCGGCATCCATCGACCGGCTCCTCGCGGCGGGGCGGGGCACGATCGCGCAGGTCACCATCGCGCCGGAGCTGCCCGGTGCCGTCGACGCCATCGCGCGGTTCGTCGCCGCCGGGGTCGTCACCGCGGTCGGCCACACCGGAGCCGACCATGCCGTCGCCCGGCGCGCGTTCGACGCCGGCGCCACGGTGCTCACGCACGCGTTCAACGCGATGCCCGGCATCCATCACCGCGCTCCCGGCCCGGTCGTCGCAGCGATGCGCGACCCCCGGGTGACGCTCGAGCTCATCGCCGACGGCGTGCACGTCGACGGCGAGCTGATCGGCGTCGTGTTCGCGGCGGCGGGCGGACGCGTCGCGCTCGTGACGGACGCGATGGCCGCCGCCGGCGCGGGCGATGGATGCTACGGCCTGGGCGGTCTCGCCGTCACGGTCGTCGGCGGGGTCGCTCGCCTGGACGCCGGGGGCACGATCGCCGGATCGACGCTCACCCAGGACGCGGCGCTGCGGCTGGTCGTCGGCACCGGGGTCCCGCTCGCGACGGCTGTCGCGGCGCTGACCTCGACGCCTGCACGCGCGATCGGAAGACCCGATCTCGGGCGCGTGTCGGTCGGATCGCTCGCGGACGCCGTGCTCCTGGACGACGACCTCCAGGTGCGGCGGGTGTGGGTCGACGGCGACGACGAGTGAACCGCACATCCCTTCGCCCGCTGCCGGGGCCCTGCCCGACCGCCGCGGCACGCCGGGCCGAGCGGCCGCTGCTCCCCCACGCAGCGGCCGCATGACCCCCGGCGATGCGCGCTCGCAGGCCGTTTCCCCAGAAACTGCCCAGAGCCGCGCATTCCGCGTCGCCACCCTGTCGTTCGGGCAGCGACGCCCCTTGATGAGACGCGCATCACGCCGTTCTATTACGCGAGTTCGACGGAGATCTTTCGGGCACGGAAGCCGGCTCGTCCCGGGCGCTCGTGGCGGAGCGACGACGAACCCTGGACAATGACAAAGACGCGGCTCCCCGCCGCGGGTTCTCTCACCGTGCGGCTGCACCGAAGCCCGCACCCTCGTCCCACCCGGAGAAGATGTGACCGAGCACGGCCGCGCGCGTATTCACGACGCCTCCGAACTGAGCGACGCCGACCTGGTGCTGCGCACCCGGTCCGGTGACGCGGACGCCTTCGGCGAGCTGTGGCGTCGCCACCATCGGTCCGGCCTGACCGTCGCCCGCAGCGTCTCCCCCGGTCCGGATTCGGACGACCTGGTGCAGGAGGCGTACGCACGGATCTATCGCTCGATCCTGCAGGGGGGCGGCCCGAGCGGATCGTTCCGGGCCTACCTCTTCACCACCATCCGCAACACCGCCGCCGCGTGGGGCCGCGCGCGCCGCGAGACAGCGTTCGAGATCCTCGACACCGTCGAGGATCCGGCGACGAGCGAGCAGGCGACCGCCGGCGCGCTCGATCGAGGACTGACGCATCAGGCCTTCCGGAGCCTGCCCACGCGATGGCAGGAGGTGCTGTGGTACTCCGAGATCGAACAGATGAAGCCGTCCGAGATCGCACCTCTGCTCGGGTTGAAGCCGACCGCCGTGGCGCAGCTGACATTCCGCGCCCGCGAAGGGCTGCGTGAGGCGTGGATCCAGGCGCACCTGCGATCTGCGCCGGACGCCGACGACTGCCAGTGGACGATTGCGCGGCTGGGCGCCTACGCGCGGCGCAACGTCGGCCGCCGCGATGAGGCGAAGATCCAGGCGCACCTCGCCGAGTGCGCTCGCTGCACGATCGTCGCGGCCGAGGCGCACGAGGTCGGGAGCCGTCTCGCGCTCGTCCTTCTGCCGCTGACCATCGGGCTCGCGGGCGCCACGGGGTACCTCGCCTCGCTCCACGGCGCGGCTGCCCCGGCCGTCGCCCTGGCGGCGACGTCGACGACCATCGCGTCCGCGTCGGCGGCGGCGCTCACCGGCTCGACGGATGCCCCCGGCTCGCTCGCCGCAGCGGCGAGCGGGGGGTCCATGACGGCGGGCAGCGCCGCGACGACCGGCGCCGCGACCGTCGGCGGCGTCTTCTCGGGCGTGAGTGCCACGATGACGCTCGCCGCCGCCGGTGTCGTGGTCGTCGGCACGGTCATGGCGGCAGCCGTGGCGCTGCCGCCGCTGCTCGAGTCCACTCCGTCTCGGAGTGCCCTGTCGCAGCTGTCGGCGGACGGCGCGCTGCCCGACGTCGACGTCGACGTCCCGCCCGACGGCGCGCGGGGATCGACAGCGCGGCGCCAGCCCGCTGCCGACGCCGATCGACCCCGCTCCCCCGAGACCACGCCGCCCGATCCGACAGCAGTGACGCGACACCCCCGCCTGCGGCTCCCGCGCCGATCGCGGGAACGCCGGACGCGCCCCGCCGCTGTCGCCCCGACGCCCGTGCCGGTGGATCCCGAACCGGTGGCACCGTCGCCGCCCGTGGACTCCGAGGCCGCGCCGCCCGAACCCGGCACCGAGTCGATCCTGACCCGGCCCCGTCGGCCCCGCGCCCGTCGATCCGGAGCCGTCGGATCCGGGTGCCGCTCTGCCCGGCGGCAGCCCGGCGATCCACGCGAGCACGTCCTACTTCACCGAGGGCACGATCCAGCTCAACGTCGCCGTCACGTTGGCCGCCCAGCCGGGCGCCACCGTCCAACTGCTGGTGGATGGGGCCGTGCGCTCCACTGCCGTCGTCGATCCCACCGGTGCGGTCACGCTCGTCCTTGCGCCCCACGGTGGTCGAGCTCCTCCTCAACCCGCGGGTCGAGGTGCGCTACACCGCCGCCGAAGAAGGCGGGCCCACTGTGGCGCGCGGCTGCTCAGCCTGCTCTGACGGGCGGCCTTCACCCCCGCGCGCCGTAGAATGGCGGGCATGTCCGATTTGCCTCCCGTCACCCCCGCGAAGCCGGCAGAGCCGGCGCCGGGAACGCGGACGCCGCTCTCAGCGATCGACCTCGCCGCCTTCGCCTGCGAGCTCTTCGCGTTCGCGACGCTCGCGGTGTGGGGCTTCGCGATGTGGACCTTCCCGTGGAACATCGTCGTCGGCGTGGGCGCCCCCGTGCTCGCCATCCTGATCTGGGCGCTCTTCGTCTCGCCGCGCGCCGTGCTCGCCGTGCACCCGTTCGTCCGGGCCCTGGTCGAGCTGCTCGTGTACGCCTCGGCGACGGTGGCCTGGTGGAGCATGGGGCAGACCTGGATCGGCCTCGTCTTCGGCGTCGTCGCCGTCACCGTGGGCGTCATCGCGGGCCGACGCCGCTTCGCGTGAGCGCGACGCCCGACGTCGTCGAGCTGCTGCGCTCGGCGCTCGGCGACCGCGTCGACACCGGCGCGGGCTCGCTCGAGGACGCGCGAGCCGACAAGTCGGGGCACGCGGCATCCGGTACGCCCGCTCGCCGTCGTCCATGCCGCGTCGGTCCAGGACGTGCAGGAGACGCTGCGCATCGCCACCTCGACCGGCACCCCGTCGTGACGCGCGGCGCCGGCACCGGCCTCGCCGGCGCGGCGAACGCGGGGGCCGGCGAGATCGCGCTGTCCCTGCGGGGCATGGACCGCATCCTCGAGGTGCGTCCCGACGACCTGCTGGCCGTCGTGGAGCCCGGCATCATCAACGCGGATCTCAACTCCGCACTCGCCGAGCACGGGCTGTGGTGGGCGCCTGACCCTGCCAGCCGGGCCATCTCTACCGTCGGCGGCAACATCGCCACCGGCGCCGGCGGGCTGCTGTGCGCCAAGTACGGCGTCGTGCGAGATGCCGTGCTGGGAGTCGATCTCGTCCTCGCCGACGGCAGGCTCCTCAGGCTCGGACGGCGCACGGTGAAGGGCGTCACGGGCTTGACCTGACCTCGCTCGTCATCGGGTCCGAGGGCACCCTCGGCGTCATCGTCGGCGCCACGCTGAAGCTGCGGCGCGCGGTGCCCGGGGACGTCTGCACGATCGCGCGCCACTTCCCCGACGTCCGCACCGCCGCCGAGGCATCCGCCGCGGTCACGGCGTCGGGTGCCAGCCGGCGATCATGGAGCTGATGGATGCCGCGTCCCTCGCGGCCGTCCACACCCACCTGACATCGACCGCCGACTCCGGGAGCAGCGCAGCTCACCATCCAGACCGACGGCGCCGCCGCCGATGCCGAGGCCGAGGCCATCGCCGCAGTCCTTCGCGCGAACCGCGGCACCGTCGTCGTCTCGAACGACCCCGCCGAGGGCGAGCGGCTGCTGACCATCCGCCGATCGATGCATCCCGCCATGGAGATGCTCGGCACGCGCCTGATCGAGGACGTCTCGGTGCCCCGCAGCGCGCTGCCCGCGATGTTCGACGAGATCGCGCGGGTGGAGCGGGAGCACGGCGTCACGATCCCGACGATCGCTCATGCCGGCGACGGCAACCTGCACCCCAACTTCGTCTTCCCCGCCACCTCTCGGACGCGGCCGACGCAGGGGGCGAAGCGTCGCCGTGCCCCCGTACATCTGGGACGCCGCCGACGACCTCTTCCGGCCGCGCTGCGGCTCGGCGGCACCCTCACCGGCGAACACGGCGTCGGCGTGCTGAAGCGCCGCTGGCTGGCCGATGAGCTCGGCGAGGACCAGTGGGAGCTGCAGCGCGAGATCACGCGGTCTTCGATCCGCAGGGCATCCTCAACCCCGGCAAGGTCTTCGCGCGCTGACCGCAGATGCACCGCGAGGTGCCGCCGCGATCGCACGCGCCCGGCGCGGGCGTCAGGCCGACGGGTAGATCTGCACCGGCGCATCGACCCGCGGCGCGTCGCGGGGCGCGAAGACGATCGCCAGCACCCCCAGTGCGATCATCGACGCCGCCGCGACGAGCGATCCGAGCAGGCCGAGCGAGGTCATCAGCACGGGGTCGGGACGGGCGGTGCCCACCGCGACGAGGTAGGGGATCAGGCGCACGAGAGCCACGAGGGCCACGGCCACGAGCGGCACCCATCGCACCGGCTGGAGCGACCCCGGCGCGCGCGATGGTCACGGCTGCCACGATCAGGGCGAGGAGCGAGACCACCAGCGTGCTCTCCCCCAGCATCACCGCGATCCCGGGCGGCATGGTCTCGGCAGGCACCACCCACCACAGCAGCGGAGACAAGCAGCGGAAACGGCACCCGCGACGAGGAGCGCGATGACTCCGGGCACCTGCGCGGCCACGACGCTGCCGCTGCCGCGAACACCGAACGCGAAGACCAGGAGGGCGAGGAACCACGCGATGTCGCCGGCGATCGCGAGCCAGCCGAAGAAGCCGTACGAGGTGTGTGCCATGAGGACAGCGGCACCGGATGCGACCAGCAGGGATCCGCCGATCGTCCATGCGAGACGGGCGTCCCGCTGCGCGGTCTCGGCATCGCTCATGCGGGTCAGCCTAGCCGCGCCGGGCGTCGCCGCGCGGGACGAGCGCCGCGGCAGCGGTGCCGGGCGATGCCCCGATCAGGGCCGCGCCGAGAGCCGCTGCGGGCGATTCCTCGGGGAGGAGCTCGACGCGATCGCGCAGCCGCAGCGAGCGCATGAAAGAGGATGCCTCGGCGCTGCCCGAAAGCTCGGCCGCGACATCCGCCATCAGCGGGCCGCCGATCCGTGCGACGCCGCCGCCGATCACGACGACGTCGACGTCGGCCGTCAGCACGAGCACCCGCACCGCCGCCGCGACGCCCGCGGCAAGACCGGCTCGGAGTTCCCGTGCGTGCGGGAGGCCCGCCTCCGCCGCGACGAACACGTCGCGCACCGGGAAGTCCCCGGCGCGGCCCCACCGCTGCGCGATCGCCCCACCTCCGGCGAGCGCTTCGATGCACCCGCGCTGACCGCAGCGACACCGGGGCCCGCCGGGGTCGATCGAGATATGCCCGACCTCGCCCGCCGCGCCGCGCGCGCCGCGCCAGAGGGCACCATTGGCGACGATGCCCGCCGCGATCCCCGTGCCCAGGTTGAGGTACGCCATCGAGCCGCTCCCCCCCCGCCCGCCCCCGCAGCGCGTGGGCGCCGATCGCCGCGGCCTTCACGTCGTTCTCCACCTGGACCGGGATGCCGAGCGCGGGCGCGATCGCCACGGCCAGGTCGAGCTCCTCCACCCCCAGGTTCACCGCGTGCACGACGCGCGCGGTGCCGGGCTCCACCTGCCCCGGGATGCCGATACCCACCGAGCGCACGGTGTCGAGGTCGATTCCGGCATCCGTTCCGAGAGCGTGCATCGCGTCGATCACCGTGCGGGTGACCGCTTCGGCTCCCCAGCCCGTGGCCAGTCGCACCCGGCCCTGGATGGTCCCGTCGTCGGCCACGGCCACAGCGTCGGTCTTGGTGCCGCCGACGTCCAGTCCGACCCTCATCGGCCGCTCCCCCGTCGGAGGCGGCGCGGTCGCCGTGCGCATCGCCTTCACCGCCCCCGCCACCAGCCCACCCGTCATGCGCCGCTGCACGATGAGGAGAAGACGCACGACGGCGATCGAGGTGAGCGTCGAGCCCGCCATCACCGCACCCCAGTCGGTGGCCTCGGTCGCCGACCGGAACGAGTTCGAGCCAGATGGGGAGGCGTCTGGCGACTCCTTTATGATCACGAGCGCGAACATGAACTCGTTCCACGCCTGGATGAAGGCGAAGACGCCGGTGGAGACGAGCCCCGGAGCGAGCAGCGGGAAGGTGACCCGCCAGAATGCCCCGACGTGGAGCAGCCGTCGATCATCGCCGCCTCTTCGATCGCCTGGACGCCGGCGACGGAGCCACGCAGCGTCCAGATCGTGAAGGGGAGCACGACGGCGAGGTACACGAAGGAGAGTCCGAGCATCGTGTTCATCAGGCGCCAGTCATCGAGCACCCGTAAGCGTGGAGACATCGCCTCGCCGGGGATCATCTGGATGACGAGCACGGAGACGATGAAGCTCCGCCGGCCCCGGAAGCGATAGCGCGAGACCGCCACGGAGGCGAGGAAGGCGAACACGAGAGCGGCGATCGCACCCCGAGGGTGACGAGCATCGCGGTCAGGAGTCCCCCGGAGCGGTCCCCCAGGACCGCCTCGCGAGTCGCACGCGGCACGAGCTTGCGCAACGTGAACTCGACCGGGACCAGGATGGGGCTGCGGTCTGATGACCGGACGCCGGGAGGAGCGACATGTTCACCATCCAATAGACGGGGAACACCGAGCAGACGAAGACGACGAGCGCGGCGATGTTGAGGACCGTCCGCCCAGGACCCGGCGAGGCGGATCGGCGAGCCTCGAGCACCCCGGCCGAGGCGTCTTGACGCGTCCGGCTCGCCGAGCACCTCCTCGACGCCGATGGTGCCGAGCTGGGTGCCGGCGTTGATCTGAGTGCTCACACCTCGTCTCCCTTCAGAGTCGAGCGCACGTAGCCGCCGGAGAGCCGAGGAGCAGGATGGCCACGACGACGCCGATCGCACCGTGGCGCCGAAGTCACCGGACGCCTGCGAAACATGTACGCGCCGAGGATGTTGGTGTCGGAGCGACGCCGCCGAGCGACTGCAGCGCGTAGACCTGTGCGAACACCCGCAGATCCCAGATGATCTGCAGCACCAGGAGACCACCAGCACGATGCGCAGATAGGGGAAGACGACGAAGCGGAACCGCTTCAGGCCCCGTGCACCGTCGAGCGACGCCGCCTCGACGACGTCGCCCGGCACCTGTCCGAGCGCGGCGTACACCGAGAACGCGACGAACGGGATGCGCTCCCCACGACGACGATCGCGACGACGAAGAAGAAGCGACCGGGGTCGATCAGCCACGAGTGATCCGTCCAGTCGCGTGCCGGTGACCGCGAGAGCGGGCGTTGACGACGCCGTACTGCGTGTCGAAGATCCACCCCCACACGACCGTCGCGGTGAGCGCCGGCATCGCCCAGGCCAGGAGCAGGCAGACCGAGACGACCACCCGCAGCCCGCCCGAGGCGGGTCATCAGGACAGCGACGAGGAATGGCCGCCCCGATGAACAGCACGGTCAGGACGACGATCAGGCCGAGCACCTGCGCATCAGGACGGCGGGGAATCCGCGAGTAAGACACCGCAGGTAGTTGTGGAACCCGACGAAGGCCGGCCGCGGGCGCCGCACCTGATCTGGACGTCTGAAGTCGGGGAACGACTGCACGACCATGAGCACGAGCGGGCACCCGACGATCACGCCCAGAATGACGAGCGACGGGTGCGAGCAGGAGCCGGAGCCACGCGCTTCACGCCCCGGTGCCGGGGTCCGCTCGCGTGCGGTGCGGGTGTCGCAACGCTGCGCGCGCGATGGTCGCGGCTCGGACGGGGTGTCGGTGTCGGTCACCCCGTGACGTCTCGTCTGCGCTACTGTTCAGGATCGACTCGATCTTCGGATCGAGCGCCTCGGTGAGCGAGGTGACGTCGCCGCCGTGGGCGATGTTGACGAGCGGGTCCGGAATGACCCTGCGGCCTCCACCTCCCCCCACTGGGGGCGCACGGCGTGAGCTTCGAGTTGGCGACGCGGTGGCGATGAGCCGCGAGATCCATCGTCGCGCAGCGACGAGCGCCGCGGAGCGAGTCCCGGCGGTCAGTCCGCCTCGGCGAGGAGCGGCTGGTATCCGTCCGCAGAGCACGACCAGCGCCGACCTGGCGAGCTCCGGAGACGGCGACTTCGCGCGCGACGGCGACGTTCGAGCCGCCGGCGAAGACCGTGCGCGGCTCGCCCGCCGTCGAGGCCGGGCAAGGCGAAGGCGTGCCAGACCGGCCGTAGGTGTCGGCCACCCTGGGCTCGGGTGCGCGTCCGCGACAGGATCGACCACCGACCCACCCCGGCGCCGACAGGTAGTCGACCGTCACCCGTGCAGAACGGCACCGCGTGTCGGTCTCATCGCCGTCGGCCGGGGCGTGTGAGGCCGTGGTGGATACACCTCCTGGACCTGCGCGAGGCCGGGCGCAGGGACGCGTCGCTCGCGAACCGCGCGTCCCACGTGTCGTCGTCGCCCGGCACGGCGACCTCACCGCCGTGCGCCCAGACGTACGGGAGCGCGTTGTACCAGTCCTTGCCCGGGAGAGCGTAGAACGCCCGAGAGCGTGTCCGGCGTCAGCGCCGCGCCCTGCCGGACGTACTCGTCGAGCGTCGCGGCACCGCCACCCCCGCCGACGTGCTGCGGTGTGTGGAACACGATGCGACCGCCCGGTAATACGGGGCGGCATAGAGCGAATCGTCGTAGGTGCCGGCATCGACCAGCCCGGGAGCAGATCAGATCCGCCGAGCTCCTCGGCGAGGTCGGTCGAGTCGGTCGAAGAGCCCGCCGCATCGAGTGAACGCGGGCGCCTGGGTGTTGCCCACCTCGACGATGTCGGGCGAGTCGTTGGACGAGAGTCGTCGACAGCGTGTCACTGAGCCCGGTCCACGGCTGCTCCTCGACGATGAGGGTCGAGCCCGCGTTCTCCGCCGCGAAGGTGTCGATGAGATGGTCGCGTGCGGTGTGGGGGGTGTCGGTGCCGACGAGCCAGACGCGGAACTGCGGGTCGTGGCGTCGCTGGGGGCATCGCCGCCGCCGAGCGCGGCCAGCACGAGGCGCCCAGCCCACGAGCGCGACGGCTCCGAGGGACTTGTTCATGGTGTTGTCCTTCGTGTTCTCTCATCGGGTGAGCGAAAGGGCGGACGACCCATCCGACGGTTCTTGGGGCCGCGGCCCGGCAGGGCCGCGCTACGACACTCCGAGTCTCCGGAGAGCACCATGACGGCCAGCGCGCTCGCAGGACGATGTCCTCGCCCTTGGTGCTCATCCGTACCCGTACGCCGTCACGGAACGGCGCGAGAGTGCGCGAGCGGAGCGTGGCCTCGGTGGCGCGCGCGAGCACCCCGTCGAGCAGGTCGGCGGGGCCGGAGAGCACGATCTCCGACAGATCGAGCGCGCCCACCACCGGCGCGAGCGCGATGCCGAGCCGCTCGCCCGCGTCACGGAGGACCCCGTCCCGGTTCTCGCGCGCGGAGCGAGCCGCGAGGACAGCGCCGGAACCGACAGCCACGCCTCGAGACATCCGACCTTTCCGCAGGCGCAGACCGGTCCGCCGTCGGTGCCGACCGTGACGTGACCGATCTCGCCGGCGGCGAAGCGGCTGCCCGCATCGGTTGCCCCCCGGCCAGCAGGCCGGAGCCGACGCCGCGGCCGACCTTCACCAAGAGCACGTCATCGCCGGCGCCGCCGAAGGTGTACTCGGCCAGGACCGCGGCATTCGCATCGTTGGCCACGAGCACCGGCATCCGCAGCGCCCGACCCAGCTCCCCCTCGAGGTCGAACCCCGCCCACCCGAGGTTCGGGGCGGTGACGACGGTCCCGTGGTCGTCCACGACACCGGGTGTGCCGACGCCGACGCCGAGCACGGGCGCATGCGAGTCGGCGACCAGTCCGCGAGCGAGCTGGACGACCGTCTCGACGAGGACCTCGGCGGCGGGGAGTGCGCTCGTGCGCCGCACGACGATGTCGCCGTCGAGGGTGAGCACCGCGCCGATGAACAGGTCGCTGCCGGAGAGATCGACGCCGACGATGCGGTGGCCGGTGCGGTCGAGGTCGACGAGGATCGCGGGCTGACCCGGGCCGGACGACTCGCGAGGCCCATCTCGGCGACGAACCCGTCGGCGATCAACCCGGCGACGAGGTCGGAGATCGTGACGCGCGTGAGCCCCGTCTCGCGACGAGATCCGCCCGGCTCATCGCCCCCTCGTGGAACAGCGTCTGCAGCACGAGCGAGCGGTTGTGCCCGCGCGCGTGCTCGGGCAGCACCTTGGCTCCCTGGCGCAGCGTCCGGCGCGGTCCGAAAGCCCGTCCGCTGACACCCACGGACGCGGGCGGCTCGAGAGTGGAGTGGCTGCGAGGGAAGTCGGGCGCTGACATGTTTGTTAGTAGAGCTTACGAACTAACGTCCCGCAAGAGGCCGGACGGATTTGCAAAGCGCGTCTACAAAACCGTTACACGACGGGGCCACGTAAGCGCACGCCGCGCACCCCGCTCCCTGGTGGATGCTGTCGCCTACAGTGGACGAATGCGCACGTCGCCTCTCTCCCGCCGGGTCGCCGCACTCGCCATCGCCGCGATCGCCGTGCTCGGGCTGACCGCCTGCACGGGGGCACCCGCCGGCACCTCCCCCACCGCGAGCGGCGGCACAGGATCCAGTACCGCGCCGCAGCAGGACGGCGGCCCTCAGTCCACCGCCGATGCGTGCCAGCTGGTGCAGGACACCATCGAGGACGCGACCTCCGAGTTCGAGAACGTCGAAGCCGAAGACCCGACAGCAGTGGTCGATGCCATGGAGGTCGCTGCAGAGCGTCTGGGTGAGCTGTCGTCGAAGATCACCAACGAGGAAGTCGCCCCGCTCCTGCCCTCGCTGGAAGCGATGTTCGCCGAGATGTCCGAGGTGATGTCCGCGATCGTCGAGGGCGACACCTCGCGGCTCGGCGAGCTCGAGGAACTCGCGACGAGCTTCCAATCCACGAGCGAGCAGTTCCAGGAGCTCTGCGCCCCCTGACCCCGCCGCGGCCGCAGGCTCAGCGCGCGATCAGACCGTTGCGCACTCTCCCGGACGCGTCCCTGACCATGGGATCAACGTTGCTCACAGCCGGGGGGTGTAGTTGTGACGGATCTGGCAACCAAGCCGGGCGCCGATGGGGCGCTGCCAGGCGACCCCGGAGCGCCCCAGCAACAGCGCGCCCGTCGACGACCTCGGTGTCGCTGACGGCGGCGGTACGGACGAGCCGACCTACGCGTGGGCGCCTGTCGAACCGCAGCCGAAGAAGAGCCGCAAGGGCCGTGGATCGGGCTGGGCGCCGGCGCTGTCGCCGTGGGCATGGTGGTGAGTTCCCTCATCCTCATCGCGCCCGGCACTGCCGTCGGCGGTGTCTCCGTCGGCTGGCTCACCCCGGGCGCGGCCGCCGACGCCATCTCGCAGCGACTCGCCGAGACGACGATCGTACTGACCGGTGACGGTGCCGACGCCGAGGTCACCGGCGCCGACCTCGGCGCGTCGGTCGAGGCGCGCAGTCTTGCCGACGCCGCCTTCGCGGAGCACCCGTTGTGGAATCCCGGCTCGTGGTTCGCCGCCCCCGCGGACGTCGCCGTCCAGGTGGACGCCATCGCCGCCACGAGCGCGCTGCGATCCGCCGCTCCCGATCTCTACGTCGACCCCGTCGACGCCACCCTCGCCTTCGACCCCGCGGCCGGAGCCTACGTCGTAACCCCCGCCCAAGAGGGAACGGGGATCGACGTCGCCACCGTAGGGGAAGCCCTCGAGCAGGCGTTCGCCGCTGGTCAGACGCGCGTCGAGGTCGAGGCGACCGCCGCCGCGATCCCCGCCGCGATCCCCACCGATGTCGCCGAGTCGACGGCGGGCACGCTGAACGGCATGCTCTCCGCTGCCGGCTTCTACGTCGGCGCCGAGCGCGTCGCGCCGATGGATGCCGCCACCGTCGCCTCGTGGCTCACCATCACCCCGACCGACCAGGGCACGTTCGACATCTCCGCCGACGCGGCGGCCATCCAGAACGCCATGGGCGGTCTGGCCGAAGCGGTCGACCGCGATCCCGTCAACGCGACGGTGATCACCAACAGCTCCGGTGAGGTTCTCCGCGAAGAGGTCTCCGGCGTGACCGGGCGCGTGCTCGGCGACACTTCGAACGTCGCGAACGACTACGCCGAGCAGCTGGCCGCCGGCAATGCCGTCTACGAGCTTCCGGTGACTGAGACCGCGTTCGCCACGACCGCACTGGCGCGTCGCATCGAGGTGAACCTCGGCACGCAACGTGCCGTCCTCTTCGAGAACGACCGGGTCGTCAAAGAGCTGACCATCTCGTCCGGACTCGCAGGGACGCCCACCCCGGCAGGGCGGTTCACCGTCAACGGCTATTCGCAGGTGCAGAGCATGGGCTGCTTCGAGGGCGCCCCGTACTGTGTGCGCGACGTGCCGTGGGTGACCTGGTTCGCGCCGGACATCGGCTTCCACGGCGCGAACTCGCTTCGTTCGCAGCTGGGCTTCCCGCAGAGCCACGGCTGCGTGAACATGTGGGACGGCGACGCCAAGTTCGTCTACGACTGGACTGCTCGCGGCACCGAGGTGTGGGTCCACTGACCCCCTGACCCCCTGAGCCGCGACCGTGCTCAAGCACCGGCCGCCCTTTCCCTGCGTGCGGCGACCCCAGGGTAGGACGGGGGCGACGGATGCGAAGAGGGGCGGATGCCGCAGCATCCGCCCCTCTCATCGATCTGTCGTCAGCCGATGGCGTCGATGATCTCGTTGAACGTCCGCGACGGACGCATCACGCCCTCGACGAGCTCCACGTCCGGTCGGTAGTAGCCGCCGATCTCGCGGGCCGCCCCTGCACCGCCAGCAGCTCGGCCACGATGTCGTCCAGCCGCGGCCAGGGCCTCGGCGACGGGCGCGAACGCCGCCGCAAGCTCGGGGTCCGCCTGCTGCGAGGCCAGTTCCTGCGTCCAGTAGAGGGCGAGGTAGAAGTGGCTGCCGCGGTTGTCGATGGTGCCGAGCGCCCGCCCCGGGGACTTGTCGTTCTCGAGGAAGGTCCCAGTGGCGGCATCCAGTGTGTCCGCCAGCACCTGCGCCTTGGCGTTGCCGGTGAAGGTCGCCAGGTGCTTGAGCGAGGCCGCAAGCGCGAAGAACTCGCCCAGCGAG